>LS483371.1:623437-1246875 GCA_900475325.1 Paucimonas lemoignei
TTCGATGCTGAATACTGTGGTGTTTGTTTCTGGAGGCATTGCCAGTGCGCTCGTAGGTCTGATGATTTCCAGTTTCGAAATAGTCCTGGCAACTGTCTTCATCGTGCTCAGCCTGACGGGGTTTTTAATTGTGCATACGCTATTTGGTTCTCGATGACCTCTACTGAAGGAGCACTGATGACCGTGGACCTGGACCTGAATTTCTTCCTGTCGGCCATGAGCGGGCAGATCCAGACCGAAGTCGAGCGGCAGCTGGATAAGGCGCTGGTTTCCTGATCAGCCGACGACATGTGCCAAACCCTGTGGGAGCGAATTCATTCGCGAAGAGGCCAGTACATCCGAAAGAGATTGTTCGTGTGTAATTGCCCCTTCGCGAATGAATTCGCTCCCACAGGGGGAAAAGCATTCCAGCGGGAGGACCAAGTCCTACACCACTTTCCTACACCCCATCAACATCCTCCAAACCTAGGGTGTGCATTCTAATTATTGCGATTACTTTCGTGCTCATGCCCCATTCCCTCGGGGTGATCCTCCAACATTTCGAGCGCGAGGTGGACCATGGCCAAAGTAAGGTTGTTGAAGAAAAAAGCCGAAGCTGAACAGGAATCTGCAGTGTCCGACGTCAGGCTTTATGCCCGCAAGATCTGGCTGGCCGGGCTGGGTGCTTATTCCTGGGCCGAGCAGGAAGGTAGCGAGTACATCAAGGAACTGATCCGTACTGGCGAAGAAACCGAGAAGAAAGCCAAGCACGTCATCGACCAGAAAGTCGAAGCCGCGAACACCGAGCTTGATGCGTTTAACGATGATGTCGTTCAGACCGTTGATGCAGTCGAAAGCCGTCTGGACCGGATCGAGAATGCCTTTGATCGACGCGTTGCCAGTGCCTTGAATCGCATCGGCATCCCTTCCCGACATGACGTTGATGCACTGTCTGCTAAGCTCGATGGGCTGACGGCATTGCTTGAACGTGTAGTAAACAAAAAATAAGGAGAGCGGGATGGCTGGCAAGAAGAAACTCGAAAAAGAAGGCAGCTCGTGGATGGGCGGAGTTGAAAAATACTCTCGTCAAATCTGGCTGGCTGGTTTGGGTGCTTACTCGAAGATCAGTAACGACGGCAGTAAGCTTTTTGAAACCCTGGTTAAAGATGGCGAAAAGGCTGAGAAAGAAACCAAGGTCGAAGTCGATAAACAGGTTGATGAAGTCAAGGGTCAGGCCAAAGCTGCGAAGTCCCGGGTTGGCGATGTGAAAGACTTGGCAATGGGCAAGTGGAGCGAACTGGAAGGGGCTTTCGACAAGCGCCTGAACAGCGCCATTTCTCGCCTGGGCGTGCCGAGCCGTAATGAAGTCAAGGCGCTGCACAGCAAGGTTGATCTGTTGACCAAGCAGATCGAGAAGCTGACCGGGCAAAGCGTTCCACCGGTTGCGCGTGCTGCGGCTTCCAAACCTGCGCCGAAGACCACTGCCAAGCCGCTGGTCAAGGCAGCTGCCAAGCCGGTCGCCAAGGCCGCCGATAAGGTAGCGACCAAAACGGCAGCGGCCAAGCCAGCAGCAAAAGCGGCAGCGGCCAAACCGCTGACGGCTGCAAGCAAGGCAGCGAGCAAAACCGCAACCAAGGCTAAATCCGTAGCAGCCAGCAAACCTGCTGCCGCGAAGAAGCCAGCCGCTGCGAAGAAGCCTGCGGCACCCAAGGCAGCACCCAAGGCCGCTGCCAAACCTGCAGAGCCAGCAGCCTCTGCGGCGACCAACACAGCGACAGCGCCTGCGTCGGCTGCAACCTCGACACCTTCGTCGACTCCAGCCAGCCAGTCCTGATTCCGGGATGGCAGGGCAAAAGCCCGATCTGTGCAAACAGGTCGGGCTTTTTTGTGGGTAGGGTTATGACGACGTGGGACCGGCTTTAGCCGGGAAGAGGCCAGTACAGCCACTCCATATTTATCGTCTGATATCCCGCTTTCCCGGCTAAAGCCGGTCCCACGTCAGCGGTCCCACGTCAGCTTGCGGCCAACCATAAAATCTCCCACAGGTTGGCATGCAGAAAAATCAGCCCTCCAGATAATGCATCGCCAACTGCTGCGCCGCGTCACGCGATGGCGGGATCAGGTGTGGCGCCACGAGCATCATGATCTGGTAAACCACTACTCGCACCTGCGCTTCGCGGTCCAGAATGCGTTGGTAGTCCAGGGAAAACAGCAGGGTCATGGTGATCTGCTCCACCAGTTGCCCGAGGGCCTGGGTATCGCTCTCCAGTTGACCTTCGGCTTTCAACCGCGCGAGCAATGAGGCCAGGGTGCGCTTGAGGCTGTTGAGCAGATTGCGAATGCCGCGCGCCAGTTTGGGCAGGCGGCCGGCCAGGTTGGATAAGTCTTGGAACAGGAAGCAGTACTGCGCCAACCGCTCGACGATCAGGTGCAGGAACAGCCAGTAATCTTCAGCCGCCAGTTGGGCGTTTTCCGGTGGGTCGAGCAGCGGCGTCAGCTCCGCCTGGAAGCGTTCAAACAGGCCAAGAATCAAAGGCTCCTTGCCATGAAAGTGGTAATACAGATTGCCAGGGCTGATGCCCATCTCGTTGGCAATTTCCAGTGTCGAAACATTCGGCTCGCCCTGCTGATTGAACAGTGTCAGGGCGCATTCAAGGATACGGTCGCGGGTTTTCATCCGGTCTTCTTGTTTGGGGTTAGGCCATGGGTTTGTAACATTGTGGGAGCGAATTCATTCGCGAAAGGGCCGGTACATTCGACACAGATTCGTCGTCTGCAATGCCGCCTTCGCGAATGAATTCGCTCCCATAGGGAGAGTTGCCAGCGTCCCGTCTTCACCGCACATGCACATACGTCCCCGGCGCCGCCTCCATGGGCGGGTAGGTGGCGTTGCCTGTTGCCCTGCGGGTTTCGTGCTGGGTGCCGGAGCGGGCCTGAATCCATTCAAGCCAGGTCGGCCACCAGCTGCCTTCGTGATTTTTTGCGTCGTAATACCAGGCGCGCGGATCGCTGCTCAATTCGCCGTTCTCGACGTAATTGGATTTCGGGTTGCCCGGCGGGTTGAGAATGCTCTGCACATGGCCGCTGTTGGACAACAGAAAGCGCCGCTCCCCGCCCAGCAACAGCGTCGAGCGATACACCGCATCCCACGGCGTGATGTGGTCGTTCATGCCCGCAACGTTGAAGCTGTCGACCGTGACCTTCTGCAGATCAATCGGCGTGCCGCACACCTCAAGCCCGCCCGGGTGGCTGAGCGGGTTGTGCTTGAAGAAATCCAGCAGGTCGCCATGTAGCGCGGCGGGCAGGCGGGTGCTGTCGTTGTTCCAGTAGAGAATGTCGAAGGGTGGCGGCGTCTTGCCCAGCAAGTAGTTATTGATCCAGTAGCTCCAGATCAGATCGTTGGGGCGCATCCAGGCGAATACCTTGGCCATGTCGCGACCATCCAGCACACCTTGTTGATAAGAGCGCCGCTTGGCCGCTTCCAGGGTTTGCTCGTCGATAAACAGCGTGGCCGGGCTTTCGATCTGGCTGTCCAGCAGGCTGACCATGTAAGTGGCGCTTGAGACCCGACGAATCTGGCGTTTGGCCTGTAAATGTCCTTGCAGCGCGGCGATGGTCAGACCGCCCGCGCAGGCACCCACCAGGTTGACCTCTTTTGCACCGCAGATGGTGCGGCAGACATTCAGCGCTTCCTCCGCCGCCTGGACGTAGGTCGACAGGCCCCATTCTCGATGGCGCACGTCCGGGTTGCGCCAACTGATGACAAACGTCTGCAAGCCATTCTTGAGGCAGTACTGGACGAAGCTGTTGGTTGGGCTGAGGTCAAAAATGTAGAACTTGTTGATTTGCGGCGGCACGATCAGCAGCGGTGTGGCGTACTGTTTTTCGCTCATCGGCTTGTAGTGGATCAACTCCAGCATGTCGCTGCGAAACACCACTGACCCTTGAGTGGTCGCCACCGTGCGGCCCACTTCGAAAGCGTCTTTGGTGGTCTGGCTTGGCAGGCCGTTGTTGTGCAGCAAGTCATCGAACATGTGACTCAGGCCTTTGATCACGCTGCTCCCGCCGCTGTTGAACAGCTCTTTGACGGCCATGGGGTTGAGCAGGGTGTTGGAGGGCGACAGGGCGTCGTTGAGCAGCGAAAAAATGAAGTGCGCCCGGTCGCGATCGTCTTTGCTCAGATCACTGTCGTCGATCCATTGTCGGGTCTGGTGTTGGCAGGCCAGGTAAGTCTGCAGCGCGCGACGATAAACCGGGTTGAGGCTCCACGTGGGATCAGCGAAGCGGCTGTCACGCGGGTTCATCGGGTAGGGCGTCTCGCCCAGCAGCATCACCCGGCCCACTTGCTTGCCTAGCGTCAGTGCATGCCGCGCGCTTCGCAGCGGATGTCGCCAACCCTGGGCCGCGACCTTGCGTAGCGTGGACAGCAAGTCCTGGCCGCGCAGGCCGGTAATCGCGCTTTGCGCATTGATGTAAGTCGCCGCCGAGGTCTCGGCGCTGTTCGTTGATTTTTCTCGCATGGGGGCAACACTCCGTCGTCGTGCCATCAACTGTTATTCCTGAGCTGTGCCTTACAACATCCCGTCAAAACGGCACAGTCAGTGAAGCGTTTTTGCTGTCGCGAAAAATTCAGGTCCTCGTTGCTGGTTCAGATCAATGCGCGCCGGGCGCAGGATGCGGGTGCATCACCGCGCGCTGCCGTTCCTGTTCGAGAAATTTCATGATGATGGGCGCCACTGCTTCGGCGCGGGTGATCAGGAATAAATGACCGTCATCGATTATGTGTAGCTGGGCGTTGGGTATACGCCAGGCCAGCAGGCGCATATTTATCAGGGGGATCAGCGGATCATCATCACCGGCGAGCACCAGCGTGGGCTGGTGGATCTTGTGCAGCCAGTGGATGCTGGTCCAGCCCATGCCCGCGAACAGCTGCCAGTAGTAACCCAGCTTGCCGGACGAACGGACCTTCGCCGCGTGATTGGCAGCCAGGTAGGGATCACGTCGAAAGGCACCGCCGTAGATTTCCGGCGCGATGCGGATCACGTGGGACGGCTGGATATAGCGACGCGGGCTGGCCATCAACCACAGCACACGGGGTTTGCCGGGCACCATCACGGCGCCTGCCGCCGTGGCCGCCAGCACCAGCTTCTTACAGCGCTCTGGATAGTCATAAGCAAACTGCTGCGCCAGGGCGCCGCCCCAGGACACACCGATGGCGTTGACCTGGCCGTAATCCAGATAATCGAGCATGCGCGCAGCCAGCTTCGCCAGACCGGGGAAGCGGTACGGGCGGCTGGGGGTTGAGGAACCGCCGACACCGGGCACATCGAACGCGATGATTTCCAGGTCCGGATCGAGGGCGTCCACGAACGGAAACACCAGCTCCAGGTTGGCGCCGATGCCATTGAAAATCAGCAGCGGCGTGAGGTTGCTTTTGCCGGGCCTGACCGCGGTGCGGATGCTGTGGCCATTGAGGTCGATGGTGCGAAAAATAAACGGTTGCGGCATGCGCGAGGCCCTGTGGGTTAAACCGCTGGAAAGCTGTCCTGCGCTTTGGTCGGATCATGTGAAGGTGATAAATGTGGCTGACCTGTAGAAGCTGCCGAAGGCTGCGAAGGCGCTAAGCCTGACACTCCGCTGTTCGCAGCCTTCGGCAGCTCCCACGGGTCATCTATCCAATGTAGGTACCGGTTTAACGGCAACGGATGGCAGTTCCTGACGCCATCCGTCGCCGTCCTGTCTAGCGTTCGTGGACATAAGTCCCTGGCGAGGCTTCGCCAGCCGGAAACGCCTTGCTGCCAAGGCTGGCCGGGATTTTCTTCAGTTTGCCGGAGCGTTCGGTCAGCCAGTTCTGCCAGTGCAGCCACCAGGAATCCGTGTGTTTGGTGCCGTTTTCCTGCCAGACCTTCGGATCGGCCGGCATTTCGCTGTTGGTCATGTAACGTGACTTGGGGTTGCCCGGCGGGTTGAGGATGCTTTGAATGTGGCCACTGCTGGACAGCACGAACTCGGTATTGCCGCCAAACAGTCGCGCCGATTTGTAGCACGAGCCCCAGGGCGTGATGTGATCGTTGGTGCCCGCCAGGCAGAACACGTCGCTGGTCACCTGTTTGAGATCGATTGGCGTGCCGCAGACTTCCAGGGCATTGGGGCGGATCAATGGGTTGTTCTTGAACATTTCGATCAGGTCGCCGTGAAAGGCGGCGGGCAGGCGAGTGGTGTCGTTGTTCCAGAACAGGATGTCGAACACCGGAGGCTCGTTCCCCAGCAGGTAATTGTTGACCCAGTAATTCCAGATCAGGTCGTTGGGGCGCATCCAGGCAAACACCTTGGCCATGTCGCTACCCTCCAGTACGCCCGCCTGATAGGAATGGCGTTTGGCGGACTCCAGCGTCTGCTCGTCGACAAACAGCGCCACATCAGTGTCTAGCGTGGTGTCGAGGACGCTGACCAGCAGCGTCAGGGCATGGACTTTCTGATCCCCGAGGGCTGCGTAATGGCCCAGCAGCGCCGTGCAGGTGATGCCGCCCGAGCAGGCGCCGAGCATGTTGATGTCCTTGCTGCCGGTGATCGCCGAGACGACGTCCACCGCTTCCTTCAGGGCATCGATATAGGTCGACAGGCCCCACTCGCGCTGCGCCTTGGTAGGGTTGCGCCAGCTGACGATGAACGTCTGTACTTTGCTGCCCAGGCAGAAACGCGCAAGGCTCTTTTCCGGGCTCAAGTCGAAGACATAAAACTTGTTGATCTGTGGCGGTACGACCAGCAACGGGCGCTCGTGGACTTGTTCGGTGGCGGGCTTGTACTGGATCAGTTCGAGCACATCATTGCGAAACACCACCGCGCCTTCGCTAACGCCCAGGCTTTTGCCCACTTCGAAGGCATCCATGTTGACCTGGCTGGGCATGCCGCCGTTGTGCACCAGATCTTTGGCCAGATGGGAGAGGCCGTCGAGCAGGCTTTTGCCACCGGTTTCGAAGAAGCGTTTGACTGCCGCAGGGTTGGCCGCGCTGTTGGTGGGTGACATGGCTTCGGTCATCAGGTTGATCACGAAGTGCCCGCGATTGATGTCCTGTGGCGAAAGATTGCTGTCGCCGATCCAGTCGTGCAGCTCTTTTCGCCACGCCAGATAGGTCTGTAGATAGCGGCGATAAAGCGGGTTCTGGCTCCATGCAGGGTCGTTGAAACGGCGGTCGTCATCGCTGGGTTTCAAAGGCGATTTGCCGAGCATGACGTTCTTGAGTTCGACGCTCAGATGGGCGATGTGCTTGACGCTGTGGAACGGTTGCTTCAATGCCTGGCGTAGCACCATGCGCGCTGTGGTCAGTAGATCCTTGCGCCGCAGGCCTACCACTGGGTTAAGGCCCAGCGTGTGTTCAGAAGCCTGTTGTTGCAGGTCATCGTTGTTCTTGCTACTCATTCACGACGCTCCATTGTCCTGAGACGAGTACTGACTTCCCTGTGAACCAGTGACACAGGCAAATGCCGGTACTACTGCTCGGGTGACCGATGATGGCTAAACCACTTATTCCGTTAGAGGTACTCTGTCGCCAGCGCGCATGACGTGAACAGCTGCGCTTCTTGCGACGGCTTCTCGCACACCCTTTGTGCTGCACTCAGTGATGCAGGGAACTTGCCAATGCCATTGGTTACGCGAGATTCAAAAAAATCGCAAGCAGCGCCAGTCATTGGCCGCTGCGCGGCACATTGGAGCAAAACAAATTAGAAAGTGCGTCCTAATACGCCGGACGGCTCTGGGACGGGGGTTTAGAGCATCAGCCGAATGACTTGCTCGGAAGGATCACGGGACTTGCCGGCGTTTTTCAGCTCCTGCAAATAGTCTGTCCACAATGTTTCCTGACGTTGCGCCAGTTGGTAGAGATATTCCCAGGTGAACAATCCGCTGTCATGACCGTCATCGAAGGTCAATTTCAGTGCGTATTGCCCTGCCGGTTCAACCTTGCTGAGACCGACGCCCAGCTTGCCAAATTGCAGGATTGGCTTGCCATGACCTTGCACCTCTGCGGACGGCGAATGCACCCGCAGGAACTCCGCAGGCAAATGGTATTCCTCGTCCGGCCCGTACTTGAGGGTCAGGGTTTTCGAGGCTTTGTGCAGCTGGATGGCGGTGGGGATTTTGGTCATGGAAAGGCCATTACGTTCGGACGCGAAACTGTGGGAGCGAATTCATTCGCGAAGGCGTCGTGTCAGGCGCCAATGATGCAGGAGTTGAAGGCCCCTTCGCGAATGAATTCGCTCCCACGGGGGGAGCGTTTGCCGTTAAAGGATGTAGCGCGACAGATCCTCATCCTTGGCCAGTTCGCCCAGGTGGCTGTTCACGTACTCGGCATCGATCAGGATCGGCGCGGCGTCCGGGGAGCTGGCCAGGTCACCTGCGCTGAACGACACCTCTTCGAGCAGGCGCTCAAGCAGGGTGTGCAGACGACGGGCACCGATGTTCTCGGTCTTCTCGTTAACCTGCCAGGCGATCTCGGCGAGACGCTTGATGCCGTCGGGCTGGAATTCGATGTTCAGGCCTTCAGTCTTGAGCAGCGCGCAGTATTGCTCGGTCAGGGACGCATGCGGCTCGCTGAGGATGCGCTCGAAATCCTGTGGTGACAGGGCTTTGAGTTCAACGCGGATCGGCAGACGGCCCTGCAGCTCAGGCACCAGGTCACTCGGCTTGCTCAGGTGGAACGCGCCGGAGGCGATGAACAGGATGTGGTCGGTCTTGACCATGCCCAGCTTGGTGTTAACCGTGCAGCCTTCGATCAGCGGCAGCAAATCGCGCTGCACACCTTCACGGGACACATCAGCGCCGCCGACGTTGCCGCGCTTGGCGACTTTGTCGATTTCGTCGATGAACACGATGCCGTGCTGCTCGACCGCTTCCAGTGCCTTGACCTTCAACTCTTCATCGTTGACCAGGCGACCTGCTTCTTCTTCGCGCACCAGTTTCAGCGCTTCCTTGACCTTGAGCTTGCGAGTTTTCTTTTTGCCCTTGCCCATGTTGGCAAACAGGCTTTGCAGCTGGTTGGTCATCTCTTCCATGCCCGGCGGCGCAGAAATATCGACGCCAACGGCTTCGCTGACTTCGATCTCGATGTCCTTGTCGTCCAGCTGGCCTTCACGCAGGCGCTTGCGGAACAGCTGACGCGTGTTGGAATCGTTGCTCGGCGCAGCTTCTTCCTGGAAACCGGTGCGGGCTGGCGTCAGCAGGGCGTCGAGGATGCGATCTTCGGCGGCGTCTTCGGCGCGGTGACGGACTTTGACGATTTCCTGTTCGCGCAGCAGCTTGATGGCGGCATCGGCCAGATCACGAATGATCGACTCGACATCGCGGCCCACATAGCCAACTTCGGTGAACTTGGTGGCTTCGACCTTGATGAATGGCGCGTTGGCCAGCTTGGCCAGACGACGGGCGATCTCGGTTTTACCAACGCCGGTCGGGCCTATCATCAGGATGTTCTTGGGCGTGACCTCAACGCGCAGCTCTTCAGGGAGCTGCATCCGGCGCCAGCGATTACGCAGGGCAATGGCGACGGCGCGCTTGGCATCGTCCTGGCCGATGATATGGCGGTTGAGTTCGTGGACAATTTCACGGGGAGTCATGGACATGGTATTTGACGGTCCTCCAGCGGGGTCAGGCTGCATGGCCGCCTGCGCGGCGGCCAACATCAGGCTTACTCGGCGAGGTCCTGCTCCTCAATGGTGATGTTGTGGTTGGTGAACACGCAGATATCGCCAGCAATATGCAATGCGGTTTCAGCGATTTCACGTGCCGACAGATCAGTCTTTTGCAGCAGGGCGCGAGCAGCGGCCTGGGCGAAAGCACCGCCCGAACCCATGGCAATAAGGCCATCCTCGGGTTCAACGACATCGCCGTTACCGGTGATGATCAGTGAAGCGTCTTTATTGGCGACTGCCAGCATGGCTTCCAGACGGCTCAGGGAGCGGTCGGTACGCCAGTCTTTGGCGAGTTCTACAGCGGCACGCACCAGATGACCTTGGTGCTTCTCAAGTTGCCCTTCGAAGCGTTCGAAAAGAGTGAACGCGTCGGCCGTGGCGCCAGCGAAACCGGCAATCACTTCGCCGTGATACAGACGACGCACTTTCTTGGCGTTGCCTTTCATGACGGTGTTGCCTAGAGAAACCTGGCCGTCGCCAGCCATGACGACTTTGCCGTGGCGGCGCACTGAAACGATGGTGGTCAAGGGAGAGTCTCCACACAGCGGGGCGAAAATGCCCTGGTGAAAACTCATATGGGGGTGGGGGTGGGGATTTCAACCTTGAGGGATGAGTGGCGGTGTCGCAATGGACCTTGTAGGAGCTGCCGAAGGCTGCGAAGCGATTCATCAGATAGATCGCCATTCGCAGCCTTCGGCAGCTCCTACAGGTGCAGGGCTACCGCTTACTTACTGCGCTGCTGCAACAACAAGTTACTAAACCCGCCACTGGCCAATTGTTTCTGAGCGATGGTCAGTTGTTCGCGGTTGCTGAACGGGCCGACCAGTACGCGGTACCAGGTTTCTTCCTTGACGGTGCCGGACTCGACCGCAGCGCTCTGGCCCAGCAGGATGATCTGCGCCCGTACCTTGTCGGCGTCTTCTTTCTTGCGGAACGAGCCCGCTTGCAGAAAGAACTGCGTCACCGCTGCCGGTTTCGCGACAGGAGGCGGCGGAGGTGGCGTCAGGCCGCTCAGTGCCGCTTGAGCACGAGCCGTGTCGATCTTCGCCGCCTGTTCAGGCGTGACTGGCGCAACCACCGGCGGCGGAGTTTTCTCCGGCACGGCTTCGTTGGGCACGATGACTTCCGATTCCGGCAGCAGCGTGTAGAAGTCATACTTGGGCTTCACGGGCGCGGTCGGGCTCGGCGGCGTCTTGTTCGCTTCGGCGATTTTGGCCGCCTTGGCTTCGGCCTTGACCCGCTTGACGTCATCGCCACCGGGTTCAAGCTTCATCAGAAACACGATGAAAGCACCGACCGTGAGGCCAACCGCCAGCCACATCCATCCCGGAATCGGCTTCTTTGCAGGTGCTTGATAACGGCTGGCGCCGCGCTTGGGTGCAGGTTTCTTTTTCGCAGCAGCCAACTTACATGCGCTCCAGAGTTTCCAGACCCAACAAATCCAGGCCTTGCTTGAGGGTACGACCGGTCAACGCAGCGAGACGCAAACGGCTCTGCTGTTGTTCGGCACTGTCCGCACCCAGGATCGGGCAGTTCTCGTAGAAGCTGGAGAACAGACCGGCGAGGTCGTAAATGTAAGCGCACAACACGTGTGGCGTACCCTTTTCGGCGACGTTATTCAGGATTTCCCCGAACTGCGCCAGACGCGCCGCCAGTTCCTGTTCCTGCGCGGCCTCAAGGACGATTTGGCCCTTGCTGGCATCAAATGGCGTGCCGAGCTTGCGGAACACACCGGCAACACGGGTGTAGGCATACAGCAGGTAAGGCGCGGTGTTGCCTTCGAAACTGAGCATCTGATCAAAGTTGAAGCTGTAGTCACTGGCACGGTGCTTGGACAGGTCGGCGTATTTCACCGCGCTGATGCCCACAGCCTTGGCGATGGTGCGCAGTTCGTCTTCGGCCAGCTCGGGATTCTTTTCCTTGACCAGGGTGTAGGCGCGTTCTTTGGCTTCATCGAGCAGGTCGATCAGCTTGACGGTGCCCCCGTCGCGGGTCTTGAACGGGCGCCCATCTGCGCCGTTCATGGTGCCGAAGCCCATGTGCTCCAGCTGCATGCCGTCGTGGACGAAACCGGCACGACGCGCGACTTCGAACACTTGCTGGAAGTGCAGCGCCTGACGCTGATCGACGAAATACAGCGCGCGGTCGGCTTTCAATACGTTGCTGCGGTAGCGGATCGCTGCCAGGTCAGTGGTGGCATACAGATAGCCGCCACCGGCCTTTTGCACAATGACCGGCAACGGGGTGTCGTCGGCGGTGCGGAATTCTTCGAGGAAGACGCACTGGGCGCCGTTGCTCTCAACCAGCAGGTTCTTGGCTTTCAGGTCGCTGACGACATTGGCCAGATCGTCGTTGTAGGCGCTTTCGCCCATCACGTCGGCCGGCGTCAGTTTCACGTTCAGCAGGTCGTAGACTTTCTGGCAGTGGGACAGGGAGATGTCTTTGAATTTGGTCCACAGGCTCAGGCATTCGGCATCGCCCGCTTGCAGTTTCACCACCAGGCCACGGGCGCGTTCGGCGAATTCTTCGGATTCGTCGAAGCGTTTCTTCGCGGCACGGTAGAAGTCTTCCAGGTCGGACAGCTCGTCGCTGGTGGCTGGCTGCTCTTGCAGATACGCCAGCAGCATGCCGAACTGAGTACCCCAGTCGCCCACGTGGTTCTGGCGGATCACGGTATCGCCGAGAAACTCCAGAACGTTGGCCACGCCATCACCGATGATGGTCGAGCGCAGGTGGCCGACGTGCATCTCTTTGGCCAGGTTAGGTGCCGACAGATCGACCACGGTACGTTGCGCCGGCCCGGCTTTGCGCACCGACAGCTGGGCATCGGCCAGAGCCGCGTCCAGACGCGCCGCCAGGGCCTGGGTGTTCTGGAAGAAGTTCAGGAAGCCTGGGCCAGCGATTTCAACCTTGCTGATCTGCTCGTCGGCAGGCAGCGCGGCGATCAGCTTTTCAGCCAGATCGCGGGGTTTCATGCCAGCAGGTTTGGCCAGCATCATGGCGATGTTGCTGGCGAAGTCGCCGTGGGTCTTGTCCTTGGCATTCTCCACCTGAATCGCTGGCGACAGGCCTTCTGGCAAGACGCCCTCGGTGACGAGTTGGCTCAGGGCTTGTTGGATCAGCTGGCGAATGGTGTCTTTCATGGTGCTCTCTTCGACCGCAAGCGCGGCAGCGCCTGGATGCGCGGGTGGAAAAACTGGGCATTATCCGTTGCCGGAGCCACCTTGCCAACCG
This sequence comes from Paucimonas lemoignei, assembly GCA_900475325.1. Lineage (GTDB taxonomy): Bacteria > Pseudomonadota > Gammaproteobacteria > Pseudomonadales > Pseudomonadaceae > Aquipseudomonas. The sequence goes on from LS483371.1 coordinate 636,338, forward strand.
CGTTGGAGATGTATGGCACGACTCAGGACCTGTAGGCGCTGCCGAAGGCTGCGAAAGCTGGGCATCTGACACACCGCTATTCGCAGCCTTCGGCAGCTCCTACAGGGGTGTGCTTCTCAATACAAATCCACCGGATCCACATCCAGCGACCACCTGACCTGCCGTCCGCTGGGCATTGACTCAAGTGCCAGCAGCCAGGTGCTGAGCAATTTATGCAGCGGCGCGCGGGCGTTGGATTGCAGCAGTAGTTGCGCACGATAGCGGCCCGCGCGACGCTCCATTGGAGCGGGAACAGGGCCGAGCAGTTCGATGCCGCCCAGGTTCATGTCGATCAACAATTGTTCGGCTTCAGCGCAGGCCTGATCCAGAAAACCTTCAGCCTGCCCCGGTTTATGGGCTTCGGCGCGCAGCAGGGCCAGGTGCGAAAACGGCGGCAGGCCAGCGGCACGCCGCTCGCTCAAGGCCTGCTCGGCAAAGGCGAAATAACCCTGTTCAGTCAGCTGGATCAACAGCGGGTGGTCGGCCAGGTGGGTTTGAATGATCACGCGGCCCGGTTCTTCGGCCCGGCCTGCACGCCCGGCCACCTGCACGATCAGCTGCGCCATGCGCTCACTGGCGCGGAAGTCCCCGGAAAATAGCCCGCCGTCAGCATCCAGAATCGACACCAGCGTAACGCGCGGAAAGTGGTGCCCTTTGGCAAGCATCTGCGTGCCCACCAGAATGCACGGCTGGCCGCGCTGAATGGTGGCGAACAGCTGATTCATGGCGTCTTTGCGCGAGGTGCTGTCGCGATCCACCCGCAACACGGGATAGTCCGGAAACAGAATCCCCAGTCGCTCCTCGGCGCGCTCCGTACCTGCGCCGACCGGGCGCAAATCCACTTTGCCGCACGACGGGCACTGGCGCGGCACGCGTTCGACATGGCCGCAATGGTGGCAGCGCAGCTCGCCGGAGCGTTGGTGCACGGTCATTCGCGCATCACAACGCGGGCAACCGGACAGCCAGCCGCAGTCGTGACACAGCAACGTTGGCGCAAAGCCGCGACGATTGAGGAAGACCAGAACCTGTTGACCTGCGGCGAGGGTCTGGCCGATGGCTTGTTGCATCGGGCCCGAGATGCCGCTGTCCAGCGGGCGGCTTTTCACGTCCAGACGCAGGAATTTCGGTTGTTGCGCACCACCGGCCCGCTGGTTCAGGCGTAACAGGCCATAGCGCCCGGTGTAAGCGTTGTGCAGGCTCTCCAGCGATGGCGTGGCCGAGCCGAGCACAATCGGGATGTTTTCCTGGCGGGCCCGCACCAATGCCAGATCCCTGGCGTGGTAGCGCAGGCCTTCCTGCTGTTTATAAGAGCCGTCGTGTTCTTCGTCGATGATGATCAGGCCCGGATTCTTCATCGGTGTGAACAGCGCCGAGCGGGTGCCGATAATAATGTCGGCCTCGCCATCCCGTGCTGCCAGCCAGGCGTCGAGCCGGTCGCGATCATTGACCGCCGAGTGCAACAGGGCGATGCGGGCGTTGAAACGCTGTTCGAAGCGCGCCAGGGTTTGCGGGCCGAGGTTGATTTCCGGGATCAGCACCAGCGCCTGCTTGCCCGCTTCAAGGGTTTCGCGAATCAGCTGCAAATAGACTTCGGTCTTGCCGCTGCCGGTAACGCCTGCCAGCAGGAACGCGTGAAAACTGTCGAAACCCGCACGAATCGCCTCGCAGGCCGCGCGTTGCTCGGTATTGAGTGGCAACTCCGGCTGTGCCAGCCAGTGTTCGTGACGCGCGGCAGGCGCATGGCTGCGCACCTCGACCTGCACCAGCTCCTTGGCCAGCAGCAGGTTGAGGCTTTCCTTGTTGAGCATCAGTTTGCTCAACAACTGATGGGCCACGCCATGGGGATGCTGGGCCAGCGTAGTCAGGGCTTCGCGCTGCTTGGGTGCGCGAGCGATACGCGGATCATCGACACTGGCCTTGGGGGCCACCTGCCAGAAGCGCTCCTGACGCGACTCGGCCGGTTCGCCCTGGCGCAACAGTACCGGCAGCGCCCAGCTCAAGGTATCGCCAAGGCTGTGCTGATAGTACTGGGAGGTCCAGAGACACAGCTTGAACAGCGAAGGCGGCAGTGGCGCGTGTTCGTCGAGCAGGGCGATGGCGGGCTTGAGTTTGTCGGCAGGGACTTCGCTGTGGTCGGCGATCTCGATCAGGATGCCGATCATTTCCCGGCGCCCGAACGGCACCCGCAGGCGCATGCCTGGCTGCAAGGCGCTGCGCAACACGCCGGCAGGGGCGCGGTAGTCGAACAGCCGCCGCAACGGCGAGGGCAGGGCAAGGCGCAGGATGGCATCGGGCAAGCGGGGTTTCCCTGTTACGGTGTGTGACGGATGCGCGATCTTAGCAGACGACTGGTCTAAACGGCCGCTTGCGTGATTTGCATTGTCTGTTAATATTCGCGGCCTATTTACGTGCGGTATTCAACAATCGTGTTGGATGGCGGCACGCTAGCCCGAGGAAGTACCGATGAAAGCTGATATCCATCCAGTTTACGAAGCCATTGACGCTACTTGCAGCTGCGGCAATGTCATCAAAACCCGTTCGACTCTCGCCAAGCCTCTGAGCCTTGACGTTTGCAACGAGTGCCACCCGTTCTACACCGGCAAGCAGAAGACGCTTGACGTTGGCGGCCGTGTTGACAAGTTCAAATCGCGCTTCGGTGCGTTCGGTGCTACCAAAGCTCCTGCTGCTGCAGAGTAAGGTTGGCCGATCTGGAAAATCCAACGGGTTTCTCCAGGCTGCACAAAAAGGCGTCCCTCGCGGGCGCCTTTTTTGTGGCCGCGATTTGGCTGCCTGCTGCGCAGGCGTTGTGTACGGCGCCATCTTCCCTGCCGGTTGCTCAGGTCGAGCGTGTGGTCGACGGCGATACCTTGCGCCTGAACGACGGGCGCAATGTGCGCATGGTTGGCCTCAATACGCCCGAGACCGGCAAGAAAGGCCAGTCTGCCGAACCTTTTGCTGAAGCGGCCAAGCGGCGCTTGCAGGCATTGGTCGCTGAAAGTGATGGTCAGGTGAGCCTGGGAATCGGGCAGCAAGCCAAGGATCGTTACGGTCGGGTGTTGGCCAACGTTTATGGGCGCAATGGTGCCAACCTTGAAGCGCAGTTGCTCAGCGAAGGGCTGGGTTATCTGGTGGCAGTTTCGCCCAATGTTGCTCTGGTAAATTGCCAGCAGGCCGCTGAGCGAGTGGCTCGCACGGCAAAGCTTGGGTTGTGGCGCAATTCGCCCGTGCAACCGGCGGCACAGGTCGACAAGGGCGGCTTTGCGCTGGTGGCCGGGACCATCGCGAGTGTTCAGCGCAATGGTGGTGGTCTCTGGATCGAGTTGCAGGACGGCCCGGTGTTGCGAATTGCGCCAGAGCTGATCAGTCAGTTCGATGCGCCAGCGCTGCTGCGCATGAAAGGCCAACGCATCGAAGCTCGAGGCTGGGTGGTGGACCGCTCACGGCGCGGCGGCCTCAAGCCGGGGCAGACCCGCTGGATGATGCCGATTACACATCCTGTAATGCTTGCTACGTCATCCCGGTAAACCGTCTGGCCGTGCAAGTCCCGGGTTTGCACTACCTTCCTTGTGGGAGCGAATTCATTCGCGAAAGCGGTGTGTCAGGCGCAGATATTTTTTCAGGTATATCGCCTTCGCGAATGAATTCGCTCCCACAGAGGGCGTGGTGGTAGATCCGTAAGTGTGCATATCCGACGCCCTACAAATTCGTTGCTCGTAGATGCAACACCCGCAATCTAAGCGTAAAGTCGTAGGCCCCGCCCCTTGACAGTAGTGACTGACCAGTCTTGTTAGGACTTTGCATCTTGCGTATCCTCGGCGGTCCGTCTGTCCCACAGTAAAAAAAGCGGAATGCCCACATGTCTGATTTGAAAACTGCTGCGCTTGAATATCACGCCAATCCTCGTCCAGGGAAACTGAGCGTCGAACTCACCAAGCCAACCGCAACCGCTCGTGATCTGGCCCTGGCGTATAGCCCTGGCGTCGCTGAGCCTGTGCGTGAAATCGCCCGTGATCCTGAGCTGGCTTACAAATACACCGGCAAAGGCAACCTGGTAGCAGTTATCTCCGACGGCACCGCGATCCTGGGCCTTGGCGATCTGGGTCCATTGGCTTCCAAGCCAGTGATGGAAGGTAAGGGCGTGCTGTTCAAGCGCTTCGCCGGCATCGACGTTTTCGATATCGAAGTCGATTCGGAAAGCCCGCAAGCGTTCATCGACACCGTCAAGCGCATCTCCATCACCTTCGGTGGCATCAACCTCGAAGACATCAAGGCCCCTGAGTGCTTTGAGATCGAGAAAGCCCTGATCGAACAGTGCGACATCCCGGTTTTCCACGATGACCAGCACGGCACCGCGATCGTTACTGCGGCCGGCATGATCAACGCACTGGAAATCGTTGGCAAAACTCTGGAAGACGCCAAGATCGTCTGCCTCGGCGCTGGCGCTGCGGCCATCTCCTGCATGAAGTTGCTGGTGAGCATGGGCGCTAAAATCGAAAACATCTTCATGGTTGACCGTACCGGCGTGATCCACTCCGGCCGTACCGACCTGAACCAGTACAAGGCTGTATTCGCTCACGCCACTGAAAAACGCACACTGACCGACGCCCTCGACGGCGCCGATGTGTTCGTTGGCCTGTCGGGTCCGAACCTGCTGAGCGCTGAAAACCTGCAATTGATGGCCAAAGATCCAATCGTGTTCGCCTGCTCGAACCCGGATCCGGAAATCTCCCCAGAGCTGGCTCACGCCACTCGCAGCGACGTGATCATGGCCACCGGCCGTTCGGACTACCCGAACCAGGTCAACAACGTGCTGGGCTTCCCGTTCATCTTCCGTGGTGCCCTGGACGTTCGCGCCAAGCGCATCAACGAAGAAATGAAAATCGCTGCCGCCAACGCCCTGCGTGAACTGGCCAAACTGCCAGTGCCTCAGGAAGTCTGCGACGCCTACGGTGGTATCAAGCTTGAGTTCGGTCGTGAGTACATCATCCCGAAACCAATGGATACCCGCCTGCTGGGCCTGATCGCTGACGCCGTCGCCAAGGCAGCCATCGAAAGCGGTGTTGCTACCCTGCCGTATCCAAAGCACTACCCGCTGACCAGCGTTGACGATGTTTTCAAGGGCTAAACGGCTAACGTTGTTAGCAGCCCCATAAAAAAGAACCCGGCCATTAGCCGGGTTTTTTTATGGGGAAGTTTCAAGCTACAAGCTGCAAGAAAAAGCGGTCGGGAGCTAGGTTGCTGTTGTCTTGCCGCCGGACGTGGATCCGGTTGATTCCTGTAGGAGCTGCCGCAGGCTGCGAATAGCGGTGTGTCAGATGCCCATATTTCGCAGCCTTCGGCAGCTCCTACAGGTACTGCGCCGTTCCTGACATCTTGTAGCTGCTTCCCTAGAACAAATCGATTGGCGCTGACTCATCCGCTGGCAGCGGGCTGCCCGGTGCACTGCCGCCCAGTTCGTTGACGCTTGGCGGGGTGTCTTCGCTCTTGAACAGCTCGAAGAACGCATTCGGCGTACTTGGCGTGGCTGCGCGGCCGCTGATCGGGTCGACCCGCAGACTGAGGATGCCATCCGGTTCGGCCTGTTGGTGCGGTGGCTTGTCCTTGAGCGCGGCGCTCATGTAGTTCATCCAGATCGGCAGTGCGACGGTACCGCCAAATTCATGACGGCCCAGGCTTTCAGGCTGATCAAAACCGGTCCAGACCGTGGTCACGTAATCCGCGTTGTAGCCGGTAAACCAGGCATCCTTGGATTCGTTGGTGGTACCGGTCTTGCCTGCGATGTCCGGGCGGTTCATGGCCAGGGCGCGTCGGCCTGTGCCACGCTTGATCACGTCCTGCAGCATGCTGTTGAGGATGTACGTGGTGCGGCCATCCACAATGCGCGGTGCGATGGCCGGCGCAGCTTGATCCGCCGGCGTAGCAGGCGCTGGCACGCCTTCTACGGAGTTGGTGATCAGTGCAGGGCCATTGGCGACCGCTACCGTCTTGGTGTCGGCAGCCAGAGGGCTGTCCGCCGCAGGGACGGTTGGCGGATTGGCCTCGAACAGCTTCACACCGTCGCGACTTTCAATGCTCTGGATCAGGTACGAATTGACCTTGTAACCGCCATTGGCAAACGTGCTCCAGCCGCTGACGATTTCCATCGGCGTCAGGGTCGCGGTGCCGAGGGCCAGCGACAGGTTGCGCGGCAGATCGCTCTTGTTGAAGCCGAAACGCGTCATGTAATCAATGGATGTGTCGATGCCCAGTTGTTGCAGCAGGCGGATCGACACCAGGTTACGGGACTTGTACAGCGCTTCACGCAGACGTATCGGGCCGAGGAAGGTGTTGGTGTCGTTTTTCGGACGCCAGACCTTATCCAGGTATTCGTCGACGAACACGATAGGGGCGTCGTTCACCAGACTCGAGGCGGTATAACCGTTATCCAGTGCGGCGCTATAAAGGAAAGGTTTGAAGCTCGAGCCCGGCTGGCGCTTGGCCTGCAAGGCCCGGTTGTAGTTACTCTGCTCGAAGGCGAAGCCGCCGACCAGGGCGCGGATGGCGCCGTTTTGCGGGTCGAGGGAGACCAGTGCGCTTTGAGCGACGGGAATCTGACTGAATTTCAGTGAGCCGTCAGCCTGACGTTGCACGCGAACCAGATCGCCAACATGAGCTACGTCAGCTGGCTGCTTGGGATTTGCCCCCAGACTGTTGGTATTCAGGTAAGGACGCGCCCACTTCATGCTGGCCCATTCAACGGTTTCTTCTTTTTCACCATTGCGGGTCAAGACGCGCAGGCCGGTCTTGTCGACCTGGCTGACGATGGCAGGCTCAAGCCCGCTGATAGCGCGTTGCTTGGTCAGCTCCTGGGCCCAGCCTTCGCGGGTCATGCCCGGGAAGCGGCTCTCAGGACCACGGTAGCCATGGCGTTGGTCGTATTCGATCAAGCCTTCCTGAACGGCCGTGTTGGCGTGTTCCTGAAGATCGCTCGGGACCGTTGTGGTGACCCGGAAGCCTTCTGTATACGCATCGCTGCCATAACGACCGACCATTTCGGCGCGGGCCATTTCCGCGATGTAAGGCGCGTTAACTTCGGGTGTCGGTACGTGGTAACTGGCGTTGATCGGCTCGTTGAGCGCGGTCTGGTAGGCGTTCTGGTCGATTTTGCCCAGCTTGAACATGCGCCCCAGGATCCAGTCGCGACGCTCCTTGGCGCGGGTCGGGTTGGCTAGGGGGTTGAAGCGTGAGGGGGCTTTTGGCAGGCCGGCAATCATCGCCATCTGCGCCAGTGTCACGTCACGAATCGATTTGCCGTAATAAACCTGCGCAGCCGCTTCGATGCCATAGGCGCGGTTGCCCAGGTAGATTTTGTTCACGTACAGCTCAAGGATTTCATCCTTGGTCAGTTGGCGCTCAATTTGCAGGGCCAACAGAATCTCGGTGGTTTTCCGTGAAAAGCTGCGTTCACTGGTCAGGAAGTAGTTTTTAGCCACCTGCATGGTGATGGTGCTGCCGCCCGACTGGATGTGACCGCTTTTGACCAGTTGCGACGCCGCGCGCATAAGGCTGCCTGGGTCCACGCCATAGTGGTTGGCGAAGTTGTCGTCTTCGGCAGAGAGCAATGCATTGATGAAGTTGGGTGGTATTTCGGCAAAACGGATCGGGGTACGGCGCATTTCGCCAAACTCCGCGATCAATTTGCCATCACTGCTATACACTCGCAGCGGAATTTGCAGCTGGATGCTGCGCAACGCCTCCACGGACGGCAGGTTGGGGCTCAAATACAGGAAGGCGCCGCTAAGACCGAGCAGCAGCGCACAGAATACGGCGACGAGAGACCACCACAGGAACTTCAGCAGGCGTATCAAGGCTTTTGATTTTCCAGAAAAAAGAACAGAAAAAAGAATGAGTTAAGCGTAGGCATTTACACGCGGACACGCCTTGAAGCTTGGTTAAACGAAAAAAACGCTCGGCATTATAAGCATTTTTCGTCTCCGAGCGTGATTTGCGCTACTGTCAAGGCTGCCGACAGAGGCGTTGGACAATAAATATTCCGTAAGTGACGGAAACTCATAGGAATTAGGTTGTGTTCGAACTCTTTAGTAAGAAGGCCAACACCCTTCTGGGGATCGATATTAGCTCCACATCGGTAAAACTCCTTGAGTTGAGTCGTTCCGGCAACCGCTACAAGGTCGAGTCCTACGCGGTTGAGCCGCTACCGGCCAATGCCGTGGTCGAGAAAAACATTGCTGAGCTTGAAGGCGTCGGTCATGCCCTGTCGCGTGTATTGGTCAAGGCGCGCACCAGCGTCAAATCCGTGGCGGTTGCTGTCGCCGGATCTGCGGTGATCACCAAGACCATCGAAATGGATGCCGGGCTTTCCGATGACGACATGGAAAACCAGCTCAAGATCGAAGCTGACCAATACATTCCTTACCCGCTTGAAGAAGTGGCCATCGATTTCGAAGTCCAGGGCTACTCGGCGCGCAATCCGGAGCGGGTCGAAGTGCTGCTCGCCGCCTGCCGCAAGGAAAACGTCGAAGTGCGCGAGGCTGCACTGGCCATGGCGGGCCTGACCGCGAAGGTCGTGGACGTCGAGGCTTATTCGCTGGAGCGCGCCTTTGGCCTGCTGTCGGCCCAGTTGGGCAATGGTCATGATCAACTGACCGTGGCAGTGGTCGACATCGGCGCCACCATGACCACCCTCAGCGTGCTGCACCACGGGCGCATCATCTACACCCGCGAGCAATTGTTCGGCGGCCGCCAGTTGACCGAAGAAATCCAGCGTCGTTATGGCCTGTCGGTGGAAGAAGCTGGCCTGGCCAAGAAACAGGGCGGTCTGCCCGACGACTACCTGACTGAGGTGCTGCAGCCGTTCAAGGATGCCGTCGTGCAGCAGGTCACTCGCTCGCTGCAATTTTTCTTCGCCGCAGGGCAGTACAACGCAGTGGACTACATCATGCTCGCCGGAGGCACCGCCTCGGTTGCCGGGCTCGACAACCTGATCCAGCAGCGGATCGGCACGCCGACCATGGTTGCCAACCCGTTTGCCGACATGGCGCTCAGCTCCAAGGTCAATGCCGGAGCCCTGGCCAGCGATGCGCCTGCTCTGATGATCGCGTGCGGTCTGGCCTTGAGGAGCTTCGACTGATGGCACGGATCAACCTTCTCCCTTGGCGCGAGCAACTGCGCGAAGAGCGCAAGAAACGCTTCCTGACCATTATGGTCGGCGTGCTGGTCGCCTCCGTCGGTGTGCTGTTCATGGCTGATCGCTATTTGAGCAGCGCTATTGATCATCAGTTGGCGCGAAATGCGTACATCCAGAAAGAAGTGGTGCAGCTGGACGGACGCATCAAGGAAATCAGTGATTTGAAATCACGCCGCAAGCAGCTGCTGGAACGTATGAAAATCATTCAGGACTTGCAGGGTAACCGCCCGATCATTGGCCGGATCTTCGATCAGATGGCGCGCACGCTGCCCGATGGCGTTTATTTCTCCGAAGTGAAGATGGTGGGCAACCTCATCAGCATCAACGGAGCTGCGGAATCCAACAACCGGGTGTCGGACCTGATGCGTAACCTCGACGCGTCTGACTGGATGGAGGCGCCGAGCCTGACCGAAGTCAAGGCAACCACCACAGGCGCAGTGGACCAGGCCAACGTGTTCCAGTTGACGGTTCGCCAGACCCAGCCAGCGGTTGAAGGAGCCAAGCCATGAGTCTTTCGGAATCTCTGGAAGGGCTGCGCAGGATCGACATCGGCGACCTGGACATGAACAACCTCGGCTCCTGGCCCGTGGCGGTGAAGGTCATCACCGGCGCGCTGGTCACGGCCCTGGTACTGACGCTGGGTTACTTCTTTTTTATCCAGGACATGGAAACCCAGCTCGACGCTGCCCGTAACAACGAGGCTGCACTCAAGGAGCAGTTCACCACCAAGGCGTTCCAGGCTGCCAACCTTGAGCCTTACAAAGTGCAGATGAAGGAAATGGAAAACACCTTCGGCGCGTTGCTGCGGCAATTGCCCAGCGACACCGAGGTGCCTGGCCTGCTGGAAGACATCACCCGTACGGGCCTGGGCAGTGGCCTGGATTTCGAAGAAATCAAATTGCTGCCTGAGGCCGCACAGCAGTTTTACATCGAGCTGCCGATACAAATCACGGTGGTCGGCGCGTATCACGACCTGGCGACGTTCGTCAGCGGTGTCGCCAGCCTGCCACGAATCGTGACCCTGCATGATTTCGATATCAAGCCGGTCGAGGGCGCCAACCCCGGCAAGCTGCGCATGAGCATCCTGGCCAAGACTTATCGCTACAACGATGAAGGGTTGAAGAAATGAGGGCGGCGCGATTGTTGTGCGTCAGCGTGGTATTGCTGGGTTTGGCCGGTTGTGACAATGACAGTTCGTTCAGCGACCTGAGCACCTACATGGACGAGGCGCGTGCACGGCCCACCGGTAACATCGAGCCATTGCCGAAGTTTCGCCCTTATCAGGCATTTACGTATAACGCAGCGAACCTGCGCAGCCCGTTCCAGCCGCCAGTGAAAGTCGATCTGGTCAATCGCCAGAAAGGCTCTCGCCTTGTCAAACCCGACGAAACCCGGCCCCGGCAATTTCTCGAAGGCTTCAATATCGAAGCCTTCGAAATGGTCGGCACCATGGCCAATGACACCGGCACGTTCGCCCTGCTCAAGGGTGCGGGTGGGGTGCATCGGGTCAAGGTGGGTGACTACCTGGGGCGCAACAATGGCCGTATCGTTTCTATCAACGACTCAGCTGTGGATGTCGTCGAAATAGTTCCTGATGGAGAGGGGGCATGGTTGGAAAGGCCGCGCAGTATTTCCTTGAAAGAACGCTCATGAATTGGGCAAAGCCAAGCACGCAAAACACCCTCGGGTTCGCAGGACGGAAAATGATCATGACCAGGATTTTCTCGATTATCGGTGTGTCGCTATGGATGGCGATGGTTTCACCGGTTCTCCAGGCCGCCAATCTCAAAACACTGGATGTCGCTGCGCTGCCGGGAGACCGGATTGAGCTCAAGCTGACCTTCGATGGGCCTGTGCCTGCGCCGACCGGTTACACCACTGAGCAACCGGCGCGTATCGCCCTCGACCTGCCGGGCGTATCCAGTCAGCTGGCGACCAAGAGTCGCGAACTGGGCACCGGGAATGCGCGCAGTCTGGTCGTTGTCGAAGCCAAGGATCGCACCCGTGTGATCGTCAACATGACGACGCTGGTGCCGTATAGCTCACGTGTTGAAGGCAACCGCCTGTTCGTGGTCATCGGCCAGGGCGCTGCAGCTGCGCAGGCCTCCCAGCCGAGCACTGCCGCCGGAGCAGCCCGGGTCAGCGTGCCGCCAGCAGCAGCCGCGCGTCCAAAGCCTGCCGCGCCCGTGGGCAAAGCCATTCGCAATATCGACTTTCAGCGCGGTGAGTTGGGTGAAGGCAATGTGATCATTGATCTGACTGATCCGACCGTCGCCCCCGACATTCAGGAGCAGGGCGGCAAGATCCGCGTTGATTTCGCCAGGACTCAAGTCCCGGAGAGGCTGCGCGTACGGCTTGATGTCAAAGATTTCGCGACCCCGGTGCAATTCGTCAACGCCAGTGCCACCGGCGACAAGGCCAGCGTGGTCATCGAGCCCTCGGGCGCCTACGACTATTCCGCCTATCAGGCCGACGGCAAGCTGACCATCAGCGTGCGGCCGTTGACCAACGAAGATATTGATCGTCGCAACACTGAGAAACCGGCCTATAGCGGCGAGAAGCTGTCGCTGAACTTCCAGGACATCGACGTGCGCTCGGTGCTGCAACTGATCGCCGACTTCACCAGCCTCAATCTGGTGGCCAGCGATACAGTCCAGGGCGGTATTACCCTGCGCCTGCAAAACGTGCCGTGGGATCAGGCGCTGGACCTGGTGCTGAAAACCAAGGGTCTGGACAAACGCAAGATCGGCAACGTGTTGCTGGTCGCACCTGCTGACGAGATCGCCGCGCGCGAGCGTCAGGAACTCGAATCCCTCAAGCAGATCGCCGAGCTGGCGCCTCTGCGCCGTGAACTGTTGCAGGTCAACTACGCCAAGGCCGCTGACATCGCCAAGCTGTTCCAGTCGGTGACCAGTGCCGAGTCGAAAGTCGACGAGCGTGGCTCGATCACGGTTGATGACCGCACCAACAACATCATTGCCTACCAGACTCAGGATCGTCTCGACGAACTGCGCCGCATCGTTTCGCAGCTGGACATCCCGGTGCGTCAGGTGATGATCGAAGCGCGTATTGTTGAGGCGACAGTCGGTTACGACAAAGAACTGGGCGTGCGTTGGGGTGGGTCCAGCAACCGGGGCAACTTTACCGCTGGCGGCGGTACTCAGCAGCCGACGACCCTGACCGGCCAAAGCACCTCGGCGCCTTACGTGGACCTGGGTGCAGCCAACGCCACGTCCGGCATCGGTATCGCGTTCCTGACCGACAACACCCTGCTCGACCTTGAATTGAGCGCGATGGAAAAAACCGGTAACGGCGAAGTCGTGTCGCAACCCAAGGTTGTCACCTCCGACAAGGAAACCGCCAAGATTCTAAAGGGCACCGAGATTCCGTATCAGGAATCCAGCTCCAGCGGTGCAACCACGGTGTCGTTCAAAGAGGCCTCGTTGTCCTTGGAGGTAACCCCGCAGATCACGCCGGATAACCGCATCATCATGGAGGTCAAGGTCACCAAGGATGAGCCGGACTACCTCAACGCGGTGCTCGGTGTGCCGCCCATCAAGAAAAACGAAGTCAACGCAAAAGTGCTGGTGGCCGATGGCGAAACGATCGTGATCGGTGGTGTTTTCTCTAATACGCAAAGTAAAACGGTCGATAAGGTGCCATTTCTCGGCGATGTGCCGTATGTTGGCCGCCTTTTCCGGCGCGACGTGGTCTCGGAAGCAAAATCCGAGCTGCTGGTGTTTCTCACTCCGCGTATCATGAACAACCAGGCGATTGCTGTGAGTCGTTGATTCTGTGCGAAATTTAATACTTGTAGGGCCGATGGGGGCTGGCAAAAGCACCATCGGCCGTTTGCTGGCCAAAGAGCTGCGCCTGCCGTTCAAGGATTCCGACAAGGAAATTGAACTGCGCACGGGCGCCAATATCCCGTGGATATTCGATAAGGAAGGCGAACCCGGCTTTCGTGACCGCGAGCAGGCGATGATTGCCGAGCTGTGTGGCGTCGATGGCATCGTGCTCGCAACCGGTGGTGGTGCCGTCATGCGCAGCGAAAACCGCCAGGCGCTGCATGAAGGCGGGCGGGTGGTTTACCTGCACGCTTCGGTGGAGCAGCAGGTCGGGCGCACTGCCCGCGATCGCAATCGTCCGCTGCTGCGCACCGCTGACCCAGCCAAAGTGCTGCGCGAGTTACTGGAGCTGCGCGACCCGCTCTATCGGGAGATCGCCGATCTCGTGGTCGAAACCGACGAGCGGCCGCCGCGAATGGTAGTTATTGACATCCTCGCGCGATTGGCAGAGCTTCCTCCCCGTTAAAGCGCAGGCGCAAATGCGCTATTCTTGTCGACCTCCAAAAGCGGGGCGAGATGTGGCCTTGAGCCACCTTTTTGCATGGGCTTCAGCGTTGCTCATACGTAAGCATTCGGTAATCAATGTGGGGAAAAATGCAGACACTTAAGGTCGAGCTTGAAGAGCGCAGCTACCCGATTCACATCGGCGAAGGCTTGTTGGACCGCCTCGAATTACTGGCCCCGCATATCGTCGGTCGGCAAGTAGCGATCGTCTCCAACACCACAGTGGCCCCGCTTTACCTTGAGCGACTGACTCGCACCCTGGCGGGTTACAACGTGTTGCCGGTGATTCTTCCCGATGGCGAAGCGTTCAAGAACTGGGAAACCCTGCAAACCATTTTTGATGGCCTGCTCAGCGCCCGTCATGATCGCCGGACCACGGTGATAGCTCTGGGCGGCGGCGTGATCGGTGACATGGCCGGTTTTGCTGCTGCCTGCTACCAGCGTGGCGTGGCGTTCATCCAGATCCCCACGACGTTGCTGTCGCAGGTCGATTCGTCGGTCGGCGGCAAGACCGGTATCAACCATCCGCTGGGCAAGAACATGATCGGTGCGTTCTATCAGCCAGGCGTTGTGCTGATCGATACCACCAGCCTCAATTCCCTGCCTGCCCGCGAGTTATCGGCGGGGCTGGCCGAAGTCATCAAGTACGGCCTGATCTGCGATGAGCCGTTCCTGACCTGGCTTGAAGAAAACGTCGATCGCCTGCGTGACCTGGATCAGGCGGCATTGACGGTCGCCATCGAGCGCTCCTGTGCCGCCAAGGCACTGATCGTCGGCGCCGACGAGCGTGAGTCAGGTGTGCGTGCCACGCTGAACCTGGGGCACACCTTCGGGCATGCCATCGAGACGCACATGGGCTATGGTGTCTGGCTGCACGGCGAGGCTGTTGCGGCAGGTACGGTCATGGCGCTGGAAATGTCATCGCGTCTTGGCTGGATCTCCGAGCAGGAGCGTGATCGCGGCATTCGCCTGATGCAGCGTGCCGGGTTGCCGGTGGTACCGCCGCAAGACATGACGCCCGAGCATTTCCTCGAACACATGGCGGTCGACAAGAAAGTCATCGACGGTCGAATTCGTCTGGTGCTGCTCAGCCGTCTCGGCGAAGCAGTGATCACCGACGAATATCCGAAAGAAGTTTTACAGGCCACGCTGGTTGCGGATTACCGCGCCCTCGTGGATCAGCTCAGAGGTTAATGAAAATCCATGACTAGTTTGCACGCCGACGAGGCCTTTCTCGGCCATTACCAGTTGAGTCATGACCCCTTTGCTGCGCGGGTGCCCGGCTTCAAGTTTTTCCCGGCGCAGCGTAAGCCCGTATTGGGTCAGCTCCATCATCTGGCGCGTTACAGCCAGCTGCTGCTGGTCGTCACCGGCCCGCAGGGCAGCGGCAAGACGCTGTTGCGCCAGGCACTGGTTGCCAGCACCAACAAGCAATCGGTTCAGAGCGTGGTGGTTTCGGCGCGCGGCGCCAGCGATGCAGCCGGTGTTCTGCGCCAGGTTGCCCAGGCCCTGAATGTCGCCCAGGCAGAGATGCAGGCCATCCTCTCGCAGATCGTGCAACTGGCCCTCACCGGCCAGGAAGTCTATTTGTTGGTGGACGACGCCGAACAACTGGGCGAATCGGCACTCGAAGCCTTGCTCGGTCTGGCTGATGGAACGCCTGAAGGCCGCCCGCACGTGTTTCTGTTTGGTGAAGCTTCGCTGATCGATCGTCTGGAGCAGTTGTGTGCCGACGCGGAAAGTGAAGGCGAGCGCTTTCATGTCATCGAGCTGGCGCCGTACACCGAAGACGAAACCCGCGAGTACCTGGAGCAGCGGCTGGAAGGTGCAGGCCAAGGAATTGAATTATTCACGGCTGAGCAAATTACCGATATTCACGAGCATTCCAATGGTTGGCCAGGGGCTATCAATCAGGTTGCACGTGACTCAATGATCGAAGCGATGATCGCTAGCCGTTCGGCGGTCAAGCGCCCTAGTGTGGGATTTAAAATGCCGAAGAAATATATATTGGCCCTGGGTGGCGTAGTTGTGGCCGGCGTATTGGCTGCAGTGCTGATCCCGGGTCGTGGCGGCAATACCAATGCGCCGGCGACACAGCCTGCCAACGCCCAGGCGCAATTGCCGCTGGGGCAGGGCACGCCAAGTGCCCAGCAGTCGAACAACGGTGGCCCGGCCATTGAGTTTGCCGGTAACTCGCAGCCGATGCCGTTACCGCTGGTGGGTAACTCGCAGCCGGTCATGCGCGGCCCGTTGGCAGAAGCCGCAGGCTCTGGCGACGGCGATGATGACGGCGTGCCGGTTTCGTCCATCGAGCGTCCGCCTACCGTGACCACCACCGCGCCGCCTGCTGGCGTTGCGGCGGGCCCGGCAGCTGCTCCGGCCGCTCCACGCTCATCAATCACGCCGCCACCGGCCGCCGCCAAGCCTGCGCCTGCTCAGGCCGCAACGCCTGCACCGGCAGCCAAGCCAGCACCGGCACCCACCCAGGTTGCCACTGCCAAGCCAGCACCGGCCGCAGCGGCCAAACCCGCAGCGGGCGGCAGCTGGTACAGCAGCCAGGCGCCGGGTCACTACGTCGTGCAGATTCTCGGCACCAGTTCGGAAACCACCGCTCAGGCGTTCGTGGCCGAGCAGGGCGGCGAGTACCGTTATTTCAAGAAAACACTGCAGGGCAAGCCGCTGTATGTGATCACTTACGGTAACTTTTCTGACCGCGCTGCCGCCCTGGCAGCCATCAAGGTATTGCCAGCCAAGGTTCAGGCTGGTAAACCTTGGCCTCGTACTGTCGCCAGCATCCAACAGGAGCTCGGCGCAACTCGCTGAAGTCGCAGCGGCCTTATCCGGGCCGCTCACCCCAGCAACTCTGATTTGACCTCAAGCGTGCTGCCAATGGGCAGCGCGCCTTGTGGTGTCTGCGTTACGGGCACCCCGCGAAATCAGTACGCTTCTAGTCAGTTTCATAAAAAAAGCTTTTGACTAGCACAGCATCCAGCTATAAACGTTCATAAATGCGACACGAATTTACGACTGTTCGTCGTTAAATTTGTGAGGCTTTGTGTCGCTGTGTACAATGACCTCCCTTTTGCCCCCGCCAAGCTGGCGTACGTTCAGCGCGATAGGTAACTGGTTGAATTGAAAAGAAATTTGCCTCGAATAGAGGCAGCCTGGTGAGAAAGTGTCTATGAAAGCAGGTCTGTACCATCCAGATGAATTCAAGGATAACTGTGGTTTCGGCCTGATTGCCCACATGCAGGGCGAGCCCAGTCATCACCTGTTGCAGACGGCCATTCAGGCGCTGACCTGCATGACCCACCGTGGCGGGATCAACGCTGACGGCAAGACCGGCGACGGTTGCGGGCTGTTGATTCAGAAGCCGGACGGCTTCCTGCGCGCCATTGCCAAAGAGCACTTTGGCAACGAGCTGCCGCGTCAATACGCCGTGGGCATGGTCTTCCTCAACCAGGACGACGCCCGGGCAGAAGCCGCTCGCGAAAACATGAACCGCGAAATCCTCGCCGCTGGCCTGACCCTGGTCGGCTGGCGTCAGGTGCCTATCGACACCAGCGTGCTGGGTCGTCTGGCCCTGGAGCGTCTGCCGAAGATCGAGCAGGTGTTCATCGGTGGTGAAGGCCTCAGTGATCAGGAAATGGCCATCAAGCTGTTCAGCGCCCGTCGCCGTTCATCGGTGGCCAACGCTGAAGATACCGATCACTACATCTGCAGTTTTTCCCACAAGACCATCATCTATAAAGGCCTGATGATGCCGCGCGACTTGACGGCATTCTTCCCGGACCTCAGCGACGAACGCCTGCAAACCGCGATTTGCGTGTTCCACCAGCGCTTCTCGACCAACACCCTGCCGAAATGGCCGTTGGCGCAGCCGTTCCGCTTTCTTGCCCACAACGGCGAGATCAACACCATTACCGGTAACCGCAACTGGGCCCAGGCCCGGCGCACCAAGTTCGCCAACGAATTGATTCCGGATCTGGACGAGCTGGGCCCGCTGGTCAACCGCGTGGGTTCGGACTCCTCCAGCATGGACAACATGCTTGAGCTGATGGTCACCGGCGGCATCGACCTGTTCCGTGGCGTGCGCATGATCATTCCGCCTGCGTGGCAGAACGTTGAAACCATGGACCCCGATCTGCGGGCGTTCTATGAGTACAACTCCATGCACATGGAGCCGTGGGATGGCCCGGCTGGCGTCGTAATGACCGAAGGTCGCCACGCGGTCTGCCTGCTCGACCGTAACGGTCTGCGTCCGGCGCGCTGGGTCACCACCAAGAATGGCTACATCACCCTGGCGTCGGAAATTGGCGTGTGGGATTACAAGCCAGAAGACGTGATCGCCAAAGGCCGTGTCGGGCCGGGTCAGATCTTTGCCGTGGACACCGAAACCGGCCAGATCCTCGATACCGACGCCATCGATAACCGTTTGAAGTCGCGTCACCCCTACAAGCAATGGCTGCGCAAGAACGCCCTGCGCATCCAGGCGACCATCGAAGACAACGACCACGGTTCGGCTTTCTACAATGCCGACCAGCTCAAGCAGTACATGAAAATGTACCAGGTGACCTTCGAAGAGCGGGACCAGGTCCTGCGCCCGCTGGGTGAGCAGGGTCAGGAAGCGGTGGGCTCCATGGGCGACGACACGCCGATGGCGATCCTGTCGCAGCGCGTGCGTTCGCCGTACGACTACTTCCGTCAGCAGTTCGCGCAGGTCACCAACCCGCCGATCGACCCGCTGCGTGAAGCCATCGTCATGTCGCTGGAAATCTGCCTCGGCGCCGAGCGCAACATTTTCCAGGAGTCGCCAGAGCACGCCTCCCGCGTGATCCTCAGCTCGCCGGTTATTTCCCCGGCCAAGTGGCGCTCGCTGATGACCCTGGAGCGTCCGGGTTTCGAACGCCAGATCATCGACCTGAACTACGACGAGAGCATTGGCCTGGAAGCGGCGGTGCGCAACATCGCCGATCAGGCTGAAGAAGCCGTGCGCGCCGGTCGTACCCAGATCGTCCTGACCGACCGTCATATCGCGCCGGGCAAGCTGCCGGCTCACGCTTCATTGGCTGTAGGCGCTGTTCACCACCGCCTGACCGAAAAAGGCCTGCGCTGCGACAGCAACATCCTGGTTGAAACCGCTACCGCCCGCGACCCGCATCACTTTGCGGTGTTGATCGGCTTTGGTGCTTCGGCGGTTTATCCGTTCCTGGCCTACGAAGTGCTGGGCGACCTGATCCGTACCGGTGAAGTCCTGGGCGACCTCTATGAGGTGTTCAAGAACTACCGCAAAGGCATCACCAAAGGTCTGCTCAAGATCCTCTCGAAGATGGGTATCTCGACCATCGCTTCGTACCGTGGCGCGCAGTTGTTCGAGGCCATCGGCTTGTCCGAAGCGGTCTGCGACCTGAGCTTCCGTGGTGTGCCAAGCCGCATCAAGGGTGCGCGTTTCGTCGATATCGAAGCCGAGCAGAAGTTGCTCTCCAACGAAGCCTGGAGCCCGCGCAAGCCGATCCAGCAAGGCGGTCTGCTCAAGTTCGTGTTCGGTGGCGAATACCACGCCTACAACCCGGACGTGGTCAGCATGCTGCAAGCGGCCGTGCAACAGGGCGACTACGCCAAGTTCAAGGAATACACCTCGCTGGTGGACAAGCGTCCGGTGTCGATGATTCGCGACCTGTTCCAGGTCAAGACCCTCGATACGCCGCTGGCCATCGACGAAATCGAACCGTTGGCCGACATCCTCAAGCGTTTTGACTCGGCGGGCATCTCGCTGGGCGCACTGTCGCCTGAAGCTCACGAAGCATTGGCCGAGGCCATGAACCGCCTGGGCGCACGCTCCAACTCCGGTGAGGGCGGCGAAGATCCAGCGCGCTACGGCACGATCCGCAGCTCGAAGATCAAGCAGATCGCCACCGGCCGTTTTGGTGTGACCCCTGAGTATCTGGTCAACGCTGATGTGTTGCAGATCAAGGTCGCCCAGGGCGCCAAGCCGGGCGAGGGCGGGCAACTGCCGGGCGGTAAAGTGAACGGTCTGATCGCCAAGCTGCGTTATGCAGTACCGGGCGTGACGCTGATTTCGCCACCGCCGCACCACGACATCTATTCGATTGAAGACTTGTCGCAGCTGATTTTCGACCTCAAGCAGGTCAATCCGGCTGCGCTGGTTTCGGTCAAGCTGGTGGCCGAAGCGGGCGTGGGTACGATCGCTGCCGGTGTGGCCAAGGCCTACGCCGACCTGATCACCATTTCCGGCTATGACGGCGGCACCGGTGCATCGCCGCTGTCGTCGATCAAGTACGCGGGCGCTCCGTGGGAACTCGGCCTGGCCGAAACCCACCAGACCCTGCGCGGCAACGACCTGCGCGGCAAGGTTCGGGTACAGACCGACGGCGGTCTGAAAACCGGCCTGGACGTGATCAAGGCAGCGATCCTCGGCGCTGAAAGCTTCGGCTTCGGCACCGCGCCGATGATCGCACTAGGCTGCAAATATCTGCGCATCTGCCACCTGAACAACTGCGCCACCGGCGTGGCGACCCAGAATGAAAAGCTGCGCAAAGACCACTACATCGGCACCGTCGACATGGTGATCAACTTCTTCACCTACGTGGCCGAAGAGACCCGCGAGTGGCTGGCCAAGCTGGGCGTTCGTTCGCTGGAAGAGCTGATTGGTCGTACCGATCTGCTCGACATCCTGCCGGGCGAAACCGCCAAGCAGCAGCACTTGGACCTCACGCCACTGCTGGGCAGCGACCACATCCCTGCGGACAAGCCTCAGTTCAGCCTGGTGGATCGCAACCCGCCGTTCGACAAAGGCCTGCTGGCCGAGCGCATGGTTGAAATGGCCAAGCCGGCCATCGAAAGCATGAGCGGCGGCGAGTACGAACTGGATATCTGCAACTGCGACCGCTCTATCGGCGCACGGATTTCCGGCGAGATTGCCAAGCTGCACGGCAACCAGGGCATGAACAAGGCGCCGATCACCTTCCGCTTCAAAGGCACGGCTGGTCAAAGCTTCGGCGTTTGGAACGCCGGTGGCTTGAACATGTATCTGGAAGGCGACGCCAACGACTACGTCGGCAAAGGCATGACCGCTGGCAAGCTGGTGATCGTTCCGCCTAAAGGCAGCCCGTTCAAGACCCAGGACAGCGCCATCATCGGCAACACCTGTCTGTACGGTGCAACCGGCGGCAAGCTGTTCGCGGCCGGTACGGCTGGCGAGCGCTTCGCGGTGCGTAACTCCGGTGCTCACACCATCGTGGAAGGCACGGGCGACCACTGCTGCGAATACATGACCGGCGGTTTCGTCTGCGTCCTGGGCAAGACCGGCTACAACTTCGGCTCGGGCATGACCGGTGGTTTCGCCTACGTGCTGGACCTGGACAACTCCTTCGTTGACCGGGTCAACCATGAGCTGGTTGAAATCCAGCGCATCAGCGGCGAAGCGATGGAGGCGTATCGCAGCCATCTGGAGCGTGTACTGGCTGAGTATGTCGCGGAAACCGACAGCGAGTGGGGCCGTAACGTCTGGGAAAACCTGGACGATTACCTGCGCCGCTTCTGGATGGTCAAGCCAAAGGCTGCTTCGTTGAAGTCCCTGCTTTCCAGCACCCGCGCGAATCCGCAGTAACTGCAGCCACAAGCGGCAAGCTTCAAGCCGCAAGCTAACAGCAGTGCGCGAGTTGCCTGCGAATATGATTCTGGCAGCTTCAGGTTTGTCCCCTGAAGCTGCCATGTAGAGGTTCAAGAGAATGGCCGAACGTCTCAGTAACGACTTCCAGTTCATCGATGTCGGGCGTAAAGATCCGAAGAAGAAACTGCTGCGTCAACGCAAGAAAGAGTTCGTGGAAATCTACGAACCTTTCAAACCCCAACAGTCGGCCGATCAGGCTCACCGTTGCCTGGGGTGTGGTAACCCGTATTGCGAATGGAAATGCCCGGTACACAACTTCATCCCTAACTGGCTGAAGCTGGTCGCCGAAGGCAACATCCTGGCGGCTGCCGAATTGTCGCACCAGACCAATACCCTGCCGGAAGTCTGCGGCCGCGTGTGCCCGCAGGATCGTCTGTGTGAAGGTGCCTGCACCCTCAACGACGGCTTCGGCGCGGTGACCATCGGTTCGGTTGAGAAGTACATCACCGACACCGCATTCGCCATGGGCTGGCGCCCGGACATGTCCAAGGTCGTGCCAACCGGCAAGCGCGTGGCGATTGTTGGCGCGGGCCCTGCTGGCCTGGGTTGCGCCGACGTATTGGTGCGCGGCGGCGTGACTCCAGTGGTATTCGACAAGAACCCTGAAATTGGCGGTCTTCTGACCTTCGGCATCCCCGAGTTCAAGCTGGAAAAAACCGTCCTGAGCCATCGTCGCGAAGTCTTCACCGGCATGGGTATCGAGTTCCGTCTCAATACCGAAGTCGGCAAGGACGTGACCATGGAGCAGTTGCTCGAAGAATACGATGCCGTGTTTATGGGCATGGGCACCTACACCTACATGAAAGGTGGCTTTGCCGGAGAAGACCTGCCAGGTGTTCACGACGCACTCGACTTCCTGATCGCCAACGTCAATCGCAATCTGGGCTTTGAAAAGTCGGCGGAAGATTTCGTCGACATGAAAGGCAAGAAAATCGTCGTGCTCGGCGGTGGTGACACGGCCATGGACTGTAACCGTACGTCGATCCGCCAAGGCGCCAAGTCGGTGACCTGTGCGTATCGTCGCGACGAAGAAAACATGCCGGGTTCGCGCAAGGAAGTGAAGAACGCGAAGGAAGAGGGTGTGAAGTTCCTCTACAACCGTCAGCCGATCGCCATCGTGGGCGAAGACAAGGTTGAAGGCGTCAAGGTCGTCGAGACTCGCCTCGGTGAGCCTGATGCCCGTGGCCGCCGCAGCCCTGAGCCGATTCCGGGTTCCGAAGAGATCATCCCGGCTGATGCCGTGGTCATCGCGTTCGGCTTCCGTCCAAGCCCGGCGACGTGGTTTGAGCAGTTCAGCATCCAGACCGACAGCCAGGGCCGCGTTATTGCGCCCGAGCAGTCGCAGTACAAGCACCAGACCAGCAACCCGAAAATCTTCGCCGGTGGCGACATGGTGCGCGGTTCTGACCTGGTGGTGACCGCAATCTTCGAAGGCCGTAACGCGGCTGAAGGGATTCTGGACTACCTGGGCGTTTGATTTAGAGGCACGGCTCCCGCACAGGATTGCATGTCCCCTGTGGGAGCCGAGCTTGCTCGCGAAGCGTTGGACCTGTTGAGCCAGGAATATCGCCTCGCCAACAAGTTGGCTCCCACAGAGGCGGCGTCGTTTGCAGGTTCAGCAGGTTGAAATGCAATTTATTGTGGGAGCGAATTCATTCGCGAAGGGGCGTCGTCAGACAGCACATCAACGCCTGACCCACCGCCTTCGCGAATAAATTCGCTCCCACAGTTCCGAGGTCAGCCGAACCTTCAAACCCTGCAACAACTCAGCGCAGTGACACTGGCGAAGCAATCTCCCAGCACAATCCAACACTGACACCCGCTCTAGCTCCCCGAACCTATTCAAGCCACTACCTGCTGGCCCGCCAACTGCTTTTCAGCTTATTTCCCCGACGTTTTTCCGCGCTCAGGACGGGCTAGGATTTGCCTCGATCCAGCGGAAAACCCTCTGCCGGATTGATTCACCTTCCCTTACATGTCGCTATAAGGAAGTAGCCATGTCTCAAGAAACAACTGTGCCGCCATCCACCCCAAGCCTCAGCGCCATCCGTGAACACCACGCTCGTCAGCAGGCAGACCGGATTCTTGATCAGTTTGCTGACCGCTTCACCGAGAGAGATTACTTTCCCTTTGGTGGCGATGGCTTATTGTTCGCTATGTTGACCCAGCTCCCGCACTGGCCAGCGGATACTGAGCTGGCCATCGTCGATCAGGAAGGGGGCGAAATTGCCTGCTATCTCAAGGGCAGTGACGCAGCAGTTATTGAGCATTCGATCACTCTGGTACAGCACCTGGACGGCACCTACACCGGACTGGCCGACACTAATACCTATCCTGCCGAGCCGATGCTTCGCGGTCTGTTCAGGCAAGTTCCTTCCGATTCAGACCTTGGTAGTGGCGGCGATGATTTCACCGACAACAGCCGGATCAGCGTCGTGCGCGAACAAATCGCAGAGATCTCACGAACCAGACGTGCGCAGCTTCTGGAGGCCATGCTCGCGGATGGCGATCGCTCAAAATCTGAAATGCCAAACGACGTGGTGAACCCATTTTTGCCTTTCTGGACGCCCACCCCAGAAGACCGGTCGCTGACGTTATGGGCGTTGCGCGCGCAAAATCCGCAACTGCCCGCCGAGCGCCTGGAAGATCTGCTCAACGTCATGCCACTGACACCTGCCGAGGAAATCGACTTAATACATAACGACACATTGCCTGAAGCGTTTGCCCAAGCGCTGCAAGATTCCAGGGCGGAGTGGGCACGTGGTCGCGAAATTGATGGGTTGTTGGATGCCTCGACCTACAACGTTGAGACAAATAGCGCGGTCCCTGATTGGCTCAAGCGGTTTTCGGAAGCGGATCGACATGAGTGGAGTCGTGCCCTGCGCGCCTATAACGAGGCGGTACTCGACGCGCAAGTGCCGGTCTTGCCTGATGCCGAGGTCTTTGAGAAGTCTGTGCCATTACGTGACTATGCTCGCATCAAGCTGCGAGAGCGCCTGATTGCTGATCATGGTCTGACGATTGAACCTGACGATGTGATCATCCACACAGTGCGTACTCAGTTCATTGGATTTCTGCTGACTTCGGCTCGGGGGGCCGCGCCAAAGAGCGTTGAGACAGTAACCTCGTTTGAGCAGCGAAGCCTCACGGAATTGAGCCTGAGCAATGTTGCATTTACGGACTTTCGTTTCCGGTTTACGGCCGAGGCCCGGCATGCCGTTAGCGGCCAGCCAATCACGGCGCTGACAAGCTCGTATATTTATGATCTTGTGCGTGAGCTGGATGTAGGCGAAGAGTATTCAAAGTTCGTAAAGTCGACCTTGCTGACTTCCGCCCAAGGGCGGTGGTATGCCAAGCGATATGCGCAGGTAATGCAGGCTCAAATGCGCTTTGATGCGCTGGAGGCCAAGTTGGCCGGAGATTTTCTTGAAGATGGCACATCACCGGCAGGTCAGGAGGATCGCGGATACAAATGGGTGAAGGCTGTTCTGGACCATCCTGTCGATAACGGTCAGCGCGCTCTGGTTGAAGGCCATCAGATCCAGGTTCAAAAACTGCGGATTAACAGGATACAGCTGGATGGACTATTGATCATCTGCCCGGCATCAAGGGGCGCTGTTTCCCCCGTTGTGATCTATACGCCTGACGCGCCTGATGGGAAATGCTTTCGTGAGCTAAACAAAGCTCAGGACATTGTTTCAATTTTGTATGATCCTCGCTTTCGGGATTATCTGATAAGAATGGCCCCGCTAGATAAGCAGGGCGATATCAAAAGAGCATTGGGTGCCCGGTGGAGCACCCACACCACCGATACCCTGCCTTATACGGGAAACTTCTTCGAAGCGGCGTATGAAGCGCATATCAGCCGGGTAATTGAGTTGGTCGACGAGCAGACCACTACAATCCAGGAAATTAACTGGGAAAGTGTCTGGAAAATCCTCAGCATCGCGGGTGATATCGCACTCTCTTTTACGCCATTCAAAATCGCATTGCCAATCGCTGCAATACGCAGTACTTACGCCGTCGCTCAAGGCCTGCGCGGCGCGGCGGAAGGGGATGAACCAGAGGCAGCGAGCTACTTTGTCGAAGCAGCACTTCTACTGCTCGATTTGATCCCCTATTCCAGAATATCCAAGGCAAAACCTCCAAAAATCAAACCTGTAGAGCCAAGGCATTTCATAGATAAGTACACGGGTGTCATTAATTTCGACGTCAGGCCGGCAATGCCTCAATTACCCAGTGGCTTGAAACTGCGCACCGATGGTTTTCATAACGGCGTCCATGAGCGCGTTGTTAACGGCCAGTCGAGTTTCTACGTGGTGCGCCAAAACAAGGCGTATCCCGTCCAACCAGACCATACGAACAAGGTGTGGCGGATGATTGATCTTCGCCATCCGAATGCATCCGCTAAAACACCGATGTTCCCTGATGAGAACAATGTGTGGCGTTACCATCCACCTGGGGGGGCAGGGGGAGCGGTCTTCAAGCTGGATTTGTCAGGCTACAATCCAGCTGTGGACCCGTACAAGTTCTTCAAGAAACGGGACTACCACTTGGCGGAAGAGCTAAAGGAAGCCATCGAGAAAATCAGGGCTGATGCCGAACTTAACTATAAATGTCACGGTTTTCATAATGTGGAGAAACTTAAATCCGCTACCCAACCTGGCGTTAGGGAACAATATTTTACGTATGACATTACCAGCCGCAATTTGTCGAGAGGGCGTGGCAAGTGGCGTTTAAAAGTCAAGCAGCCGGCGGATAACAAGGGCATCCTCGTCTTTGTTGAAATCATGCCCTGGCATTAAATCCAGGCATTGATACGCAGGCGTCGCAGGCGCTGCCGAAGGCTGCGAAAGCGGTGTATCAGAGGCACCGCATTCGTAGCCGTCGTAACCTCCGACAACTCCTATAGGGAATGCAGTTTCAGTGGTATGCCCCCGCGACAAATCGACTCGATAGATAAAAGGCACGGCTCGGTCCGTGCCTTTTACGTCTGTGTCTGAGAAAATGCCCGCACTTTTTTTGCGGATGCCGACATGACTGCCTTGAAGAACGACCGTTTCCTTCGTGCCCTGCTCAAGCAACCCGTGGATGTCACGCCCGTCTGGATGATGCGCCAGGCCGGTCGCTACCTGCCTGAATACCGCGCCAGCCGCGCCAAGGCCGGGGACTTCATGAGCCTGTGCATGAATCCGGAGTTCGCCTGCGAAGTCACCTTGCAGCCCCTTGATCGCTATCCACATCTGGACGCGGCCATTCTGTTCTCCGACATCCTGACCATCCCGGATGCCATGGGCCTGGGGTTGTATTTCGAGACAGGCGAAGGCCCGCGCTTCAAGAAAACCGTCAACACCCTGGCCGATATCGAAGCCTTGCCTGTACTGGATGCACAAAAGGACCTCGGCTATGTGATGGATGCTGTCAGCACTATCCGCCGTGAGCTCAATGGCCGTGTGCCGCTGATTGGCTTCTCTGGCAGTCCATGGACCCTGGCGACATACATGGTCGAAGGCGGCTCGTCCAAGGACCATCGCAAGTCCAAAGCCATGCTCTACGAAAACCCGCAAGCCATGCACCTGCTGCTGGACAAGCTGGCAGACTCGGTCATCGCTTACCTCAACGGCCAGATCATGGCCGGGGCGCAGGCCGTGCAGATTTTCGACAGCTGGGGCGGCAGTCTTTCCGATGCGGCGTATCAGGAGTTTTCTCTGGCCTACATGCAGAAGATCGTCAACGGCCTGATCCGCGAGAACGACGGCCGCAAGGTCCCGGTGATTCTGTTCACCAAAGGCGGCGGGCTGTGGTTGGAAAGCATGGCCGAGACCGGCGCTGACGCACTGGGCCTGGACTGGACCACCAACATCGGCGACGCCCGTCGTCGTGTCGGCAGCAAAGTCGCACTGCAAGGCAACATGGATCCTTCCGTGCTGTACGCCAGCCCACAAGCGATCCGAGCCGAAGTCTCGCGTATCCTTGCCAGCTACGGCAGCGGCGACGGCCACGTCTTCAACCTCGGCCACGGCATCACCCCGGAAGTCGACCCGGCGCACGCCGGCGCCTTCATTGAAGCGGTGCATGAGCTTTCAGCGAAGTACCACCAGTAAAAGCACGCTACCCCTGTAGGAGCTGCCGAAGGCTGCGAATAGTGAAATCCTGACACACCGCTTTCGCAGCCTTCGGCAGCTCCTACAGGGAGTTTTAAACCTGAGCAGTCACCTGCAACGGCGGCAGCTTCTTCAGCCTCAACGCCACAGCCAGTGCAATCAGCAGCAGCACGCCGATAAACACCACGATGCCGTTCCAGCCGCCGTAGTGCCAGCACACCCCGCCCGCCGTACCTGCCACGCTGGACCCTGCGTAATAACTGAACAGGTACAGCGACGACGCCTGGCCTTTGGCTTTAAGCGCGCGCCGACCGATCCAGCTGCTGGCGACCGAATGCGCGCCGAAGAACCCGAAGGTGAACAACAGCACCCCGATGATCACCAGTGCAAGCGGCTCGAACATGGTCAGCGCCATGCCGACTAGCATCAGCACAATAACGGCCCACAAAACCTGGCGACGGCCCAGACGGTCGGCCAGCGAACCGATCTTCGCCGAACTGTAGATGCCCGACAGGTAGACCACCGAAAACAGCCCGACCAGCGCCTGACTCAAATGATAAGGCTCGGCCAGCAAGCGATAGCCGATGTAGTTGAACAGCGTGACGAAGCTGCCCATCAACAGGAAGGCTTCGAGGAACAGCAGCGGTAGCCCGGCGTCGCGGAACTGCATGACAAAGCCATCGATCAGGCTGCGCGGCTGCAACGAGCGCGCCCGAAAGTTACGCGATGGTGGGAGGATCTTCCAGAACACACCTGCCGCGATCAGCGCCAGAACCCCCACCACCATCAGCGCGACGTGCCAGCTGACATAGTCAATCAAGACCCCGGTGATCACCCGCCCGCTCATCCCGCCGATGGCGTTGCCGCCAATGTACAGGCCCATCGCAAGGCCGATATGGTTGGGGTGAATTTCTTCGCTGAGGTAGGTCATGGCCACCGCCGCCAGGCCACTGAGCGATAACCCCACCAGTGCGCGAGTGAACAGCACGCCTTCCCAGGTGGGCATCAGCGCGCTGGCGAGGGTGAAGATGGCCGCGCAGAACAGCGCCAGCACCATCACTGGCTTGCGCCCGAGCCGGTCGGAAATAGGACCGGTGATCAACAAGCCGATCGCCAGCATCCCGGTGGAGACGGACAGAATCAGGCTGCTTTGCGCCGCATTAATGGAGAACTCCTGCGACAGCACCGGCATCATCGGCTGGACGCAGTACAACAGGGCAAACGTCGCGAAGCCACCCGAGAACAACGCCAGTACCGTGCGCATGAACATCGGCGTGTCTTTTTCGATATAGGTGTCGCCCAGCGGGATAGCCGTTTCAATCACGGTTGATGGCAGTGCAGGGGCGGGCGTTGCGACAGCAGGGTTCACGATTGACCTCGGCGCGGCATGTAGGCGGACATTGCGAAAAAGAATATCGTTCACTAATCATTCTTTCCAATATATTGTTCGACCTGTTTGATAGGTAAAAGCTCTTATTGGGAAGGCCATGGAATTACGTCATCTGCGCTACTTCATTGCGGTCGCCGAAGAGCTGCATTTTGGCCGCGCCGCCCGGGTGCTGGGTATTTCGCAACCACCGCTGAGCCAGCAGATTCAGGCACTTGAGCAGGAACTGGGCGCGCGTTTATTCGAGCGCACCAACCGTCGCGTGGCGCTCAGCGAAGCCGGGCGCTTGTTTCTGGATGAGGCGCGGCTGGTGCTGGCACAGGTCGACAGGGCTTCGGATGTCGCTCGTCGAGCGCAACTGGGTGAACTGGGCGAGCTGAAAATCGGCTTCACTACCTCCGCGCCTTTCACCTCAAGCATCCCCCAGGCGATCTTTGCATTTCGGCAAAGCTACCCGGCGGTACACCTGGCCTTGCAGGAAATGAACAGCATGGCAGTCGCGGCGGGACTGGAGGATGAATCGATCCAGGTGGGCATCATGCGCCCGCTGGCGTTACCGGACTCGCTGGTGGTGGTCGAACTGCTGCGTGAACCGCTGGTGGCAATCATCAACGCCGATCATCCGTTGGCCCAGGGCAGTGAGCAGGGCCTGCATCTGGCGGAATTGGCGGGTGAGCCGTTCGTATTCTTCCCACGCACCTACGGCAGCGGCTTGTATGCGCAATTCATGGAGCTGGCCCGCGCTGCCGGGTTCAGCCCGATGATCACCCAGGAGGCTGGAGAGGTGATGACCATCATCGGCCTGGTGGCGGCGGGGCTTGGCGTCACGGTATTGCCCGCCTCCTACCGACGCATGCGCATCGACGGCGTGGTCTACCGCAACCTGCTCGACCCCGATGCCACCAGCGCGGTGTGGCTGGTACAACGCAAGGATCAGCAATCGCCCATGGCCAAGGCGTTTGTGGAGTTGGTGACGCAGCGGGCGGGGTAGTGCTCGGGGCTATGGTGTCGTGGGACCGGCTTTAGCCGGGAAGGCGGTCGTTCTGTCGACACAAATACGGTGTATGTACCGGCCTCTTCCCGGCTAAAGCCGGTCCCACGGGGGAAGCGAAAGCGGTGTGTCAGGCACGCCGCTGTTCGCAGCCTTCGGCAGCTCCTACAGGTCCTGCGTCCTTTCAGGCACTCCGCGGTCCTGTAGCTGACCGAGGTTACGAGGGCTGCGAAGGCGGTGTGTCAGGCACACCGCCATTCGCAGGCTTACTCCTTGATCTGCGCCAGATCACCACGCAAGGCAACGCTGGCGATCAGCAGACCGGCGCGGCACTGGAATTTTTCGGTGTCTTTGTAGAGGCTGCGCTGGTCGACGCTGGCAATGTTGATGACCGCATTGGCCTTGGCTTTCTTGGCGGCGTTCTGCAGGGTGATCAGGCTCGATTGCAACGCCCAGTAGCACGCTTCTTCATCGGATTTGTTGCTGCCGTTGGTCTTGCGGCTGCTGCTGACGGTGTCCAGCTTGTGCACCTGGGCAGGCAGGGTTTGCCCGGCGAGGTAGAACTTCACGCTGCCGTCCAGCAAGCCTGCTGCGGTGGCGCGTTTGACCCCTTCGCTGAAGCTGAGGTAGGTGGCGTCTTCGGCCCCTTGTTTGACGATGCCCAGATCGTTGACCTGCTCGATGGTCGGATCGATCGACAGCTCCTTAAGGATGTTGGAGCGCAGGTTGTTGACCCAGCGGTTGTAGTTGCCGTGGATCTTGCCGTCCTTGTAGTCCAGGCCGGTACTGCTGCGGTAGTCGATTTCGAACGAAGTCGGGGTGTACGGAATATCCACTTCAGCATGGTGACGCTCGCGGACGGTGATAGCGGCCTTGATCATGCCCGGCTTCACCGACTGCACGACCCATTGGCGGTCATTCAAGGCGGTGACGATGGCGCGGCTCATCTGATCGTTGCTAAAGCCCATGTTGCCCGAAAAGTTTTCCTTGGCGTTGTACACCGGCTTGCTGGTACAGCCTCCGAGCACTAATGCCAGGGCCATCAAAGCGACGATGCGGTGGATCAGATTCATTCCCTTTACTCCGTAGTTAAATCAATTCAATGCCAGCGGCGGAAAATCAGCGAGGTATTGACACCGCCAAACGCGAAATTGTTGTTCATGACGTACTCATGGCTCATTTTTCTCGGCTCACCGCGCAAGTAATCCAGATCCCCGCACTGCGGATCGACCTCGTCCAGATTCAGCGTGTGGATATAACGGTCGCGATTGAGCATCTCGATACAGAACCATGACTCCAGCGCACCGCAGGCGCCGAGGGTGTGGCCCAGGAAGCTCTTCTGCGAGCTGATCGGCATGCGCGAGCCAAACAGGCTGCTGGTGGCCAGGGTTTCAGCGATGTCGCCCTGTTCCGTGGCGGTGCCGTGGCCGTTGACGTAGCCGATGGCTTCGGGGGGCAAGTTGGCGTCTTCCAATGCCAGCTCCATGGCGCGGCGCATGGTGGCTTGCTCCGGGCGGGTGCTGTGGGCGCCGTCGGCATTACTGCCAAAGCCCACCAGCTCGGCATGGATATGCGCGCCACGGGCCAACGCATGTTCCAGTTCTTCGAGTACCAGCATGCCGCCGCCTTCGCCGATCACCAGGCCATCACGACCGCGGTCGTAAGGGCGCGGGCTGGTCTGCGGCGCATCGTTTTTCAGGCTCGTGGCGTACAACGCGTCGAACACCATGGCCTCGGTCGGGCACAGCTCTTCAGCACCACCGGCCAGCATCAGCGGCAAGCGCCCGAACTTGATGGACTCGTAGGCATAACCGATGCCTTGGCTGCCACTGGTGCAGGCGCTGGAGGTCGGGATCAAACGCCCGGTGAGGCCAAAGAAGATGCTGATATTGGCGGCGGTGGTGTGCGGCATCATCCGCACGTAGGAGTTGGCGTTCAGCCCCTCGGCCACGGAATTGAGCAACATGTTGCCGAACGCCTTGATCTCGTCGGTGCTGCCGGTGGACGAGCCACAGGCGGTGCCCATGCGCCCGTCACGGATGATCGGGTCGTTGAGCAGGCCAGCGTCGATCAAGGCCTGCTCGGACGCGCCCACGGCCAGGCGTGAAACACGGCCCATGCTGCGCAGCTGCTTGCGGGTCCAGTGGGATGGCACCACGAAATCGTCGATAGGGCCAGCCAGCCGCGTGTTCAGCTCAATGAAACGATCCCATTCGTTCATGCGCCGAATGCCGCTGCGGTTGGCGTCGAAGTTGGCGGCGATGCTGTCCCAGGTGCTGCCCAATGAGGTAATGCCGGCCATGCCGGTGACGACCACGCGCTTCATCAACACAAGCCTCCGTTGACGGCCAATACCTGGCGGGTGATGTAGGCGGCTTCTGACGACATTAGGAAATTCACCGCCCCGGCGACTTCTTCAGGCGTGCCCATGCGCTGGGCGGGGATCATTTTCATCAGTTCATCCACCGGGACATTTTCGTCGAGCATGGCGGTATCGATCAGGCCGGGGGCGACGCAGTTGACGGTGATTTTACGCTTGCCCAGTTCGATGGCCAGCGCCTTGGCAGCGCCGATCACACCGGCTTTGGACGCGCTGTAATTGACCTGCCCGCGATTGCCAATCAGCCCCGAAACGGACGTGATGCAGACAATCCGCCCCGCCGCACGGCGCCGAATCATCGGCATCATTACCGGGTGCAGCACGTTATAGAAGCCGTCGAGGTTGGTTCTGAGCACCACGTCCCAATCATCCTCGCTCAAGGCCGGGAAAGCGCCGTCGCGGGTCAGTCCGGCATTGAGCACCACACCGTAGTAGGCGCCGTGGGTTTCCACGTCCTGTTCAAGAATGGTTTTGCAGGCTTCGCGGTCTGCCACGTCAAATTGCAGGATTCGCGCCTGGCGGCCAAGGGCGACGACCTCGGCCTGAACCGCTTCGGCTTCGCTGCGGCCGTTGCGGCAATGCAGGATCAGGTCAAACCCTGCCTGGGCCAGGCGCAACGCGATGGCGCGGCCAATGCCACGGCTGGAGCCTGTGACCAGTATCGAATCCGTCATGCCGGGGCTCCTTCAGCCAGATAATTTGCCGCTTCGGGCGGGCAGTAAACGTTGAGGCGGGCAAAGGCTTCAATCGCAGGGCCTGTCAGGCGGCATTCGAACACGCCCATGCCGTTGTCGTCCTGCAGCGAGCGCAAGGCGTGGATGGTCAGTTCGCTTCCAGCGGCGAAATGTTCCACGTTGCATTCGAACTTGCGGCTGCCCAGCAGGAAGCCCAGCGCCACCGGTTCGCCCCGGCTGCGCGCCTGGCAACCGGCGTAGGCGGCGATGCTCTGCGCCATCAGCTCCACGCCAATCCAGGCAGGCATGTCGCCATTGGCCCGATTGAACAGGCCGCCGGGTTTGACAGTCGTGCGGGTGTGAATCTGTTCAGCGTCGAACGACAGCACCTCGTCGATGAGGATCATGTCGCCCGCGTGAGGGATCAGTTCGGCGAGCGGCCAAGCGATCATGGTGCGTCTCCGATAATCAGGCTGATGTTGTTGCCACCGAACGCAAACGAATTGCTCATCAGGTAGCGCTTCGAAGTGTGCGCCAGGCGCGAATCACGGTCAGTGAAACGCAACGTCGGCAGCTGCGGGTCGGCCTGCTCGTCCCACACGTGGGGAGGCAGGGCGTTGGCGGTGTTTTCCGGGGCCAGGCTCAACCAGCAAAATGCGGCTTCCAGTGCGCCTGCCGCGCCAAGGGTGTGGCCGGTCAGCGGTTTGGTTGAAGAGCAGGGCACGCCGTCCGGGAAAATCGCCTCGACCGCGAGGCTTTCCATGGCGTCGTTGTGCTGGGTGGCGGTGCCGTGCAGGTTCAGGTAGCCGATCTGCTCGGCCCTGAGCCCGGCATTATCCAGTGCTTGTTGCATGGCCTGACGCGCGCCCCGACCGGTGGGCTCCGGCGCGGAAATATGGTGCGCATCGCAGGTGGCTCCGGCGCCCAATAATGCGATGCAATGCTCGCCGTTTGTTTCCCGGGTCATCAGGAACAGCACGGCAGCCTCGCCGATATTGATCCCGTCCCGATTACTGGAGAACGGATTGCAGCGCTGCGCAGACACCGCCTCCAGGGCTGAAAACCCGTTGAGCGTCAGCTTGCACAGTGTGTCGACACCGCCGCACAGCACCGCGTCGCACAGGCCCATGTCCAGCGCACGACGTGCACTGAGCAGAGCGCGAGCGCTGGAGGTGCAGGCCGTGGAAATCACATACGCCGGGCCGCTCAGTTGCAGCCACTGCGCCAGGAAGTTCGCAGGAGCGCCCAGTTCCTGTTGCTGATAATGATAATCCGCCGGGAACTGCTGATCGTTGAGCCAGGCGCCAATACTGCGGCCAGCTTCGTCAATGCCAGAGGTGCTGGTGCCCAGAATCACGCCAATCCGGTCAGCTCCGTAACGCTGGATCGCGTCACGGATTTGCGGCTCGATTTGCAATGCCGCGGCCAACAGCAGCTGATTGTTGCGGCTGCTGTGCTCGGCCAGCTGCGCAGGGATTGCAGGCAACTCGGCCTTCACCGCACCGACCGGCAGGCTGCGCTCCGGCACCCAGTTGTTTTCCATGACCATGCCCGAATCGTCAGCAGCAAACAGCCGACGGGCGACTTCGCTGCGTTCGTTGCCCAGCGCGCAGATCAGGCCCAGTGCATTGAGATAAGCCGTCATGGTGCACGCTCGTTGTTCAGCGGGCTGATGCCATAGTCCAGGCGCTGGCTGCCTTGGGTGCCCAGAATCACCAGCCGAAAGGTGTCTGCGCTGCTGTACTCCACGCCCCAGCGGGCCTCGAAGATGCGTTGCGTGCCGCGGCGCATGGCTTGGGGATAACCGGCACGGAGTTCGTTGTCGGGCGTCAGGGCGAACAACAGCGCGGCGAACAATTCACGGGCTTCGGCATTGGGCGGGAGCAACCCGTCAGCCTGCCACTGACCATTGATCAGCTGCTGACGGGCGAGGGGGATGCCCAGCGGGTCCATCAATGACCAGCGCAGGCCGGTCGCTTCCTGCTGGATCACCAGCAGCCAGTCCTGACGTTGGTCGGCCTGCTGACGTTGAATGTGTAATTGCATCGGCAGCTGCAAGTGCGGCATCGCGACGGGCAAGGGGACCTTGCTGGCGCACGCGCTCAACAGCAGCAGACAGCCAATCAATATGGCTCGGATCATGATTTGCCCTCTTCAAGCGGCTTGCGGGCCACAACGTTGACGAGCGTTTCTTCGCGCTGGCCTATCGGCGCGGGCTTGCGGAGTTTCAGGCGCTCCAGCAGGCCGAAGTCTTTGGCGCGGCTCCACCACAGGTACGGGTAAGACACATTCTGCGCGCCGAACTGGAAGCCCTGATCGCGGAGCATCTGCAAATACTGCTCGGCACTCTTTTGCACATGCATCGGGTGGCGGAACAGCCAGCGGATCACCCAGGTGTCGATGTAGGCTTCGGTGGATTCGGCAAACAGCAGATAGCCACCGGGCTTGAGCACGCGGTAGAACTCGGCAAGGGCTTGTTCCTGCTCGACCAAATGGTGGAAGGTCTGATGACAGAACAGCAGGTCGACGCTGGCGTCGGCCAGTTGCAGCGCGGCGCAGTCGCTGCCAATCAACTCGACATTGATACCGTGGGCGCGGGCTTCGGCGCGGCTCATGGTCAGGCTGTCGGGGTCGGCATCCACGCCCAGCAAGCGCGACGGGGTGAACACCTGGCGCAAATGCTTGAACGATTTGCCCTGGCCGCAACCGGCGTCGAGCAACACCGGCTCACTGGGCGGCGCGCCATCAAACAGCCCACGCAGGTCGTCGATGGCAACGCGCAACACCCGATGCTGCCAGGTGTGGCTGCGCAGAAACCACAGGCCGAAGCGGGTTTCTTCGACATAGCTGTCGCTCAGAAATGGACCGCTCATTGCGGCGTGCTCGCGCAAATTTCAGACAACATGCGTAGGCGGCGTTTGGGTTCGCTAACGAACGGGTTGCGCTCATCCCAGGCATAACCGGCGAGGATCGCGCAGATCATGCGGCGGATTTCTTGCGTGCCATCCTGGTAGAAAATCACGTCCTGAAAAGTGCCTTCGTACCAGCCTTCAACATAGGCTCGGAAGGTCTCCACGCCGCGTTTGAGGGGCTTGGAGAAGTCGCTTTCCCAGTCGACGGTTTCGCCTTGCAGCTGACGATCCAGCACCTTGGCGGCCATGCTCGCAGAGCGCATGGCAATGGTCACGCCGGAGGAAAATACCGGGTCGAGGAATTCCGCCGCATTGCCCAGCAGCGCGAAGTTCGGACCGTAGAGGGTTTTCACGTTGGCCGAATAACCACCGATGGTCCGCGCCGGGGTGTCCCATACCGCGTCCTTGAGCAGCGCTTTGAGGTGCGGGGTTTCGTCGATGAATTCGCGCAGGCAGGCGTCCAGGTCTTCGGGCTTGCCCGCGAAACGCTGCGCGTCGGCGACCACGCCCTGGGAGCATCGGCCATCGCTGAACGGGATCGACCAGAACCACACGTCACGGTGCACCGGGTGGATGCTGACCAGAATTTTCTCGCGGTCGAAGTTCGCCGGGTCGATGTGGTCTTCGATATGGGTAAACACCGCCTTGCGCACCGGGAAATTGGACGGTGCTTCAAGGTCAAGCAGGCGTGGCAGCACCCGACCATAACCGCTGGCGTCGAGTACGAACTGTGCTTGCAACTGGTACTCGCTGCCGTCTTCGCGCCGTACGCTGAGTACGGGCGTGGTGCTGTCGAAATCCCCCGCGATGATTTCCTGCTGGTAGCGGATTTCCACACCCTGCAACTCGGCCTGATCGGCCAACAGCTTGTCGAAGGTGCCGCGCTGAACCTGGAAGGTCGAGGGCTGACCCTGGCTGAAGGTGTCGCCGAAATCGAACGCACTGTATTGATCGCGACAGGCGAACGCTGCGCCATTTTTCTTCTGGAAACCGGCTGCTTGAACGGCTTCGAGCATGCCCGCTTCTTCGACAAAATCCAGGCAATGGGACAGCAGGCTTTCGCCAATGGAGAAACGCGGGAACAGCTGACGCTCGATGATCAACACGTCGTGACCTTTGCGCTTGAGCAGCGTCGCGGCAATTGCACCGGCGGGGCCTGCGCCGATGACGACAACGGTGCGGCTTTCCCTATCAGTTATTGGCACAAGACTTCCTTTCGTGTTCGACGGTGTTTGAACGCGGCAACGGCGCTCGCCCCATGCCCAGCAGCGCGGGCAGCAAGGTGGCAAGCAGGCTCATCAGCATCAGCGCGAAATACAGCGCGGGGCTGATCAAATGTTGTTGCAGCAGCAGGTTGAGGAAAACGATTTCACTCAAGCCGCGAATATTGAGCAGGACGCTTTCCCGCCAGCGGCTTGCACCGGGGAAGGACGGCGGCGCCCAGCGCAGACCCAGCCAGTTACCGAGCATCTTGCTCGCAATCGGCAGAATAATCAGCGCCAGCAGCTCGCCCCAACTCAGGCTGTCCATGGCGCTGTGCACGTTGATCTGCACGATGCCAAAGGTCAGGATCAAGGGGATCGCCAGCCAGGTTTGAAGGGCCTTGAACCCCTTTGCGCTGATCGGCAGCACCCACGGCAGTTTCAGTCGCGCCATGCACAGCAAATAACCAATGCCGAAAATCAGCGCATTGAGCCGGTAATGTTCGGCCACCATCAGCAGCGCGAAAAACATCAGGCTGTAAAGCACCGGTTGGCGTATGCCCATGGCGCGCATCAGCAAGGGCACGCACGCACCGAGCAACGGCAACAGCAGGCTGGTCAGGTTCAGGCTGCCTTGGGCGATGCCGAACAGGCTCCAGCAGGCCAGGTCGATGAAAATCGCGGTTTGCACCAGGCGCCGGGTGGCCTGGGGTGGATAGTCGATGTGTTGCAGGTACAGGTACAGCACCGGGATCGCGGTAATCGCGAATACCAGGCCCAACGCCAGCGAGCTGATCCACGGCTGCTCAGGGAACAACCACGTCGCGCAGACCAGCCCAGCCAGGAACGGCACGCAGAAACTCGGCACTGCGACCTTGAGGCTCTGGCGATCCATTTTCACGTCGATCACGTCGCTGAGAATATGCCCCAGCACCAAGGCGAAACTCAGGCCGTACAGGGTTTTCAGCCACACCGGCGCTATCAGTTGCGCACCGCTCAGTTGCCAGTGAGGCTCGACCCAGAACAGCATCAGCAGCGGCAGGCAAAACGTCGCCAGCAGTAACTGACTGACAATCGGGATCAGGCCCAGATAACGGCCCAGGCGAGTCGCCACGGCAAACATCAGCAGGGCCATCAGCCAGAACAGCAGCGTCATCACGAGGCAACCTCGCTTTCAGGTTTGCGTCGGCTAGCCGCCCAGGGCGCCAGCATGAAACTGAAAGCCAGCCCGAGGCTGACGGACAAGCCGAAATTGCTGATGGCAGGTGTGCCCGAGACGGCCAGCAAACCGAAGGATAGCCAAGTGGTGACCGCCGCCAGCAGCGTGCCGAGCAGGCTGACGGCTGCGCCACCGATCTGTTCGCGCATCAAAATCGCGTAGTCGACACTGATGGCCGTGACCAGCAGCAAGCCGAACAGGCTGAACAACGTCAGCGGCTGGCCGAGCCAACCCAAGCTGGCCAGGCTGCACAGTGCGGCCAGTAACGGCAGTGCGACGATGCGCAGTGCGCCGCCAAAGCCGAAAGGCGCCACCAGCAGCAACACGATCAGCACGCAGGACAGTAATTTGAGTTCTGCCGCGCTGATTTGCGTCGCGGCGAACACACTGTTGAGTTGCCCGAGGCGATCCACCAGTTGCACGCCGGGGAGATCCTGAGCCTGCAACCTGAGCAAGGCGGTGTCGTTCAGGCCTTGCAGGCTGACCAGCCCTGCGACGCCGTCTTCGGTTTCCCCAAGCCACAGCGTCCGCCAAGGCTCGCCCAATGGGCCCGCGAGCACCGCCGTGATGTCTTGCGGCGGCAGCGCTTGCAGTTGGGTGAGCTCCGCTTGCAACGCTGCGGCAGGTACGCCGACGTCTATCAGCGCTTGCCAGTGATTCGCCAGTTGCCCGAGGGCCTCGCGTACTGCGCTCTGCTGCGCGGCGGAGGTTGCCAGCTGATTCAGCGATAGGTAGCCCTTCAGTTCCTCAAGGCCCACCAGCGGGTCCAGACGTTGAGTCAGCGCCGCCTGACGTTCGAGCAGTTGTTGTTGGTCCTTGCCGCGCACCAGGAAGAACTGGCTGGTGGGCTGGAAGCCGGTGATGCGCGCGATGGTGCGGGCTTCGTCAGTGAGTGCAGCCGGGGCCGAGACCCACTGGCGAATGTCATTTTTGGTGGTCAGCTGCCACAACCCGGCGGCGCAGAACATCAGGAGCAGGGCCAGCAGGATGGGCGTGTTGACGCGCCGCAGCAGGGCTTCGCGGCAGGCGAGCATGCGTTCTGCCAGGTCCAGCGGCCATTGCGCCGGGCGCAGCTCGGTGTTGTTGAGCAGCGCGGGCAGCAGGCAAACGGCAGTGAGATAAGCGCCGACCAGCCCGGCCGCCGAGAACACCGCGATTTGCGTCAGCGCCGGAAAGGGCGTCCAGGCCAAGGCCAGATAGCCAATGCAACTGGTTGCCAGGCTCAGGCTCAGGCCCGGCAGCGTCAGGCGCAAGGCAGGCCAGCTGCGCCAGGGTTTGAGGCTCCAGCTTTTGGACAGGTAATGCAGCGGGTAATCCACCGCCACGCCAATCAGGCTGGAGCCGAGCACCAGCGTCATCACGTGCATGTGGCCGAAAAACGCCACGCAGGTCACCGCGCCGAACAGCATGCCCACCAGCACCGGGACGAATGCCAGCAATACCCGCCAGCGCCGGAATGCCAGCAACAGCAGCAATAGAATCCCGACCGTGGCGCCGCCGCCAACCCAGGTGATTTCCCGGCTCGCCTGACGTTGACCATCCGCTGCATACAGCAGACCGCTGGCGGCCAGCAGTTGGCCATTGGCTTGCGCCGCCTGCTGCCGCGCCGCGCTGAGCAAATCGGCGACGTGCAATGGCAACTGCATGTCGAACGCATTGCCTTGAGTCCGGGCGCGCAGCAGCACCCAGCTTTTGCCGTCGGCGTCGGCAATCAGCGCGCCGCTGCCGATGTCAGGTTGCACAGCGCCGTGTTGCGGCATGCCGTTCTGAATGCGCCCGGTCAGGCCCAGCCAGTCATCCTGACTCGGCACCAGACTGAAACCGGTGAACGGATCGAACAGGCTCTGCACGCGCTGCTGAACGAAGGCCTGTGGATCGTTGAGCAACTGCGCTCTGTCGGCGGCAGGCAGCATGGCCAGACGGCCCTGTAATAGCTGAGTGCGCAGGGCGGGCAGGTCGGCCTGCAGGTTCCATTGCACTTTTTCGAACAGTCCGCTGGCCTGCCATTGCTCGCCCAGTTGTTTAGCCAGCGCAATCGCCTGTTGCCGATCAGTGTGACCGACCAGGACCAGCATTTCGCGATTCAGCGGTTCCTGCATGCGTTGCTCGGCGCGCAGCTCCAGCGGGTCGGGGCTGGTGCCGGGTACCAGTTCCATCAGGTTGGCGGACAGCGGCGCGCCATCACGCCATTGCCAGCCCGCCAGAGCCAGGACGGCCAGCAGGAGGATCAGAAAAAGGCGCGGCAACAGGCGTTCAATCTGCAAAATCTTTACGCTCCGCATCGCTCAGCGCAGGCACGCTCTGGCTGTCGATCATCTTCAGCAGGGTACTGTCGCCCTGGGTTTCCAGCAGCTCAATGCGTTGCACCAACTGACCGCCATCAATGTTGATCTGCTTGAACACCTGTTGCAGCAGCATCGAGCGCGGGGTCAGGGTCAGTTGCCATGCCTTGGCATCGCCCTTGAGCTGCAAGTCGAAGTCGCGCTGCAGGCCACTGCTGTCGCCCTGCAGCACCGCGAGGAACAAACGGTTCTGCTCGGCTCCGGCGCTCTTGTTGGGCAGCAGTTGCCAGCCATGGGCGGCATCACGTCGGGCGATGCCTGCCGGGCTGATGCGGTAATCCTGCTTGAGCGGCGAGCTGAGCAGCCACAGCAGGCCAAATTCCTTGGCCAGCACGAAGTGGCCTTTGCTGATCAGCGGCTGGGGCAGGGCGCGCAGGTGTTTTTCCTGAATGAAATCGCCGCGCACCACCACTGGTTTGGCCAGTTGATCGCTGAGCTGTTGCAGGTCGAAGGCGTGGGCGAGGGGGGAGAGGCAGAGCAAGAGCAAGAGCAGCAGGCCCAAACCTGAAATGCTTTTCCTGTAGGAGCGAGCTTGCTCGCGATGGGTTTTAACCGTCGATAAATGATCGTCTGACCGGACGCTTTCGCGAGCAAGCTCGCTCCCACAGAAGTCGGTGTTTATTGCTCTCATCCCAACACCCTCTCAACCGCATCGGTAAAGACTTTCGGCGAGGCCAGTTGCATCTCGCGGGTTTCGATTGCCACGGCCACCTGGATCGAGCTGGCACGGGTCATGCGTTCGCCGGTTTCGGCATCGCTGATCAGGTAGTTGATCTTCAAACGGCTCTCCCATTCCACCAGGCTGGCGCGCACCACCAGCCGCTGCCCGAAGACGGCGCCACGCACGTAGCGCAGTTGAATGTCGATCACCGGCCAGCCGTAGCCGGATTCCTGCATCTGCGTGTAGTTGTGACCGATGTGGTCCAGCAGTGCGCAGCGGGCGACTTCCAGGTATTTGATGTAATGGCCGTGCCAGACGACATTCATGGAATCCACGTCGAAAAATGGCACCAGCACGTCGGTATCAACGTGGAGTACACCTTTACTGCGCATGCAACCTCCAATGGCGATCAGCGATACGTTGCAGGCACAGGCGCAATTCGCCTTCCAGTGCCCGGTCTTCGATGACGGGTGGAAAATCTGCCGCCAGTTGTTCGTGCATTGCCGCCAGTGCCGGTGGCAGCGGGCGGGCATCGAAGGCCTTGCTGCGCAGCCAGACGCCCTGGTTGGCGGCGATCAGCGTGGCGGCGGCGACTTGTTCGGTCAGCTCCAGCACCCGGATGGCATCCCTGGCCGCGATGGTGCCCATGCTGACCTTGTCCTGGTTGTGGCATTCGGTCGAGCGGGAAAACACGCTGGCCGGCATGGTGTTTTTCAGTGCTTCGGCGGTCCAGGCGCTGGTGCCGATCTGCACCGCCTTGAAGCCGTGGTTGATCATGGCCCGATCAGCTGGTGCGCCTGATAAGTTGCTCGGCAAGCCGTGGTTGTAACGCTCGTCCACCAACAGCGCGAGCTGCCGGTCCAGCAGGTCGGCGACGTTGGCCACCAGGGTCTTCAGGCTGTCCATGGCAAAGGCGATGTGCCCGCCGTAGAAGTGCCCGCCGTGCAGGACGCGCTCGGCTTCGGCGTCGATGATCGGGTTGTCGTTGGCGCTGTTCAGTTCGATTTCGATGAACGAACGCAGCCAGTTCAGGCTGTCGGCCAGCACGCCCAGCACGTGGGGCGCGCAACGCAGGGAGTAGCGATCCTGCAAGCGATGCAGCGGCGCGGTCGGCGCGTCGATGGCCAGGTCCTTGCGCAGCCAGGCCGCAACCTGCATCTGACCCGGATGAGGTTTGGCAGCGAACAGGCGTTCGTCGAAGTGTTCCGGATTGCCTTGCAGTGCGACCACATTCATTGCCGTGATGCGGGTCGCCAGTTGCAGCAGGTAATCGGCGCGGGCGAAGGCCAGGCACGCCAGGCCGGTCATCACGGCGGTGCCGTTCATCAGCGCCAGGGCCTCCTTGGGGCGCAGCACCAGCGGGTCCCAGCCCAGTTCGCGATGCACGTCGCTGGCATGACGGCGCTCGCCCCGGAACATGACTTCACGTTCGCCGGACAAGG
The DNA here is from genome assembly GCA_900475325.1 of Paucimonas lemoignei. Classification (GTDB taxonomy): domain Bacteria; phylum Pseudomonadota; class Gammaproteobacteria; order Pseudomonadales; family Pseudomonadaceae; genus Aquipseudomonas. The sequence goes on from LS483371.1 coordinate 678,923, forward strand.
TCGCAGCCACGTAGGACAGCGGCGTCAGGTCGCCACTGGCGCCCACCGAGCCTTCTTCCGGGATCAACGGCAGCACGTCTTGATCGATAAACGCCTGCAAGCGCTCCAGCAGTTCGACGCGTACCCCGGATACCCCGTGGCACAGCGACTGCAAGCGGGCGGCGAGCACGGCGCGGGTCGCCTGGGCATCCAGCAGTTTGCCCAGACCGCAGCCGTGGAAGGTATACAAGTGACGAGGCAAGGCTTCGACGTGTTGCAACGGCACCGCCACCACGCAGGAATCGCCATAACCGGTGGTGACGCCGTAGATCACGCCTTCCTTGTCCAACAGCGAATCGAGAAACTGCGCGCCCTTGGCAATACGCTGGCGGTAGGCCTCGTCATTTTGCAAAACGGTCGTGACCTGGCGATTGGCCAAAGCCAGCACGTCTTCGATCTGCAACGCGCGCTCGCCGAAGGTAACCGGCTCAGGAACTTGATTCGTCATCGGACTTCCAGAATGGGTAGAAATTGAACCACTGCTGCGGAGCTTGCAGGCAGTAGTGGCCGAGGCGATCGGCGTAGCGCTGGGCGCAGTGGGCAATGACTTGCTGGCGGTCGCTGCGACGCCATTCGATGGCATCGGCGAAGGGTTCCAGTGTCACTTGATAACCGCTCGGGCGTTTGAGGCAGAAAAGCAGATTGATCGGGCATTTCAGCAACCCGGCCAGCAACCAGGGGCCTTGTGGAAACGCGGCCTGGGCGCCGAGAAAATCCACCCGTGCATTGCGCCCGCCATGCAGCGCCACGCGATCACCAGCGATAGCCAGCCATTCGCCGTCGTCCAGGCGCTGGCTCAGTTGCAGCATGACGGCGGGGTCCAGTTCGCTGACCTGAATCAGCCGCAGGTTGGTCGCGCCCGCTTCGCCCAGCAACCGATTGAAACGCTCGGCATGCTTGGTGTGGACCAGCACGTTCATGGTGACTTTTTCACCGAGTTCGGCCAGGGCGCGACAGACTTCCAGATTGCCCAGGTGCGCGCCAACCAGCATCTGCCCGCGCTCGCCGCGCAGTTGTTTGCGAAGCAGGGCTGGGTCGACGATCTCGATCTGTTCCAGACGCAGCTTGCCGTTCCAGACGTCGAGCTTGTCCAGCAGCGAATCGGCGAAGGCCATGAACTGACCGAACACACTCTTATGGGTGGGCATCAGTTCGGGGCGGCCGCTGGATGTGGACAGACGCCGTTGATACTCCCAGGCGCTCTTGCGTGCCTGGCGACCGAACAGGAAGAAGTACATCACGATGCCGTGCAGCACCGGGCTAAGGACTCGACGCCCCAGATGGCGCACGCCCCAGGCGGTGAGTTTCATCAGCAGGAAACTGCCGCGCTCCTCGTGTTTGGCCCAGTGTTTATCGCTCATCAGGAACTCCCCCAGGTCCAGTGTTTGCTGCGCGACAGCGCGGCGTCGAAGACGTGGCGGGACCTCCTACAGATAAACCGATCATGGCAGCCACCGCCGCCAAAGGATCAACGGCCAGCGCGCCAGCATGCCGAAAAACAGCTTGGTGTGCATTTTCGAGATCAGGGCGTTGTCGTGGAACAGTCTGAAGTGCGACAGCCCATCCTGCGGGTAGTGCACCTTGGTCGGCAGCCAGTGCATGGGCTGGTTACGCCATGACAGGCGCACCAGGATTTCGGAGTCAAAATCCATGCGCTTGCCGATGTTCACGCTATCGATCAAACGCAGGACTGGCGCCAGGGGGTACACCCGAAAGCCGCACATGGAATCCTTGATCTGCAACGACAGGCTGTTGACCCACACCCAGAAGTGCGTGAGGTAGCGGGCGTACAGTCGGCCTTTTGGGACGCTGGCGTCGTATTGCGGATAGCCGCAGATCAGGGCGTCGGGCTGTTGGCGGGAGGCGTCGAGAAACAGGCTCAGGTCCGCCAGATCATGCTGGCCGTCGGCATCCACCTGCAGGGCGTGGCTGAAGCCCAGCCGCTGCGCTTCACGAAAGCCCGCCATCACCGCGCCGCCTTTGCCTTGGTTGACGGGCAGGGTCACCAGATAGACTTGATCCGCCTCGGCCAGCTGTCGCAGCACTGATGCGCACGCCGGGCTGCTGGCATCGTCCACCAGCACGCACGGCAAGCCCGCGGCCCGCACGGCTTTAACCACAGCAGGTACGGCCAGCTCATGATCGAAAACCGGAATGATTGCGCAGGGGTTATGCATGGCGGGAGCCCTGTTTGCAGATCATTGATTGTGGTGGAACCCCTGTGGGAGCGAATTCATTCGCGAAGGGGATCGACTTGAAAAGCATCTGAGCCTGACACACCGCTTTCGCGAATGAATTCGCTCCCACCGGAATTGCGATTGCTGTCACATACCTCTGTAGGAGCCAACTTGTTGGCGAGGCGTCGTACCTGACACACCGCCTCGCGAACAAGTTCGCTCCTACAGGGGCGTTGGTGGTCTTCAAATCAATCAACACCCACCTCCAGCAATATCCGCCCGCTTGAACACGGTGCATCGCCGTTGCGGAAGGCGAAGTAGAGCTTGCCGCGTTCGGCGTCGAAACGCAGGCTCAGGCTGATCCGGTCACCAGGGCGCACCAGTTGTTGAAACTTGAGCACTTCCATGCCCGCGAATTTCGTCGGGAGAGCCATCAGGCGCTGGCCGATAGCCAATGCCCAGTCGACCTGAACCACACCGGGCAATACAGGGGCTGTCGGGAAGTGCCCGCTGAAATACGCCAGGTCCGGCGGCACGCCGAGTTGCAGGTGCCACTCACCTTCGATCAGCGCTTGGCTGAGGACTTCCGGCTGCTGCGCACGCGGAGCCAGCAACAGTGCCTGGACATCGGCCTGTGGCAATTTGCCCTGAGCATTGAGTGGTAATTGGCGCACCATGCGCCAGCGCCGAGGCAGGGCAATGGCCTCGCAGTGGGCGCTCAAGTGTTTACGCAAGGTTTCGGTCAGCGTGCGTCGGCCCTTATTACGCAAGGCATGCAGGCCGCTGTCGCTGAGCACCAGCAACGCACCCAGCGAGGCACGGTTTTCCTGAATAACACCCAGGCGCGCTTCGCTGACCCATTCATGGGCCACCAATGCGTGCTCCAGCAGGGGGAGGGAAATGCGCTTTTCTTCGAGTTTCACGACCCGGTCCAGCCTGCCCAGCAACTCGAATCGGCCGTCGGCGTTCAAGCGAACGGCGTCGGCAGTCTGTTCAATATGGCCCGCTGGCAGATAAGGCGAACTGATGCGCAACGCGCCGTCAGCATCTTGCCCCAGTTCGACGCCCGCAAAGGCTTGCCACAGGCTTTCACCCTGGCGCCAGGCGATACCGCCCGTCTCGGAGCTGCCCAGAATTTCAGTCGGCCATTGCCCCAGGCGCTGTTGCAGGCTGCTGGCCGCTTCGGCGGGCAGGGCGCCGCCGGATGAAAACACCCGTCGCACTTTGCTCAAACCTGGCCAGTCGAGGTTGTCACCCATACGCTTGAGCAACGCGGGGCTGGCAACCCAGGCAAAAGTTGGATGTTCGCGGCTGGCGCGTTGCAGGTCTTCCGGGAATGGCAGTTGTTTGCGCATGAAGGACCGCCCGGCACTCAGTGGCCAGAGCACGCGAAACAACAAGCCGTAGATGTGTTGGGTGGCCACGCTGCCGATGATGCACGCCGCCCCCAGTTCCGCGCCCCAGAGTTCTTCCAGTGCCTGAACTTCGTTCGCCAACTGGCGCAGACGCTTTTCGATCAGCTTGGGTTCGCCGCTGGAGCCCGACGTGCACAGGCTCAGGCTGCAGGCGTCCAGATCCAACAGGGCTGGTGGCAGCGGATCGGCCAGCAATTCCTGCAGCTTGCTGTCGCCCGGTTGGTCGGTGAGCCAGCAGTCGACCTCGCCGGACCAGCGCTCGCGGGTCTGGGCCTGCAGGTCGGCGGGCAGCAACACACTGACGCCCGCTCGCCACGCCGCAAACAGGGCGACAGCCAGCTCGCCCGCATCTTCAAGGTGCAAGGCCAGGCGCTTGATGCCACGTGCCTGTAATCCGCCCGCAATGCTCAAGGCCTGGGTGCAGAACTGCCCGTGGTTCAGCTCGGGTGCCTGGGTCAACGCGCGGGCTGGCTGCGGGTCGAGCAACAGGCGTTCAGGGTTTATCCAGTCAACAACCATCGGGTTCATGCATTCCATTTCATGCCGCGCCTCTGACTCGACGGCGGACCAACCATTCGCCTGCGAACAGCAGGCCCATCAATCCGTATGAAATCAGCCCGGTGTACAGGGCCCACCAGGTCAGCGGTGCCCAGAGTGTCAGCGCTGCTGCCGTCAGCCCGTTGGCCATGAAGAAACAGCACCAGACCTGCGTGACCTGCCGGGTGTAGCGAACAGCGACGTCGGGCAGCACCGGCTCGCGGATGCGCGCCAGGCGCTCAACGATGGGCGGCCCGTAGATCAGGCTCATGCCAAACAGGCTGAGCATCGAGGCGCTGATCAGTACCGGGTACCAGCGCAGCAACCCGGGGCTGTCGAACACACCCAACAGCATGCAGAAAACCAGCGCGATCAAGGCGGTGATCAACGTGCCAGGGCGCCTTGCAGCCGTCAGCGCGCGACCCAGCCATAAAACGCCCAGCAGCAGTGCAAATTGCCAGGGTGCAACATGGGCGCTGCCGTAATACACCGCGAACGGGTACAGCACGCCTGCCAGCAAAAGACTCAGGCCAATCAGCCGCTTCATGCGGCGGTGTTGACCAGACGGTAGACCGCCTCGACCACATCATTGACGGTGCGCACGGTCTTGAATTCTTCTGCGGCGATTTTCTTGCCGGTCTTGCGTTTGATATGGTCGATCAGGTCCACCGCATCGATGCTGTCAATTTCCAGGTCCTGATAAAGGTTGGCCTGCAGAGTGACTCGCTCAGGTTCAAGTTCGAACAACTCAACCAGCGCAGTGCGCAGGGTTTCGAAGATGTCTTCACGGGTTTGCATGTCCAATCCTCAGGCCGCTTGCCGGGCGCTGACGAACGCCGCAAGGCTGTCTACGCTAGTGAAATGATTGCGGGTGTCCTTGGCGTCGGCGTCGATCTTGATGCCGTAGCGTTTCTGGATGGCCAGGCCCAGTTCCAGTGCATCGACCGAATCCAGGCCCAGGCCTTCGCCGAACAGGATCTGATCGTTGCCGATGTCATGGGTGCTGATGTCTTCGAGGCCCAGGGCGTCGATGATCAGCTGTTTGATGTCACGGTGTAGATCGCTCATCTAAGGCGAGCTCCCTGATGAAATAGTGGTGCAGGTGATCGTTGAGTTTGCGCGACGCAATCGGCGCGGGGCCAAGCTCAGCAAAGGTGTGTGGTTCTATATCGGCCCCGACACGCAAACTGAAGTGCACGCGTTTGAATGGAATGCGATACCAGGGCTCGGCCTTGGTCAGTGTGGTCGGGCAGACTTGGATGACGACTGGCGTGATCACCGAGGCACCACGCAATGCAATGGCTGCCGCACCGCGATGAAACTCCGGTGCACACCCTGGCTGGGTACGGGTGCCTTCGGGGAACACGATCAGGGTCTGGCCTTCGCGCAACGCATCGGCGGCCATATCGAGCATTTCGGCGCTGCCGTCGTTGCTGATGTAGGCCGTAGAGCGCACCGGGCCGCAGGTAAACGGGTTTTGCCAGAGGCTGTGCTTGACCACGCAATTGGCGTCGCGCACCAGACCGATCAAAAACACCACATCGATCAGCGAGGGGTGGTTGGCGATGATCATCTGACCGGGCCGCCCCAGCCGCTCGGCACCCTCGATGGTGTAAGTCAGCACGCCGCTGCGCGCCATGCAGCGGATGAAAAACCAGAACAGGCGACTGATGGTGCGTCGGGCCTGGTCGCGCTTGTGGATCGCATTGCCTGGCAGGCAGCGCAGCAACGGGAAATAGAACAGGCGCAGGCACAGGCCACCCAGCCCGAACAGGGCGAAGCACATCGCGGTGGCCAGCAGGCGCCAGTAATAGGCGTCCTGGCGTTTGTTCAGAGGCTGCGTTGCCAGTTCCATAACCGGTTTTTCCAAGGGTGTTCGCAGGCGTTTTGGGCGTTGTTCAAAATTCGCAGCAGGTTCAGGGCGTGAGGCCATTGGCTGCGGGGCAACGTTTCGCTGCCGGTCTGCAATGACAGCTGCCAGTCCGTGCCCGGCGTCAGCAGCAGGCCCACGGCGTACGGAAACGGAACGTCATCGATCCAGTCGCAATAGGCTTGTGGCGGTTGATCTTCGGTGACGATGACCAGCACGGCCGGGGCGCCTTCGGCCAGCAGCGCGGCGGCTTCGAACACACCGTGCTCCAGGCCGTCCCCGGCGGCGGCCAGCGCGGTCATTTCGCTGGTTTCGCCGCGCATGATCGACCACAGGCCGATAACGGCGTTATGTACCGAAAGGCTGAACTGGGTCGGCGAGAGGGGTTCGCTGGCGGCAACGTCACAGAGGATTTCAAAGGTGCGGGGCGTTTCGCCATGGCGCGAAACAAACACCAGCGGCAGGTTTTCCAGGCCATCGGCCAGTGGCCACCCGACGGCAAACGCCATCCGGGCCAGACGCCCGAGACGCCGACGCTGCATGGCTGGGAGAAACGACACGTCCGGTGCCTCATCGCTGCTTTGCAAAGGCGTCGGATGCCGGCTCCACTGCTGCCAATCTTCGACGTTCGTCAGGCCGGGAGCCCAGGCGCGCCATTGTGCGATGTTGAACGTGATCAAGAGTTATCTTCCCGCCCCTGCGGGCTACTGCTACTACGATATCGCTCTGATATTGCGAGCCATCATCCGTGTTTCATTAAGTGTCAGGCATTATCCCGGTGAGGGTGAATAGTAGCAATTTGTAAAAAAGAAAAATGTCGTTATGAGCAGCATATTCGGTGGGAATCGTCGCTATGAGCGGTCAGAACATGATCAATCCAATGGTCCAGGTGCTCGCCCTTGTCATGTGCATTGCATAGACTCCGGAGCATCCCCGTTTTTCAATTGCTGTTTCGAGTCACCAAGGAGGTCATTTCATGCGTCGGGTGGTATTCAATCAGAAGGGCGGCGTCGGTAAATCCAGCATTGCCTGCAATCTGGCAGCGGTCAGCGCGAGCGAGGGCTATCGGACGTTGCTGGTCGACCTCGATGCCCAGGCGAATTCGACCCAGTACCTCACCGGCTTGACGGGGGACGACATTCCCATGGGCATCGCCGACTTCTTCAAGCAGACCCTGTCGTCCGGACCGTTTGCGAAAAAGAACCAGGTCGATATCTATGAAACGCCCTTCGACAACCTCCATGTGGTGACGGCCACCGCCGAGCTGGCTGACTTGCAGCCCAAGCTTGAAGCCAAGCACAAGATCAACAAGCTCAGAAAACTGCTGGACGAGCTGGAGGGTGACTACGAACGTATTTACCTGGATACACCTCCCGCCCTTAATTTCTATGCGGTTTCGGCGTTGATCGCAGCGGATCGAGTGCTTATCCCCTTCGACTGCGACAGCTTTTCCCGGCAGGCGCTTTACGGCCTGATCAAGGAAATCGAAGAGCTCAAGGAAGACCACAACGAAAAACTTGAGGTGGAAGGCATCATCGTCAACCAGTTCCAGCCTAGGGCGAGCCTGCCGCAGCAGATCCTCGACGAGTTGATAGCCGAAGGCTTGCCTGTGTTGCCGGTGTACCTCAATGCTTCGGTGAAAATGCGTGAATCCCATCAGGCTTCGATGCCGCTGATCTACCTTGAACCCCGCCATAAACTGACCCGTCAGTTCGTCGACCTGCACCACATGCTGGAGAGCAATGCGCAGGTTTGAGTTGATTGAACCAGCTGCGCTGGGTCTGGATTGCCGAGATGTCGTGGGACCGGCTTTAGCCGGGAAGAGGCCGACACGGTCACTGATAATGGGTCGTCATAAATACCGCTTTCCCGGCTAAAGCCGGTCCCACGACGGCCCGCCAGCTTTGCGAACCGCAGTCATCTTTTCAGCTCTCAGCTTTGCCGCCTTGGCCATATCCTTCGGGATCTCAATGGTTGCATCCATGTCCGCCACGAGGCTTTGCTGAGTAGCGATCAATGTGTGGGTGCCGCGCTTGCAGCCGCATTTAACGTAATGGCCCTGGGTTGCAACGGCAACGTATTCGTCAATGAAAGTCGGATTGCCCTGCGCGATGTACCCCACCTGTTCACACGCGGGGCACCACACCGGATCGCCCATCCGCGCCAGCCTGCGCTCTTGAACCTGATGCGTTGCCGATGCGGACACCACAACACCGCCGGTGCTGGTTGGGTCGCCTTCCCTGACTGCATATGCCATGCCGGTACTTCCCTGATTGCTCGTCGGAAAGCACAGCGTAGGAGCATAAACCGCAGTGGGAGGCCCCCAAATGCTGAATAGGACAGGTCCTACGGAAAACTCGGAAGAGGCTTAGATGCCCTGACTCTTCAGCCACGCCAGCAGTTGTTGCAGCGGGAAAGCGCCACTCTGCCGAGCGACTTCCTTGCCATCGCGAAACAGGATCAGGCTCGGAATGGATCGGATGCCCAGTTGCCCTGACAGCTGCTGATTGGCTTCGCTGTCCAGCTTGGCCAGCCGACAGCGCCCGGCCAGCTGCGCAGCGGCCTGTTCGAAAATCGGCGCGAAGGATTTGCACGGCCCGCACCACTCGGCCCAGACATCCACCAGCAGCGGCAGGTCGCCTTTGATCTGGCTGGCGTAATCGTTCTGAGTCAAGTCGAACGGCTTGCTCAGCAGCACAGGCTGCTTGCAGCGCCCACATTTGGGTTGATCACCCAGCCGCTCGGCGGGGATGCGGTTAAGTCCGTTGCAGTGCGGGCAGGGTATCAGCATGGCGTCGCTCATAAGGCCTCCAGAGACGTGAGTGGTGGGATTGTACTGTGCAAGGGCACCGGATCGGCCCCCTCGATTGAATGACATTTTGTAGGAGCTGCCGAAGGCTGCGAAGGCGGTGTGTCAGGTTGAATCGTTCGCAGCCTTCGGCAGCTCCTACGGGGGGGGGAGTGGTGTTAAATACACATATAAATTTCTGTAGGAATTAACGTTCTTGTAGGGCGGTTCTTACATCATAAAGCGGTGTTTCTGAAAGTTTGCTTTTCCAAGATTGGTTTTTCCCCGTAAATACGGGGTGAAGCCTTGGTTCTATTCGTTCGAATAGTTGTAAGTGATTTTGTAAGTGGCTATATTTTTTTCAGGCTTCAATAAAAGACAAAACAAACTTGTATCGGTATATCGAATGAAGAATTTTAATGTGCTGATGCCTGTTGCACTGGCGTTGGCAGTAACTGCGGGTGTCGCGCAGGCCGGGCCTGCAGTTGATGTCACGTTTAAAAATAACAGTGCTGAAAAAGTGACTTCCCATGCGGAGGGTCAGAATGGGTTGAGCACCCAGATGAACGCTCGGCCCCGACCCGTTGCCGAGGTGGAAGCGGGAGCGATGAGCCATTATCGGGTTCAAAGCAATATTTCGCCCGATGCCAACTATGCGGTCGTCACTTACCGTGCAGGAAGCAAAGTGTGCAATTTTACGACGACTTACCTCAACGGTTTTCAAAATGGCGTTCGTGTTCCGAAGTGGAATAAAAACGCCACGGCTGAAGGCGGTGCTCGTTGTGAAGTGAAAATTACCACGGTGAATTACGCGACTCATGCCTGGGCGGTGGAGTTCATGATGAGGTAATGGATATTTAATCTATTCAGATAACAGTGCGGTGTTGAGTGTTTAGGGGCGCTTCACTGTTATTAAGTGATCATTCCAGGAGGTTGCAGTTATGCGTGATGTCAGTTTTTCGGGTTGCACCGCCGTTGCTATAAGTACTATGGATGCGCGTATTGAAGATCGGCACTCTGAGTCGGCTAAATTAAAAAAATCAACGCAGGTTGAATCGGCTAAAACCGATACTGCCAGTGTATCTGCACTTTCCCGGCAACTGGGCGAAAGTGCTGTTCGCGCTGAAGCTCGTGACAACAGCCTGACCCGCCAACAATTAAGTGAGTTTGTAACGAAATCAATTGCCCATATTTCGCCTGAATCCACCAGTGTGCAAAAAGCCCGCCACGACGCTGAAGTCCCGAAAACCGATGATCCTGAACTGCTTGAGCGAGCCAGGCGGGCAACGATTTACGTCAATAAGGCGGCCGCCCAGGATCCTACCGCTAAAAATCCATTCGCAGGTCTGACCCGCGAACAGGCCGCACTGATTGCTTACGATGACAAGGGGCCTTATACAGCCAACGAAAGGTGCGCTGCGTGGCGGCATGGCAATAATCTGGAAGAGCAATGGCGAGCAGGCTTAATGGCTCGGGGCTGGCAGGAGTCCGATAGTACGGGGGGGCGAGTACCCAAGTTCATGACTGAATGCCTCGACCACTACCGAGCTTTGCCAGCCATTGAGCAAGCGCGGTATGACGACGGCTACGAAGGACGCCTCCTTACCAGCATCAAAGAGCATGGAGGTGCGGCAAAGCCTCACGAGGGGTATTTGAATTTATATGAAATCCTGGCCGATATTCAGCACCCCGGAAAGAAAAAAGAGGAGCAGAGCGTTGTCGCGAAACAACCCCAGAGCGCAAGCAAAGTCATCAAGGATGAGACGGCTCCTGCTCCCGCCTCTGTCCCCGTCAGCGCCAAGACAGACGAATTCCGCATCCTGACCCTGTTTGAAATCCTTGCCGGGCACAGATACCCAGGCATTGAAGCTGCTAAAAAACAGAGCGAGGAGCTCGTGGAGTCTTACCGCAGACCTGCCCTCGCCCCTGAACCAACCCCTACGACGAACAACTTATCTCCAGGTGCTTGCCCCACTCCGGCGGACGCTCGGCGTAGCTAGCCATGCCTGGTTGTTCGGTGAACGGATTGCAAAGCACGGTGTGCAGGCGGCGGACTTCTTCGTAGTTGCCGTCTTCTGCTGCATCGATCGCTTTTTGCGCAAGGTAGTTGCGCAGGATGTACAGCGGGTTGACGGCGTGCATGCGGGTCTGGCGTTGCGCTTGGCTGCCGTTGTCTTCCCTGGCGATTCGGGCCAGGTAGTCTTCGCCCCAGGCATCAAAGCCTTTGATGTCGACGAAGTCATCGCGTAGCGCGTTCAGTGCCTCTGCAGCCGGAGCATCGCCCAGGCGCCGGAAGAAAAGGGTGTAATCCACGCCGCTGTTCTGCATCAGTTTGAGCAGGCTGCTGATCAGCTTTTCGTCGTCCTCTTCTGCGCCGGTCAAACCCAGGCGGCGGCGCATCAGGTCCAGGTAATGGGCTTGATAGAGGGGCAGGAACAGGCTGATGGTTTCCTTCAGCGCCTCAACGCTGATGAACGGCGTCAACGCCTGAGCCAGTGCGCTGAGGTTCCATTGTGCGATGGGCACCTGGTTGCTGAAGGCGTAACGGCCTTCGTGATCGGAGTGGTTGCAAATGAAGTTCTGGTCGAAGTCGTCCAGGAACGCGAACGGCCCGAAGTCGAAGGTAATGCCCAGAATCGACATGTTGTCGGTGTTCATCACCCCATGACAGAAACCATAAGCCTGCCATTTGGCGATCAGTTCGGCGTTGCGCTCGACGATTTCCCGGAACATCGCCAGGTAAGGTTCGTTCTGCTCCAGACACTGCGGGAAGTGCATCGCCAATACGTGCTCGCCCAACGCCTTCAGCTGTTCCGGCTGCTTGGTGTAGTAGAAATACTCGAAGCTGCCAAAGCGTATATGGCTTTGCGCCAGGCGCAGGACCATTGCGGCGCGCTCCTGCTTTTCTCGCCACACCGGGGTGCTGGAGCCGATGACGCAGGCGGCGCGGCTGCTGGGAATGCCCAGCGCAAACAAAGCTTCTGAAGCCAGAAACTCGCGAATGGATGAGCGCAACACCGCGCGGCCGTCGCCCATGCGCGAGTAAGGCGTCTGGCCCGCGCCTTTGAGGTGCAGGTCCCAATGCTCTCCGGCAGCGTTGTAGACCTCGCCGAGCAACAGCCCGCGGCCATCGCCCAGGCGTGGGTTGTAGGAGCCGAATTGATGGCCGGAATAGACCATCGCCCGAGGATCGGCATCCGCCCAGAGTTTGTGGCCGCTGAAGATCTCGGCGAATACGGGCAGTTGGGCTTGTGCCGGATCAAGATCGAGCAGCGCCAGGGCTGCATCGCTGGCCACCACCAGTCGCGGATCGGCGATGGGCTCAGGCAATACCGAAGTGGAGAACGCATCGCCCAGGCGGGCAAAGCGGTTGTCGAAGGTCAGTTCGTCGAGGGCTTTCAAGGGCCATCTCCAGCAGAATGTCCGAGCATTCTGCTGGGTTTACCTGCAGTGCGTCAAAAGGCACGACAGGAAAGAGTAGGCTGCCGAGAGGGACCCGTGGGAGCGAGCTTGCTCGCGAAGAGGCTGGGACATCCGAATATATTTCCGGAGGCAGGAACATTGCCTTCGCGAGCAAGCTCGCTCCCACAGACTTGAGTCGGCCACAGAATCTATGGAGCAGGCTTGCTCAAGTACGCCACAAACCCCGTGGGAGCAAGCTTGCTTGCGAAGGCTGTATTCCAGGCGATCAATAACTCTCGGAATAATGGCTTGTTTAAAACCATAGAATCTCCCACAGGTTCAGCTTCCACAGGTCCACCGTGTCAATCCAGCCTCAGCTCTGGCGGCTCGGGCGCATCTTTCGGTGCTGGCTTGATCGGTTCGGAAGGCTCCAGCTTGAGCGGCCCGGTTGGCTTGGGCTCTTCGTCGGTGGGCACCAGCTTGTATTCCTGGCCATGCAGATTCTTGAGGTAAACCTCCATCTGCCGGAACGAAATGTTGATGTGCTGCTTCTTGAATTCTTTGTTGATGAACCGGTTGATCTCGTCGAGGACCGGGTTGCGGTCGCCCAGGTCGCGCACGTGCATGCGCAGCTCATGGTCGAGGGTGCTTTCTCCGAAGTTGAGGAAGTACACGATCGGCTCCGGATCCTTGAGCACACGCGGGTTATCCCGTGCAGCCTTGAGCAGCAGGCTGCGCACCAGATCCAGGTCAGAGCCGTAGTCCACGCCCAGCTTGAGGGTGACTCGGGTGATGGTGTCAGTCAGCGACCAGTTGATCAGTTGCCCGGTAATGAACGTCTTGTTCGGGACAATGATGTCCTTGCGGTCGAAGTCGGTGATGGTCGTGGCGCGGATGCGAATCTTGCTGACCGTGCCTGACAGGTTGCCGATGGTGATGGTGTCGCCGATCCGCACCGGGCGTTCGAACAGGATCATGATGCCGGAGATGAAGTTGGCGAAGATTTCCTGCATACCAAACCCCAGCCCGACTGACAGCGCCGCCACCAGCCATTGCAGCTTGTCCCAGCTCACGCCCAGGGCGGACAGGGTCGAAACGAAGCCGATGCCCGCGATGGCGTAAGACAGCAGGGTCGTGGTCGCATACGCGCTGCCCTGTGCGAGGCTCAAGCGCGACAACACCAGCACTTCCAGCAAGCCCGGCAGGTTACCCGCCAGCACGAAGGTAATGCCGATAATCACCAGTGCGCCCAGCATGTCGCCCAGGCTGATGGGCACCATGCTCATGTTGGCGCCCGTGCCGCTGGTGTATTCGTACAGGGTGATGTTGTCCAGGTAGGAGAACACGGTGATCAGGTCCGACCAGACCCAGTACAGCGCGCCGACGAAACCGGCGAGCAAGGCCAGGCGGATCAGGCGCAGCGACTGCTGGTTGACCTGTTCGATGTCCAGCGTCGGTTCTTCGACGACGATATCGCCATCCCCGGCTTCCTTGGCGGCTTGCCGTTTTGCCAGCGCGCGCTGGTAGGCCAGACGCCGTGCGGCAACTCCCAGGCCGCGCACGAACGCAGCTTCAACCACCAACCAGAACATCACCAGGTACAGCGTGTCGATCAGCCGGTCACTGAGTTTAAGGGCCGTGTAGTAGTAGCCAAAACAGACGCCCAGGAACAGCGCCACGGGCAGGGCGGTAAAGGCCAGCCCCAAGGCCCTGCGAAACAGCGAGGCGTTTTGATGGGTCGGGCTGGTGAGCAGCAGGCGGCTGAGCAGCCAGGTCATCAACGCGTAGCACGTCAGGACCACGCCGATGCCCAGCACGTCATCGGCCAGTGCCGCCGGTTGGTGCTCGGCTACGGCAACCACCGCAACCAGCGCTAGAACCACCAGGCCCAGGCGGCGGATCCAGCCCTGCAGGAACTCGACCTGAGCCTTTTCCCAGCGGAAGTGAAGCTGCGCGACGCCGCCCGGCGCCAGGACGCGGTACGCGGTGTAGAACACCAGCCAGGCGAGGCCGATCTGCAGCAGCGCCTCACCCAGGTTGGCGTTTTGCCCGCGCGCATCGATCTGCAGGGCATAGCCGCACAGCGCCAGTGCCAGCGCGACGGGCACGGCGAGCAACACGTTGATCAGAATCGCCAGCGGTGTTTGCCATTGGCTGTCACGTTTGAAGTGGCCGATGTCGGCGTGCAGCCTGTTGAGCTTGCTGTAGAGCGCCTTGCGTTTCCAGATCAGCACGCCGATCAACAGCAGCAAGGGCAGGAACAGCAGCGGGCGCTGAGTCAGGCCATCGCTCAACTCGCTGGCGCTGGACGCCAGGGGCAGGGTGGCGACCTGTTTTTGCAGGCGCGGCCAGATGCCCTGAAACCATTCGACATCCAGTGGCTTGTTGCTGGGGATCCAGAACATCTGCTCGTCCAGCGTCGAACGCAGGCTGCTGGCGGTGCTGACCAATTGCTTCTGGTTGAGTTGCAGGGTGATGGACTCATTGAGCAGCGAGCTGAGTTCGCGGTTCAGGCGCTCCAGCAAGTCGCTGCGAGTCACGGCCAGGTCCAGCAGCGTCTTGCGCAATTGCGGGGTGATATCTTCGGGCGGTTGCGTGGCGAGCAGTTTCTCGACGTAGGAAACCGGGCTGCTCATCTGTTCACGCTGCTGATTGACCTCGAACTGGTACAGACGGATGTCGGCGATTTCGTCGGCCAGGCCTTTGTCCAGTTGCAGGTGCGGCAACGACTGCTTCTGCTTATAGAGAATCTTGGACAGCAACAGGCTGCCACGCAGGACGTTGATCTGTTCGTCCAGCGCCTGATCGCTTTGGGTCAGGTTATCCAGCTGCTGTTTGGTCTTGAGGTTCTGCTGGGTCAGTTCATTGAGGCGGTCGGTGCCGCGCAGCAGGTAATCGGACAGCTTGAGGTTTTCGGCGCTTTCCGTGGCGAGCAGGCTGCTGCTGCCCGCTTTCTGCGCTTCCAGCGACGACTGTGTCACGGTCTGCTGGGACTGAGCGCGACGCTTGTCGTTGATCAGCGTCTGCAGCTCCTGGATTTCCTGCTCCTGGCGGCTGACCTTCTCCACCAGCAAGTCATGCTGGCTGTTGCCCAGATCCTGCAACTGGCTGTTGCCGGCCAGTTCCTGGCGGCGCAATACAGTGAGGGCATTGATCGACGCCAGCTCGGCGTTGAGCAGATTGCGCTGGTCAGTGCTGACGGTTTTGCCGTTGTCTTTGCCCAGCTTGAGGGTGGTGTTTATTTGCTGCGCGCGAGTCTGGTTGGCGCTGATCTCGGCTTGCGCCCGCTCCGGACGCGTCTGGGCGGTGATAACCATGCTACTGGCGTCGCTCAGCGCCTTCTGCAAGTCGTTTTGCTGCGTGCTGCGCTGGGTCAGCATCTGCTCAAGCTGCGGCACATCAAGGCTGCCGTAGCGCTGGGCAACGGGGATGATGCGAGAGCCCTTGAGGCGCGCCAGCTCTCGCTGGTTCTCGCTGATCTGCTTGTTGGCTTCGGCCAGCTGTTGCTTGAGCGCGGCCAGCTTCTGCTCGTTTTCGGTCTTGCTGGTCAGAAACGCCAGGGTCTGTTCGAGCACCTGCTGCAAGGCTTTCTGGTCGGCGTCGGGCAGTTTGCGGTCGGCGATTTTATCCAGGCTTTGCTGGACGGACTCACTGCTGGGCGGGTCAGCAGCCAAAGCAGGAGCAGAGGACAGGCACAAGCCGATCAAGAAGGCAGCAAACAAAGTACGCAGGGGCGACATAGACACCGGTCGAGCTGATCGAATAGAAGGGCAGTTTAGAGGAACAGCCCAGGACCCGGGCTACTTCCTTCCGGGAATCTGACGCCGACTTTGAGGATCTTGTTCCCCTCCATCACGGCAACAGTCCAAATAGTTCCATTCCATTCGATCTGGTCACCCACCACCGGCGCGCCGCGATTCTTCTGCACGATGAACTGGCTGAGCGGGATATTGCCGTTCTGGCCGTCGAGCTTCAGGCCATACAGCGCCGCCACAGCGCCCAGCTGAGCGTCGCCTTCGAGGACGAAGTCCCCGAAAAAGCGCAGGTCCAGACCCCGTTGTGGCGCCTGGCTGAACAGTTTGCCCAGTGCCGGGAGGTCATGTTCATGGCCGATGACGCACAGCAGGTCGTCGACTTCCAGCTTGGTACTACCCGACGGGTGGAGCAGCTGTTGACCCCGAAACAGGGCCGCGATACGTGTGCCTGCGGGCATTTTCAGCTCCCGCAAGGCGGCGCCGATGCACCATTTTTCGGCGCCCAGACGATAGACAAACAGCTCCCATTCGCTGGTGACGTGTACTTCCAGCGGCGCACGGGAAATAGGCGCAGGCTCTGGCGGAACGGTCACTTTCAGCAGCTTGGCGACCCACGGCAGGCTAGTGCCCTGGACCAGCAGCGAAACCAGCACGATGAAGAACGCCAGATTGAAGTACAGCTGGGCGTTGGGCAGGTTCGCCATCAACGGGAACACCGCAAGAATGATCGGCACCGCGCCCCGCAGGCCGACCCAGGCGATAAACACTTTCTCACGGCCATGAAACGCTTTGAACGGCAGCAGGCCGACGAGCACGGACAGCGGGCGGGCGAAGAGAATCATCCACAGCGCCAGACCCAGCGCCGGGATCGCGATCGGCAGCAGGTCATGGGGGGTAACCAGCAGGCCCAGCACCAGGAACATGCCGATCTGCGCCAGCCAGGCCATGCCGTCGAGCATGTGCAAAATACCGTGGCGGCTGCGGATGGGACGGTTGCCCATGACCAGCCCACAGAGGTAAACCGCCAGAAAACCGCTGCCATGGATGGCGTTGGTCAGGGCAAACACCGCCAATCCACCGGCGATCACCAGAATTGGATACAGGCCCGTGGCCAGGTTGATCCGGTTGACCAGCTGCAGCATCAGCCAGCCGCCACCCAGGCCGATGAAGCCACCAATCCCGAACTCGCGCACCAAGTGGCCGAGCAGGCTCCATTCCAGGCTGGTCTGGCCGCTGGCGAGCATATCGATCAGCGTTACCGTCAGGAACACCGCCATGGGGTCATTGCTGCCGGATTCGATCTCGAGGCTGGCCGTCACGCGCTCGTTCAGGCCCTTGCCGCCCAATAGCGAAAATACTGCGGCGGCGTCGGTTGAGCCGACAATCGCACCGATCAGCAGGCCTTGAATCATGTTCAGATTAAACAGCCAGGCCGCGACCATGCCTGTCAGTGCGGTAGTAATCAGGACCCCGACGGTGGCCAGCGACAGCGCTGGCCAGAGCGCCACCCGGAAGCTGGAGACCCTCGTGCGTAGCCCGCCATCGAGCAGAATCACTGCCAGCGCGAGGTTGCCCACCAGATAAGCCGTGGCGTAGTTGTCGAAAATGATCCCGCCGCCATCCACGCCAGCGACCATGCCCACGGCCAGGATGATCACCAGAATCGGGATGCCCAGGCGTGACGATAGCGAACTGACCAGAATGCTTGCACCCACCAGCAACGCGCCGATCAAGAACAGGCTGTTGATGGTCGTAGCATCCAAGGGCGGTACTCCAGACAGAAAACGATCAGAAAAGAAGAGGGGCTCGCAATGACCATGCAGTCAGCGTGCCAAGGGATTCTAACCTGTTGAATTGGTTGGCTGTCAAAGCATTGCTGTTGAATCTTTAAACAGCGCGGTCTCGCTTCAGCCTTGGGCTGGCATGTAGGTAATTAAATACCACACATACTTGCGGCGTTGCTGCTTGGATATGGCCTCCACACATCCAAGGGAATGGACCGATATGAAGTTTAACGTTACCGATTTTGACGGTGCGGCGCGTGACGAACGTCGCTTGAGCGGCGAGTCGCGGCTGAAAAGGACGGCACGTCAGTTTCTCGCTGATTACCCGGACATTCATGGCCTGGCCTATGTTCAAGCACGCCGGATCCTGAAGAAGCACGGTGCCGGGCATCTCAACCCGGACAAAATCTATTGGCACCGCTTTTCTGATGGGACCCGTTCCAGCCCGCGTACGTTTACGGGATGGGAACATTCTGGTCAGCCTGTGGAGTCCATGACGCTGGTGGAACTGGTCATGCATCGCTTCAGCGCCGAGGACCAGGACGCAGCACCCGGAGCACTTGAGCAAGTGGGCGGTTTCTACACCGACGGGCCAGAGCACAGGGTCTTCAATGAGGGCAATGAAGTCGCCCTTCTGCCCCGCGACGTGCTGAGTGACTTCTGGGCCCTGGACTTCCCGGCCATCTATAACCGCGAGCTTTCACACTTCTGGGCGACGCATGGCGAAAATTTCCGCACCTTGGCCAAGGCCCACTACCTCGCCGCTGCCGCCCATGCAAAGCGCGCCGGTACTCTGCCGGACGAGCATTACCAGACGGTCATTCATGCCGTAGCCGCCTCGATTCCCGAGGTCATGACGCCCCAGGTGCTGGAAGCGCGTGTAGCTGCGCAATCAGGCATCACGTTGCGCACCTTTGATATCGGCGAGTACGTCGCCCACGACATTGTCCGGATTGTCGATGAGAAGGGTCGGCAAATCCTGTACGTCCCCGCAGAAGAACCCGCTTTCCATCTCTTTGCCGATGATGCCGCGCTGCAAGCCTGGGTTCTGGAACGATGCGCCAGCGATCGGTCGCGCTCGGCGTTTACGTTGCATTTCTTCTCATCGCAAACCGCCAAGGATCAGGACGGCGGAGGATTTGACCGATGGATCGGGCAACTGCAACGGCAGGAGTGGTCCGATCAGAAAGTCATCAACCGCATTGACCAGGTCATTGATGCAGACATGTTCGAGCATTTGCGGGACCTCGCTCAGGCGAACATGAACGCTCAGGCGCACCTGTTGCTTACCTCAAATGCCGACCTGCGCAAGCAGATGATGATTGGCTATCTGAATGCTTTCATTCATGTGCTGGATGGGTTGGCGCCGTTGGCCTGGCCTTTAACCCTGACCCTGGTGGGGGCGGCGTTGATCAACGTGGGCCTTAACGTTGATCAGGCCATCAATGGCAATACGCCAAGGCTGCGCAAAGCCGGGTTGATAGGTGCCGTTCTCAATTCTGTCTTCGTTGTGTTCAACCTGCCAGCCGTTGCCGAGTTTGCGCATGCCGGTGCTGTGATGTCAGACATCGATGGTGAGATTCTGACGGTGGACGATTGGTTGCCAGCCTCTGACACCACCAAGGCTCTGGCTGACGTGCGAGGCAACGTGATCCTGGATGGGGAGGCTCCAGCAACCTCCGGACGAATGCAGGGCGTTAGAACACTGGCCAATGGTGAAAACTGGATTGAAATCCATCATTTGCCCTATCGCGTCTCATACAACAACGAACTGCAAACCTGGGTCATTATCTATCCTGGAAACCCCTTTGCCTTTTTTGGCTTGAAACCGGTGCGGCTCAATGCCCAGGAAGAGTGGGAGCTATTGACCCCGCCGCGTCTGTCTGGCGGGTCGCCGATGGAGGGGGCCACTCAGGCGACGCCCCAACCCCTGGTCTCGAACCAATCCGCGTTCTGGGACGTCCACATGCGCTTCGACCTGCTCGAAGAGGAGCGGCTCTCCGAGTTGGCCCTGGCGCGGCAAAAGGCGGTGGTGGAGGACGATATTCTTGAATACGATCCTGCTTCGGACTTCGACTCGGAGATGGATTCAGGTGGCTTCATCACCACGGATGAGGACGGCAACCGTTTACTGGTAGACGCCTGGGGTGACGAACACCGGGTGTTCAAAACCGGGAATGAGTACATCGGTGGGCGCGTCTCGGATTACACGGCCAGAGATACGGAGTTCAACCTGTACCTGCGCACTGGCGAATCGCAATCCCCGAACCAGATCGAAATGATCGAGGAGCTTGCTGAGGACATCACTAGCATCGGCTGCAATAACGATGTTGATCTGTATCGCGGCGGCAGCGGCCATCGGGGTACGTCCGGTATTACGTTTCGCAGTGGGAAGATCAAGGCGGGCGATATCCTGGTCAACACCGACTTCGCCTCGTTCAGCGAAAACCCTTATGTGGCGCGTATTTTTTCCAGCAGCCAAAGCGGCGTGCAATCGCATATTTTCCAGTTGCACATCAATGACGGTGCAGTGATTACGTTCGACGAGACATCCATCGTGTTCGAACTGCCGCAAAAGGCCTATCGCACGGCGACGCCGATAGCGCCCTTTTCGGGAGATTGGGAGGAAGCCGAATCACTCTTCAAGCCCGGCACTTATTTCAGGGTCGAAAGCATTGAGGAAGTGGTGGGTGAACAGTTCAAGTTCATCAAAGTGCGGTTGAGCGAAAGCCCAGCCGGCCGGCACCGAGACGGTGAGCCAGCAGGCCGGATCTTCGACCTGCGCACCGGCGAGCCCTTCAGCCGCGAGCAGTACGCCGCAAAACTCGGAGCAGAGGGCGCGTCGCTGGTTGATAGGTTCTTCCCGTCGATCACCTGATCAGAACCACCGCTCCTGCATCATCAGGCAAGTGTCATCACGGGCTTCTAGAATCGTCAGCTCGTGATGGCAGCCGGGTACTTCCCAGGTCAGGAAGTAACGCGCGGCCTGGAGTTTGCCCTGATAGAAATCCGTGTCTGCCTCGTTGCCATGTTCCAGGCCTTGTTGAGCGCGGATCGCCTGTTCCAGCCAGCGCCAGCCGATTACGGCGTGGCCAAATGCCTTGAGGTAAAGCGCGGAGTTGGCCAGCGTCGTGTTGATTTTGCCTTGGGCCAGATCGCCCAGCAGGCTCAGTGTCACGGCCTGCAGGCGCGTCACCAGCTGTTGCAAGGGTTGGCGCAGTTCATTCAGCGGCTCGAAGGCTTGAGCGCGTTGGAAAGTGTCGGCCATCAGCCGCAGCAGTTGCTTGAGACCTGCGCCGCCGTCTTGCGCCAGCTTGCGTCCCAGCAGGTCCAGCGACTGAATGCCGTTGGTGCCTTCGTGGATCGGGTTCAGGCGGTTGTCCCGGTAGTGCTGCTCCACGGGATACTCCCGGGTGTAGCCATGGCCGCCAAGAATCTGGATTGCCAGCTCGTTGGCCTTCAGACAGAACTCCGAAGGCCAGGCTTTGACAATCGGCGTCAGCAGATCCAACAGTTGCTGGGCCTGCTGGCGGGATTCTTCGGTTTCACTGGTCGTGGTGTCGTCGAACAACCTGGCGGCGTACAGGCCCAGATCGAACGCGCCTTCCACATAGGCTTTTTGCGTCAGCAGCATTCGTCGCACGTCGGCGTGCTGGATGATCGGCACAGGTGCGCTGTCCGGGCTCTTGTTGTCCGGCAGACGGCCTTGCGGGCGTTCCCGGGCGTAATCGAGCGAGTACAGATACCCCGCGTAGCCGAGCATCACCGCCCCCATGCCAACGCCGATGCGCGCTTCGTTCATCATCTGGAACATGCAGCTCAGGCCTTGGTGCGGTTTGCCCACCAGATAACCGACGCAGTTTCCGTTATCACCAAAATTCAGCGCCGTGGACGTGGTACCGCGCCAGCCCATCTTGTGAAACAGCCCGGCCAGGATCACATCGTTGCGCGGGCCAAGGCTGCCGTCTTCATTGACCAGGAACTTGGGCACGATAAACAGTGAAATGCCTTTCACACCTGCGGGCGCATCCGGGAGTTTGGCCAGCACCATGTGCACTATGTTTTCCGACAGCTGATGATCGCCGCCGGAGATAAAAATCTTGTTGCCCCGCAGGCGATAAGTGCCATCTGTCGCGGGCTCGGCGCGGGTGCGGATGTCTGACAGGGAAGATCCGGCATGAGGTTCAGTGAGCGCCATGGTGCCGAAGAAGCGGCCATCGATCATCGGTCGCAGGAAACGTTGCTTCTGCTCGTCGCTGCCGAAACTTTCGATCAGGTTTGCCGCGCCCATGGTCAGGAACGGGTACGCAGTGGAGCCCGCATTGGCCGCTTGAAAGTGAGCAAAACAGGCCTGGGACAACAGCGTCGGCAACTGCATTCCGCCGTCTTCGAAGCTTCGTGTTGCATTCAGAAAGCCCGCCTCAAGGAACGCATCAACCGCAGGCTTGACCTCGGGGATCAGAATCGCCTCGCCGTTTTCATAGCGCGGCTCGTTTTCATCGGCTTTGCGATTGTGCGGGGCGAAGTACTTTTCAGCGATGGCGCGGGCTGTGCCAATCGCAGCGTCGAACGTCTCGCGGCTGTGCTCGGCAAACCGCTCATGGCGGATCAACGCTTCGGCATCCAGCACTTCGTAAAGCTCGAACGCCAGATTGCGGGAACTGAGCAGCGACTCGGACATGACCCTGTACCTGTTTGTTGGAATGCACTGAGTCTAGGCGCGTGGTTTTTGGCTGCACAGGATGATTGATTTGGGTGATGGTGGGGGCTGCGCCTCACCCCGGTCCTGTCGCTGACCGAGATTACGAGGGCTGCGAAGGCGGTGTGCCTGACGCCCCGCTGTTCGCAGCCTTCGGCAGCTCCTACAGGATTTGCGTTATTTCAGATGCACCGCGGTCCTGTAGGAGTTGACCGAGGTTACGAGGGCTGCGAAGGCGGTGTGCCTGACGCCCCGCCGTTCGCAGCTTTCGGCAGCTCCTACATAAAGATCGAGTTGGTTACGCCATCAACCTCAACAGCGTCGTGATCGACCCCGATGTCCCGCCGACGACAATCTTGCCGTCAGGCTGCACCATCACGCTTTTCACGAAGCCGATCTGCTCGTCGGTGAAGGTGATTGAGCCTTCGCTACCGAATTCGATATCCAGTTCGCCATCAGGGAAGTAACGGGTCAGTTTGTTGCCGGTCATCACGCCGCGATGGGCTACCAGGATTTTGCCGTCTGCTTGCAGAGTCATGTCTTCGCCTACTTCGCCCGGTACGCGCAATGGCTCGCCGCGGTTGAAGGTCAGATCGATTTGTCCTGTAGCTGTCAGGCACATCAGGTAACAGGCAGCGCCATTGTCAGAGCCAGAACTGTTGATCAGTGCAACGATTTTGCCGTTGGCCAGTTCAATCACACGACGGCAAGCGGTGTAGCGAGCATCAATCATTCTGACTGCGTATACGCCGCCGTCGGCAAAACCTTGATCCAGTTCGCCCGAGGCGTTCATGCGCAGGATAAAACCATCGTTATCAACTTCACCGGCCAGATAAAAAGAAGTACTAGCACTGCGTGCCATGTGCAATGTAGATACAAAACTATTCCCCGTCAGGAAAATTGCTTTGCCTGCATTGCCGAAACTACCATCCTGTTCGCCATCGGAGTGTCGACGATAAACGACACCACCGCTGCGGTTGGATGTGCTCAACAGGAACTTGTCATCCATTCCCAGCAGTCGCGGAGTAGAGGATTGCGGACCTTCGGCGATATCGCGAATGGAAATGAACTTACCGTCCTGGTCATAGTTGATCAGTGGCAGTTGGTTATACGCTGCGCCAGTTATGAAGAACGAACCATTGGCGAGTTTGGCGACACTGCTGGCGCTTGCTGCCAGATTCACCGGCGGCGCGGTGGTCAGGCCATCCTGGGTATCGCCGAAGCGGGTGTCAAAAGCGCCATCGTCGATGAGGGCGGCAACGCCTGAAATCGACTTGGTCGAGGTTTCACGCTCGTAGGCCCCATGGATCATCAAGCGACGGCCTGAGGCGTCCAGGGTTAGAGTCGACAAGTCATTTCGGAAGTTACCCGGCGTGCGAACATCGAGCTTGCCATTTACGCCAAAGGAAGGATCAAGTTCAGTTGTTTGAGTTTGTGCGAGTGTCATTATTTAATCTCTAAGTGCGGTAATTATTTATTTTCGAGGGATAGACTTCTATCAAACGATAATTCGTTTAATCACAATAAAGTAGAGAGTTCAATAGTTTGTTTTGTTTTCTATTGGTGTGGTTTTTAAGTGCATATATAACTTATTTGGTAGCGAATCAAAAAGCCTTGTTGCTGTCAAGAAACGCTTTTTTTGACCAAAAAAAAGAGAGCCGAAGCTCTCTTTTTAGTTGCCTGTCAAACCATCATCCGATGGTCATCAAGCTCGCATTACCGCCAGCGGCTGCCGTGTTGACGCTCAGCGCGCGTTCAATCACCAGGCGCTCCAGGGCAACGTTGGTTTCGCCGTGGGACAGACCATTGACGCCGACGATGGCGCCTGCACGCTGCGCCACCTGCTCGCAGACCTCGCGCAGCTGGTCCGAGTCGCCGTGGTGCAGAACGGCATCGATCAGCACTTCGTCTTTGCTCCAGTCCGCCACCAGCTTGATACGCGCCTGAACCTCTTTCGGCAGTCGGGCACGCAGTGGTTTGCTCTGCGCGTTGTCCGGCCAGACGGCGCTGCTGCCAACGGCCAGAACGGCCGCCAGTTGAATCAGCAGATCGCTTTCTGCTTCAGCCAGACACAGAACGTGCTCGCGAGGCAGGATGCTGTAGCTATTGCGCTCACCCGTAGGGCCTGCCAGCAGGCGGGTCACGCCGCTTTGCGACTGCACGGCGAATTGGCTGCACAGCTGCTCCAGCTCCGGCTGCTGATTGCCCGCTGCCCAGGTTTTCAAGGCCTGAAGCGGTGCACTCATGGCTTCGCGCATGCGGGTGTCCGGTGCGGCCAAGGCATCGCCACGCACGAAGGATTGCTCGATGGCATCCGCCGGGCGCGTCGACAGCAGTCGGTACAGGTACAGCGGGCCACCGGCTT
Organism: Paucimonas lemoignei; assembly: GCA_900475325.1. Taxonomy (GTDB): domain Bacteria; phylum Pseudomonadota; class Gammaproteobacteria; order Pseudomonadales; family Pseudomonadaceae; genus Aquipseudomonas. The sequence goes on from LS483371.1 coordinate 703,754, forward strand.
TCGGCCCGGTGCCGGACAGGCCTTCGCCGCCGAATGGCTGCACGCCCACCACTGCGCCGACGATGTTGCGGTTAACGTAGACGTTGCCCGCGTTGACGTTGTCGATGACCTTGGCGATGGTCTCGTCGATACGGGTGTGCACGCCGAGGGTCAGGCCATAACCGGACGCATTGATCTGGCCGATCAGTTGGTCGAGTTCTTTGCGTTTGTAGCGAACCACGTGCAGCACCGGGCCGAAGATTTCCCGTTGCAGCTCATCGAAGCTTTCCAGTTCGATCAGGGTTGGCATGACGTAGGTGCCGCGCTTGATTTCGTCGCTGTCGGCGATCGCAACTTGATAGACCGTGCGGCCTTTGTCGCGCATGCCCTGGATGTGCTTGTCGATGCCAGCCTTGGCTTCGGCGTCGATGACCGGGCCAATGTCCACGGACAGGCGCTCCGGGTTGCCGAGGCGGCATTCAGCCATGGCACCTTTGAGCATCTCGATGACGCGATCCGCCGAGTCTTCCTGCAGGCAGAGCACGCGCAGGGCAGAGCAACGTTGGCCCGCACTGTCGAACGCCGAGGAAACGACGTCGATGACCACTTGTTCGGTCAGCGCCGAGGAGTCGACGATCATCGCGTTCTGGCCGCCGGTCTCGGCGATCAGTGGGATCGGTCGGCCCTGAGCATCAAGGCGTCCGGCAATGTTGCGTTGCAGCAGGCGGGCGACTTCGGTGGATCCGGTGAACATCACGCCTTTGACCCGATCGTCACCGACCAGACGCGCACCGACGGTTTCACCGCGGCCCGGGAGCAGTTGCAGCACGCCTTCCGGAATGCCGGCTTCCAGCAGGATGCGCACTGCTTGAGCGGCTACGAGTGGCGTCTGTTCCGCAGGTTTGGCCAGGACCGGGTTACCGGCGGCCAGCGCGGCGGCGACTTGCCCACTGAAAATGGCCAGCGGGAAGTTCCACGGGCTGATGCACACCACCGGCCCGAGCGGGCGATGGGCGTCGTTGCTGAAATCGTTGCGCGCCTGCACGGCGTAATAACGCAGGAAGTCCACGGCTTCGCGAACTTCGGCGATGGCGTTTGCGAACGTCTTGCCAGCTTCACGCGCCAACAGGCCCATGAGTGGCTGGATCTCTGCTTCCATCAGGTCGGCGGCGCGCTCCAGAATGGCGGCGCGCTCGGCGGGCGGCGTAGCTTGCCAGATCGGGCCCGAACTCAGGGCGCAAAGCAGAGCATTGTCGACATCTTCCAGGCTGGCTTCCTGCACATGGCCGACCACGTCACGCAGGTCGGACGGATTCAGCAGTGCAGTGGCGGTGCCTTCACTGGCCGGGCAGCCGAGCATGGGCGCGGCTTTCCAGTCGTTGTGCGCAGTCGCCAGCAAGGCCGAAGACAGCGAGCCCAGGCGATGTTCGTTGGCCAGGTCGATGCCGCTGGAGTTGGCGCGTTCCGGGCCGTACAAGTCGCGCGGCAATGGAATACGCGGGTGTGGCAGGCCGAAGCCGCCTTCCTGCGTGGCCATGCGCTCGATGCTGGCTACCGGATCGGCTACCAGTTCCTGAATGGAGATGGACTGGTCGGCAATGCGGTTGACGAACGAGGTGTTGGCCCCATTTTCCAGCAGGCGGCGCACCAGGTAGGCCAACAATGTTTCGTGGGTGCCGACCGGCGCATAGACGCGGCACGGTCGGTTCAGCTTGCCATCGGCAACTTTGCCGACAACCTGCTCGTAAAGCGGTTCGCCCATGCCGTGCAGGCACTGAAATTCGTACTGGCCGGGGTAATAGTTCTGACCGGCGATGTGGTAAATGGCCGACAACGTGTGGGCGTTGTGCGTGGCGAACTGCGGATAGATGGATTCCGGTACCGACAGCAGCTTGCGTGCGCAGGCAATGTAGGACACGTCGGTGTACACCTTGCGGGTGTAGACCGGATAGCCTTCCAGGCCTTCGACCTGGGCGCGTTTGATTTCGCTGTCCCAGTAGGCGCCTTTGACCAGACGAATCATCAGGCGATGGCGGCTGCGGCGGGCCAGATCGATCACGTAGTCGATCACATACGGGCAGCGTTTCTGATACGCCTGGATCACGAAGCCGATGCCGTTCCAGCCGGTCAGCTGTGGTTCGAAACACAGGCGCTCAAGCAGGTCCAGCGACAGCTCAAGGCGGTCGGCTTCTTCGGCGTCGATGTTCAGGCCGATGTCGTATTGCTTGGCCAGCAGGGTCAGGGACAGCAGGCGCGGATACAACTCTTCCATGACGCGTTCGTACTGCGCGCGGCTATAGCGCGGGTGCAGGGCCGACAGCTTGATGGAAATGCCCGGACCTTCATAAATGCCACGGCCATGAGAAGCCTTGCCGATGGAGTGGATCGCCTGCTCGTAAGACGCCAGGTATTTTTGCGCGTCATGTTCGGTCAGCGCTGCTTCGCCGAGCATGTCGTAGGAGTAGCGGAAGCCCTTGGCTTCAAAACGGCTGGCGTTGGCCAGGGCTTCGCCGATGGTTTCACCGGTGACGAACTGCTCGCCCATCAGGCGCATCGCCATGTCCACGCCTTTGCGGATCATGGGTTCGCCACTTTTGCCGATGATCCGGCTCAGGGAGGAGGTCAGCCCGGCTTCGTTGTGCGTGGAGACCAGCTTGCCGGTCAGCAGCAGGCCCCAGGTAGCGGCGTTGACGAACAGCGAAGGGCTGTTACCCAAGTGCGGATGCCAGTTGCCGGTGCTGATCTTGTCGCGGATCAGGGCATCACGGGTGCCTTTGTCCGGAATACGCAGCAAGGCTTCGGCGAGGCACATGAGGGCCACGCCTTCCTGGGACGACAGGGAAAACTCCTGCAACAGGCCCTGAACGATACCTGCACGACCGCCCGCGCTTTTCTGATTGCGCAGCTTCTCGGCAATGGAGGCCGCCAGCTTGTTGGTGGCTTCGGCCATCGGTACGGGCAGGCGCGCCTGCTCAATGAGCATCGGCACCACTTCCGGCTCCGGGCGGCGGTAGGCGGCGGTGATGGCGGCGCGCAGCACGGACTGCGGCAGGATGCTTTCGGCGAACTCGAGGAAGCACTGATGCGCGGCGTCCACCGGCAAGTCGCCGTGGTCGTCGCCTTCTTTGCCAGCGCTACCGTTGAGTTCCGAAAGGGTTGCACCACCTTCGAGCTTTTCCAGGTAATTGAAAATTGCCTGTTTGATGAGCCAGTGCGGAGTCCGGTCAATGGACTGAGCGGCTGCTTTCAATCGCTCGCGGGTCGGGTCGTCGAGTTTGACACCCAGGGTGGTGGTCGCCATGTGCTGCCCTCATTACGCCACTATGGATGTGGCCTCAATTGTCGGCTCAGATTATCGACGAGTCGCCACGGGTGCAACCGGGTGCAACCCTTTTTTACTTGATTATTTTGCGTTCGCTGCCCAGTGGCATCTCGGCGTCGCAAGCGCGCACAAGCCCGGTGCTGTTTGTTCTATCAAAAACGGTCTTTGCTCTAAAAAGGAGCTAAAACGCAGATTCGGAAGAAGCCTACAAGAAAGGTGCAACTTTTCGTCTCCAAATGGGTTGCACCTTGGGTCGGTTGTTGAATAGGATGCGGCCCGATGTCGCACGCATAATTAAGAATCGTTCCCGTCGGACTGTTCCGGCCGCGAGGAGGTGGAGCCTCCCGGTCAGGGCCAGTCCTGCAGTAGAGCGTCGACTTTCGGGAGTCGGCGTCAATAAAAACAATGCCCAGGCGTATTAATAATGACTGTCAGCAACCCAACCCTGATCACGTTTGTGATCTATATCGCAGCAATGGTTCTGATTGGCCTGATGGCCTATCGCTCGACCAACAACCTTTCCGATTACATCCTTGGCGGACGCAGTCTGGGCAGCGTGGTAACAGCGTTGTCGGCAGGTGCTTCCGACATGAGCGGCTGGCTGCTGATGGGCTTGCCGGGCGCGATCTACATGTCCGGGCTTTCCGAGAGCTGGATCGCCATCGGCCTGATCGTCGGTGCTTACCTGAACTGGCTCTTCGTCGCTGGCCGTCTGCGTGTGCAGACCGAGCACAACGGCGATGCCTTGACCCTACCGGATTACTTCACCAGCCGTTTCGAAGATAAAAGCGGGCTGCTGCGGGTGATTTCCGCGGTGGTCATTCTGGTGTTCTTCACTATCTATTGCGCGTCGGGCATCGTGGCCGGTGCACGTCTGTTTGAAAGCACGTTCGGCATGTCTTACGAGACCGCACTGTGGGCGGGCGCCGCTGCCACCATCGCTTACACCTTCGTGGGTGGCTTCCTGGCTGTCAGCTGGACTGACACGGTCCAGGCGACGCTGATGATCTTCGCCCTGATCCTGACGCCGATTATCGTGCTGCTGGCCACCGGTGGCGTTGATGCGACGTTCCTGGCCATTGAAGCCAAGGATCCTGCCAACTTCGACATGTTCCGAAACACCAGCATCATCGGCATCATTTCGCTGTTGGGCTGGGGTCTGGGCTACTTCGGTCAACCGCACATTCTGGCGCGCTTCATGGCTGCCGACTCGGTGAAGTCCATCGCCAGTGCTCGCCGCATTTCCATGACCTGGATGATCCTGTGCCTGGGCGGTACCGTCGCGGCCGGTTTCTTCGGTATTGCCTACTTCTCGGCACATCCTGAGGTGGCCGGTCCCGTAACCGAAAACCATGAGCGGGTATTCATTGAACTGGCCAAGCTGTTGTTCAACCCTTGGGTCACCGGTGTGTTGCTGTCGGCCATCCTGGCTGCGGTGATGAGTACCTTGAGCTGCCAACTGCTGGTGTGCTCCAGCGCCCTGACTGAAGACTTCTACAAAGCGTTCCTGCGCAAGAATGCCTCGCAGAAAGAACTGGTCTGGGTCGGCCGCGCCATGGTGCTGCTGATCGCGATCATCTCGATCCTGCTGGCAGCCAACCCGGAAAACCGCGTGCTGGGTCTGGTGAGCTACGCCTGGGCAGGCTTCGGTGCTGCGTTCGGCCCTGTGGTGCTGATTTCGGTACTGTGGAAAGGCATGACTCGCAACGGCGCGCTGGCCGGTGTACTGGTGGGCGCAATCACCGTGATCGTCTGGAAGCAACTGGGCATCTGGGGTCTGTACGAGATCATCCCTGGCTTCCTCTTTGCCAGCATTGCCATCGTGGTATTCAGCTTGTTGGGCAAAGGCCCGTCGGCGGGTATGCAGTCGCGGTTTGACCTGGCTGAGCAAGAGTTCAAGGCGGCAACGCGATAAGGCAGCACGCGGTTTTTGATTGAAGCAGGGTCTTTGTGGGAGCGAATTCATTCGCGAAAGCGGTGGGTCAGGCGCTGAAGTTGTTTCAGGTCTGGCCCCTTCGCGAATGAATTCGCTCCCACAGGTTTAATCGGTGCCTGTTCTATCAAGTCCTGTTGTGGTCAATATCCAGCTTATAGAAGGTCGCCTTGGCGCCTTCGCTGCTGTAGCCCTTGTTGTCCTGAACGTAAACACCCGCCTTGAAGTACAACGGCTTGTCACGCCACGTGGCGCTGATCGGGCTGCTCCAGTTCTTCCCTCGGGAACTGACGCTGAGGTCGCCGCCGGGGCTGAGGTGGATCTTGTAGTTGAATCGCTCGTTGAGCGGCACGCCTTCCGCTATCTGGATAACGCGACTCTTTTTGTCGTCGAAGCGGTTGCGAACCTTGGCAACGATGTTCCCGGACTTCGAGTCTTCCTTGTATTGGTACTCGACCTTGAGCATCGGCTCGGTGCTGTCATAGGCGTGGATCTGGCCGATCACGACCTTCCCGGAAGAGGGCACTTGGTTGACTTCCAGTGTGGCGTTCAGAAAGTTGTCCGCATCTGGATACATCCAGTTGTGCAACCTGCCATCGGCCCAGGTTTCGCGCAGCTCACTGCGGGGGTATTTGGCATTGGCAGTACGTGAGCCGGTGACCGGCGACCAGAAAAAAATGTGCCCGGATTCCGATCGAAAATACTTGCCGTCATAGCCTTTTACCAGCGCTGACGTCTCGATGGTTTTGGGGGGCGAACCCACAGGAATGCTGAGATTCCACGATGCCATGTCTACCATTGTTGAAGTTTCCGTTATGTCTCATTGCCATTAACCACGCGTCTGGCATGGGCCTTTCGGGCATTGGTTATACGTTTCGAAATAGTTCCTGTTAACTGAAAAGTGCCCGACGGATGGCGTCAAAGTAATGTCACATCCCCTGCAGCACTTGCCCACTAACGCCCCACGGCAATCGACCGTTAGTCGGGTTCTTGGTGCTTTATTGGTGGCATTTCGCTAGCCATCTTCTGGTTTCTGAAATACCGGACTAGAGTGGCTCCATTCGGATGAGGCGTTACCCTCAGCTTTGAGCGTCGATCCCACATAAGAGAAGCAGCATGGAATGCGTGCAAACCAAGCCAAGTGATGGCCGTTCAGTTTTATTGGTTGTGGATGACTACCCGGAAAATCTGGTGACCATGTGTGCGGTTCTGCAACGCCAGGATTGGTGCATCGTTACTGCCAGCTCAGGTGTCGAGGCGCTGACGGTGTTGCTGGAGCGGGAAGTGGATCTGGTGCTGCTCGATGTGCAAATGCCCGGCATGGATGGTTTTGAAGTCGCCCGTCTGATGCGTGGGAGCCAGCGCACCCGGCTGACGCCGATCATTTTCCTGACCGCCAACGAACAGTCCCAGGATGCCGTGCACCGTGGCTATGCCAGTGGCGCGATCGATTACCTGTTCAAACCGTTCGATCCCCACGTACTGAAGCCCAAAGTCCAGGCGCTGCTGGAGCAGCAACAGAATCGCCGCACCCTGCAGAAATTGTCGCTGGAGCTGGAAGCGGCCAGGGCTTTCAACGCGTCCGTGCTGGACAACATTGATGAAGGCATTCTGGTTGTCAGCGAAGCGGGCCTGATCAACTTTGCGAACCCGGCTATCTGCCGCCTGTTGGGCGCCAGCGTCGAGACGCTGGTCGGAACCCGCGTCATTGATTACCTGGCCGAGCCGCACGTGGTCGAGTGGACGCAATCGGGTTTTCACCGACATTACCGCAGCGCCGAAATCTACCGCCTGCACGATGCCGTTCTGCGCACCCGCGAAGGGTGCGAGCTACCGGTGGCGTTATCCTGCGCGCCGTTGCCGCTGGAGCAGAAGGCGATGGTGTTCAGCATCCTGGACATGTCGGTGGTGCGTGACCTTTATCAGCAGCTGGAACATCAGGCGGTAACCGACGCCCTGACCGGGTTGCTGAATCGGCGGGGGTTTTACCAGGCCGTCGAAGGCATGTTGTTGCGCAACGAAAATGCGGGCAAGTATCTGGTGGTGCTGTACCTGGACCTTGACGGCTTCAAGCGGGTCAATGATTCCCTCGGGCACGACGCCGGGGATCAGGTTCTGCTCTGGGTCGCCGAGCAGCTCAAGGACTGCATGCGCCCCTATGATGTGCTGGCGCGCATGGGCGGCGACGAATTTACCGTGGTCATCGAAGGTCTGGACTTCCCCGAGCATGCCGCCAAGGTGGCTGAAAAGCTGATCGAGCGAGTGTCGGTGCGCCGCCAGGTGGACGGCGTGGATGTCACCCTCGGCGCCAGCATCGGGATTGCGACTTACCCCGATTGCGGATCGAACCTGGATGGTCTGCTGCGCGCGGCGGACATCGCCATGTATGAGGCTAAACGGGCAGGGCGCCAGCAATACCGTTTTTACGACCAGGACATGAACGGTCGCGCCCGCTCACGGCTGATGCTGGAGAACAGCGTGCGGACCGCCATCGATGGGCAAGATTTTTCCATGGTCTATCAGCCGCAGGTGTCTATCGCCGACGGCCGTTTGCGTGGCTTCGAAGCGTTATTGCGCTGGCAGCACCCAAGCGCAGGCGATGTGCCGCCGGGGTTGTTCATTCCTTTGCTTGAGGAAACCCGGCTGATCAACAAGCTGGGCAGTTGGATTTTCGAGCAGGGCGCGGAGCAGCGCAGCCGCTGGGATGAGGTCTTCGGCGCGGGCCTGGTGCTGAGCGTCAGCGTTAGCTCCACTCAGTTCAGCATGCCCAACCTGGCTTCGGAAATACGCCGCGCCATGCAGCGTTTCAACCTCAAGCCAGGGCAATTGGAGGTCGAGATCACCGAGGCTTCGCTGGTGCATAACCTGGTTCACAGCCGCAACCAGATCCGGCATTTGCATGACATTGGCGTGAGTGTCGCGCTGGACGATTTTGGCGTGGGCGAATGCTCGCTCACGCACCTGCGAAACCTGGATATCGACACCCTGAAGATCGACCGGCATTTCATCGCCGGTATGCTCACCTCGCCTCGGGACACGGCGGTGGCGCGCAGCATCATTGATCTGTGCCTGAACCTGAATGTGTTGGTGATTGCCGAAGGTGTTGAGACCGTTGAGCAGTATCAATGGCTGGCCGATAACGGTTGCCAGTTGATTCAAGGGTTTCTGGTTGCCAGGCCCATGGTTGCCGAAGATGCGCTGGCGTTCCCGTCGTCATTTGACTGGCAGGCCATCAAGTCCGTTTGAGTTCTGTACACTTGTGCCTTTCGGTTCAGTGTACGGCCCATGCTCGCGCCTCTTAAATACCTTCAGGCCTACCCGCCCGCTCTTCAGGAACAGGTGCGACAGCTCATCGCCCAGAACAAGCTCGGCGACTACCTCAAGCAGCGTTATCCCGAACGGCACGCCGTACAGAGCGACAAAGCGCTGTATGCCTATGCGTTGGCGCTCAAGCAGGAACACCTTCGCAACGCGCCCAGCATCGACAAGGTGCTGTTCGACAACCGGCTGGACTTGACCCATCGCGCACTGGGCCTGCACACGACCATTTCCCGGGTGCAGGGCGGCAAGCTCAAGGCCAAGAAGGAAATCCGCGTGGCCTCGCTCTTCAAGGAAGCGCCGCCGCAATTTCTGGAAATGATCGTTGTTCATGAGCTGGCGCACTTCAAGGAGTCGGACCACAACAAGGCGTTCTACAAGCTGTGCGAGCACATGCAGCCGGGGTATCACCAGATCGAGTTTGATCTGCGTGTTTATCTGACGTGGCGGGATATGCAATAGAGCCTATGTCACCTGTAGGAGCTGCCGAAGGCTGCGAATTGCAATCCTTCTGACACACCGCCTTCGCAGCCTTCGGCAGCTCCTACAGTTCAATCAAGGACCAATATGGACATCAGCAAAACCAAATCCAGCTTCTATCGCCGTCTGTATGTGGCGTATCTGATCGACAGCGAAATCGCCAGCAGCGTCCCCGCACTGGTAGACGCCACCGGCATGCCTCGGCGCACTGCGCAGGACACCATTGCGGCGTTGGCGGATCTGGATATTCAGTGTGAATTCGAACAACTCGATGGCGGCCGCAATCATGCCGGGCACTATCGGATTCGTGACTGGGGCGCGATCGACAAAACCTGGATCGCTGCCCATCTGGCGCAGATCAAAGCGGTGCTGCAATACCCCTGAGCCCCGCTGTGCGCTTTATTCGAGGTCGCGGCGCATGCCGATGTGGGGGATTTCGTCTTCCAGATACACCTCGCCCACAGGCTCGAAACCATAGCGCGCGTAGTAACCCTGCAAGTGCGCCTGTGCCGAGAGATAGATCGGCTGGTCGGGCCAGGTCCTTTCGGCGTTTTCCAATGCCTGCTCCATCAGCTCATGACCAATGCCACGGCTGCGGATCGATGGCGCGGTCACGACGCGTCCAATGGTGACGTCGCCCCCTTGCTGGATCGGGTCTAGCAAGCGCAGGTAGGCGACCAGACGGTCTTCCTGCCAGGCCATCAAATGGCAGGTGTCGCCCAGCAGATCCTGGCCGTCGACGTCCAGATACACGCACTGCTGCTCAACCACGAACACTTCGGCACGCAATTTCAGGATGGCGTAGAGCTGTTCCTTGCTCAGGTCGGTATGGTGTTTGCAGATCCAGTTGATTGACATGTCGCTGACTCGCAGAGGAAATCTGGGGGGAATACTAAACGCATCCCGCCCGATACCCAATAAAACCCTGAAGATGAATGCGCGGTAAATCACTCAACCGATGGGATGCCAGCGATTAAATGGTTTTTTTGCTGGCCTTGCGCACAAACGCAACCTTGGTATGAGTTGTGAAAACGCCGAAATGCAGCTTCAATAAAGGCCACATGCCAGCACCTATCGCATGGACTACTCGGGCCTCGCCCGTCTCAGGGACATAAGCATGCCGTGTTTGCTTAAAGCCATAGGTTTGCTGGGATTACTGCTGACGGCCCAGGTGGGAGCGGCAGAGAAATTACGTTTGGTGGCCGATCCCTGGGCGCCGTTTACCGACGCGTCATTACTCAATAACGGGCTGGCGACTGATCTGGTCAGCACTGCACTTGAGCGCGCCGGATATGCCTCTGAATACCATCAGGTGCCGTGGGCCAGGGCGATGCACGGGCTGGGCGAAGGCCATTACGATGTGCTGATCAATGCCTGGTACAACGAGGAGCGCACCAGGCTGGGCCAGTTTTCGGCCGAGTATTTGGTCAACCGTGTACGGTTTCTCAAGCGCAGCCGGTCCAGCGTCGAGTATCGCGACCTGAGCCAGTTGTATTCGCGGCCCATTGCGGTGGTGCGCGGCTACGCCTATTCGCCGCAGTTCGATAACGACGATCAGCTGGAAAAGGTCCCGGTCAGTAGCTTCACCATGGCGGTGCGCATGTTGGCGGCGGGGCGTGTGGACCTGGCAGTGGAAGACGAGTTCGTCGCCCGTTACTACCTGACGCTCGAGCCCAAGAGCATCCGGGAAAACGTGGCGTTCCTGCCCAAATCACTGAGCGAGAACAGCCTGCATATTCTGGTCAGCCTGAAGAACCCACTCCATGAACAAATCGTCGCCGACTTTGATCGGGAAATTGCCGCGATGAAAGCCGACGGCAGTTATCAGGCGATCTTCAAGCGGCATGGTCTGTAACGGGCGCGGGTGCCTTGATCAAATGCGCCGCGAGGGTTCTCAGAGGCCCCAGCTGACGACAGATCAACGCCAGTTGTGTCTGCACCAGCCGCTGACTCTCATCCAGCTCGTCAGGCATCAGCTCAAGTTCGGTCGCCAGGGTTTCTTCGGTGTCACTGTGAATCGCGACGGGTTGTTTTTCAGCCAGGCTTAGCGCGATCTCATCAATACTTGCCGCCAGCGTCTCGCCCACCCCCTCGATCAAATGCTCACGCACTTCTGTCGGCAACTGGGTTTCCCGGTGTGCGCCAAGGCCGGATAAATAGCTGAGCAAGGTGTGTGACAGCACCAGGAAGCGAAAGCCCACGTCCGCTTCTTTGCGAAAGTGGCCGGGCTCCATGAGCATGTTGGCCAGGGTCGTGGACAGTGCCGCGTCGGCGTTGTGCGCGTTGCGCCGGGCCAGACGATAAGCCAGGTCGTCGCTCTTGCCCTTGGCGTATTGCTGCATGATCTGGCGCAGATAGATGCTGTTGCAGGTCAGGGTGTTGGCCAGCACTTTGTTCAGGCGTCGGCCTTGCCAGTCCGGCAGGAACAGGAACACCGCCAGCCCCGCGATCAAGCTGCCCAGCAGGGTATCGAACAGGCGCGGCAGAAACAGCCCATAGCCGTCGCCCACCTGGTTGAAGCAGAACAGCACCATGACCGTGATGGCCGCTGTCGACAGGGTGTAGCGCGTGGTCCGATTGACGAAGAACACCACCCCGGCCAGCACTGCGCACATCGATTGCAGAATCGGGCTGGTCACCAGATCGAACAGCGCCCAGCCCACCGTCAGGCCGATAGCAGTGCCGATGATCCGTTGTCCGAGTTTTCGCCGGGTGGCGCCATAGCTCGGCTGGCAGACGAAGACCGTGGTCAGGATGATCCAGTAGCCTTGCGACGGGTGAATCAGGTGCACCATCGCATAGCCGACGGTCAAGGCCAGCGGCAGGCGCAGGGCGTGGCGAAACAGCAGCGAGGTCGGAGTCATCTGCAGGCGCAGGCGGGTCCAGGCATCCTTGAAACTGCGCGGCGAGCGGTCCAGCAACGAGCTGTCGGTAGCATCGGCCACGGCGTCCGGGTTGCTGGCGTCGCTGAGCAGGCGATCAAGGGTTTCCAGGTTGTTCGCCAGGGCGCGCAACGAGCGCAGCAGCCCGCGCCAGGCCGGGTTGCTCTGGATGCGCAAATGCTCCAGTGAAGCGCGCAAATCTTCCATGGCGTAGGCGAAACTGTCGTTGTAAATGAACGGCTGGCGCAGCTGGATCGACTCGGACAAGGCCTGGCACGCCACCCCTTGCTGGCGCAGCAGGCGCTGGCAGCGGAACAGCACATCGCTGTGGAAGAACGCCTCGGCCAGTGAGTTGTAGGGGTAATGCGACGAGCTGGCGCGCTCGTGGATGTCCTGGGCAATGAAGTACAGCTTCAGGTAGCGGCTGACTTTCGAGCCGGGGCGACCGCTGCCGACCCGGTGCAGGATGATTTCCTTGGTGGCGTTCAGAGCAGCAACCACCCGGCCGTTCTGTTGTGCCAGCTCCAGACGCCGGGCTTCAACGTCCAGCTGGCGGATGGGCTCGAACAGGCTGGATTTGAGCTTCAGGTACTGGCCCAACTCGCGGAACAAACGCGCCAGCGCCTGTTGCACCGGCTGGTTGGAAAACAGCATCTGCCACAGCACCGAGAGCAGGCCGTACCAGGCCGCGCCCGCCACCAGCAGCATCGGCTCATGCCAGAAGTCCAGCACCTCACCGCCGCGCTGATCGACGCCGATCATGGTGTACACCGAGAGAATCAGCGTCCCGTAGGCAATCGCGCTATAGCGTTCGCCCAGCGCGCCGAGCATCGTCAACGCGAAACTGGCGACCGCCAGGGAAATAGCGAAAATCCACGGATAGGGAAACAGCAGCTCCACGGCCAGTGCTGCAACGCTGAAACACACCAGCGTCACGGCCAGGGCATTCAAGCGGCCTTGCCAGCTGTCGTCAGTCTCGGCCAGGGCGCAGGCGATGATCCCCAGGAACAGCGGGATCAGCAGGGCCATTTCATTCTGATACCAGCACAGCGCCATGCTGCCGGTCAGGGCAATGAAGACCCGGACGCTGTAACTGAATTTATCCAGCGCCCACAGACGGCGGAAAGTATGACGAAGAGATTTCGAGGCCATAGAGGAGCTGTTTCACGATTGATCAATGCTGAGGTGGATATGTACAGGCATGCGCCGGGTCTGTACATCGGCTGGGCGAAATTTATTGTGTGTTGGATTTTTAGGTTGATCGGTATCTGTGGGAGCGAGCTTGCTCGCGAAAGCGGTATTTAGGCTGGGAAAAGTGTGTCGGATGTACCGGCCTCTTCGCGAGCAAGCTCGCTCCCACAGGGGGACGCTTTCAATCCATCAAACAAACTGCGCAGCCGCATACCCCGAGGCCCAGGCCCACTGGAAGTTGAAACCGCCCAGATGACCGCTGACGTCCAGCACCTCGCCGACAAAATACAGCCCCGGTGATTTCAGGGACTCCATGGTCTTGGACGACACTTCCCGCGTATCGATACCGCCCAGGGTTACTTCAGCAGTGCGATAGCCCTCGGTGCCCGCCGGTATCACCTGCCAGGCGCCCAGCTTGGTGGCGATGTCGGCCAGTTCGGCGTGGGTGTATTGCTTCATCGGCTTGGACACGAACCACTGTTCGGCAATCAGGTTGGCCATCTTCTTGGTGAAGATTTCCCCCAGCAGGGTCTTCAGTTCACTGTTCGGGCGTTCGGCTTGCTGCTCGGTGAGCCAGCTGGCGACGTCGTGGTCGGGCAGCAGGTTGATTTCCACGGCATCGCCCGGGTGCCAGAACGAAGAAATCTGCAAAATCGCCGGGCCACTGAGGCCGCGATGGGTGAACAGAATGTTCTCGCGGAAACTCGTGTCATTGCAGCTGACCAGACAATCCACCGAGGTGCCCGACAGCTCGGTGCACAACGCTTTGAGCTGGTCAGTGATGGTGAACGGCACGAGCCCGGCGCGGGTCGGCAGCAGCGTGTGGCCGAACTGTTTGCCGACCTGATAGCCGAAGCCGGTTGCGCCCAGTGTCGGAATCGACAGGCCACCGGTGGCAATGACCAGCGACTCGCAGCTGATGCTGCCCAGCGTGGTCGCCAGGGTGTAGCCGGTTTCGGTTTTCTCGATCTGCTGCACGGCGGTGTCCATGTGCAGGCTGGCACCTGCCTGCTTGCATTCGTCCAGGAGCATGTCGAGGATGTCGCTGGATTTGTTATCGCAGAACAGCTGGCCGAGTTTTTTCTCGTGATAGGGCACGCCGTGCTTGCCCACCAGACCGATGAAGTCCCACTGGGTGTAGCGCGCCAGAGCCGATTTGCAGAAGTGCGAATTCTGCGACAGGAAATTGCTCGGCTCGGTGTACATGTTGGTGAAATTGCAGCGCCCGCCACCGGACATGAGGATCTTCTTGCCCGGCTTGTTGGCGTGATCGATCAACATCACCTTGCGCCCACGACCTGCGGCGGTCAGCGCGCACATCAAACCTGCGGCGCCAGCGCCGATGATCACAACGTCAGTAACGGGCAAAGCGATTTCCTCGGGGTTCATTGGGCGCAGGGCTGCGGCATGGAACCTTGTGGGACCGGCGTTAGCCGGGAAGGCGGTAATTCTGACAATACAGATGCATCGAATGTACCGGCCTCTTCCCGGCTAAAGCCGGTCCCACAGGGATAACAGGGCGATCTTACAAAATGCGAACGCGCAGCGACTTGCCTTTGATCTTGCCGTTGTTCAAGCGCTCAAGCGCCTGTTTGGCAACGCCGCGTTCAACAGCGACATAGGCTTGGAAGTCAAAGATCGCGATCTTGCCGACCTGAGCGCCAGGGATGCCTGCTTCGCCGGTCAGCGCGCCGAGGATGTCGCCCGGGCGCAGTTTGTCTTTGCGGCCCGAACCGATGCACAGGGTGCTCATGGTCGGGATCAGCTGCGAACCACCTGCGTTTTTCAGGCCGTCCAGCTGTTCCCAGCGCAGGGAGGCTTTCTGGATTTCTTCGATGGCGCGAGCACGCTGGCTCTCGGACGGCGCGACAAGGCTGACCGCGATGCCTTTTTCGCCCGCACGACCGGTACGGCCGACACGGTGAATGTGCATCTCGGAATCACGGGCCAGCTCGACGTTGATCACCATGTCCAGCGCATCGATGTCCAGACCACGGGCTGCAACGTCAGTGGCAACCAGTACTGAAGTGCTGCGGTTGGCGAACATGGCCAGAACCTGATCGCGATCACGCTGTTCCAGATCGCCATGCAGGCCGACGGCGGAAATGCCCTTGGCGGTCAGGTGATCCACCACTTCCTGGCACTGCTGTTTGGTGAAGCAGAACGCAACGCAGGACTGCGGGCGGAAATGACCGAGGACTTTGACCACCGCATCGAGGCGATCTTCCGGGGAGATTTCATAGAAAATCTGCTCGATCTGGCTGTCAGCGTGCAGCGCTTCGACCTTGACGGTCTGCGGGTCGCGCATGAACTTGGACGACAGCTGCTTGATGCCCACCGGGTACGTGGCGGAGAACAGCAGGGTCTGACGCTTTTTCGGGGTTTGCTCGATGATGTCGGCGATGGCGTCGTAGAAGCCCATGTCCAGCATGCGGTCGGCTTCGTCGAGAATCAGCGTGTTCAGGCCATCAAGCACCAGCGAACCTTTGCGCAAATGCTGCTGAATGCGCCCCGGCGTGCCGACGATGATGTGGGCGCCGTGCTCCAGCGAACCGATCTGCGGGCCGAATGGTACGCCGCCGGTCAGGGTCAGAACCTTGATGTTGTCTTCCGAACGGGCCAAACGGCGGATTTCTTTCGCCACCTGGTCAGCCAGTTCGCGGGTCGGGCACAGCACAAGTGCCTGGCAGCCGAAATAGCGCGGATTGATCGGGTTCAGCAGGCCGATGCCGAAGGCTGCGGTCTTGCCGCTGCCGGTCTTGGCCTGGGCGATGAGGTCCATGCCCTTGAGAATCACCGGCAGGCTCTGCGCCTGAATCGGCGTCATCTCGGCATAACCAAGGGACTCCAGGTTACCCAGCATGGCGGCAGACAGGGGCAAAGTATTGAAAGCGGTGTTAGTCACGACAGTGGACCTGCAAAACAAAATGTCGCGCAGTGTATCAGGTCACGAGGCCATCAGGCTCGCTCCCGCTGGGTGGTGATGCACCGCAGACCCGTAGGAGCTGCCGAAGGCTGCGAATCGCGGTGTATCAGCAGTACCGCTTTCGCAGCCTTCGGCAGCTCCTACAGGTCAGGCCGCGGCCTTGGTTTTTGCTTCACGCGACGGCAACTGCAGGAAGATCCCCGCTGCCAGCATCGCCATGACGCCGACGGTCAGGAAGGTCAGCTGGAACGCGCCCAGCACGCTGCTCACTTCGCCGGTCGAGACCTGTTCGGTAAAGCCTCCCAGCAACGCCGCCGCGCAGGCCACGCCGAAGCTCAGGGACAACTGCGCCACCACCGACAGCAGGCTGTTGCCGCTGGCCGCGCTGGCGTCGTCGAGGTCGATCAGGGTGACAGTGTTCATCGCGGTAAATTGCAGGGAGTTGACCGCGCCAAGCAGACCCAGATGCACCAGCAGCATCCAGTACGGCGTTTGCGCATCGATCAGCGCAATGCTCGACAGCAGAATGCCCAGCATCAGGGTGTTGCCGGTGAGGATGACTCGGTAACCCAGATGCTCGATCAACCAGCGCGCCACCGACTTGGCGAACATCGCCGCAGCGGCCAGGGGCAGCATGCTCATCCCGGCTTGCGAAGGTGAATAACCCAGCGCCACTTGCAGCAGCAACGGCATGAGAAACGGCAGCGCGCCGCTGCCCAGGCGGGCAAACAGGTTACCGAGAATACCGACAGCAAAGGTGCGAGTGCGAAACAGCGATGGTGCGAACAGCGGCGCTTCGACGTGCCCGGCCCGCAGCCAGTAGGCCGCCAGGCAGCCGAAGCCTGCAAACAGCAACAGCACCACGCGCAAGTGCGGCAGGTGCAGCTCGCCCAGACCTTCCAGTGCAATAGTGATCAGCACCATCGAGGCACCAAACAGGGCAAAACCGACGCCGTCGAAACGCGTCCGGCCACCACCAGGCAGGTTGGGGATGAAGTGATGCACCGCCCAGCAGCCGATGATGCCCACCGGGATGTTGATCAGAAAGATCCAGTGCCAGCTCAGGTATTCCACCATCCAGCCGCCCATGGTCGGGCCCATCAGCGGGCCGAGCAGGCCGGGCAGGGTGATGAAGCTCATGATCCTCACCAGCTCCGAACGCGGGTAAGCGCGCAGCACGATCAACCTGCCGATGGGCAACATCAAGGCGCCGCCCAGGCCTTGAACGATACGTGCACCGACCAGCATGCCCAGTGAGTTGGAAATGGCGCACAGCAGCGAGCCGAAACTGAACAGCAGAATGGCGCTGAAGAAAATCTGTTTGATGCCGAACCGGTCGGCGATCCAGCCCGAGGCCGGGATCAACAGCGCGATGGTCAACATGTAAGCGATGACCACCGATTGCATGCGCAGTGGATCCTCCGCCAGCGACCCGGCCATGGACGGCAGCGCCGTATTGAGAATCGTGCCGTCCAGGCTCTGCATGAAGAACGCAATCGCCACAACCCACGGCAACCAGCGCAGGGTTTTTTCGTCCAGAAGCGGGGTGGTGGTGGGCATGGGGGTCCTTAGTAATGAGTTTTACCTTGTGGAACCTGTGGGAGATTCTATGTCTGCCTGCAAGGCTTGCGAAAACACATGGAAGTCTTGGCTGACCTCGAACCTGTGGGAGCGAATTCATTCGCGAAAGCGGCAGTACAGACGATAAATGTGCATCGAATGTACTGACCCCTTCGCGAATGAATTCGCTCCCACGGGGAAACGGTTTCAACCGTTGACCCGTGTTTTTACAGGGTCAGGGTCAACTTGCTGATCAACGCCCCCGGCAAATGGCTGGAAGCTGTCTGACGCTGACTATAGGTACTCGTGGAGAGGATCAGTTCCCGGTCGGCGGTCAATTCTTCCAGCGCGCTGCCCAGCAGGCTGTAAACGCTGTCGTCGAAACGCATCGTGCTCACCGGCGCCTGGATCTTGCCGTCTTCGACCCAGAACGTGGCAAAGCGGGTCATGCCGGTCAGCCGTGCTGCGGATTGATCGGAGTAGTTCAGGTACCACAGGTTGCCGATGTACAGACCGGTGCCGAGCTTTTGCAGAATCTGCTCCAGCGCCAGGCTGCCTGCGGCCATGCTCAGTGAGCTTGGCGATTCCCAAGGCTCTGCGCCGTTGGCCTGCAAACCGTATTCGGCTGCACTGGCCGAACCGACCAATTGCTCGCGGCCTTTGCCGTTCACGATCAGAGCCAGATCCTTGCGCGGATAGCCTTCGCCGGAGAACGCTGGCGACAACGAACCGCTGACCTGCTCATCGATACTCACCAGCGGGCTGAGCTGCGCATCGCCGCTATAAAGCCGCTGCAACGGGCTGGTTTTGGTCGCCAGCGATTGCGCCGAGAAACCACCCCAACTCAACATGCCAATGATTTCGTCCATGGCGGCCGGCGCCAGGTACGCACGGTATTGGCCAGGCGCCAGGGTTTTCAGCGGCTTGCCAAGAAACGTCAGTTGCTCACGGGCCAGGGCAAAACGCTGGGCGAAGGCTGCATCGCTCCATTCATGCCCCGCGTAGTTGGCTTTGACGGCTTGGCCGTTGTCATGAAACAGACTCCAGTCGAAGTTGAAGCTGTTGGCCTGATGCCAGCCCAGCGCGCCCCATGAACTGGCAAAGCCGCGATACAGCGGCCCGGCCGCGTAGAAGCCCACCAGATCCAGACCTTCAGCAAGGCGGGCGATCTGCTCGACCACATGTTCGCTGACCGGCAAGGGCACGTCTTGAACATTTGTGTTCTGCCATGCCTCGGTGTTGGGTTTCAGGTACGGGTCCCTGGCAAGCAAAGGCAGCGTCTGGCGCAACTGCTGCAAGGCGTCGACCAAGCGCTGAACATCCACCTCGCCCTCGCCGCAGAGGGTCAGCTGCACATCGGCATGGCGCTCGTCGTCGATCAGCTTGAGGGTGACGCTGGCCTGCTGCACATGCCCGACCTGGCGCACTTTGGCGTGATTGAAACGGATGAAGTCCGACTCTTCGGCGTTGTAGGCGAGGGTGAAGCGCTCTTGCCCGTCTATTGCGGCCCTGAGCGTTTCAACCAGTGCCTGAAACTGCTGTTGATGCGACATCAGGCATCCCCTCCGAATACGTCGACTTGCTTGAATACACAGGCTGGCGAGGCATGGCCGACGCGGATGACCTGGTTGGGTTCGCCTTTGCCGCAGTTGGGTGTGCCGAGCACTTTGAAGGTGCTGGCGTCGCCTACTGCACTGAGGTTTTTCCAGAACTGCGCGGAAATCGCCCGGTAGTTGGGGTTCTTCACCACGCCTTTGAGTTCGCCGTTCTCGATCAACTGGCCCCATTCGCAGCCGAACTGGAATTTGTTGCGCGCGTCGTCGATGGACCACGAACGGTTTGTGGACATCAGCACGCCGTGCTCGATACCCCCGATCAACTGCTCAAGGGACTTATTCCCAGGCTCGATGTTGAGGTTCGCCATGCGGTCGATGGGCGGGCGGTTCCAGTTGCTGGCGCGGCTGTTGGCAACGCCTGGCATGTCGGCGCGAAATTGCGACAGCGCGCCACCCAGCGGGCGCTCCAGCAGGCCGTTACGAATCAGGAATTGCTTGCTCGCCGGCGTGCCGTCGTCGTCGTGGCTGTAGCTGGCCAGCTGCTCGGGGATTTCCGGGTCGAAGGTCACGTTCAGCAACTCGGAGCCGTATTGCAGATGGCCGAAGTCACTGGCTTTGACGAAGCTGGTGCCTGCGTAATTGCGCTCATCGCCGAGGATGCGATCCAGTTCCAGCGGGTGGCCGATGGATTCGTGAATCTGCAGGATCATTTGGTCCGGCATCAACAGCAGGTCCCGAGGACCGTTCGGCGTGTTGGGGGCCATGATCAGCTGCAAGGCCTGATCGGCGACCTGGGCGGCTGAGCCCACCAGTCCGCAGTTGCTGATGACTTCCGCCCCGCCCTGCTGGCCGAAATTGTCCCGGCCCAGGCTGCGGGTCTGGCTGTCACTGCCATCGAACGCGGTGACGGTCATCCCCGGATAGACAAAACGCTGGGCCCGACGAATCTGCGCCCCTGCGTTGTTGAGGTAAATCTGCTCGACCTTTTCAAGGCCCAGGCTGACTTGCCAGTTCACCAGACGCTCGTCTTTGGGGACAGCGTTTGACTCGCTCATCAACAGCGCGATGCAGTCACCGAGTGGCGCGAAGGCATCGTGCAGGTGGGGCGACAGGTAATCGGCACGCGCGGTCGCCACGGGCTGATCGCGCAGATCAAGCAGAGCATGGGGCGCCAGGCGTGATGCGTGTTGTTCGGCTTGTTCGAGAGCGGCTTGCAGGCCGCGTTGCGACAGGTCGCGGGTCGCCGAATAGGCTTCCACGCCATTGAGGCGCACGGTCAGCATCGCGCCTTCGTCGCTGCTCAAATGCGGCGGCTCGGCGACGTTCTTGCGCACGCACAAATGCTGGCTGGTCTGGCGGACATAACGCAGGGAATAAAACTGGGCGCGGCTCTGCAAAGCGGCAAACCGCTGAGAGAGCTGAGCGGAAAGATCGAACATGCGCAGGGGCCTCTATCGGCTGTTGCGGGGGAGCGGGGTTGTGCTGGTTTTTGTGGGAGCAAGCTTGCTTGCGAAGGCTATGTTCCGGACATCTGAGATGTTGTGGATGTACCGGCCTCTTCGCGAGCAAGGTGGAGCGCCACCCCGGTCGCTCCCACGGGGTTGTGTCTAACCCTATTACAACGGGCAACCCTTGGCACGCAGGATGGCGTCGAAACGGTCCGGGTCCAGGGTGCCGGCTTCGATGGCCGCCAGCGTGGCTTTTTCACGGGCCAGCAGGTCCTGGCAGCGCACCAGCAGTTCAGGTAGCTCGGCACGGGCTGCGGCAACTACACCGTCGCCGTCGCCAATCATCAGGTCGCCGGGCATGACCAGCATGCCTGCGCAGGAGATCGGCACGTTGATTTCGCCGCCGCCGTCAGTGCTCGGCCCGCGATGTACGCCGCCGATGGCGTAGGCCGGAAGTTCGCCGGTCTGCCATTCGTCCAGGTCACGCAGTGCGCCGTTGATCACCACACCGACGATGCCAGCCTTGAGGGCCATGGCGCGCATGATGCCGCCGAACACGGCGCGGGTCAGGTCGGCGCTGCCGTCGATGACCAGCACGTCGCCAGGGCGGGCCATCTGCATGGCTTTGAGGATCATCAGGTTGTCGCCGGGACGCACACGCACGGTCAGCGCGCTGCCGAGCATCGGTGCGTTGCCGTGGAAAGCTTTGAGGCCCAGGCCACCGACGTTGCGACCCAGGCAGTCACTGACGGCCGCAGCAGGAATCTTGCTGAAAGCAGTCAGCCACTTAGGGTCCAGCGGTTCGGCGTTAGGGTTGATCAGGTATCCGGTGGGCCATTTGCTCGAAGAAACTACATCAAACATGTGTAAGCCTCGTGGCCAGTCATTGCCGGCTTGTCGATTGAAGCGGGGGGATTTGACGCTAGATTAGGCCGCTGGCGCGGGAGCTTCAAGCGGCAAGCTTCAAGCTGCAAGATAAAAGCGGGAGGGGGGCGGACACAGACGATCACCGAACCCTGTGGGAGTGCCCACGTCGTCCGAACGCCGCGCTGTCGCGCAGCAAGCACAAGATCTGTGGGACGACCGGGGTGGCGCTCCACCTTGCTCGCGAAGGCGGTGTTCCTGCCTTCAGAAATACATCCGATTTTCCGGCCTCTTCGCGAGCAAGGTGGAGCGCCACCCCGGTCCTCCCACAAAAAATCTCTCCAATTCAGATAGTTATTTTGTGTTTGATGAGAGCGAATTCATTCGCGAAAAGGCCAGTACATTCGACGCATCTTTATGGGTCTTGATAGTGCCTTCGCGAATAAATTCGCTCCCACGGGTCTGAGGTCAGCCAAGGCTTCCAGGTGTTTTAAGAAGCCTTGCAGGGAGACAAAGAGTCTCCCACAGGGGCCCGCTAGCGGTATCAGTGGGCGGTACGGCCCACTTCACGAACCGGCTTGCCACGCACGGGCTTGCCAGCTGCGACGAAGTAGTCGGCAGTGCTGCGCGGCAGTGGCGCGCGGCCACGGATCTTGTCGGCGATTTTCTCGGCGATCATGATCGTTGGCGCGTTCAGGTTGCCGGTGGTGATCAGCGGCATGATCGACGCATCAACGACCCGCAAACCCTGCATGCCATGCACACGACCTTCGCCATCGACCACGGCCATTTCGTCGGTGCCCATTTTGCACGAGCAGGACGGGTGATAAGCCGTCTCAGCATGTTCGCGGATGAAGGTGTCGAGGTCTTCATCAGACTGCACTTCAATGCCAGGGCTGATTTCTCGGCCGCGGTATTGATCAAGCGCCGGTTGCTGCATGATTTCACGGGTCAGGCGGATGCCGTCGCGGAATTCCTGCCAGTCCTGCTCGCTGGACATGTAGTTGAACAGGATGCTTGGGTACTCACGCGGGTTCTTGGATTTGACCTGGACCCGCCCACGACTCGGCGAACGCATCGACCCAACGTGCGCCTGGAAGCCATGTTCCTGGACGCCCTTGGTGCCGTTGTAGTTAATCGCTACCGGCAGGAAGTGGTACTGGATATTCGGCCATTCGAATTCTTCACGGGAACGAATGAAACCGCCCGCTTCGAACTGGTTGCTGGCGCCGATACCGGTGCCGAGGAACATCCATTCCGCGCCGATTGCAGGCTGGTTCCACCACAACAGGGACGGATACAGCGACACCGGTTTGGTGCAGGAATACTGCAGGTACATCTCCAAGTGATCCTGAAGGTTCTGGCCAACGCCCGGCAAGTCATGCACCACGGGAATGTCCAACGCGTTCAGCACCTGCGCCGGGCCAACGCCCGAACGTTGCAGGATCTGCGGCGAGGCAATCGCGCCACCGCACAGCAGGACTTCCTTGCGAGCGCGGGCTTCAATGCGGGTGTCGCTGTCGCCAACCAGGTACGCCACGCCAACCGCCTTCTTGCCGTCGAACAGGATCCGGTCGGTCAGGGCGTGGGTGACGATGGTCAAGGTCGAGCGCTTTTTCGCTTCGTCCAGATAACCGCGAGCAGTGCTGGCGCGACGGCCTTTGGGCGTCACGGTGCGGTCCATCGGGCCGAAACCTTCCTGCTGATAACCGTTGAGGTCATCGGTGCGCGGGTAACCCGCTTGCACACCGGCCTCGACCATGGCGTGGAACAGCGGGTTGTTGCCCGCTTTAGGCGTGGTCACGCTGACCGGACCGTCGCCGCCGTGGTAATCGTTGGCGCCGATGTCGCGGGTTTCCGCCTTGCGGAAATATGGCAGGCAGTCTGCGTAGGTCCAGTCTTCCAGGCCAGGGTTTTTCGCCCATCCGTCATAGTCCATGGCATTGCCACGGATGTAGCACATGCCGTTGATCAGGGACGAGCCGCCCAGGCCTTTGCCACGCCCGCACTCCATGCGGCGGTTGCCCATGTGCGGCTCTGGATCGGTCTCGTAGGCCCAGTTGTAGCGACGGCCTTGCAGCGGGAACGCCAGTGCGGCGGGCATTTGTGTACGGAAATCCAGACGATAGTCCGGGCCGCCTGCTTCAAGCAGCAGAACGGTGACGCCTGCGTCCTCGGTGAGACGGGCTGCCAATGTGTTACCGGCCGAGCCGGCCCCCACAATTATGTAGTCGTATTCCAAGATTTTTCTCCTTGGGGGAGTTACAAGCCGCAAGCTTCAAGCGGCAAGAAAAAAGCAAAACGGTGTTCGCAGTGGTGAGGTAACGCGCAGGCTGCTTTTGATTCTTCTTGAGGCTTGAAGCTTGCAGCTTGCAACTGATCAGCGGACTTAGAACACGGAGGTATATTCACCAAGTTCAACCTGAACAGACTTAATCCTTGTGTACTGCGCCAAAGAGCTGATGCCGTTTTCACGGCCCACGCCCGATTGCTTGTAACCGCCGACCGGCATTTTTGCGTCGGACTCGCCCCAGGCGTTGATCCAGCAGATGCCGGCTTCAAGCTGATGAATCACGCGGTGAGCGCGGTTCAGGTCCCGGGTGACGATGCCAGCCGCCAGGCCGAATTCGGTGTCGTTGGCGCGGCGGATGACTTCTTCTTCGGTGTCATAACCGAGGATGCTCATGACCGGGCCGAAGATTTCTTCGCGCACGATTTTCATCTCGTCGGTGCAGTCGGTGAAGACTGTCGGAGCGACGAACGCACCCTTGGCGAATTCGCCTTCGGTCAGGCGTTCACCACCGATCAGCAGGCGTGCGCCTTGCTCTTTGCCGGAGGCGATGTAGCCCAGCACGTTTTCCATGTGGGCGAAGCTGACCAGCGGGCCGAAGTTGATGTTTTCGTCTTCCGGGTTACCGATACGAATACGCTTCACACGCTCGACGATCTTGGCTTCAAACGCGGCCTTCAGCGCATTGGGTACGAACACCCGAGTGCCGTTGGTGCAGACCTGGCCGGAGCTGTAGAAGTTGGCCATCATCGCGATGTCGGCGGCGCGATCCAGGTCGGCGTCGTCGAAAATGATCAGTGGCGACTTGCCGCCCAGCTCCATGGTCACTTCCTTGAGGGAAGAGCCCGAAGCGCTGGCCATGACTTTCTTGCCGGTCTGCACGCCGCCGGTGAAAGAGATCTTCTCGATGCGCGGGTGCTCGGTCAGCCAGCTGCCGACTTCTGCGCCGGTGCCGGGCAGCACGTTGAACACGCCATCCGGAACGCCCGCTTCGGTGTAGATTTCGGCCAGCTTCAAGGTCGTCAGCGAAGTGACTTCGCTCGGCTTGAAAATCATCGCGTTACCGGCAGCCAGGGCTGGAGCGGATTTCCACAGGGCGATCTGGATCGGGTAGTTCCACGCGCCGATACCGGCAACGACGCCCAATGGCTCGCGGCGGGTATAGATGAACGAGGAGGTGCGCAGTGGGATCTGTTCGCCTTCGATGGCGGGCACCAAGCCTGCGTAGTACTCCAGCACGTCGGCGCCGGTCACGATGTCGACGTATTTGGTTTCCGAGAACGCCTTGCCGGTGTCCAGGGTTTCCAGGGCGGCCAGTTCATCGTTGCGTTCACGCAGGATGTCCACGGCACGGCGCAGGATGCGCGAGCGCTCCATGGCGGTCATCTCGGCCCAGATTTTCTGGCCTTTTTCAGCGCTGACGACAGCGCGTTCAACGTCGTCTTTGGAAGCGCGTTGCACCTGTGCCAGCAACTCACCATTGGCCGGGTTGATGGCATCAAAAGTGGCATTGCTGGTGGCGTCGACGTAACCGCCGTCGATGTAAAGTTTTTGCTGTTCGAAACGGGCCATAAAGTCCTCGCAGATTCAAAGTGGCTGGCGATGACTGCCGTCGTTTGCCGTAAAAGATTGGGCAACGGGGTCTTGCAGTCGTTCGGTGCTCGCCTCATCAAAAGTGAAACGCTTCAGCTCACCGCTTTCGCCAGTTGGAAGTCCATGTATTCGTAGGCGATCTGTTGCGCCTGTTCAGTATCAAACGCATCGCCCGACAGTGCGCCGCGCAACCACAGGCCGTCGATCAGTGCCGCCAGACCACGAGCCGCGCTACGCGCCTGCTCCAGTGGCAATACTCGGCGGAACTGACAGCACAGGTTTGAATACAGGCGGTGATCGTTGATCCGCTGCAGCCTGTGCAAAGACGGCTGGTGCATGCTGGTGGCCCAGAAGGCCAGCCAGGTTTTCATTGCCGGGCCATTGACCTGGCTGGCGTCGAAGTTGCCCTCGATGATCACTTGCAGATGCGCCCGAGGGCTGTCATCGGTGAGGGCCTGACGACGTTCGCTGACGTTGTCGATCAGGGCATTCATCAGGTGGCGCATGGTGGCTGCGATCAGGCCGTTCTTGTCCTGAAAGTAGTGACTGATGATGCCGTTGGACACGCCTGCCAGACGAGCGATCAGCGCGATGCTGGCCTCGCCCATGCCGACTTGATCGACCGCCGTGAGCGTGGCGTGGATCAACTGTTGACGGCGGATGGGTTGCATTCCGACCTTGGGCATTGGGTGAGTCTCCTGATTCGCCTGACTGATCGCGCTGCCCGGAAAGGCTTCACCACCTTAAAGGTTTTTGATTGAACGTTCAATCAATAAAAAACAGTGGGCAAGCTTAAAGCCTCAAGCTTCAAGCTGACCGGGACGTCATTGCTTGCAGCTTGAGGCTTGCAACTAACAGCTGCTTCTACCCCATACTTTTGCCGAGCAGCGCGTGATACAGCTCGCTGTCGCCCAGAATGCCGACGACCTGGTTGCCATCCTGCAGCACCAGTTTGTTGCCGGTCTGGTAGCGGATTTGCAGGGCGTCGCGCATGCCGATGTTGGAATGCACCACGGTTGGCTTGCGGTCGAGGCTGTCCATGGGTTGGCCGGGCGCCCAGTTCTGCAGGTCAAGCTGGCCCGCACCCTGGCGTGCGCCTTTGATGGTGTTGCCTTCGGCCAGATCCAGCCAGGAATCAACGCCTGGGTCCAGGCATACCGAGCCGTTGACGCGGGTGCAGTTGTCCAGCGTGCGCATCAGGCTGCGGCCGCACAGCACGTTGAGCGGGTTGGTGTGAGCGACGAAGGTGCGCACGTAATCGTCAGCCGGGTTGAGCACGATCTGTTCCGGGACGCTGTACTGCACGATCCGGCCATCTTTCATGATCGCGATCCGGCTGCCGAGCTTCAGCGCTTCGTCCAGGTCGTGGCTCACAAACACGATGGTTTTGTTCAGCTTGCTCTGCAACGCCAGCAGTTCGTCCTGCAGACCCTGGCGGATGAGCGGGTCCAGGGCCGAGAAGGGTTCATCCATCAGCAGGATGTCGGCGTCCATGGCCAGCGCACGGGCCAGGCCGACGCGCTGCTGCATGCCGCCAGACAGCTCGTCCGGTTTCTTGTTGCGCCACTGGGTCAGGCCCACCAGTTCCAGTTTTTCATCCACCAGCTTGCGCCGTTCCTTCTCGGGGCGGCCCTGCATTTCCAGACCAAAGCTGATGTTCTCGCGCACCGTGAGCCAAGGCATCAGGGCGAACTTCTGGAACACCATGGCGATGCGTTTGGTGCGCATCAGTTTCAGTTCGGCGGGGGTGCAGTTGGCGATGTTGATCTGTGAGCCTTCGTGCTCGACATAGAGCGCGCCGCGGCTGACGGTATTGAGGCCGTTGATGCAGCGCAGCAGGCTGGATTTGCCCGAGCCGGACAACCCCATCAGGACGCAGATTTCGCCTTTTTCCACGGTCAGCGATGCCTTTTCGACACCGACAATCTGGCCGATTTTTTTCAGAATCTGGTCGCGGGTCATGCCCTCATCGAGCAGCTTGAGTGCTTCGCGCGGGTCTTTGGCAAAGATAACGTCGACGTTATCGAATTGGATGATGCTCATGCGTCAGCCCTCACTTTAGCTTCGGGTTGTTTGCAGATGCGGTCGAGCATGATCGCCAGCAGGACGATTGCCAGACCGGCTTCAAAGCCCAGGGCGATGTCAGCGGTGTTGAGTGCGTTGACCACGGGTTTACCCAGGCCATCGGCGCCGACCAGTGCCGCGATCACGACCATCGACAGCGACAGCATGATGCACTGGGTAATGCCGGCAGCAATGCTCGGCATGGCGTAAGGCAGTTCAATGCGGGTCAACAGTTGGCGGCGTGAAGAGCCAAAGGCTTTGCCTGCATCAAGCAATTCGTGGGGCACATCGCGGATACCCAGATACGTCAAACGTATCGGCGCGGCGATGGCGAACACCACAGTGGAGATCAGGCCGGGCACGACGCCCAGGCCGAACAGGGTCAGGGTAGGGATCAGGTAGACGAAGGTGGGTACGGTCTGCATCAAGTCCAGAACCGGCCGCATGATGGTGTAGAACGTGGGCTTGTGGGCGGCAATGATGCCCAGCGGTACGCCGATCAATACACACACGAAGGTCGCGAACAGCACCTGCGCCAGGGTTTCCATGGTCTGCTCCCAATACCCCAGATTGAGGATCAGCAGGAACGACAGGATGACGAAAACCGTGAGGCCCCACTTGCGCTGGATGAAGTGCGCGAGTGCAGCGATCAGGCCGATCAGGATGAGCGGGTTGAACCAGGTCAGCGAAAACGTCAGGCCATGGATCATGGTTTCCAGCGTTACTGCGATTGCGTCGAAAGTGCTGGCGCCGTGTTGGGTCAGCCAGTCGACGAAGGCCGCGATGTATTCGCCAAGAGGGATTTTATGATCAGTCAGCATGGTTGTTTTTCCGCTTGCGGGAGGAAAGGGGACAACAGGCGAGCGAACCCGCCTGCCCGTCTAGTTACTTCGTCAGCTGTGCTTTGGCGGCCTCCAGGCCCGGTTTACCGTCCACTGTGGTGACGCCCGCCAGCCAGGTGTCGAGCACCTGCGGGTTAGCTTTGAGCCATGCCTTGGCGGCGACGTCTGGCTTGGTCTTGTCATCCAGGACCTTGCCCATCAGGGTGCTTTCCATGTCGAGGGTGAAGCTCAGGTTTTTCAACAATTGCCCGACGTTGCTGCACTCTTGGGCGTAGCCTTTGCGGGTATTGGTGAAGATGGTTGCCTGGCCAAAGTTAGGGCCGAAGAAATCGTCGCCACCGGTCAGGTACTGCATCTTGAACCGCGTGTTCATCGGGTGCGGTTCCCAGCCGAGGAACACCACGTCGGTATTACGGCGCGAGGCCCGATCAACCTGCGAAAGCATGCCCGCTTCGCTGGACTCGACGACTTTGAAGCCGGCGGTCTTGAGGCCGAAGGCGTCCTTGTCGATCATGCTCTGGATCAGGCGGTTGCCGTCGTTGCCGGGTTCGATGCCGTAGATCTTGCCGTCCAGCTCTTTCTTGAACTTGGCAATGTCGGAGAAATCTTTCAGGCCTTTGTCGTACAGCGCCTGTGGCACTGCGAGGGTGTATTTGGCGTTTTCCAGGTTGGCGCGTACGGTTTCCACGGTACCGGCATCACGATACGGTTTGATGTCGTTTTCCATGGTCGGCATCCAGTTGCCGAGGAACACATCCATGTTCTTGCCGTCGGCCAGGGATTTGTACGTCACGGGTACGGAGATCATCGTGGTCTTGGTTTTGTATCCCAGGGATTCCAGTACTGCGCTGGTCACTGCCGTGGTGACGGTGATGTCGGTCCAGCCAACATCCGAAAAATTGACCGTATGACACTGGGCGGGCTCAGCTGCCTGGGCGAGCACCGGCATGCCTAGCGCAACAGCCAGTAGCAGCGATTTAGAACCTTTCATCAAGAACACTCCTTTGGATTTTCTTCTCGTCGTCAGCTACGTGAGCCAACGCGGTTTGTGTTTTTTCAGGCGGTAGTACAAAGCGTTTGATCAAGGCTCTTTCACTGCGGCTGGCGATGGAGTCGACAGCGATCATGTAACAGCGAAAATCAAACGCCTACAGGGGGAGTCGCAACCAGTACACAGGGGGTCGTATCCAGTGCGAGTGACGTCGTTTACAGCTTTTTTCCATGCCGCAAGGGCACGTTCAGGGTGTAAAAACGGCGAAAACCGGCACGTAACGACCCTTTGACCGGGAGGTGGCGTTGGTGGGTATGAGTGAGTCGGTGTGAGATGCGGCAACCCCTCGCATTAGCCCGATGATGCAGCGTTTGCAGTGGATTGCTGCTTCAGCGTAGCAGTTGGCCAAACATTCGCTGACCCCCTCAAGACACCCGCCACGGAGGTTTTGGATGGTCATTTGGATGGGATGTTCCCCAAAAGGGGTATATCGACGCCGGTCTCGATGGTATGGCGAAGACCTGTGGGAGCGAATTCATTCGCGAAGGGGCCGGTACATTCACAGCATCTGTGTGAGCGTTGCGTCCGTCTTCCTTGATAAAACCGCTCCCACAAGCGCGTCTCAGATGATTGCGCTTTTATCGATCACCCACCTCACTCCCCGCCACCTTTTGGCGCGAAAGCCCGTGAGCATGGCGCAATGCTATGAGCCGGGTGAGAGTGGTGGCCGATGTCGTGCTTTGAGTGATACCGCCGCTCGACGGCCGGTTTCTGCGTGACACAAGTGCTACCGAAGTGCTCACCCAGGCTAAGCCCTGCGGTCCTCAGCCCTGACCTCTGTCGCAAATTGACAACCCCCGTCGCGGCTGAATAGACACATCACGACGTCGTTTTCGGGAGTAATTGAATGGCCATTCAAGTTTAGGCATGGCATTTGCGTAGTCACTGCAAAGCCCTGCAACACATAGGGCAATAACAAGAGCCTGCGCCTGAGGCCTCAAACCGCTTTGTGTGAGGAGATACCGTGATGACTTCGTTCAACTCCGGGGCCCAACCCCAGAATCGCGCACCACAATCCATCGGCTTCCTGCTGCTGGATAACTTCACGTTGATATCCCTTGCCTCAGCGGTTGAGCCTTTGCGGATGGCTAACCAACTGTCAGGTCGCGAACTGTATCGCTGGACCACACTGACAGCCGACGGTGGGCAGGTCTGGGCCAGCGATGGCCTGCAGATCACCCCGGACGCTGCCATGCAGAAAGCACCGGCGATGGACACCATTATTGTCTGCGGCGGCGTGGGCATTCAGCGCACCGTGACCCGTGAACACGTGAGCTGGTTGCAAAGCCAGGCGCGCCAGTCCAAGCGGTTGGGCGCGGTCTGCACCGGCAGCTGGGCGCTGGCGTGTGCCGGGCTGCTCGATGGCTTTGATTGCAGCGTTCACTGGGAGTGTCTGGCCTCGATGCAGGAAGCCTTCCCTCGCGTGGCCATGAGCACACGCTTGTTCACACTGGATCGCAACCGCTTCACCAGCTCCGGCGGCACCGCGCCCCTGGACATGATGCTGCACCTGATCAGCCGCGATCATGGCCGCGAGTTGTCGGCTGCGATTTCCGAGATGTTCGTCTACGAGCGTATCCGTAATGAACAGGACCACCAGCGCGTGCCGCTCAAGCACATGCTGGGCACCAATCAGCCGAAGCTGCAGGAAATCGTCGCGCTGATGGAGGCCAACCTTGAAGAGCCTATCGACCTGGATGAGCTGGCGGTTTATGTCGCAGTCTCCCGGCGTCAGCTGGAGCGACTGTTCCAGAAATACCTGCACTGCTCGCCATCGCGCTACTACCTCAAACTGCGCCTGATCCGCGCGCGGCAGTTGCTCAAGCAAACGCCGATGTCGATTATCGAAGTGGCGTCTGTTTGCGGCTTCGTGTCCACGCCGCACTTCTCCAAGTGCTACCGCGAATACTTCGGCATCCCGCCGCGTGACGAACGCGTAGGCTCCAACACCACCCAGCAAGTCGCCATGATGCCGATTCCGCAAGCCATGGTCCTCGCACCGCTGTCCGGCCCGCTGTCAGCGTTGAGCCAGGCACGCAACGAATCGACGTTTGCGAGTGTGAGGTTGTAACAGACGTTATTGGTATCCCTGTGGGAGCGAATTCATTCGCGAAGACGGCTTAACAGGCGATAGATATCTATCGGCTGTACCTGCCCCTTCGCAACGGATTCGCTCGCACAGCATTTTGCCTGAGGCCAAAGAATGATCCTCTTTGGCGACCAACGGACTGTCATTTCTGACAGTAGACGCCTGGTTTTTTCCGTCTCAAAGTGATCTGTGCCTGAAGGATGGCCTTCAGGTCTTCAGTCCTGTGCGGGCGTGTCCGATTGTCAGGTGTTTTGGAAGCTGTTGCTTATTACAGGGATGGAGGTTTTTAACTCAGGGAGTTAGATCATGGAATATGTAGAGAATGGTGACTTCAGCACGGGCAAGCTCGAACCTTGGCGGCCAGTATTGGGCTCCACAATCGAGATTGCCGAAGAGGATGGTCGCTATCATGCGGTATTGGGCGGCGGTGACAAGTTGAACCAGAGCGTTCGTATCGCGGACGTACAACCCCGGCGGTTCTTGCTCACTATTGAATTGAAAGTGGTCAATGGTACTGAGGAGGATACAGGTCAAATTCATTTGATCTGGGCATCGAATGCCATATTCAGGACATACCTTCCTGCAGTGTCGGATGACTGGGCCACCACAACGTTCGACTTATTTATCACCAATGTCGCGACCACCAACAATATCGAGGTCTTGGTCGAGCCTCGATTCGACAAGGAAGTTTTAGTGGGAAGTGTTTCCCTCAGAGATGAGCGCAAACGCAAGCACTGGCGCTAGCTATTGTTTGGGTCGCATTTGTAGCCGTCTGAGAAGTCAAGCGCGGACCGCCGCGACTCCGTGGGACCGGCTTCAGCCGGGAAGAGGCCGGTAACGCTGATGCCTGTGTTCAGGTCATCACACCGCGTTCCCGGCTAATGCCGGTCCCACGGCCTTATGTTCACCCGCGCCCTTGCTTGTACTCCACCAATCCCGGCAACAGTTGTTTATCAATCGCTTGCCGCACCGCTGGCAATATTGTCGCGCTGCCGGTCAGCATTTGTTCCACCAGGCGCTTCAGGGCGGTGGCGCGGTCTGCGGTCAGGCCGCACACGGCTTGCGCGCAGGCCTGTTCCGCCGTAGCGCCGGGAGGCATTTCGAAGCCGATCGCCCTGAGCTGGCTGATCAAGTCTTCCTGGTCAATCAAGTCCGCGTGCATCATCCCGAGCGCTCCTTTTGTTTAGGTTTGAGGCGATTCTGGTAGTCCTTGGCAGTAACGGCAAGATCCATTCTCCAGAATGTCTGTCATGCCTAAGATCAGGTCGTTTTCGACTGGCCGGGGCGCGATTGTCAGGCAAAAGAAAGGGGCCTTGAAGGCCCCTAATCTGTTCGTCGCTACTTACCAGTTGTAACGCACACCCACGTTTACACCCCATGGCTGCTCGATGTTCTGCCCTTTCATATAATCGAAGTCGGCATGCACCTGTAGTACGTCTGTCAGTTGGGCTGCGATACCTGCGCCCATTTCAACACGTGTGCCAGACAGATCATTGGTGAAGCGTGATTCGTTGATCGTCACTTTGTTGGACGTCACGAACTCGCGTGCAACGGCTGCCTTGATGTAAGGCTGAACGAAACCGCCATCATCCAAAGCGAATTTGCGACCCAGGTGGCTGCCGACCTTGCCGAGCAATGAGTCTGCCTTGTTGCTGCTCGCTTCAAGCCCGTTGTCCAGCTTGTAATCTTCACCGCTGACCCAAAGGCCGGACACCTGTGCATAGGGTTCGACGAACCAGTTTTCACTGAATTTGATGTGCTTTCCCGCTTCAACCGAGGCACCCACGCCATAGTTGTTGTAGTCGCCCTTGCTCTTGACGCCGTCACGCATGGTCACGTCGGCCGAGTTCTGGAAGCGGTTAGCCTTGATCAGCGCATCGATATAGAAGCCGTTGTCTGCCAGCCAGGTGCTGTACGCGCCCACATAGTAGCTGTCGACCTTGCCCTTGTTACCTGCCTTGAGATCCAGATCGGATTTGCTGTAACCGCCCATCAGGCCGACCAGCCATTGTCCGTTGCTGCTGGCGATCGGCAAATCAGCACCGAACGAAATACCCTGTTGTTGCTGCGAATACTCGACACCACCAGCGGCAGACATGTCGTACTTGTTGCCGTAGGTACGCAGCCAGCCACCGCCTTGATTGCTGTCAGTACGCAGTTCGCCCATGCGGCTGCGCAGAGTGGCTGACTCGCCATACCACACAGTCGGAGCGGCGCTGAACAGGCCGATGGCGACTTCGGTGCTTTTCGATACGCTGGTTGTCTGCACCAGGAACCAGTCGTTGCCGATGGTGTTGCCTGGGCGTTGTTCCAATGCATAGGAGTAAGCGCCAGCGTCGACCATGCCGTCTGCGCTATCTACAGCGAATTGCGCATCGCCATTGTCGATGTGTACCAGTTGACGATCCGCGCCACCCGCTTGCGGTTCCGCACCGGTGTTTTCCACCAGCAGTTTGTGATTGCCTGTTGCCGTGCCGGAGACGTTCAGAGAATCGCCCGCGCCCGCTGCCAGATCGGTGCCCAGGCCAAAGGTGCCGCTGCCGGTCAGCTCTTTGACATCCAGTTGATGGAAGCTGGCATTGCCGTCGGTGCCACGCAGATCAACCAGGCCGCCATCCAGATTCAGCTTGCCGACGGTGGAGTTGTCCTCCATGACCCACAGCGATGACTTGTCGATGGTCAGCGAAGTGGCGTTGTTAATGGTGCCGGTCAGGCTGGCGCTGTTTTGCAGATCCAGATTTGCGGCAGAGCCAGCTTCTACGACGACATCACCTGCCAATTGGCTGTTGTTGACGTTGAAGTTGGCTACAGCAGATTTCTCTACTTCAAGGAGGGTGCCGTTGCCGCCAGTGAGAGTTGCGCCGTTGCTGATGTTGATCTCTGCTTGAGTATCGGGAGTTGCGCCGGCAGTCACCAGAATAGCGCTGCCGTTTTTGCCGGCAACAGCCGAGCCGTCGATGTTCAGCATGACGTTGTTCGAATTGGCAAACTGATCGGAAGCCATAACGATGCCGCGATTGTCACCCATGACATTACTGCCGTTGACCAACTTCGCAGTGGCGCCGAGCAGGGTCATGCCGACGCCGCCGTCTGCCCCATTACCTGTACCTGATCCGCTGCCAGTCACCGTGGTATGGCTCAGTGTGATATCGCTGTTGAACGTGGCGCTAATCCCCCGGCCTACACCGGTTACGGTACTGTCGATGGCCGTGACTTTCGAGCCATTCAACAATCCGGTTCTATCAACGATTGCAGCAATGCCGTAGCCATCGGTAGAGGAGATCAGCGCATTGTTAAGTGTCGTCTCACTGTCTACCAAGTGCAGCGCTATTCCCGAGGAAGCAACGATCTTGCCACCATCAACGTTAACGGCTGAACCCCTACGTGCATAAACCATTTCGGTCTGGCCGTTGTTGCTGACGTTCAGCTCTGCACCGCTCATGTTCCACTCTTCAATGGGACTTTGATCAGTAACAGTCGCGGATTGGCCCGGCAGAAGTTGGCCTGCTAGTGTCGGTTGCATACCCACTAGCGTTAGGGCGATGGCCGTGGCTAGGGCGAGTGGTTGTTTGGTAAACGGTAAACATTGGATGTTCATTGGAGTGGCGGCACCTTCGACAAGCGAGAAAATGAAGGGCGCTATTGGACAGGGATGGACTACAAAAAGCCCTAGGATTGGTCCTAGGATTCTGTAGGAAATTTCTTTCATTGTGTGAGCGGTATCTATTTATTGCAGGAGGATGCTCCTACCCAGGTAAGCATCCGGAAGAATAGGGACCTAAGCCCCGTATGACCGGGGCGTTTTATCAGGTCTTTGGCCGAAACAAAGTACTGGCCTACCACGAGTAACGCAGGCCGAGATTAACCCCCCAGGGTTGCTCGATATTTTCTCCATTGCTGTAGTCCACGTCGGCATGCAGTTGCACCACGTCAGTAACCTGCAGCGCGACACCTGCGCCGAGTTCGCCCCGGCGTCCTGACAGGTCGTCACTGAACGTCGTGCTGTTGACTTTGACTTTATTGCTTTGGGCGAACTCTTGCGCTGCGGCGAATTTTACATAGGGCTGTACGAACCCACCCTTTTCCAGGGCGATGGTCCGCCCTGCATGGGCACCCACTTTTCCGACAAACGAGTCGGCATGGTTGCTCCTGGCTTCCATACCGTTGTCTAGCCCGTAGTCTTCACCTTGCACCCACAAACTGGAAATCTGCGCGTAGGGTTCTACAAACCAGCCATCAGTGAGCTTGATGTGTTTACCGGCTTCGATTGAGCCACCCACGCCGTAGTTGTGGTAATCACCTTCTGACTTGACGCCGTTGCTCATACGGACATCGGCTTTGTTCTCGAAGCGATTGGCTTTGATCAGCGCGTCAATGTAATAACCGCTGTCCGATAGCCAGGTGCTGTAAAGCCCTGCGTAGTAGCTGTCCACCTGGCCTGAGGTGCCCAGCCGAAGGTTCAGGTCCGAATTGCTGTAGCCGCCCACCACACCGATCAGCCATTGTCCGCCCGCATTGGAAATGGGGGTGTCTACACCAAACGAGATGCCTTGCTGTGTCTGGGTATAGTCCACCTGATCAGCCGCTGAAACCCGGTATTTGTTGCCATACGTGCGGGCCCACGCTCCGCCTTGGTCGTGACCATTACGCAATTCCCCCATGCGACTGCGCAGCGTTGATATTTCGCCATACCAGACGGTGGGTGCTGCGCTGAATACGCCGACCACGGCGCGCGTGCTGGGGGTAATCACGGGATCTCCTGGATCTCCTGGATTAACAGGATTAACAGGATCAACAGGATCAACAGGATCAACAGGATCTACCGGGACCACTGGCTCAGTAGTGGCCTGCACCAGATACCAATCGGTGCCGCGCTTCTCAAGACGGTAGACAAACGTGCCCACATCCACCTGTTCACCGGGTACCGCAAACACGGCATCTCCGGTTCCGGTATGAACCAGCCGCTGAGCATGATCCTCCTGGATTGGATCGACCCCTGTGTTTTGTACGTTGAGGACATGGTTGCCAGCTGCATCACCTGTCACGTTGATCAGGTCACTCAAGTGCCCAGCCAGATCGGTGCCGAGGGCGAAGGTGCCGTTGCCCGCCAGGCTACCCAGAGTAAGGGTCTTGAAAATCGGGCTTGTGCCGCCAAGGCTGACCGTACCTCCACTCAAACTGAGGCTGCCGACGGAGGAATCGTTGACCATATTCCAGCGCGAGGTGCCGTCAATGCTCATGTTCTGCGCGTTACTGACCGTGCCGGTCAACACCGAACTATTGTTCAGGCTCAAGGTGGCCGGTGTGGCGGCGTCCTGAACCACATCACCGGTCATGTTGCTGCTGTCCATGATCAGGCTGCCTATATTACTCAGCGAGCCGGTCAGGCTTGAATTGTTGCTCAGCTCGACACGTGCTTGCGAGCCGCTGCTCTCCACCACGTTACCTACCAGGGTGCTTGCGTTCATGTTCAAGCTGGCAATGTTAGTGAGTGAGCCAGTCAGCCGGGAGTTACCCGCCATCGTCACCGCCGCATTGGAACCTGCTGGAACCGTTACGCTACCGGTCATGGCGCTACTGTTCAGCGCCAGGCTGTTGATGTTGGTCATGTCCCCGGTGAGGCTCGCATTGTTGTTCAGCACGGCGTTGATCAGTGATCCGGTCTCGCCCTGAATGTTGCCGGTCAGTACGCTGTTGTCTGCAGTGAAGGCCACTGTCGAGTTACCGAGAACATCCAGAATGACGCCGTCGCCACCGCTCAGGGTCGAGCCATTACTGACGTCGATGGTCGCGTTGGGTGCCTGGGTGTTCAAGAGGACCGTTAACGCGGCGCCGTTGGTACCCGTGATCGAAGAACCATCCAGGGTCAACGTCGGCAGGGTGGAGCCCGGGAAGGTATCGGTGCTTACCAGGACGCCTCTGTTGGCGCCGGTGATGGAGCTGTTTTGCAGCGAAGCGGTTGCGCCGAACAGCGTCATGCCGACGCCGCCCGCCGTTGGGCCACCTGTGCCGGAGCCAGTGCCGGTAACTTGCGAATCCACCAGGGTTACAGCGCTGTTGTAGGTGGCGTTGATCCCTCGGTTGGCACCTGTGATCGTGCTGTTGGTGACACTGGCTTGCGAACCGCGGTGCGTCGTTCCAGTGCTCACCGTAATCAGGTTCAGTCCGAAATTGCTGCTTGCGGTCAGCGTCGAGCCATTGAGCGTGGTGTCGCTATCAGTCAGTGAGACTGCCGCGCCGTTGCTCGCCGTGGCTGTGGCACCGTTCATCACGAGCGTTGCCGTGTTTGTCCCGTTGACGTTGAGTGTTGCGCCGCCTGGCAAAACTGTCAGCGTTGCGCCGTTGAGCGACCAGGTTTCCGCAGGGGTGCCGGGATTGACAGTTGCCGTTTGGCCCGGAGTCAACGTTGCCGCCATTGACGGGTTCAGCCAGGCCAGCGCAACCAGGCTTACAACCAGTGGCGCTGAGGGTATCGGGAAAAATTGTATGGGTCGATTCATAACTAATCCCTCAGTTACGACGGGGTAAGCTCAATGGGTGACTTCAGTCCTTGAGGAGTACTAATACTTATGTCACGTTTGCATAGTCTCATTAATTCTATGTAGGTAACGGATAAGTCTATTGCGCTATTGATAATCAAACGCCGGGATTGCTTATCGATGCTCGCTATCAAGAAAGGCTCAGGTTTGACCTTCTGTCAAGAGAGATTTGGCGTAGGGGGAGTGAAATAGCCAATCGAAATTAAACTGGTTTTATAATCGCTATTAGCAATTACTTTGCACACAAGTCTGTGTGCCGTTTATCGGAGCACTGTTATTTATGACAGTTCACGAAGCTTTGTTTTTTGCTATTACTGAACGGCACCTGCCCCGTGGCAGGAGGAGAAGTCAATAACATCTGATTTCAGTGAGCATCAACTGATGCTCAGGAGGTTGCACCATGTCTGCGAAAGAAGAATATTCAAGGGTGGTCAGAGCCAAAACCGTTACTGTTGGAGCGCAGAGTGCAAGGGCGCTCTTACAACACGAAGTGGTCGGTAAACTGGCAGATGGTCGGTTGCCATTAGCACTGGCCGATGCTGATCTTAAAGTGAGCATTACACTCGATACGTCAGTGACAGACCCTACCTCTCGTACCGCCTATAAGTTAATTGTGGACGGAGGGCCACCCATTGATGCCAGTGAGCGTGTGCTCGGTCCGACGGAGTTCGTTCCAGGAACGAAAGTTGATGCTCTGCTGCCCCTGAGTTACATGGTCACTGAAGGAGATTTTTTGCTCGACTATGCAACGTACACCACGTTAGGCGAGAACGAGGAAATAGCACATTTACCGATCAGGGTTATCGTTGATCGATCCTCTCCCGGCGGGGCACACCTAGGCCCTTTGACCTTTAGTACCGTCCCTGATGACCTGCTCACCGAGGCGGACCTTGTGGGCGGTAAATTACCCGGCACTGTCAACGACTGGTTCGGCATGGCAGCCCAAGATACAGCTACCGCGTGGATAGCACCTGGACGCACGCCAGCCCCAGGGGACTGGATAGAGTTGCCCTTGGTCAAGCACGACGTGGTGGTGCCGGGAGAAGAGGTCACGTTCAACTTCGACAAGACGGACCTGACTGCATTTTCGGATGGTTATCAGTCATTCAGCTACAAGCTCAAGGATGTGCTGGGTAATCCTGAAACCGATCTGGCGACGCCTAAAGTGTTGCGGGTGCTGCTCAGCGATTCCCCGGAAGATATCCTGCCTCCCGTGGTGCCTGCGTTCGAGGACCATGGTCTTATCACCTGGGATGACGCCAGGCCAGGGTTGCGAGTGCAAATACCGGTCTATACCAACCCTGACCCGACCGATGCGTTTGTCATCCGTTGGGGCAACTTTAGTGCGCCGGCCAGCCCGCCACTCGGGACATTGCCCAGCCCTTTGCCTACGCCACCCGATCCAATAGCAACGGTTGTTCTGGACCTTGCTTTCGTTCAGCAGATGCCCAATGGCACGGTTAATGTGTCGTACGAGATTCTTCGTGGCGGTGTTCTGGTCGGGTTCTCTACTGACACCACTGTGGAGATGGATCTGAGAACGCCTGGCGCCATTGTGGACCCGGATCCGTTGACCCCTGTCCATGACAACCTTCAGGATCTGACAGTCAAGAGCAGTTCCGGCGCGGTGAATACCATCCCGCCACAGGATTACAACAATGATGGCACTATAACAATCGCGCGACTGGGCAAGGACGGCGCTGTCGTCTGGCAAAACGGCGATCTTGTCGAAGTTACCTGGGGTGCTCTGAAATTTCCTTCGCCTCCTTTTGAGATCCAGAATCAAATCGTTGATCTTGTGCTCCCATTGAGCAGCGTAGATGTCATACAGCCTGGCCCCAATGGCCCGGTGGATGTCAGCTACACCCTCTCGCGTCCGCTGACACCCGCTCCCAATATGGGTGTGGCTCGATCTGCAGTTACCAATGTCAACGTAGTTGCAGCTGGGGACGTTCCCGGCGGCGGTTTGCCGCTGGGAGATCCCAGATTCACTGAGGCCAACGCCAATAACATTATCAATCAGGCTGCTGCCAGGGGGGGGACGCCTATCCGCATCATGCTGCCTATTACCAATATGGACGTTGGCGATAATCTGTCGATCGAGTTTACAGGTCGTTTCGGGACAGTTGATGGCAGTGGTGCTCCTATTCCCGGAACTGAAGTAAATGATAACCATAGTCTGGTGCAGGCCGATCTGACCCGGGGGTATTACGAGTTCATTATTCCGGAATCCATTCTCCAGCGGATTTGTGAGAATGTAGGAACTGTCAAATATGTAGCAAGTAATAGTGTCGCACCTATCGATTCCGCTACTGTCTTCGTGAAGATATTTGTACGCACGCCTGGCTATTGCACAGTGCCGACTCCATAGGCAACAACGGAAGCGGGCGGTGGTCTCACTGCCCGCTAGCTAACAATCATAGGTTGATTTCAGTCGGGTTCTTTTTATGAACGCTAATAATGAAACTTCTGGTATATCCCCGCGGGTATTGCCCAGTTTGCAGATCCCCGTGATCGATATTACCGGTAATGGTGGGTTGGGCAAAACCGACCTTGCTGATCCACAGAAGGGGGTGCCACTTTTCGCTGATATACTGTTTAGCACACAGGCGGGTGATTACGTTGAATTGTTCTGGAATGGCAGAGACGTACAACACTTTGAGGTCAATGATGGCCACCTGAGCAGCGGTGTTATCAGTTTTAGTGTACCGCCACAGGATATCCCGGACAGCCCACCGGACACGCAGGTCTACTATCGCCTTACCACGCGGCAAGGTGGTAATCAGGACAGTTCACCGACAAGACCGGTGGTGGTCAAGCGCACTGTTCCAGGCGACCCGGACCCTGACAATACAACACCGGTCACTAACGAAAATCTGCTACCACCCAGAGGCGTGCCCCCGGTACTTTCAGTCCCGCAGGATGTGGATATCACGGTCGACCCTTGGCTGGAGATGCATGTCGGTGATGTGCTGACGCTTTACTGGGGCGGTACAGGACACCCGGTGCGTAACCCTCCATTGACCGCCGTGCAGCTCAATCAGCCCCAGACGGTAAGAGTGCCCGCTCAGACGGTAGTGGATGCCGGTGACAGTGAAAAACTGATCGTCAATTACGAAATACGCGATGTGGTCAATAACTGGTCGCTGTATTCATTGCCTGCCTTCACCGATGTTCAAATAGACCCGAACGCGCCAGGGGCACCGGTGGTGGTGGAGGCTGACCCAACGACCAAGGAAATAGATCTCGCCGCTTTGGGGGCAGCAGATGTAAATGTTCGGATACCGCCGGTAGGTTTGAATCCAGGGGACATGATTACTCTGCACTGGCTTGGCCAAACCGATCAGGGGGTGCCAGTGGTCCCGGTGATTGCGCCGCTACCTGTGGATCCAAACGGTTTTACCCCTGTGTTTAAAGTCGCCAATGCCGATGTCGCGGCCATCGCCAGCGGGACCGCCCGGGTGTATTACGTCGTTCAGCCGGGTGCCCGCCGCTCAAGGAGTGAAACTATTTCTGTTGTCGGTCAGCCGGTGCCGCTGGCAGCGCCAACACTAGACGGCGCAGTGGGCAACAGTATCGACCCGGCGGTTGTGCCAGCCACGGGGGCGATAGTAAGAGTCATGCCGTATGCGGCGAAGGCCTATGGGGACCTTGTGATCTTGCTATGGGAGGGGCTTGATTCTGCGGGAAACGCATTGGTATTCACGGCTGATTACAGCGTCGG
Source organism: Paucimonas lemoignei (assembly GCA_900475325.1). Lineage (GTDB taxonomy): Bacteria > Pseudomonadota > Gammaproteobacteria > Pseudomonadales > Pseudomonadaceae > Aquipseudomonas. The sequence continues at coordinate 745,405 of LS483371.1, forward strand.
GCGCAATGAAGAAAATGACGTTATTTCTTTTACTGTCCCGAAACAGAAACTTGTTCCACTGGCCAATGGCATGCTGACATTGAGTTATACAGTTAAATTCATGGGCGGGAGCAGTCGTCCTTCGACGTCTGTCACCTATCAAGTCTTGGGTAGTGCATTGCTGCCTAAACCCACCGTTGATAATGCCCCGGGCGATGTGTTCGATCCCGATCAATATATCGGCACGGTAGTTCACATCGGTGGCGCAGCAGCCCTGCTCAAACGCCTCGACGAAGTGACGGTGTACTGGGCGGGCTCCAGTGCCGCTGCGTCCGATAGCAGAAGCTTTTTGGTCAGCACTGACAACCAGGACTTGTCATGGTCTATTGCCGGCACACTGATTGACCTCAGCCGCAACGACCAGGTACGGGTTCGCTACGAGGTCAAGCGTGAAGTAGGAACAGATAATTCTGAGGTGCGAGTGGTACAGATCAGTGTCGGGGTAAATCCTGCCATTCTCAGCATCGTGGATTCAAAAGGGGTCTTGATTCCTAAAAATACCGATACTTCTGACACCAACGTAATACTGACAGGAACCGCAGCGCCGAATTCGACGGTTGAACTGCTGGACCACGCAATTGTATGGGCAACGGTGTCTGCGCCTGCTGGCTCCTGGACGAAGGATTCGCCCGGTTTGGCAGTGGGGCCACACAGCATGACCGCCCGAACCGGAGCGAGCACCTCTGACCCTTGGCCGTTCCGTGTTGTAACGGCACCCGTGTTTGATTTGAGACGGCCTCGAGTGCCTAAAGCCTATGGCGACGGCACCTACCTAAACTTCGACAGCGCGATGTATTACGACGATTACCTCGCCGTCATTGTCAATTACACGGGCATGGCGCCTGGGCAAACGATTCAGTTGCACTGGATGGGCGCGGTGGCTTACCACTCGGAAATCAAAACCGTTGGCGCGGTGGGCGATATCGAGTTTCGAGTGCCTCGTATGGAAGTCGTGGATGTCATTGGCCGCGCAGCCGCTATTACCTACACCGTCAAATTGGCCGATGGGACAACGGTTGGGACATCTGTAGAGCTGCCGCTCAGGATTGATCCACAGCCTTTCGACCTGGTGCCTCCGACGATTTCTGCCGACAACCGGATTGTCACTATGGCTTACCCTGGCATGAACACTCCTCATACCGGGCGAGTCCGTTGGTCGGGTGTTGTAACGCACGATACCGCCGAGCAGTATCTGGACACCCGCCCGGAAAACTTCGACATCCCGGCCAGCTGGGTCAACGAAAACAGAGGCCGTGATGTGCTCATCAACTACACGGTCTACAGAAGTGACGGTAATCACTTTCTGTTTTCCAGAGTGCTCCGCAAGCGCATGTGATCTTGATAGCGCAATAAAAACCCAAGGAGGCCTGTGCCTCCTTTGGTTTTTTCAACTTACTAAGGAACGGGTATCGCTTGGTCCGTTGCCAGGTAGTGGAACGTGGCATGTTCTGACGGTGTCTTCGGCAACCAAATGGAAATAACAGGCACTGTAAGACCCGTGACGTTTTTAAAATCAACTTGATCGTTTCGCGCGTCGGTGCGTCCGGTTGCAGAACTGTTAATGTAGAAAAACGCCTCCAGAGGCAAGACTCTTCCGGACCCATCAGGCCATACGGCGAGCCTGAGTTCATTCTGGGTAGTGAAAGACTCTGCGCTGATCAGCGCCATGCCTTTGATCATCGCATCAAATGCCGTCGTCGCCCCAGCGTTGAGCGCATCTCTAACATCAAATCCGCATTGATGAACATGGCTGCTATTGCCGGATTTATAGTGGGTATACCAGGCTGAGGAGCTTGTTATGCCCTGACTCTGACAGGCCTGGCTACCGGCAACCCCAGGGTATGCGCCACAACCTTTGTCGGCTCTGGTGTTGGTTGCTGCGTCAATGGGGAACGCGCACAACACTTCCGGATCTATTTTGTTGCCGGCATAAAAGATGGGTAAAAAGATATATCCGTTTTGGTAGGAATAGGCCAGTCTGTTGTATTTCGAGTCGCGCCTCAAATATGAAAAAGAAACCCCTCCAGATCGATGGCTGTTCAGGCTGTTATCCCATGAGTGGTAGGTGGTGGAGAAATCTGTACCGCGGAGCAGAATGCCATTGCACAGGAAAGCGGGCTCTGAAGCATGACCGCAGTTAATGCGGGTATCGTCGTATCGTTCTCTCAAGTGACGTTCTACTGTTTCACCCAGTCCCAGTGTCGGAACTTCGGTGACTGTTGTTACCGTATGCGATGTGCAAGCCGTTAGAACAAGGCTTAGCAGTACAGTGTGAAATTTACTCATGGTGGAAACTCCATAATATTAGGGGGCTTTGATTCTGGAATTTCATGGGTGCAGGCGTAACTGTCATAAATAACAGTGCTGATGCGATGTTGAAGTAACAAAGCCTTTGATTATTTCCAATGTGTATGAGCGCCGGTCTGTACTAAAGCTATCCTGTTCGAGAGCACACATCATAAGGAGATGATCATGCACGCTAGAACGGCTTTACTCTGGGGGCTGGTGTGTCTTGGGGCTTCGCAGGGTGTGGTTGCGGCGCCAGAGCAAGCAGCGGGGCCTGCTCAAAGCTGTATGTCCTATATCGAACGGGGTGGCTGGATATATCGTTTCAATGAGTGGACGCTTGAGTTGGAGCCTACCGCTTGCGGCAGGACGATCAACTCTAGCGAAACCGCCTATATGTTTTATGAAATAGCCAAAAAATTTGGCGGCAGCCCTACTGGGAAAATACTCGAGGGATCATTAACCAGTTGACTTGCCATCTGGTGATTGCAAGGGATAAGCCCACGTGGGATCTGGATCCGTGGAGACCCTATATCGGGCATAGTGCTACTGTGAGCGCTGAATGCAATCCCGTAGTGCCGGATCCAGATTCAGATTTTCATTAAATGGTTTTCGTCACAATGCCAGGTTACGTACTCTGGTGACCGCTGGCGTTTCAATTGATCACGCGTAGCGAAGGTAAACTTACATGAACACAAATAATGCGTTGGAAATAAAACCCATCATCTCCAGAGTGACGGGCGCCAGCGGTGATGTGGCTAACGGCGGCGTGACAGCTGATACAACAGTGACGGTATCTGGTACTGCGGGAGATGCCACTTATATCGAGCTCTTCGATGGCTCTCAATCCGTGAATATCGTTCGGGTTGAAAGCGGCACGTGGACATCCACTTTGGCTGGGCTCGCGGCGACGTACCATATCATTACAGCAAAGGCTCTAGATGGGCAGTTAGCGTCGGATCCATGGGTATTTACTGTACAGGCGGCGTCGGCTCCGATTGCCATCAGCAGCATCAAGGATGCTGCTGGTAACGAGATTCCCAATGGCGGCACACTAAACGACAACAGTACCGTCATAATATCTGGCACGGCATTGGCCAATCAGCGGGTGGAACTCTTTGACTATGCGGAATCAGCGGGGCCGGTAAATGTTGATATCTACGGAAATTGGAAGTTTCAGGCGTGGGGGCTGAGGCCTAAGGAATATAGCCTCAAGGCCCGGGGGCTTTATGGCAGTAATCCGGAGTCGGCGGTGCGTACTTTTAGTGTTGTGGCGCCTCTTACGCTTCCCTCTCACGATATGCTGCTGAGCGGCCAAGCGATAAAAGTCAGGGTCCTGCCAACGAATGCGAGCTGGCCGACCAGCGGGAGGGACTTCCCCGGCAATACCGAAATGCGCACCCCAACGGGCGGTGTTCCGCCTTATCAATACTCGTCCAATCTCCCGAACATCGCATCAGTCAGTGACAGTGGAAAAGTGACTGGGAGTCATAATGGTGAAGCCAGGATAACGGTTATCGACAGAGCAGGCGCTACGGCTTCGTATACGGTTCGCGTTTCAGGGGTGAAGCTTCTCGTCGTGAACTCTGCACTCATGAACTCGGCGGAACTCACTGCATGGTTCTCGTCAGTGGGGGCAAAATATCGAGTAGTTGAAACGGATGTTCAGCTTATGGCTGGAGTTTATGATTGGCCTCCAGCAGGAGTCCCCAACGAACTCTGGGTCACGGAAACGATACTACTTCCACCACTTCCTCCACGCGCTTTATCGATGAACCTATGGCCCATCAGACAGAACGAGACTACCGCTGTTGACCGGCGTATGCCTGGGATGTACCTGCTGCTGAACTGGTAGGCTCGGGTTTTTCGTTGCAGTTGGCTCCGCGATTCCAATATAGGTCGTCGGACTGTTGTGGTCTTTGATATCTGAGGTGTAACGCGATCGGGGCAGCACGCTATACGTCAGCCATTTGCGCAGCGACAGGTTTGCCGGGTTCGTGGGGGAGGCGAGCAGGGCGTATACGGTTAGTTGCATTAATATCATGAATGAAAATACTTGAAGCTGCGGTGGCCAGCTTTTTTTGAGGCGGCTTCAATCGGCCGGTAAATTGGGCGCGATACGCTGATGTCGAGAGATAGCACAGCTATGTCTCTGCTGAAAAGGAGGTTCAAGGCGATGTGAAGTTGATTGATCTGGTCGCATCACGCTGCTTGTTAGAAATGTTTTCATTACAAGGAAGGTAATAAAATGAACGCAAGTTATCCACAGCCAGTAGTGGTTGAGGCCGTCAATGATGTTCTCGACCCACAAAATGCCATCAGCGGTGCAACTGTGCGCGTGGCGTATGCAATGGAAGATACCGATCTTATTGGTCTGGCGTGGGATGGTCGCGATGATCTGGCCCCTCCGCAATCAGGCAATGCATCCACCGGTACTGTCGACTTCCGGATCCCGCCTGGCGCTGTGCTTGATGCTATTGGGCGAGAAATTGATGTGGTTTATGCGGTGGTGCGTAACAACATTCCGTCACTGTCGATCGTTCTCAGGTTGAGGGTCGAAAGCGCTAATTCGGAAGTTAAACCTGACATCACCAGCGTAAGGGGGCTTAGCGGTGATGTTGATAATGGCGGTATCACGCCCGACACGCAGCTGACTGTATTTGGGTATGGGCAAGCAGGCGTTACGCTCGAGATCCGCGATGGTTCCCTGTTACTGGGTACCGTGGTGGTGGAAAGTAACGGCTCCTGGAAATACGATTTGACAGCGCTGACGCAGACCTACCACAGCATTACCGCCAGAAACGCGGGTGGGCAGTTGGTGTCAGAGCCTTGGATATTTACGGTGCAAGCCATTGAGCTGGATTTACCTGAGCCAACGGTCACCCAGGCCCCGACCGGGAGCCTGGACCCGATCAATGCGATGGGTGGCGCAACCGTCGTTGTGACCTATCTCATGCAGACCACTGACACCATAACGCTGAGCTGGAATGGCCTCGACAATCTTGTGCCGCCTCAACAGGGCAGCACGTTGGGCAGCGTGACCTTTACCATCCCTGCTTCAGCCGTGGCGGCTGTGATCGGGAAGACCATCCCGGTGCTCTATACAGTGGCGCGCAATAGTGACGCGAAACGCTCAGCCCAACTCGACCTCACCGTGCAGACGCTATCTGACTCCGTGCTGGAAGCACCGAGAATTGTTCAGGCCACCGATGGCGTTAACCTTGATGTCGGGGCGTTGACGGGTGATGCCGATCTTAGAGTCAAGCCTTGGCCGTTCATTGGGGCGGGGCAGTTGATATCGCTGCGGTTTGAAGGCAGCGCGTCCGATGGCTCGGTCTATAACTGGCCACATCCGACCTGGCAGAATTTGCCGATTAGTTCGACAGGGGAGCCGAGTACGACGGTGGCGTTGAGTGATTTGCAGAAGTTGGCGGATGGGTCGAGCCTTAAACTGATTTTCGAGGTGTCGTTTGATGGGGGAGAAACAACTCTATGCTTCCCGGTGCGGACCTTAACTATCAGGGGGAGGGAGTTAGTATCCGGATTTGAGGACTGGCAGGCATTTGGCGCTACGGGGGGGCATATTTTCTCGCTTAACGTTCCTCTTTACTGCCCAAGTGGGTTGGTCGCCACCCTGATAAAAGATGTTCCCGCGGGTGGGTTTTACACTTACGTATTCAATTATGCAGGCTCTGCTGAATGGGCTTTACGTGTTGCAACCGGCGCAACGATAAAGTTTGAATTTGGTGGCCGAATTAGTCGGCTGAGTTTTAATCATTATTGGGGTATAGATAACAACTGGGTCAATTTTTACGACGAGAGTAATAATTTGGTGTATGTCCAACACATCGTTGGACAGGGGAACGTCGATATTACGCTTCCCAGTCCTTGCCTGTGGTGCTGGATTGCGGTCTACAACGCAAGCACGGGGCTCGCTGTCGATAATGTTGCCTGGTCTTGATAGTGATCATTTGCTCAAGCTTCGCTTGCAGGCATGCGCGCTGTGTAGATTAGCGCCAGTTGGGAAGGCATCATTTATGCCGAAGAAGATGCACCGACCTCTTCCCGGCTAGAGCCGGTCCCACGACGCCTGGGGCGTCTTTGAGGTCTACGATTAAGCCGGGAATAGTGCTCAAACCCTATAACGTGCTAGAACAAAAAATAACGTTTAGTTTGACGGTAATTGCCGATAAATCTAACCTCCTTCGTTGTTGAGACTGGTTAATCAACCTTCCATCGACGACACTCACTATTAATCCTCACGCTGACATTATGCTGTTGTCAGGAATGCTGACATAAGCCAATGCAGGTGAATGATGGATATTCACGCCTTTTACCTCTCCGATTTAGCCGCGCTGGCGATCACTCGTATAGTGGACGGCAGGTGCAACTCGCTCGAAAACCCCGGCATCACGATTCACCCCGACCTGACGCTGTTTGGCCGAGGGCCGGCCGATACTAAAGTCTTTTTGCTGGATGACGGGGTACTGCAAGGCACCACGCTGAGCATGTCGCGTGGCGCGTGGTTGATAAGACTTGATGTGACCTCGGGCCCGCATAGCTTTAGCGTATACACCAGCGATGGAGCGGTGTCGGCGTCGTGGGAGATCACCGTCGAAGCGTTAACCACCGTTTGCCTGCCAACGGTCGATTGGACCTCACGCCACAATGTTCGCCGTTTCAAGTGATGACCCCGTCGAGTCAAATAGACCCGGCAATGCCAGGCCTGGTACTGATTATTCACTCAAGGTGATTGTCATGGACGTCGAATCACATTCCAACTTCCCATCTGCGGTAGCGGCTATCACGGGTGTCGTGGACAGTGAAAATAATCCGATACCCAATAACGGCACGACCGAAGATACCGTGCTCACGCTTTCGGGCACTGGCACGGCTGACACGGGGGTGATCATTGCCGATAACCACACGCCCATTGCCTTGGCGTTGGTAAACGATGATGGGACATGGGTGAAATCCGTCACGGCAGCGCCGGGTCGACACAGCTATACCATCCGGTTCTCAGATGAGGCTTGGGTGGTCACGGTGGTTGTCGCTGTTGTGGCGCCCATCATTACCCGCGTACGCGATTCGCAAGGCGACATTGCTGACGGCTCAAGCACCTTTGATACCCAGGTGACAGTTGAGGGCACTGCGGCTGTTGATCAGCAGGTGGAGATTCTGGACAGGGCAGAAGTGCTTGCAAGTGTGGTAGCAACAGGTGGTCATTGGACGGTTGATTTGTCATCGCTGACATTCAAAGCCTATAGCCTCAAAGCGCGAGGCCTATACGGAGGCATCCCTGAATCGGGTGTCAGAACTTTTAGTGTTATCCATGGGGTGGAAGATTTTGAGTCAGGCACATTAGGCGTCATCCCCGCGAACACGTCTCGGGAGTTTCCTGCGATGTTCGTGACGCCTATCGATAAGGATGCTGGATTGATCGCGGATTCAGTTGCAGCGCCCATTGTGACTGACAAGGCCATTTCATTCGCGGATGACAGCTCCGTCAGGTTTGATCTGAAGACGCCAGTCAACAAAATTACCTTTGGTGCGTTTGCCAAAGCGGGCGGGTTTGATGTCGAAATTCCCTACCTTGCCTGTCTTGATGAGAAGGACGCCCTTATCGTTGAGCGCAAGCTGGAGTTCGGCTCTGATTTCGCGGCCTGGCAGGAGGTTGTGAGCCCTGATCGCAGGATTAAAACGCTGGTTGTCACTGTGAGCCCGGGGACGGACTGGTTGTATGTGGATAACTTCACGTTCGCCTGATTGTGCCCTGTGCAGACTTTGACCTGATCTGGGCCATCCGCTTTTGCTAAACTGCGCAGCCTTCGAGGAGCTGCCATGAATTACCGCCACGCCTTCCATGCCGGCAACCACGCCGATGTGCTCAAACACCTGATCATGACTCGCCTGTTTGCCTTGATGGCACGCAAGGAGCAACCATTCGCCTATATCGACAGCCACGCAGGGTTAGGGCTGTATGACCTCAAAGGCGATCAGGCCAGCCGCACCGGCGAATACCTGGAAGGCATCGCCCGCTTGTGGGATGCGCCGGACTTGCCGGCGCTGGCGGCCGATTACATGCAGCTTCTACATGACATGAACCCCGATGGCGAGCTGCGTTATTACCCCGGCTCCCCGGAAATCGCCCGCCGCTCAACTCGTGCCAATGACCGCGTGCTGCTCAACGAGAAGCACCCGGAAGACGGGCGCTTGTTGAAGGACAACATGAAGGGTGATCGTCGTGTGGCCGTGCACCTGGGCGAAGGCTGGCATGTTCCGCGCGCGCTGTTACCTGTCGGTGAGAAGCGGGCGGTGTTGCTGATCGACCCGCCCTTCGAACAGCTCGACGAAATGAAGCGCTGCGCCGTAGCCCTCAAAGAAACCATCGGCCGCATGCGCCAGACCGTGGCGGCCATTTGGTACCCGATCAAGGATCAACGCTCGCTTAAGCGTTTCTATCAGGATCTGGCCGAAACAGGTGCTCCGAAGCTGCTTCGTGTCGAGCTTTATGTTCACCCACTGGACACCCCGGCCAGCCTCAACGGCTCAGGGCTCGTCATCGCTAACCCGCCCTGGGGCCTGGAAGAAGAACTGCGCGAACTGATGCCGTACCTGGCGCAAAAACTTGGGCAGACCAAGGGTGACTGGAAGATGGATTGGTTGATTGCGGAGTGATGAGTTGCACGCCCTAGTGGGATGTTTCAGTGGGACCGGCTTCAGCCGGGAAGAGGCCGGAATGAGCACCATCAATCTTGCGGCGCGCCACCTGACGCTTTCCCGGCTAAAGCCGGTCCCACTAGGGCATCCATTCACAATCTCACAATGGGTAGTGCGCTAGGTGTCTAACCAGCCCAGCTCGCATGGGGTTGTAGATTACATATCGAGCCATTTCAGTGAGATCCTCTTCAGCCCTGACTCCGCGATCGTGATAGCCCTTCTGCCAGATTAATGTTTTCGCACCGTATGCCTTGTTGATCGCAAACGCGCTGCGGCCTTTGAGCGATTGTATGAGCGTCGCAAGTGATCCTGATTTGAGTTCGAATAACCAGTGCAGATGGTCGGGCATAACGACCCACGCTAGCGAGTACACCAATCCTGAGTCATGAAGATTCCTCAATTCCTTGGTTACCATGCGGCCGATGTGGAGGTCGTTGAATATCGGCAAGCGATCCTTCACTAAACAGGTTACGAGGTAGCTGTTTCCTGCTGGGAGTAGCGACCGATACGTAGAGAACATTCATGTGTGTGCCCTTGCATTCCATTGCCCTTCTTCAGTGCGAAGGCGAACAATACAGGGCGACGCAGCTTTAAACATTGCCAATGGTTATCTGAACATGTCCAACAGCTGAGGGTGATCCAGTGTGCGCTGTGTCTTCAGTGGGACCGGCTTCAGCCCGGAAGAGGCCGGTATGAGCACCATCAATAATGCGGTGCGCCACCTGACGCCTTCCCGGCTAAATCGGGTCCCACTAAGTGTGCGCCGTGTTTTCAGTGGGACAAGCTTCAGCCGGGAAAAGTAATGAGTTCAGGTGTAAGAAAGGCTGAGGTTATTTCAATACGTTATCAGCACTGTCATTTATTACAGGGTTGTACATCTTCCTCTAGAGGTAACATTGAGCCCCGTGGATGCTCAACATTCAAAGTGCATTTCTCAACTGTTAGGGGCGGCAAGGGCTCCGCTGGAAACGGAGTTACAGCTGATGTGAAGCTTGATTAACTTGGCTGCATTCAGTTAATAGTCAGAAGTGTTCTACATCACAGGGAAGGTAATTAAAATGAACGCAAGTTATCCAAAGCCCGTGGTGGTTGAGGCCGTCAATGATGTTCTCGACCCACAAAACGCTACCAGCGGTGCAACTGTGCGCGTGGCGTATGCAATGGAAGATACCGATCTTATTGGTCTGGCGTGGGATGGTCGCGATGATCTGGCCCCTCCGCAATCAGGCAATGCATCCACCGGTACGGTCGATTTCCAGATCCCACCTGGTGCTGTGCTTGACGCCATTGGGCGGGAAATCGATGTGATTTATGCGGTGGTGCGTAACAACATTCCGTCACTGTCAATCGTTCTCAGGTTGAGGGTCGAAAGCGCTAATTCGGAAGTTAAACCTGATATCACCCGCGTGACGGGGCTTAGCGGTGATGTTGATAATGGCGGTATCACGCCCGACACGCAGCTGACTGTATTTGGGTATGGGCAAGCAGGCGTTACGCTCGAGATCCGCGATGGTTCCCTGTTACTGGGTACCGTGGTGGTGGAAAGTAACGGCTCCTGGAAATACGATTTGACAGCGCTGACGCAGACCTACCACAGCATTACCGCCAGAAACGCGGGTGGGCAGTTGGTGTCAGAGCCTTGGATATTTACGGTGCAAGCCATTGAGCTGGATTTACCTGAGCCAACGGTCACCCAAGCCCCGACCGAGAGCCTGGACCCGATCAATGCGATGGGTGGCGCAACCGTCGTTGTGACCTATCTCATGCAAACCACTGACACCATAACGCTGAGCTGGAATGGCCTCGACAACCTTGTGCCGCCTCAACAGGGCAGCACGTTGGGCAGCGTGACCTTTACCATCCCGCCCTCGGCCGTGGCGGCGGTGATCGGGAAAACCATTCCGGTGCTCTATGCAGTTGTGCGTAATGGCGTTCCTAAGCCCTCAGAGCAACTCGACCTGACCGTGCAGAAGCTCTCTGACTCCGTGCTGGAAGCACCGAGGATTCTTCAGGCCACCGATGGCGTTAACCTTGATGTCGGGGCGTTGACGGGTGATGCCGATCTTAGAGTCAAACCGTGGCCGTTCATTGCGGCGGGGCAGTTGATATCGCTGCGGTTTGAAGGGACCAAGGAGGATGGCTCAGACTATAACTGGCCGCATCCGACGTGGCAGAGCTTGCCGATTGGTTCGACGGGGGGGCCGAGTACTACCGTGGCGTTGGGTAATTTGAGGGAATTGAAGAATGGTTCAAGTCTGAGGTTGATCTTTGAAGTATCGTTTGATGGTGGAATAACAAAATTATTATTTCCAGTAACAATATTGAGCATTATTCAGACTCCTGCCTCTGGCTTTGAGGACTTCGAGACCGCAACGCCAGGAACACTTCCTCATGGGACCTCTTTGGTTCTCCGCTCTGGACTGAATCTTCAAGTGTTTCTGCAACCTCAGGCAGCCCCGGTAGCGATAGGTCGAGCAAGTAGCAGCAAGGCGAGCATGGGTTTCAGTACTTGTCTGTTGGAGTGAGCGCGACTAGTTTTAGCGAAACGTTTTTAAAGTTCCCAGATGGAAAGTTTACTACTGTTGAATTTGCTATATGGGCCGTAAATAACATGTCGGGTCTAAATCTTGCTGTGGTGTTCTATGATGATGGAGGAACTACGCAACAGCATGTCTATGCTGCACCTGCAGGGGGTAGATTGCCGGTGAAGTACACCGCTCCCGGAGGCGCGCATATAACAAATTTGCGTGTTGCGGATGGGCCGGGCAGTCAGGGATCTATCGCGTTTGATAGCCTGAGATGGTCAGCATGATGCAGCTATAAGTCAGATTTCTGTAGAACGCTATGTGCTTAATAAAAGTGCGAGCTGTGATATTGAGATCGTGGTTTTTAAATAGCACGGGGCTCACACTTCGCCCATAAGTGAGCTGTTTTAGGCGTCGGACGTTTGTGTAGGAGCGAATTTAACCCGGAAGAGGTGGTCTACCTGACCGATAACGATGCCTGGAAGATCACATTCGCGAATAAATTCGCTCCCACAATTAAGTGGGAGCAATGCTTAGATCAATTCCCCGCCAAACTCACCGGCATACACACCCCCGTCCCCCCAATCCCGCAATACCCCTGCGGATTCTTCGCCAGGTATTGCTGGTGGTACGCCTCAGCAAAGAACACGGTAGGCGCTTGGTCGATTTCAGTGGTGATTTCGCCCAGCCCGGCTTTGGTCAGTTCTGCCTGGTAAACCGCTGCGCTGGCTTTGGCGGCGTCGAGTTGTTCTGGCGTGGTGCAGTAGATTACCGAGCGGTATTGGGTGCCGATGTCGTTGCCTTGGCGCATGCCCTGGGTTGGGTTGTGCAGTTCCCAGAATTGAGTCAGCAGTTCTTCGTAGCTGACTTTTTCCGGTTCGTAGACCACCAGCACGACTTCGGTGTGGCCGGTCAGGCCTGAGCAGACTTCTTCGTAGGTCGGGTTCGGCGTGAAGCCACCGGCATAGCCGACGACGGTGCTGACGACGCCGTCCCGCTGCCAGAAGCGTCGTTCTGCACCCCAGAAGCAGCCCAGGCCAAAGATGGCGAAGTCCACGTTGCTGAGGAACGGGCCCAGCAGTGGGTTGCCGTTGACGAAGTGGGTTTCCGGCAGAGGCATTGGGCTTTCGCGACCCGGCAGGGCTTGTTCGGCGGTGGGGAGTACGTTTTTGTTCACGAGAATTTCCGAGCGTAGAGCCATGAGCCTTTTCCTCTAGGTCGGGCATGTCCTTGTGGGAGCGAATTCATTCGCGAAAAGGCCGGTGCAGTCGATGCATCTCTGTCGTCTGAAGTTAAGCCTTCCCGGATGAATCCGGTCCCACAGGTCCGCAATGCCCAAGCGATAGTGCTGTGTCAGGGGATGAGGTAGGAAGCTAGTGTGCCCGAAATAACCGGATACAGGAAAGCCCGTCAGGCCAACGGGCCACGTGGGTAGCGGCGCAGCTTTTCAATCAGCTGCTCGCCAGGGATCGGTTTGTCGAACAGGTAACCTTGGCCGACGTCGCAGCGATGCCGACGTAAAAACGCCAGTTGAGCGGCCGTTTCGATGCCTTCGGCAACCACTTTGAGCTTGAGGTTGTGAGCCATCGCGATCACGGCCGAGGTGATTTCCATGTCGTCCTGGTCATCCGGAATATCGCGGATGAAGCTGCGGTCGATCTTGATCACATCGATGGGGAATTTCTTCAGGTAGCTGAACGACGAGTAGCCGGTGCCGAAGTCATCCATGGCCAGCGACAGGCCCATTTTCTTCAAGGCATCCAGTTGCTGGCGGGTGTCTTCGGTCGCTTCGAGCAGCAGGCCTTCGGTCAGCTCCAGCTCCAGCAGCGACGCGTCGAGCTGCTCCTCTTTGAGGATGGCCGCGATCGCGTTCACCAGCTCCGGGTCAGAAAACTGTTTGGGCGAAACGTTGATCGCCACATGCAGGTTGCCGAAACCGGCGGCGGTCAGTTGTTTGCTCATGCGGCAGGATTGGCGCGCCACCCATTTGCCGATCGGGATGATCAAGCCGGTCTCTTCGGCAACGCTGATGAACTGGTCCGGGCGGATCATGCCCTTTTCCGGGTGGTTCCAGCGCAACAGCGCTTCCATGCCGATCAGGCGGCCGGTGAGCAGGCACAGTTTGGGCTGATAGAAGACTTCGAGCTCATTCTGGGTCAGGGCGCGGCGCAGGTTGTTCTCGACGAACAGCTTGTAGCTGGCCTCGGCATTAAGCGCTTCGGTGAACACCTGAACCTGATGCTTGCCGTTGGCTTTGGCTTTGTGCAGGGCCAGGCCTGCGTTTTTCATCAGGGTCTGCGGATCCCGGCCGTGCAGTGGTGCGCAGGCCAGGCCTACCGAGCCGGTCACGCTGATTAGCTGGTTATCGACGAAGATCGGCTTGTCGAGGGTGGCCAACACTTGGCTGGCGATACTTTGCCCGGCCTCAAGGTTGGTCTCGTCGAGCAGTACCGCGAATTCGTTACTGGCAAAGCGCGCCAGGATGTCGCTCGGGCTTAACGTGTTACGCAAACGGCGAGCCAGGCTGATCAGCAGCTTGTCGCCGGTCTGGTGACCGAGGCTGTCGTTGATGCGTTTGAAGTTGTCGATGTCCACCAGCAGCAGGCTCATCGGCGTGTCGCTGTCGCGATCAAAACGCTCGTCCAGATTGCGAATGAACGCCGGACGATTGCCCAGGTTGGTCAGGTTGTCGGTGTACGCCAGGCGCTCGATGCGCTGCTGCGCCAGCTTGGTCTGGGTGATGTCTTCATAGATGCCGATGTAGTGGGTCAGCTCGCGGTTGTCGCCGTAGACCTTGGAAATCGACAACTGGCCCCAGTACGGTTCGAGGTTTTTGCGACGGCTCTTGAACTCACCCTGCCAGCTGTTGCTTTTGGTCAGGCTCGAGTTGGCGTCCTGGAGCAGATCGCTGAGGTTCTCAAGAGCAGGCAGCGAGGACAGTTTTTGCCCGTGCACCTCGTCGGTGGTGTATTGCGTGATCGCCGTGAAACTCGGGTTCACGTATTCCACCAGGCCATCGCAGTCGACCAGCAGGAACGCGCTCGCGCTTTGCTCTACCGCACGCTGGAACAGGTGCAGGGCGCTGGTGGCGGTGCGTCGGGTCTGGTTGTTGATGACCTGGGCGAACTGGTCGGCCAGTTCACCGGCGAAGGCGATCTCGTCGGCTTGCCAAGGCCGTGGAATACCGTTCTGCTCAAGACATAGCACCCCAACCACCTGACCATCGACTCGTATGCTGGCGTCGAGGATGGCGCTGATGTCGCGTGGTTTGAGTTTCGCAGCCATCTCGCGGGTGCGCGGGTCGAGCTGCACGTCGTGGGCGTCGATAGCCCGGCTGTTGTGCAACGCTTCGAGGTAGCTGGGGTAATGGCTGATATCGATCGGCTGCGGCAAGCTGTGTTCGTTGGTGTCGCGACGGTACTGCGCAATCGGGTCCAGACGCTGGTCGGTGAGGTTCCACATGCTGGCGCTGGCGACGTCGTAGATCTCGCACGCACTCTTGGTGATCAGCTCTGCTGCTTCCTGCAGCGCATGGTTGGAGCTGTAGCGTTGCCGAGCCAGGTGCAGGATCAAACCTTGCTGGGCACGGACCCGCTCAAGGTGCTCAAGCTGCTCCTGCTGCGCGCGCTGGTTGAGTTCCAGGGCGATCTGCAGGCGTGAGTTCTGGGTTTCCAGGTCGGGCCCGGAGGTCAGCTCGGTATCGACGGGCAGACCGTCGACCACCATCAGGTAGCCGCGCAGCAAGTGGCGGTTGTGCTGTTTATAACCTTCGCCGATTTCAATGACGCTTAGCGCGCCTTGGGCGGTGTGCAGGGTGTAATGCACGGTGTAATGGGAGGCGATGGACAGCTGCGATTGAATGATGTCATGCAGCTGATAGCGAGCTTCGGGCTCCATGAGGCTGGCATAGGGCGAGCCCAACAAGGCGCAGAGTTCCACGGCAGCCAGGCCGAACTGTTTTTCACAATTAGGATCAAGGTAAAGCAGCGCCCAATTGGCTTCATTAAGCCGTTCGAAACGCAGCATGCCGAGCCGCGAGGGCACCGGTAATTGCGTCACTACCTCGGCTGCCGATCGGCCGGCAGCATCAGGTTGGCTTTTCATGAAGGAAACTCGCTTCCGTAATACTGATCGCGTGCTGGCCTGAGCCTGTAGGGCATCGCGTGTGGCAAGGTTGCATCATGCAGCACTGGCTGACAAGGGAGCAGGATGGCTTAGTGCTATAAATGTTTCGGCCGCGCCCGGCAGATCTATAACCCACTTGGTACAAACGCTCTAAATCAATACTTTGCGGGGTGAGGGCGGCGCGCGCGAGTGAAACATGTTTCGCGGGCAAAAAAAGCCCCGCCAGATTGGCGGGGTTGAGGTCGAGCGGTTTGGCTCGGTGAAACAGTTCAAGCAGTAGTGCATTCCCTGTGGGAGCGGATTCATCCGCGAAGGGGGCGACACATCAGACAAATCAGTGTCTGACAGACCGCTTTCGCGAATGAATTCGCTCCCACAAAGGTATTTGCATACCGCCTTACAGCAAGATCGTGCGGATATCAGCCAGCAAGTCGCTCAGACGCTTGGTGAAACGCGCTGCAGCTGCGCCGTTGATCACGCGGTGATCGTAGGACAGCGACAGGGGCAACATCAGCTTCGGCTGGAAGGCTTTGCCATCCCAGACTGGCTGCATGGTTGCCTTGGAGACACCCAGGATCGCCACTTCAGGCGCATTGACGATCGGCGTGAAGCCGGTGCCGCCGATGTGGCCCAGGCTCGAAATAGTGAAGCAAGCGCCCTGCATTTCGTTCGCCGACAGTTTCTTGCTGCGCGCTTTTTCGGCCAGTACAGCGGCTTCGGCAGCGAGTTGCAGCAGGCTCTTCTTGTCGACGTCCTTGATGACCGGGACCAGCAGACCTTCCGGGGTGTCCACGGCAAAGCCGATGTTCACGTATTTCTTGCGGATGATCGCTTTGCCGCTTGGCGCCAACGAGGCGTTGAAGTCTGGCAGTTCCTTGAGCAGGAAGGCGCAGGATTTCAGCAGCAGAGGCAGGATGGTCAGCTTGACGCCCGCTTTTTCGGCAACGGCTTTCTGCGCGACGCGGAAAGCTTCCAGGTCG
Organism: Paucimonas lemoignei; assembly: GCA_900475325.1. Taxonomy (GTDB): domain Bacteria; phylum Pseudomonadota; class Gammaproteobacteria; order Pseudomonadales; family Pseudomonadaceae; genus Aquipseudomonas. The sequence continues at coordinate 762,080 of LS483371.1, forward strand.
GTGATGTCGGCCTGATCGAATTGCGTAACGTGCGGAATGTTCAGCCAGCTGCGGTGCAGACCGGTGGCGCCCAGTTGCATCAGGCGGGTCATCGGCACTTCTTCGATTTCGCCGAAACGGCTGAAGTCGACTTCAGGGATCGGCTGGATGCCCATGCCGCCGCTTGCGCCGCCAGCTGGAGCTTCCTTGGCCTTCTGCATCATGGCCTTGACGTAAACCTGCACGTCTTCTTTGAGCACGCGGCCGTGTGGGCCGGTAGCACTGACGGCGCTCAGCTCAACGCCGAACTCACGGGCCAGTTGGCGAACCGCCGGGCCTGCGTGAACCTTGGCGCCGTCTTTGGCTGGAGCAGCGGTTTGTGCCGGAGCAGGTGCTTCTGCTTTTGGCGCAGGGGCAGCAGCCGGTGCAGCTTCAGCCTTGGCCGGTGCCGCAGCAGGAGCAGCGGCTTGAGCCGGTGCAGCAGCAGGCGCAGCGCCAGCCACTTTCAATTTCAGGATCAGGTCGCCGGTACCGACTTCGTCGTCCAGCTTGACGTTGATGGCTTCCACAACGCCTGCGGCTGGAGAAGGGATCTCCATGCTGGCTTTGTCGGATTCCAGGGTGATCAGCGATTGATCGGCAGCGATGGTGTCGCCGACCTTGACCATCAGTTCGATGATCTTGGCTTTGCCCGACGAACCGATGTCCGGCACGTGGATGTCTTGCACGGTTTCAGCAGCGGCAGCAGCAGGCGCGGCGGCCGCTGCTGGCGCAGCTTCAGCAGGCTTTTCAGCCGCAGCCGCAGCCGCAGCCGGTGCGGCAGCAGCAGGAGCAGCAGCTTCGGCGGGAGCGGCAGCAGCTTCGCCTTCGACTTCCAGCTCGAACAGCTCGTCGCCTTCTTTCAGGCGGTCGCCCAGTTTGACCTTCATGGCCTTGATGACGCCCGCCTTGGGAGCAGGGATTTCCATGCTCGCCTTGTCGGACTCCAGCGTCAGGACGCTCTGGTCGGCTTCGATGCGATCACCGACCTTGACCATCAACTCAATGACTTCACCTTCACCGTTGCCGATGTCGGGTACGCGAATTAGCTCACTCACAATGTCTCTCCTTCGGAGAACCTGTTCACTCTCGATTGCGCTGTGTAGGTCAGTTACGACAAAACAGCCTTCAATGCTCATTTACGTCTGTAAATTCCGCATCTCTGGCTGCTTTGCCGCTCCTTTACAGCGCGCTATACGATCTCGAAGCAGACTCTTAACAATCCAGTGGGTTGCGTTTTTCAGGGTCGATGCCGAACTTGACGATGGCTTCAGCCACCACTTTAGGTTCGATATCGCCACGATCAGCCAAGGCTTCCAGAGCGGCCAGCACAACAAAGTGGCGGTCGACTTCGAAGAAGTTACGCAGTTTCTTGCGGCTGTCGCTGCGGCCGAAACCGTCAGTGCCCAAGACTTTGTATTCCTTGGTCGGAACCCACTGACGGATCTGGTCAGCGAACAGTTTCATGTAGTCGGTCGATGCAATCACCGGACCTTTACGGCCAGCGAGGCATTCTTCAACGTAGCTTACAGCTGGCTTCTGACCAGGGTGCAGGCGGTTGCTGCGCTCTACGGCCAGGCCGTCGCGACGCAGTTCGTTGAAGCTGGTAACGCTCCACACATCGGCACCGATGTTGAATTCGTCACGCAGGATTTTCGCCGCTTCGCGAACTTCACGCAGAATGGTGCCCGACCCCAGCAACTGGACGTGGTGCGCCGCTTCCTTGGTGTCTTCTTCGAGCAGGTACATGCCCTTGACGATACCTTCCTCGACACCGGCCGGCATGGCTGGCTGGGCGTAGGATTCGTTCATCACGGTCAGGTAGTAGAAAACGTCCTGCTGTTCTTCGAACATCCGGCGCATGCCGTCCTGGATGATCACAGCCAGCTCGTAACCGTAAGTCGGATCGAAGGTGCGGCAGTTCGGGATGGTCGAAGCCAGGATGTGGCTGTGACCGTCTTCGTGCTGCAGACCTTCGCCGTTCAGGGTGGTACGGCCGGCGGTGCCGCCGATCAGGAAGCCACGGGTACGGCTGTCGCCAGCGGCCCATGCCAAGTCACCGATACGCTGGAAACCGAACATCGAGTAGAAGATGTAGAACGGAATCATCGGCTGGTTGTGGCTGGAGTACGAAGTACCGGCAGCGATGAAGGAGGACATGGCGCCCGCTTCGTTGATGCCTTCTTCGAGAATCTGGCCTTTCTTGTCTTCGCGATAGAACATCACTTGTTCTTTATCGACTGGCTCGTAGAGCTGGCCAACGGAAGAGTAGATGCCCAGTTGGCGGAACATGCCTTCCATACCGAAGGTACGGGCTTCGTCCGGGATGATCGGAACGATGCGCGGGCCGATTTCCTTGTCCTTGACCAGTTGCGAGAGGATCCGCACGAAGGCCATGGTGGTGGAAATTTCGCGGTCGCCGGAGCCGTCCAGGATCGCCTTGAGGGTTTCCAGTGGCGGCGTCGGCAGGCTGAAGCTTTCAGCGCGACGCTGTGGCACGAAACCGCCCAGTGCGGCGCGACGCTCGCTCAGGTAACGGGCTTCGGCGCTGCCTTCCTCCGGCTTGTAGAACGGCAGGGCTTCGAGCTGGTCGTCTTTGACCGGGATGTCGAAGCGGTCACGGAAGTGACGCAGGCTGTCGACATCAACCTTCTTGGTGTTGTGCGCAGTGTTTTTCGCTTCGCCAGCGCCGGTGCCATAACCTTTGATGGTCTTGGCCAGAACCACGGTCGGTTGACCCTTATGGTTAACGGCTTGATGGTACGCCGCGTACATTTTGTACGGGTCGTGGCCACCACGGTTGAGCTTCCAGATTTCATCGTCGGACAGATCAGCAACCATCGCCTTGAGTTCAGGCGAGTTGAAGAAGTGTTCACGTACGAACGCGCCGTCTTTGGCTTTGTAGTTCTGGTACTCGCCGTCGATGACTTCGTCCATGCGACGTTGCAGGATACCGTCGACGTCTTTGGCCAGCAGTGGGTCCCAGAAACGGCCCCAGACCACTTTGGTCACGTTCCACTGAGCACCGCGGAACACGCCTTCGAGTTCCTGGATGATCTTGGCGTTGCCGCGAACCGGGCCATCGAGGCGCTGCAGGTTGCAGTTGACGACGAAGATCAGGTTGTCGAGTTTTTCACGACCGGCCAGCGCGATGGCGCCCAGGGATTCCGGCTCGTCGGTCTCGCCGTCGCCCAGGAAGCACCAGACCTTCTGCTTGCCTTCAGGAATGTAGCCGCGATGTTCCAGGTACTTCATGAAGCGCGCCTGGTAGATCGCCTGGATTGGACCCAGACCCATGGAAACGGTCGGGAACTGCCAGAAGTCTTTCATCAGCCACGGGTGTGGATAAGAGGACAGGCCTTTGCCGTCCACTTCCTGACGGAAGTTGTTCATCTGTTCTTCGGTGATGCGGCCTTCCATGAACGCACGGGCGTAAACGCCTGGCGATGCATGACCCTGGAAGTAGATCAGGTCGCCGCCGTGTTCGTCGGTCGGGGCCTGGAAGAAGTAGTTGAAGCCGATGTCATACAGCGTGGCGCTGGATGCGAAGCTGGAGATGTGACCGCCCAGGTCTGGGTCATTCAGGTTGGTTTTGACAACCATGGCCAACGCGTTCCAGCGGATCAGCGAGCGAATGCGGCGTTCCATGAACAGGTCGCCAGGCATGCGTGCTTCGTGAGTCACCGGAATCGTGTTGCGATAAGGCGTGGTGATGGCGTACGGCAGCTGCGAACCACTACGGGTGGCCAGCTCGCCCATACGGGTCATCAGGTAGTGAGCACGGTCTTCGCCTTCTTTGTCGAGAACCGATTCCAGGGCGTCCAGCCATTCCTGGGTTTCGACGGGATCGAGGTCTTGCATGGCTTGCTCCAGGGCGGAAAGGCTTCCAGAATCGGTTGCCTGAGTGTTTGCGACTGGCCTTGTGGGCAGACGACATAAATTCTTGGATGACCGGCGGTTGATCCGGCGGCGTGTAGTTTTACTACAAATCGTCAGCCATTTCAGCCTTTCGAATTGTACGGGCAGTAGTAAAACTACAGGGAAGCGTCTAAAACGCTCCTCCGAGGTTGTGAGATAAATCGTTACCGTTAGAAGAAAATAAACATAATCAGGTTAAAACGGTCGTCAGCTGCTGAGAAATCTACTATTCCAGCAATTTATGACTTTTGTTCGACAGTCCGGTCAGTGTCATGAGTGTTTCGTTCATGGTACTGCGTCTTTCGCACGCCGATCTAGGATAGACCATGAGCCTCCCTTTGCTGGCCGATCTTCCGGCCATCCTGCTGCCTTTAGTCACTCGCGCGCAACAGACGTTTCGCACATCCCTGGCGGCTGCGTCTGACGGCGCATCAGCCGCATTCGACGCCTGGCCTGACGCGCGACGTGCCGCGTTCGACCGCGTCTGCGCCGCCAGCGATTTCGTCACCGAGCAGGTCTGCCGTGACCCGCAGATGCTGCTGGAGCTGGCCGGAAGCGGTGAGCTGGAGCGCAGTTTCGCGCCCGGCGAGTTGCGCGGGCAGATCGCCGCAGCATTGGCCGAAGCCGCCAGTGAAGATGAGCTGGGACGTAATCTACGTCGCCAGCGCACGCGCCAGCAAGTGCGGATCATCTGGCGCGACCTGACCCGGCAGGCCGACCTGGTGGAAACCTGTCGCGACCTGTCGGAGATGGCCGACGGTAGCATCGACCTGGCTTATCAATGGCTGTACGAGCGTCATTGCCAGCAGTTCGGCACGCCCACCGGGCGGCGCAGCGGCGAAGCGCAGCAGATGGTGATTCTGGGCATGGGCAAGCTCGGCGCGGTTGAGCTGAACCTGTCGTCGGATATCGACCTGATCTTCGCTTACCCCGAAGGTGGCGAGACCGTTGGCGTCAAGCGTCCGCTGGACAATCAAGAGTTTTTCATCCGCCTGGGCCAGCGCCTGATCAAGGCCCTGGACCCGATCACCGTCGATGGTTTTGTATTCCGCGTGGACATGCGCCTGCGGCCTTACGGTTCGTCCGGGGCGCTGGTGCTCAGCTTCAACGCGCTGGAGCAGTATTACCAGGATCAGGGCCGGGACTGGGAGCGCTACGCCATGATCAAGGCCCGGGTGGTGGGCGGTGATCAGGCGGCGGGGGAGCAACTGCTGGACATGCTCCGCCCGTTTGTCTATCGGCGTTATCTGGACTTCTCGGCCATCGAAGCCCTGCGCACCATGAAGCAGTTGATCCAGCAGGAAGTGCGCCGCAAAGGCATGGCTGAGAACATCAAGCTCGGCGCGGGTGGCATTCGTGAGGTTGAGTTCATTGCACAGGCCTTTCAACTGATCCACGGTGGCCGCGACCTGAGCCTGCAACAGCGCCCGCTGCTCAAAGTGCTGAAAACCCTTGAAGGCCAAGGTTATCTGCCTGTCGCAGTGACCGACGAGCTGCGTCAGGGTTATGAATTCCTTCGTTATACCGAGCACGCCATCCAGGCCATTGCCGACCGCCAGACGCAGATGCTGCCCGATGGCGCGCAGGACCAGGCGCGTATCGCATTCATGCTGGGTTTCGCCGACTGGCAGAGCTTCCACGAACGGCTGATGCATTGGCGCGGGCGCGTGTCCTGGCATTTCCGTCAGGTGATTGCCGATCCCGATTCCGACCCGGATGATGAGCAGCAGGAAGACCCTGAAGTGGTGGTGGGCGGCGAGTGGCTGCCGTTGTGGGAAGAGTCCCAGGATGAGAATGCCGCCTGTCGACAACTGTTGGGCGGTGGTTTTGTGGACGCCGAAAAAGCCCTGAAGAACCTCAACGACCTGCGCCACAGTTCACAGCTGCGCTCAATGCAGCGGCTGGGGCGTGAGCGGCTCGATGCTTTTATTCCCCGGCTGATGGCCCAGGCCGTTGAGCATGACAATCCTGATCTGGTGCTGGAGCGCGTGCTGCCGCTGGTCGAAGCCGTGGCACGGCGTTCAGCCTATCTGGTGCTGCTCACGGAAAACCCGGACGCCCTGCGCCGCTTGCTGACGCTTTGCGCGGCCAGCCCGTGGATCGCGGAGCAAATCGCGCGCTTCCCGCTGTTGCTGGATGAGTTGCTGAACGAGGGCCGTCTGTTCAGCCCGCCGTTGGCGCCCGAACTGGCGGCGGAATTGCGCGAGCGCCTGACGCGCATTCCCGAAGACGACCTTGAGCAGCAAATGGAAGCCTTGCGGCACTTCAAGCTGGCGCACCGGCTGCGGGTGGCGGCTTCGGAAATCACCGGCAGCCTGCCGTTGATGAAAGTCAGCGATTACCTGACCTGGCTGGCTGAAGCGATTCTTGAACAAGTGCTGGCCCTGGCCTGGCGGCACACCGTAGCCCGCCATGGCACACCGTCACGGCCCGATGGCAGTCTGTGCGATCCGGGTTTCGTCATCGTGGGTTACGGCAAGGTCGGCGGCATCGAGCTAGGGCATGGCTCGGATCTGGATCTGGTGTTCATCCACGATGGCGACCTGCAAGCCGAAACCGACGGCGCCAAGCCCATCGACAGCGCGCAGTTCTTTACCCGGCTGGGGCAGCGGATCATCCATTTGCTGACCGCTCAGACCAACTCCGGCCAGCTTTATGAAGTGGATATGCGCTTGCGTCCGTCGGGTGCATCGGGGTTGTTGGTCAGCTCGCTCGGGGCGTTTTCTCGCTATCAGGAAAACGAAGCCTGGACCTGGGAGCATCAGGCACTGGTGCGTGCCCGTGTGTTGGTAGGCAGCCACGAAGTCGGCCAGGCCTTCGAGAAAGTTCGGGCGGTGGTGCTGGGCCGGGAGCGCGATCTGGACACGCTGCGCCAGGAGGTCAGTGAGATGCGCGCCAAGATGCGCGGCAACCTCGGCACCAAGGTTACTGCGGCCGGGACGGCAGCCAATGCGTTCTCGCCCACGGTGCTGTTCGACCTCAAGCAGGACGCCGGAGGTATCGTCGATATCGAATTTATGGTGCAATACGCGGCCTTGGCGTGGTCCCGAGAACATCCGGCGCTACTGCGTTACACCGATAACATTCGTATTCTTGAAGGGCTGGAAGAGGCCGGGCTAATCCCCGCCGCCGATGCTGGCCTGTTGCGCGAAGCGTACAAAGCGTACCGTTCGGCGGCTCACCGCCAGGCTCTGCAAAATCAGGCGGGCGTCGTTGCCGGTGATCAGTTTGCAGTCGAACGGCGTGAAGTGCTGCGGATCTGGGGTGAGATGGGGCTCGCGTAAGGGCGCGACGTTGATCCCTGTGGGAGCGAATTCATTCGCGAAGGCGGTATGTCAGGCGATAGATGTTTATCGGATGTACCGGCCTCTTCGCGAATGAATTCGCTCCCACAAAATCTGCACAGGTTCATGGCAGCGAATATGCCACGCACTATATAAAGCTATGACAGGGAGGCGACGGGTTGTGTGGGAACGTCACGCAATCTGATCAGCCTCCCTGATCGTTTCTGGTCGTTTTTGGATGAAACATGAGAATTCTGATCGTTGGGCCTAGCTGGGTAGGCGACATGGTAATGGCGCAAACGCTGTTCCAGTGTCTCAAGCAGCGTCATCCCGAATGCGTGATCGATGTGCTGGCCCCCGAGTGGAGCCGCCCGATCCTTGAGCGTATGCCTGAGGTGCGCGAGGCCCTGAGCTTCCCTCTGGGCCATGGCGCACTGGAGCTGGCGACGCGGCGGCGGATCGGCAAGTCCCTCAAGGGCCAGTACGATCAGGCGATTCTCCTGCCCAACTCGCTGAAATCCGCGCTGGTGCCGTTCTTCGCGGGTATCCCGAAGCGTACCGGCTGGCGCGGCGAATTCCGTTATGGCCTGCTCAATGATGTGCGCACCCTCGACAAACAGCGCTACCCGCTGATGATCGAGCGTTTCATGGCCCTGGCCTATGAACCGGGCGCCGACTTGCCGCGCCCCTACCCAAAACCTGACCTGCGCATCGATGCCACCACCCGTGATGCAGCGCTGGCCAAATTTGGCCTGAGCCTGGATCGCCCGGTGCTGGCGCTGTGCCCCGGCGCTGAATTCGGCGAATCCAAACGCTGGCCCGCCGAACATTATGCGAAAGTCGCTGAAGCCAAGATCCGCGAAGGCTGGCAAGTCTGGCTGTTTGGTTCGAAGAAAGATCATCCGGTGGGCGAAAGCATTCGCGAGTGGCTGATCCCTGGCTTGCGCGAAGAGTCCATGAACCTGAGCGGCGACACGTCTCTGGCCGAAGCCATTGATCTGCTGTCGTGCGCCGATGCCGTGGTGTCCAACGACTCCGGCCTGATGCACGTCGCCGCTGCACTGAATCGTCCGCTGGTGGCAGTCTACGGTTCCACTTCGCCGGGCTTCACGCCGCCGCTGGCTGATCAGGTGGAAGTGGTGCGGCTGGGCCTCGAATGCAGCCCATGCTTTGACCGCACCTGCCGTTTTGGTCACTACAATTGCCTGCGCCTGCTGGAGCCAGAGTCGGTGGTGCAAGCGCTGGGCAACCTGGGCAGCACGCCGGTGGAGGTCGCCTGATTTGCGGGTCTTGCTGATCAAAACTTCATCCCTTGGCGACGTGATCCATGCGCTGCCCGCGTTGACCGACGCGGCCCGTGCCGTGCCGGGCATCCAGTTCGACTGGGTGGTTGAAGAAGGTTTCGCCGAGATTCCCACCTGGCACCCGGCGGTGGGCGAAGTGATCCCGGTAGCGATTCGCCGCTGGCGGAAAAACCTCTGGCAGACGTTCAAGTCCGGTGAATGGAAGCGCTTCAAAAAGCGTTTGCACGACACACCTTATGATCTGGTGATCGACGCTCAGGGCTTGCTGAAAAGCGCCTGGCTGACGCGTTACGTCAGCGCGCCGGTCGCCGGACTGGACAAGGATTCGGCACGCGAACCGCTGGCCAGCCGTTTCTATGATCAGACTTATTCCGTGCCTCGTGGCCAGCATGCCGTCGAGCGTCTGCGGCAATTATTCGGTCAGGCGCTGGGTTATGCAGTGCCAGCGGGGCTTGGGGATTACGGTCTGGATCGCGCTCGTCTGCTCGGCGCCGATGCAGATAAACCGCCATTCGTTCTATTTCTTCATGGCACCACGTGGGACACCAAGCACTGGCCCGAGCTGTATTGGCGGCAACTGGCCGAGCGTATGGTTGAGCGCGGTCTGCAGGTTCGCTTGCCGTGGGGCAACCCGCTGGAAAAGGCCCGGGCCGAGCGCATTGCTGACGGGCTGGAGCATGCCGTTGTGCTGCCTAAACTCAACCTGGCTGGCGTCGCTCAAGTGCTGGCCAGTGCCCAGGCCTGTGTGGCGGTGGACACCGGCATTGGCCACCTGGCGGCGGCGCTGGATGTGCCGACGGTCTCCCTGTTTGGCCCGACCAATCCGGGCCTGACTGGCGCCTATGGCAAATCGCAGGTTCATCTGGCGGGTGATTACCCGGCCTGTGCGCCTTGCCTGCAAAAGAAATGCACCTATCAACCGACGGATGAAGACCGCCGTCAGTTCGATCTGAAACGCGAGTGGCCGATGTGCTTCACTCGTTTGAATCCCGAGCGAGTAGCGAGCCAATTGGGCGCGCTGTTGCTGGCAAAGGAACCAGGCTGATGCAACTGGCTTTTGTGCTGTACAAATATTTCCCGTTCGGCGGGCTGCAACGCGACTTCATGCGTATCGCGCTGGAATGCCAGCAGCGTGGGCACAAGATCCGGGTCTACACCCTGATCTGGGAAGGCGACGTGCCGCCAGGCTTTGAAGTACTGGTGGCGCCGGTCAAGGCGTTCTTCAATCATCGGCGCAATGAAAAGCTTAGCGCGTGGATGGAGGCTGACCTGGCCAAGCGTCCGGTTGATCGTCTGATAGGCTTCAACAAAATGCCCGGTCTGGACGTGTATTACGCCGCCGACGGCTGCTTTGAAGACAAGGCACAAACCCTGCGCCATTCGCTGTATCGCCAGTGGGGCCGCTATCGCCACTTTGCCGAGTACGAGCGAGCGGTGTTCGCCAAAGACGCGAAAACCCAAGTGTTGATGATCTCCGAAGTCCAGCAGCTGCTGTTCATCAAGTACTACGACACGCCGCTATCGCGCTTTCATCTGTTGCCACCGGGCATTGCCCAGGATCGCCGCGCGCCAGCCGATGCGCCGCAGATTCGCGCCGAGTTCCGCAAGGAATTCGGGCTCGGTGAGAGGGACATGCTGCTGGTGCAGATCGGTTCGGGCTTCAAGACCAAAGGCGTGGATCGCAGCCTCAAAGCAATGGCGGCATTGCCCGCCGATCTTAAAAAACGCACTCGGCTGTTTGTAATCGGCCAGGACGACCCCAAAGTATTCCAGCTGCAGAGCGCGGCGCTGGGCCTGGGTGAACAGGTCACCTTCATGAAAGGGCGCAGCGATATTCCGCGCTTCCTGCTGGGGGCTGACATCTTGATTCACCCTGCCTACAACGAAAACACCGGCACCGTGCTGCTCGAAGCGCTCGTGGCGGGCTTGCCCGTGCTGGTCAGTGCGGTGTGCGGTTATGCGCATTACATCGCCGAGGCCGACAGCGGCCTGGTACTGGATGATCCGTTCGAACAGGCGCAACTCAATCAATACCTGGCAACCATGCTAGCCGATGACACGGCTCGTGCGAACTGGGGTCGAAACGGGCTGGCGTTTGCCGACACAGCTGACCTTTACAGCATGCCGCAGCACGCGGCAGATGTGATTCTGGCGGAGCACTACCCATGAAGTTGTTCCTCGCTGAACCGTTCAAGACCCTCTGGGCCGGCCGCGATGCGTTCGCCGAAGTCGAGCGTCTGGACGGTCAGGTCTATCGCGAGCTCGAAGGTCGACGCACCTTGCGCACCGAAGTCGATGGGCGCGGTTACTTCGTCAAGATCCATCGCGGCATTGGCTGGAGCGAAATCGGCAAGAACCTGATCACCGCCAAGTTGCCGGTGCTGGGCGCAGGCATGGAGTGGAAGGCCATCGCTCGCCTGAAAGAAGTCGGCGTCGCCACCATGACCGCCGTGGCCTATGGCGAGCGCGGCGGCAATCCGGCGGCGCAGCATTCGTTCATCGTCACCGAAGAGCTGGCACCGACTGAAAGCCTGGAAGACGTCAGCATCAATTGGCGCAACGAGCCGCCAGAGCCGCGCCTGAAACGTGCCTTCATCGCCGAAGTGGCGCGCATGGTCGGAATGATGCACCGCGCCGGGGTCAACCACCGCGACTGCTACATCTGCCACTTCCTGTTGCACACCGATAAGCAGGTCACGGCTGACGATTTCCGCCTGTCGGTGATCGACCTGCACCGAGCCCAGACGCGCCGGGTCATCACCCCGCGCTGGCGCAACAAGGACCTGGCCGCGCTGTACTTTTCCGCGCTGGACATCGGCCTGACCCGCCGCGACAAGCTGCGCTTCCTCAAGGGTTATTTCCAACAACCGCTGCGCCAGATTCTGGCTGAAGAAGCCAAATTGCTGCGCTGGCTGGAAGCGAAAGCCGACAAGCTGTATCAGCGCAAAGTCCGCTACGGGGATGCGCTCTGATGGCGGGTTGGAATCTGGAACCGGATTACGCTTCACTGGAGCAAGACTTTGGCAGCCTGGACGCAGTATTTGCTCTGCAGGGCGAGCGCCTGACTCGCGACCCGTTGTCGGAAGTGATCAAGGTGCAGCGCGACGGGATCAATTATTACGTCAAACGCTACGTCGGCGCGGGTAAAGGCCTGCGCCGTTATATGGGCAAGCCACGGGTTCGCTCGGAATGGCAGAACCTCAAACGCTTCGCCAAGTGGGGCATCCCGACCGCTGAAGTGGTGGCGTGGGGCCTTGAGCGGCGCGGCGCGACGTATGACCGGGGCGCGCTGATCACCCGCGAATTGCCCAATACCGAAGATTTATCTGCCTTGGCCAAGCGCGACGATCCGCGTCTGGCCGACCGTTCGTGGGTTGATACCATCAGCCGTCAGGTGGCCCGCTACACTCGCGCCATGCATGACCAGAATTTCACTCATAACGACCTGAAGTGGCGCAACCTGTTGGTGGACGATCAGGGCACCGTGTTCCTGATCGATTGCCCCAACGGTGCGTTCTGGTGGAGCTTCATGTTGCGTTACCGGATCACCAAGGATCTGGCGTGCCTGGATAAGCTGGCGAAATACCACCTGTCCAATACCCAGCGCCTGCGCTTCTATCTGCAATACCGAGGGCGCGACCGGTTGAATGAGTCCGACAAGAAACGCATCCGCCATGTGGTCAGTTTTTTCGAGGGACGCGAATGACTGTTTTTATTGCACCCAGCGAGCGCCCGTTACTTGAGCGCCATGGCCTGGCTGATTTCGAATCGTTGTGGGAGGTCCAGCTTGAGGCTGTTGATGAGCCCAACACCGGTCGTGGCGGCTGGAGCAGCGTGTTTCGCATGGAATTGGAAGGCTCGGGCTTTTATTTGAAACGCCAGAGCAATTACCTGACCCGCACGTTACATCACCCGTTTGGCGAGCCGTCGTTCTCCCGGGAATTTCGTAACATCAGCCGTTACCAGCAACTGGGTATTCCTGCGCTGCATGCGGTCTTCTATGGTGAGAGCCGGGTCGACGGCGAGCGTCGGGCGATTCTCATGACCCGCGCGCTGGATGGCTGGACCGACCTGGACACCTTGCTGCAGCAGTGGTCCGAGATGGACGCTGCGCAACAGAAGGCGATTCTGCAGGCGTGTGGCGATCTGGCCCAGACCCTTCACGCGGCCGGGCAGGTGCATGGCTGTTTCTACCCCAAGCATATTTTCATGCGGGCCAAGGCCGGTATGTATCGGGCGCAGTTGATTGACCTGGAAAAAACCCGGCCAGCACTGTTTGGCAGGCGTGACCGGATCAAGGATCTTGAGCCGCTGTTGCGCCGCGCGCCGATGTGGACTGAAGCTGATGTGCGTGAATTGCTGGCCGCCTACCTGCAATCCGGAACCGAAAGCCCGCTGGTCGATGATTGGTATGCCCGGCTCGGCAAGCGCGGCAGCCATAAACGCGGTACGCACCGCGAACACGAAGAGATCCGTTGATGCGTTTGTCTGAACTCAAAAACGCTGGACGTCATCCTGCCTTGCCGATCAGCCTGACGCTGGCCGATGCGGCAGGCCCCGCCGAACTGCAATTGCTGAGCCTGCTGCGGGTGTTGCCCGGCCAGCGCTATGTGGGCGCAGGTGTGTGGCGCGGCCGGACCGTGTTGGCCAAATTACTGGTCGGGCCCAAGGCGGCGCGACATTTCCAGCGTGAGCTCGAAGGCGTGCGCTTGCTTGCCGCCCAAGGGATGACGACACCGCTGCTGCTGGCCGATGGTCTTGAGGACGGTGAAGGCGGTTGGCTGCTGTTCGAGTTTATCGAGCAGGCCCACAGCCTTGGCGATGCCTGGGCCGAGGTGGAAAGCCAGACGCCACTCAACGATGTTCAGCAAACCGTGTTGGGCGAGGCGTTATCGGCCATTGCGCAGCTGCACGCCAAAGGGTTGTGGCAAGAAGACCTGCATCTGGACAACCTGCTGCGTAGCCACGGCAAGCTGTACCTGATTGATGGCGCGGGGATCCGTGTCGAAGAGGCGGGCAAGCCGTTGTCTCGCCAGAAGGTGCTGGAAAACCTCGGGGTGTTCTTCGCCCAGTTGCCCAAGTCACTTGAGCCGTTTACCGAAGAATTGCTGGTGCATTACTTGCTCAGCAATGGCGAACATGGCTTGCCGATGGAGGCCTTGCAGAAGCAGATCGACAAGGTCCGCAGCTGGCGTCTGAAGGATTATCTGGACAAGGTGGGGCGCGATTGCAGTCTTTTCAGCGTGGAAGACGGGGCGTCCGGATTGCGGGCAATTCGCCGGGAAGAAGAGGCCGCGATGTTACCGGTACTCGCCAAGGCGGATGAATTGCTCGATCAGGGCCACTTGTATAAAACCGGTGGGGCGGCGAGTGTCGGTCGGGTTGAAGTCAACGGTCGCAGCCTGGTGATCAAGCGCTACAACATCAAAGACGTTGCCCACTGGTTCAAGCGCTTCTGGCGCCCGAGCCGCGCCTGGCATTCGTGGCGTGAGGGCAATCGCCTGCTGTTCCTCGGCATTGCTACGCCCAAGCCTTTGGCGTTGTTGGAGAACCGAGTGCTGGGGCTGCGCAGCAAGGCGTATCTGGTGACCGAGTATTTGCCTGGGCCGGACATCATCGAGCGCTTTGCGCCTTACGTGGCTTCAGGTGACGCGCCGGAGAGTGAACTGCTGGCGCTGGATCTTCTTTTCCAGCAGTTGATCAGTGAGCGCATCAGTCACGGCGATCTGAAAGGTCATAACGTGTTCTGGCATCAGGATCGCTGGGCGTTGATCGATCTGGACGCCATGTGTCAGCACAGCTCGCAAAGCTCATTTGCCACTGCCTTCACCCGCGACCGCGCCCGCTTCATGCGCAACTGGCCCGCCGACAGCGCGCTGCACCAATTGCTGGAGCAGCGTTTGCCAAAGGTTTAGCACTAGGCACATAAACCCTCGGTTGCCCCCGGGCCCGTGGGAGCGAGCTTGCTCGCGAAGGCGGTAGCACAGCCGATACAAATGCGTCGGATGTATAAGCCCCTTCGCGAATGAATTCGCTCCCACGGGTTCAGTTGTTTCTGTAATTGGAGCTCCCGCAGGCTGCGAATCGGGTTAACCCGATACATCGCTTTCGCAGCCTTCGGTAGCACCGACAGTTGTGGTTACGCCACTCTGGTCAGGTTGATCTCCTCAAGGCCGACAATCAGCGCATCCATGTCCTCAAACGGTTTCAGGTTTACCGCAGGCCAGGTGGCTCGCTCTACGTAAACCTCGCCTTGGGCATTGACCTTTACCGGTGTGCGATGGATCACGTTGTCTCGCGAGCGGTGGACGATAACCGGCAGGCTGTCAGCACTTTCCTCAATCAGAAACATCCCCGGCCTTGTCAGCCTTTGCGCAACAGGCAGCGTTTGTGCGGGCCTCACCGCCACGACCGGTTTGAGAGTTTCCATCTCCAGCCGCAAATCGCTTTTTATAAGGCTTTGTCGGTTGGTCAGCCCAATCGGTAGATTTTCACCGGGATCTATCGAAACGCCCCGTGACTGACCAGGGCTTACATCAGTCACCCGGATGCCAATGCCACCTTCCAGCTCGGCCAGACCTGGGATGATTTTCTCGTAAGTATTGGCGTGGCTGTTACCCACCAGTGCAATCCATTTGTGCGCGCCCATGACTTCCTGATGTTTGCGTATGGTGCGTGACGCGAAATAGCTGAACATCTGCTGCCGCGTGGTGAGTGCAGGATGGTCAATTTCTCTGATGTGGTAACTGGCTGCGCAGTCGATGGCCCTGACCTCAAGACCGTTGGCGCGTGCTTTGATCACCAGTTGCTCAAAGGTGTAGACGCCATCGACGTCGGTGTGGTGACCGAGGTCGAGTTTTTTCAGGTCATGGAGCAAGGATTTGCTCATGTATCCGGTCTCGATGAACCGATCAAGGTCCGCTTGGTGCAAGTCGCTGAGCAAGTGCTCCAGGTACAGCGTCTTCACCTCTTGCCGGGCCAGCAGCGGCATGTTGTCGATGATCAGTTTTTTGCTGGCAATGGATGAGTGTTTTTCGCCAATGACCACGCCGTTGGTGTGTTGATAAAGGTCTTCAAGCAAACCGCCATGGGTGATCCCGGGTGACACCGAAGGTATTGTCGGGCGGCTGGGCAGCTCATGGGCAATGATCTTGCGTGCATCTTTCTGAAGTTTGTTGCGCAGATTGAAAAAACTGTCCCGAACCTTGGAGTACGTATCGTTCGAGAGGAAATACTGTGAGTGCAGTCCTCTTCTTTCAAAGTTGATCAATTCATGCAGGTGGTTCCGGGTGTCGGTGGGCATACCGTAGGCAGTATCGAACAACGATAACTGGATGGCAGTGGGTGGGCTTTCAACAGGCCAGTTTTGCGCATTGATCGCTTGCCACTGACCCGGTTTCTTCCATTCAAAACCTGGCTTGTCGGCAAATGTATTGTCGATTCTAGCGCCTGCGTTTCCGTGGACTTGTCGATGCAGCGCTTCATCCAGCCGGCTTGGCGGTGCGCTTGTCAGGCCCGGTGCAACAGCGGATGTGCTTTGATCCTTGAGCAGCGGGTTGGCCATTTCGATCTTGAAATCAGCCTTGCCGAATGCAGTGCCGGTGCTTTCGATGTCTGGTCTGATGAACGTCGCCCTTCCATGGGGCACGTCATGCACGCGAATACTGATTGCGCCGTGCAGCTCGGCAATACCTGGGACCTGCTGGTACGTATTGGCCAACTTTTGATCGAGCAACGCAACCCAGCGTCGTTCAGGGTGCGCAGCAACATCGGCACCAATCAGCAGGTGACTGAAGAAATTACTCATTTTCTGATCGCTGGCGACGTCCCCAGCTACGGGTGTCACCGGATTGTTTATATGCGCATAGCTAATCGATGAACTGAGGGGGCGAACTTCCAGGCCGTGACGGTGTGCAATCTTGACCAGGTGGTAATAGTCATATTCTGTGCTGCGGTTTTTCAAAGCTCCATCGTTCAGGTTTTCGAACCATAGCCTCAGTTCACTGGAGCCCGCTTTGCTTCTGGCTCCAAGCCTGCGGTACTTCTCCAATTTGTACAGATGCAGGTCGGTAAACAGGTGCTGGATATACAGGACCTTCACGTCCTGTTCAGCCAGCGCAGCCATGTTTTCGATCAGCAAACGTTTACTGGCAATGGACCTGGGGGCTTCGCCGATCACCATAGCGTTGCTGTTCTCGAATACTCTTCTGATCAGGCTGCGCGCATCTGCATTCGCCTCAAGCAGCGGCACTGCAGGACGAGGCGCTGGAATGACAGAAGTAAATGCCCCTTGGGCATCTGTGTAGAGCTTTGCCCGTTGTGATGCGAAATCAGCGCGGCTCTTTCGATACACCGCCTCGAAATAGGCGTCAAGGTCCAGCCCCATGTCGTCTAACGATCGGTTTGGATTTGCCAGAATGTGGAACTGCGCACGTAGCTGGAGCGGCAGTTCATAGGGGACCACTGCCGCGGTGATTGGCTCGGCAGATGCGGCTGAGGCCTCGCTGCGCAAGGGCCTGAAGGACTCATCCATGCCGCCAGGCAGATTGAGGCGTTTGGGCAATTGCCACTGGCCTTGGGCATCCAGATACACGGGTTGTTTGCCGAAAAAAGCGAACGGGTTTTGCGGGTCGATGATGTTCCAGTAACGGGCGCTGGCATCGAATTGCACCTCGAAGACTTGTGTCCCCAGATTGATGTAGTACTTGCCATTCACCACCCTGACCCCGCTGCCGTGGGCAGACGCAATCAGGGTCGCGTTTTGCAGTGAGATATCCACTGCGAACTTCGGTTTTATGCCTTGGGCATTCAAGGCGGTCGTCGGGCTGGCAGGCTGACTCAACGGGCGCCATGTACCGTCGAGGTCGCGCCGGGCGAATTGTCCGGTCGCCTGCGGGATTTGGGCCTGATCAGTGCTCACCCGGTACACCGGCGCATGACCATTGGCGTTCGGTTTGCCGCGCCAGAAGGTCTCACCTTCAAGATTTACCGGTTGTAAGTCAGCCTGGCTGGTAGCTCGCGGGAGTTTTTTTACGGTCGGCAGTGCCAACGCCTGGTTGCCGTTGTGGCCAAGTTGGCGCAACGCGCCGAAGCCCTTCATGCCAGCGGACAAATCGCCAGCCGCGCCCAGGCTGTTGAACAGTGAACTGAGGATGTAACCGCTGGCGGTTTCTCGATCCCCGTTGGCGAAGGCTTGCAGGGCTTTCATGCTGTCGTGCAGCGAGAGCAGCGCGCCCACCGCAAAGCTGGCGGGCGGGAAGGGCAGGGTCGCTACCGTGGCGAGCAGTTCAAAGGTTGTCCAGGCGAGCTTGGCGAGCATATCGCTGCGGCCAGTGGTGGTGTCTTCAACATCCCGTAGCTGGCGCTCAAGAGGGCGATTGAAGCAGATGTCGCGGAAGTCGATCACGGCATCGCGGGGTATGACCGGCGCTTTGCTCGCGCCACCTTGCTCCACGTCCCGGAGGAAAAACGCCAGCTTGCGCCTTGCTGCAACCCGGCAGCGATCTTTGTAGTAGTCGATCATGTCGGGGCTGGAGAGCGAGGGCTTGAAGTCACTCAGCGGGCGAAACTCCAAACCGTCTGGCGCATTTGGGGTGTAGAGCAAGGCAGGCTGGGTGGAGTCGGGTGGCGACAGCAGGTAGCAGCCTTGCACGGTTTCAATCTGTGTCAGTTCAACCTTGGTGGGGGAGATCACGTTGTAGATGTCCTTCGCCACTTCGCCCACCTGGGAAAGGTCGCTGCCAATCAGCGGGTTTTCCAGACGCAGTTGCAAGGTGTGCAACGGGTAGCCCAGGCGGGCCTGGCTATCGGTGCGATGCAGGTGATCCAGGGAACGTCCCAGCCACTGATACTGCCGGGTCGTAAGCTGGCCCTTGAGATGACTGCGCAGCGCAGCGGCTTTCATCTGCAGCACGGTGATCTGCAGGCAGCTTTTCGCCGATAGGTGTAGGCAGAAGAATCAGCGTTGAGCAGCGTTTCCCTGACTAACTTGATGTAGTCATCGCTGAGCCATTTGCCGTGCACCGAGCGGGCGACTTTTTGCGGCGTCAGTGGTGTCAGGTCCACATGCGCCGGGCCACTGAAGGTGGCCTGGGTGTCTGCGCTGCTGCTGATAAGGCCCAGGGTATCGTCATAGCCATTGCGCAACATCCGTGTATAGCTGAGCACTTCTCGCTCGGTGGTGATGATGATCTGGTCCGGATCGACACTGCCCTCGGCCAGCCCCAGCAATTGGTTGATCTTCTGGCGGGCGCGGTCGTGAACATACGCTTCGTAGTCCTGAGCCTGGGTCGGCGGCTCGGTTTGGTAGTTCTCGGTCGCGCCCGCCATCGCGTCTTCCAGCGCCAGCAGTTCCTTGCGTTGAGTGGCGTTAGCCTGCAGATACCAATCAGGCGTGCGCAGTGCGTGGTCCGCAGCCGCTACGCGCACGTGCTGGCGCACGAACTGCCCCAGCGCCTGGTGGTAGTGGCTGCGCGGGATCAGTTGTACATAATTGGCCGAGGGCTGGGGTTTGAGGCGCAGCGCTTCGAATCTTTTTTCGAGGTTGTCACGGCTCGAAGCCGACACCTGTTTGAGCAGGTAGCCGCTCATCGCCGGTGAAGTGGTCCAGCTGACCAGTTCGTGGGTGAGTTGGGTTTGATTATCGAAGCCCTGAAAGCACTGAGCCCTTGGCGCGTCGGCGGCAAACATCACCAGCCGCTCAAGCCGACCCTGACTGTCGTTTCTGCAGAAGACCAACAGGCCGCCCAGTACTTCGCCGTCGTCGAGTTTGATCTGCTGCACATGCAGCTGTGGGGTTGTCTGCCCGGTTGTGTCGGCCTCGATCTGCTCAATGAGTGCGAAGTCTTCCGGCAAGATATGCGCCTGCATCTTTGCCGCGTACGCCATTGCCGTGACTTGCCTGCGGGTCAGGTCGCGCATCAGTTGCTGATTGTGTTCGCTGGCGTAGGCCGTTCGCTGGTACTCGCGAAACGTGGTGCCCAGATCCAGCTCATCAACCAGCTTCGCCGCGTAAGCGGTGGTGAGCAGCGGGTGGCTCGTTTCCAGGAGTTCGCCATCAAGGCGCAGGGTGGTGAGTGTCTGGAAGGCAGACTCGGCCTCTAGATCACCAGGGTGCAGGCCGTATAAACCCAGATGCAGCAGTGATCGTTTGGTCGTATACAACTCGCCAGTGATCGATAGCCGACGCTGCATCGTGAGCATGATTTGCGCGGGCTCCAGGTCGTAACCCAGATCGGAAGCCAGGCGCGCGCGCAGATGCATCCGCGCATATTGCTCATGTGACGCCGCGCCACCCAACGCGCTGAGCAAAGCTGTACGACTCTCCTCGTAATTTTTTAGGCGCTGTTGATATTCATTGAGATCGCCCTGGCTGGCGACCTTCACCCAGTGAGGCAGACTCCTGCGCTGCTGACGTTCCCAGTAAGCGATTTCGCGCTGCTCAAGCATCTCGCCGGGGCCGAAGACACCTTGCATGGCGATGGCCGCTGTCAGTTGTTTTGTGTCATTGAATGCATGGCGAACATCATTGCGCTGCTTTTGCAGCTGGCGTTGGAATGCCCATTCAAAAGGTTTGCCTGTAACGGGTCTGAGTTGCAGATCGGCAACACTGAACGGGTCCAGGTACAGCTGCGGGTCGTTGCTGATGGTCTCGATCAGCTGCTGATCGCGAAGTTCGGCATTGTTGAACAGCGCGTGACGCAGCACCTCATGGTTGAGCCATTGAACCAGGCCTTCACCCAATGCCGTGCGGCTGGCGAACCCCTCGGCACCCACGCCGGGCAATACCAGTAGCGTCTGGCCCTGGGCGTTGATAAAGACCAGCGCCCCGGCGATTTCACACTCGCTGTTATCACTGAGCTGCACATGCAGGGTGTAGGCCTCTGGGAGCGGGGCGTCGGCGTTTTCTCGCGGGATGCAATCGGTGTGGGACGCGTCCAGATAACCCTCATGGACCTTGACGATCAGCTCGTCACGCAGCCCTTGCTCCATCGCCTCGATAAACATCTCGCGACGGCTCTTGCCCTGAGCGCTGGGCGCCTGCCAGTAGTCATCGATCTGCTGGATGAGCGCTTCTACATCGTTGGTATCGGGTGTGGGCAAGGCCTCCAGCTCGTTGCCAACGGCGACGTTGAGATCGCCAAGCCGAGTCAGTGCTGCGACCGCCAGCGGCAACGTGTGCGCTGGAGTGGGGAAGAATTGAGTGAGTTGCTGCATAGCGTTTTGATAATCCTGATTGCGTATTGACGCTGGGAGTGCAGGCCGGATAGCGGCGTGCTTTGGGGTGCAATCAATCAGGAATGGCGGGGTGGGGGGCGGTAGATAGTTAGTGGTCGTGATGTGGGACGGTTGGATATGAACTCTCAGAAGATTCCTACAAGTGCTGGCTCTCAAGCCTGACTGACGCCCCGGTCGATAGCGCGCAAAGTCCTGCGTTTTTCCGGCCAAGGACTTGCCCCATGTCGACCCCCGCCAATCGCGCCTCGTTTACGCTGGATATCGCCGGGGTTGAGCACGACCTTCGTGTCCTGGAATTTCACGCCCAGGAAGCTATCAGTCGGCCGTTCAGTGCGCGGATTGAGCTGGTCAGCGAGCGGGCCAATCTGAAGCTGGAAGAGCTGCTGCATAGTCAGGCGTTTCTGCATTTCGACGGGCAGGGACATGGCTTGCACGGCCAGATCGGCGAAATCAGCCAGGGCGATTCCGGCAAGCGCTTTACCCATTACTTCATTCAACTGGTGCCCACCCTCAAACGGCTTGAGTACCGCAGCAATCACCGAATCTTTCAGAACCGCAGCGTGCCGGAGATCATCGGCCAGTTGCTCAAGGACCACGGCATCCTGGCCGACGAGTACGCCTTCAAGCTGCGCGAGCCGTGCAAAGCTCGGGAGTACTGCACCCAGTACCACGAAACCGATCTGCATTTTCTGCGGCGCCTGTGCGAAGAAGAGGGGCTGCACTTCCACTTCCAGCACGGCCCTGAAAAGCACCTGCTGGTGTTCGCTGACGATCCGATCCAGCTGCCCATTGTGCAGGCGCCGGTCCAGTATAAACAGGGCAGTGGATTGGTCGGCGAAGCCCCGGTCATCAACACCTTCAGGCTGCGCCTGGCCACCCGAACCGGCAAAGTCGCGCGGCAGAACTATCACTTCGAGCAACCAAAGGTGGATCTGCTCAAATCCGCCGACGGCGAAGGGCGCAAGGATCTCGAAGATTACGCTTACCCGGCGGCGTATACCGACGGCGACACAGGTGGTCGTCAGGCCCGCAAAGCCTTGGAGCGCCACCGCAGCGATTACCGTCAGGCCAGCGGCGAAAGTGACCAACCGGCATTGATCAGCGGCCATTTGTTTCAGCTCGAACACCCCAACCCGGACTGGAATGCCCAGTGGCTGCTGACCTCGGTGATCCACACCGGCAAACAGCCGCAAGTGCTGGAAGAGTTCGCCCACAGTAGTGCGGCGTCAGCAGACTTCAATCAGGGTTATCGCAACAGCTTCCAGGCGGTTCCGGGGCTGACACCCTACCGCCCGCCGCTCAACCACCCCAAGCCCCGGCTGCTCGGCAGCCAGCACGCGCTGGTTACCGGGCCGCCCGGTGAAGAAGTGCATTGCGACGAATACGGGCGGGTCAAGGTCAAGTTCTTCTGGGACCGCGAGGGCGGGCTCAACGAACATTCCAGCTGCTGGCTGCGGGTCGCCACCGGCTGGGCTCATGATCAATACGGCGCGGCGATGATCCCTCGGGTCGGCATGGAAGTGGTGGTCGGCTATTTCGAATCCGACCCGGACCAGCCTTACGTTCAAGCCTGTTTGCCCAACGCCACCACCCGCGTGCCGTTGAATCTGCCCGCACAAAAGACCCAGACCCTGCTCAAAACCCAAAGCAGCCCAGATGGCGGCGGCTACAACGAGCTGCGCATCGAAGACGCCAAAGGCCGCGAAGAAATCGCCATCCGTGCGCAGCGGGACTGGTCAGAACATGTGCTTAACGACCAATCGATTCAGGTCGACAACCAGCGCAGCGTGCTGGTGGCCGGGCTGTCCAGCCATGAGTTGAAAGCTGATGAACATCATCTGACCCATGGGGCGCGCAATACCCGGATTGGTGAGGATGACTCACTGACCGTGGTGGGGAGTCGGCATATTGAAGCGGCGAATCATCTGGTGAGTGCCATTTCGCAGGTGCATCTGGATTGCAAAGCTGACGTCATTATCGATGCGGGTCTGAGCGCAACGCTCAAGTCTGGCTCGCACTGGATAAGCATCACCCCGTCCGGGATTTTCAGCAGCGTACCGATCTTGCTAGGTGGGGCGCCGGTGCCGGGGATGCCAGCTGCGCCTGGCTTGCCGCTACCGCTGGATAAAAAGGTTGCTCTCAGCCCGCCCGAGTCCGCTCTGAACCGCTACAGCATGGCGCTTCCCCAGCAACTGGTGGGCGACGCACCGATTGTAGAGTTGTGCCAGAAACCTCATGGCAAGACGCCCATGGAATGCCCGTTGGAGCACTGCCCTTGTGCAAGTGAACTGCGCAGGAGGGCACAAGGATGAATACCTGGGTTCTGTTGGAACGTACGCCAAACCTGCTGGCCAAGGTGTATCAGCTCGTTGGCTCTCCCCGCCTGTCGATGCTGTTTGATAAGACTGAATTGGCGCCTTATACAGATCAGAGTCCCGTTTTGGTCACCTGCGCCGAGCATTCGGAGTTGCTCAGGGCTGTGCAGCAAACACCCAAGGACTGGCCCGGCTTGATCCTCCAGAGTGAGCAGCCAAGGGCGGCGGTGCTGGAGCATTTACGGCAGATTCTGTTCGTGCAATTCAGCAGCACGGGCAGGGGCGTGTTGCGCTATTGCCACCCAGTCACCGCCAGTTATTTTTTCCCGGCTTGTCATGGTCATCAGCTCAAGTCCTGGCTTGGGCCTGTCACACGTTTGAGTTGGCATGGCGGCACCTGGGCGGATCGAGCTTCAAACATCAGCGCCTGGAAAACACTTGAAAACCCGGAGGCAAATAGCGAGAAGGCGTTTGCCAACGACCCCGTGCTGGACGTTGATCAACAACAGGCTCTGCGTTGCCAGCAACACGATTACTTCCTGTATCGGTGGTGGGTTGCGCAGCCGGACCTGTGCTTCGCGCGCAGTCAGCAATGGCTGAGTGAAGCTCTGTCCTACGGGTTTACGGAGGTTGGCTCGTTTGAGCGCTATCTGAACGTGCGCCTTGCTTATCCCGAGCCCGACGTACCGCTGGCATTGCCTGAAGGTTCGGACGAATTCCGTCTCGCCTTCCTGCTGCACCACCTGCAAAAACAACCCGCCAGACAGGAATTCTAAGATGCCTCAACACATCGGCGATTTGAGCCGTGGCCCTTGCTGTGAAATCAATAAACTCATCGTTCAGGTGGTCGGCAAGGATCACCCCGCGACCCAACGTCTGGCGCTTTATGAAAAGGATGCCGACAAGCGCCTGGACGAGCTGACCGCCGAGGACGCCCCGGAAACCGTCACCGCCTGGATGTGCAAACCAAGCTCGCTGCATGTCTGGGACTGGGATGGCGAGCCCGGCCATCGCATGGTGCTGGAGGTCGAGGAAGAGTACGGCGCGATCATCAAACTGCCGCTGCCCGACGCGCATATCACCACGCGGCAATTGGACAAACAGTGGAATCAGATCGTCCCGGTTCTGCCCTTCGTCCCGTTGCCCGGGATCAGCAGCGCTCAGGACCACGGCACCCCGGTGCTCTGCCGCCCCGGCTACCTGTATGTGTTTATGGAAGGGCGGCTGTGGCGCGAACTGGAAATCCGCATCGCCGATGAGCGCACCACATACCACGACATCGAACTGGACAAGTTTCGCGTTGAAGACGGCTTCGTCGACGACGCCCGGCTGGCCACTGGCAAGGCGCTGGACGATATCTGGCTGCCCGCCAACTGGAACGACCGACGCGTCGACATCCAGCTGTGCTTCAGCGAAGTTCAGCTCAGCCACGCGCGCCTCAAACGCCTTGAGCAAGACCCGGCACTGCGCAGGCAGCGCTGCCAAAGTCCAGACCTCAGGGTGTCCAGGGAAGACACCGAAAGACGCTTTACCGGCAAGCCCGATGGCGCGGCGATGCTTGAGACGTTCCGTGGTTTGGATGGTTTTGATGAAATCAATCAGTCCCAGACCGCCCCCACCGTCGCCTGGCCGAATCTCAAGCAGAG
Organism: Paucimonas lemoignei; assembly: GCA_900475325.1. GTDB lineage: Bacteria > Pseudomonadota > Gammaproteobacteria > Pseudomonadales > Pseudomonadaceae > Aquipseudomonas. Next base: position 786,802 of record LS483371.1, read on the forward strand.
CGCTTTCCCGCTGTCATTTCCTGCACCGCAACGTGCGCGGCAGATTGGCTTTGAATGGATGCTTGATCAGCCGTCTCACTACGTGTGTGATCTGAGTGGAGAGTTTCTCGCCACTGCATTCAACGACGCGCGGCAGCATGTCCGAGCCTGTGAGAAAGGGGACGCTCCCTATCGCCCGCGATTGCTGGAAACCGGTGCCTGGGCGCAACGTCTGGAGCAAATCGTGGCTCCGGCAGCCGAGGAAAACACCGGCCTGTGGGAGGCCCACCCGCCAGCAGACGATGTGCTAGCCAGAGCGCGCGCCCGAGAACTGCACGGCGTAATGCTGGAGGATCCGCATTACCGTCTGCACCACTTGAATACCCGCATTCAAGACCAGCAGCAATTGCTGGAACTGTGCGGGGCACGGGCGCAGCGTTACAGTCATCACGGCAGTGCGCTGCTGGTTCAGCAATTGGTGATACCCGAAAACATTGGTGGCAAGAAAAACCCTCTGCATCAAAAGCTCGACCTGATCAAAGAGCAGGGGCGGCTCGATATCAACCGCTTCACCGCCACGGGTGAGCGGGCGCAGCTGTGGCGCAGCCTGGAGATTGGCCAGGCATTGCTCTGCGAATACCTGCAGCTGCCATATGTTGAACAAAGCATTGCCGATTACTTCAGCCAGGACGGCTCTACGTACGTCGCCTCTTTGCATTTCATCAGCCAGCTGTTTGTCACCCTGGCCCTGCCGCCTGCGGCTTACGACCCGTTGGCGGCCAGCGGGGATATCACCGACGCGCTGACCCTGGTCAGCCTTTGCCGCCCAGCAGCCAGTGTCGGGCAGCGCTGGCTCGCCGAAGTCGCCAACGATCTGCAGCACCCACTGCACCGCATGCTTTGGCCAGATGCCGAACAACAGAATCTGGATGCGCCGTATCAGGCGCCAGACACGCCAGATATCAATGCAGGCGACGGGCAGTTTCGCGCCACTGAGCTGGCCAGGTTTGAACAAAAAGATTTTTACCCTGCCCAGGGCTCCGACGACATCAACAGCCTGTTCCTCGCCACCCTGCTTGAAAACGGCGCCCTGAAATCAAGCTTTTTCGTAGCGGGCAAAGGTTTCGCCGGGGCATTGGTCTCCGTTTATGAAAACCTGCAAGGCGCGGTGGAGGCGGCAGATAAGGCGGTAAACGGCACTCAGCCCGGCGCGCCCATTCGACCATCCATTGAGATCGCACCTGCACAGCCCAACGCAGCGCTACATAAACGAAGCATTGCGCAACTGCGCAGCATGCTGCCGCGTACCTTTGGCGATCTGCATTACCTGAGCCGCGCCGAGGCCCATCACAAGGGCTACCACGTCTTCGGCCTGGACGATATTCCCCAACAGCTCAACCGATCGCACCAGCCTTACGGGGTTTACCGCAATCAGTACGGCATTCTGCAACCCGATTTCACCCCAGCAGGTTACGTCACGCCGCAGGTAGAACTACCGCCCGGCCGAAGAGTGCTGGGCATGCCTGCGCTACACCCCACCGCAAAGGCGGTGCGCGAGGCCAATTGGCACTTCAATCAGGAGTGGCAGCGCGAGCAGGCGCAGCGTGCGGCAGATCAGGCTGGAAAGACTGCAATTCAGAGCGCAGTGGCGAAAGGCGAGGCGATACGCAGTGGCAACTTGTTCAGGTTTCTCAATTCAGTTCCGTTTGCGGGGGTGGTGGTGGGGCTGGAGTTTTGGAATTTGAGGAATGAGTTGGATGCTGCGGAGAAGGCGGTTCGGGAAAAAAGTGGTGGCAGAGTTACTTCTGGTTATGTGGGGGCTGGCCTGGATCTGGCGATTGCGATGGAGGCCCTTACAATAAAGCTAGCTGGCACCAAGTCTATTTTGGCTGCAGGTCGTAAAACGCTGTTCACCATTTCTGAAGATGCGGCGGAGCGTCTTCTGGGTCCGTTAAGTCAACATCTTGTAAAAGAGTACAGCGGTATTCTTCTCGGGCGGGTATTTGCTGGCCTGGCGTTCACCGGCCTCAATCTCTATGACGCCTGGTATTCCTACCGCTGGAGCGACGATGCTTGCATCGGTAATTTGGTGCTGGTAGCAGCGGGCCTGATTGGTACGGTAGGCCTGCTCACCGTCAGCAGCGTTGTAATTCTCGGCTTGTCCATAGCCGCCTGGTTAAGCCTGTTCTTGATAGTGCTAGGGGCGGGATTGCTCTATTTCTTCAGTAGCAGCGGTATTGAGGATTGGTTGAATAAAGGTCCATTCGGCAGCGATCCCCACAGCGTGGCCGAGCACCTGCATGACCCACAAACGGCCTTCTATTATCTGGTTAGCCTGCTGGCCAATATCCAAATCTCTATCGAGCGGAATCCGGACTTCAAAGCCGACGCCAAAGTGGATTATCGAGATCCGCTGTCGTTCATGGTACGAAGCACCAATACCAGAATCCGCATTCAAAGCAATCTTGGCGGCCTCTTGGCCGGGCTGGGTAAGCCAGGTATCTCAGCGTTTTGCGCCCTCGAACGAGTCGAGAGCTTTTACGATGGGTATGGCGGGCAAACACACGAGATGAGTACGCGTACCGTCACAGAGCCCGTTTGTCATCGGCTGTGGCCGGACGCTCTGGAGCTGTTGGTACAAACCCCTTTCTCCTGCCCGGCAGAACCGCAAGCGAACCTCCCCGCCATCCATCATCGCTGGCGAGTCCGCGCACAACTCTCGGTCAACGACGGTCAGCGAACCTGGGTCTTCCCGGCACCCCCACCCAAAGACCCAACACCCTTCGGTCCGGCTTATGCGAAGCCCGACTTTGAAGACACTGCTCGCTTGTTCTGGGCTGATGAAATCGTACACAAAACGAATGCCGATCAATGACGACAGATCAGACGAACTATTACGCGCCAACGGCCTATCGCTTGGACAGCATCCCGAACCAATTGCCGTCTGAAGAGCGCTTTTGGTTAAAGCGTTTCGGTAAAAAGCGCTTGCCTTGGGGCGATCCGCTAGAGATCGCCCCGGACGCGTTCATGCGCAAGCGTTCACCAAATAATCTGCGGTTTCGCGAGCAGATGCGTGCAGAACGAGATGAGCATCGAGCGGCAGGCACTTATGTCCCTGCCCCTTACGAGCATGTGGACTTTCATGATCGGCACGATCATGAGCGGTTCAGGTTTTCGTTATGGTCGACAAGATCGCAGATTTGGTTACATCTATTGATATTTGGTAAAGGTTTTTTTCTTGTTGGTTTAGCACCATTCATATTCGCACTGGTGGCAGGAATTTATACACTGCCACAGCCCCCAATGGAAATAGTTGAAGATAGCTTCAAGTATGTTTTTCCTTGGACTACAGGTGTTCCTCTTCTCTGCTGGGCAATAGGCTCTCTAGTTATCCACAAATTCCCCAAACTCTGGGTAAAACCCTCCCGAGGCCCCATATGGGAACTCAACCGCCGCACCGGTCTAGTGACCCTGTTTGATTATAAAAATAACGGCGAATATAAAAAGAACGGCACGATCGGCGAACTCACTGCGCCGTTTTACGAGTTCGATGCTTATATCGTCTCTGCACCTGATCGTCAGGGCACGATGAATCATGTGCTGTGTCTCGCCCATCGATATCGGGACATTGTTATCGACTTCTCGTCCTTGGTGAACCTTGACACTCGCTGGCAATTGCCCTGCGCGTTGTGGGATTACCTGCAGAACTACATGGACGTCAGCGGCCCATTGCCGGAGTTGCCGCGCTATGAAGAGTTCCGCCACCTCGACCCGACCACAGCTGCCCACGACCTGAAAACCGGTCGCAACCCGCGCTTCTGGATCGACATGGATGACGCGACTTTCAAGCTGTATGTGGATCAGTTGCTGGACAACATCGACGGTATAGACACCTTTCAACGGCCAAACCTGATGGCGCGTTATGTCCGGTATGTGGACTAAGACCATGACAGCGACTACTACAGAAACACCTTACTATGCGTCCACGGCTTACCGTTCAGACCAGACCCCCAATCAGCCTCCGTCTGAGGAGCGCTCCTGGTTAAAGCGTTTCGGCAAAAAGCGCTTGCCGTGGGGTGATCCGCTAGAGATCGCCCCGGACGCGTTCATGCGCAAGCGTTCACCAAATAACTTGCGGTTTCGCGAGCAGATGCGTGCAGAACGAGATGAGCATCGAGCGGCAGGCACTTATGTCCCTGCCCCTTACGAGCATGTGGACTTTCATGATCGGCACGATCATGAACGGTTCAGGTTTTCGTTGTGGTCCGCAAAGTCCCAGTTCTGGGCATATCTTCATATGTTCGGAAAAGGTTGGTCGATAATGTTCAGCCCCCTTTATATCCTTAGCGGGTTAATCATCGCTGCGAATGCTTCGGGAGATTTTTTATTCGAGTTTCTTGATTTCGTGCAAAGGACGTATTACGTCATGTTGCTACCTCTCTATAGTGCTTGGGCATTGGCCGCTTTAGTTATCCACAAATTCCCCAAACTCTGGGTAAAACCATCCAGAGGCCCAATTTGGGAACTCAACCGCCGCACCGGTCTAGTGACCCTATTCGATTATAAAAATAACGGCGAATACAAAAAGAACGGCACCATCGGCGAACTCACTGCGCCGTTTTACGAGTTCGATGCTTACATCGTCTCTGCACCTGATCGTCAGGGCACGATGCATCATGTGCTGTGTCTCGCCCATCGATATCGGAACATCGTGATCGATTTCTCGTCCCTGGTGAACCTCGACACTCGTTGGCAAATACCCTGCGCGTTGTGGGATTACCTGCAGAACTACATGGACACCAGCGGCCCGCTGCCGGAATTGCCGCGTTACGAAGAGTTCCGCCACCTGGACCCGACCACTGCCGCCTACGACTTGAAAACCGGCCGCAACCCGCGCTTCTGGATCGACATGGATGACGAAACCTACAAACAGCAGATTAACCAGATGCATAAAGATATCTACAACATCAACTCCTTCAAACGCCCGAACCTCATGGCGAGGCATGTGCGGTATGTGGATTAAATGATGAACCTAAAAGAAATACGTTTTTTTGAAAGGTGGGAACGCCTTGATGCTTTAACGGTGGTCGCATGGCTATTTTTATTTTTAATAGCGGCGGTCATAAGTTCAGGATTCTTTTTTTTGGCATTAAGGCCTATATTTGATCCTGATTTTTGTCACTACGTGCGCACGCCAAGGGCGCGCAAGTCTTGCGAGCCTGGTTCAATGTTTGAGGCATTTACCATTGGTAGTGTCTTCACGTATTTCACTTTAAAGCTAGCATTGGGCTCTTGCGTTGAGGTGTTATTTCGGCCTTTAGCGCGTCGACCGCTCAGTTCTATTTTACGTATGTTTTTGTTGTTCAAGCGAGTACGTCTGGATAAGGTTGCAGTCAACGGCTCAGTGGATTTGAGATTCGCAAGTCTGCACGGCAACTATCAAACTTACCAAGCTTTCACATTGAAAATTAAAAATCTGCAGAGGTTAACCTTCTATCAAGGGGATTACATTGATATCTCGCCAAGCTCTATCTTTCGAGAAGGCGCACTCCTCGAATTCTCCTACCTCGCCGATTCAACCGGCCTCGATTACGCCAGGGCCAGGGTGCGTTGCGAATATGAAGGGCAGGTCTTTCACGGCGAACTTGAGCTTGAAGCCGACAGCTACGAGCTCAGGCTGCTGCCCAGGTCTGTGCTTGAAAACCGGCAGTAGAGAGCAAAGTCTGACTGAACAATGATGGCTACGTGACCCGCAGAGGGATTTGCTCACACCCAAGCAAATCCCCCTGCCATTACGCTATAATCCCGCGCTTTAGCTGATCCTCGCCCGCTGCGAGGGCACACAATTTTCTCGGGCGCCTGGCGCCTGCATGCAGACTAAAGAGGCTAGACCCTAGTGGCATTGACGATCCTTGGCCTGTCCGGCGCCCTTAGCCATGATCCTTCCGCAGCCTTGTACATCGACGGCAAGCTGGTGGCCGCGGCGGAAGAAGAGCGCTTCGTTCGCGATAAACATGCAAAGAACCGCATGCCCTACGAGTCGGCGAAGTTCTGTCTTGAGCAAGCTGGCATCAAGCCCTCCGACGTTGATGTGGTGGCGATTCCATTCGCGCCGATCAGCTTGTTCGGCAAGGCGCGCTGGCACTATGCCAAGCGTTACTGGTACGCCCCGGACCGTGCGCTTGATGCGCTGCTGATGGGTAACCGTCGCTACAAACGCTATCGCAACAAGATCGTCTGGTGCCTGGAGCAGCTGGGTTTTGATCCGAAGAAGATCAAGATCGAGCCGGTCGAGCACCATTTGGCTCACGCTTCCAGCGCTTACCACTGCTCGGGTTTCAAAGAGAAAACCGCGATCCTGGGTATCGATGGCAAGGGCGAGTACGCGACGACCTTCTTTGGTTATGGCGAAAACGGCAAGATCCACAAGATCAAAGAATTCTTCGACCCGGATTCCCTGGGCGGCCTGTATGGCGCGATCACTGAATTCCTCGGCTTCGAGATGCTCGACGGCGAGTTCAAAGTGATGGGCATGGCGCCGTATGGCGATGCCAGCAAGTACGATTTCTCGCGTCTGGCGACCTTTGAAAACGGCGAACTGGTGATCAACACCGAGCTGGCCAACGTCATCGGCCTGCGTCGCTATAAAGAGAAGGGCAAAGGCTTCTATTTCTCGCCGAAGCTGATCGAGTGGCTGGGACCGAAGCGCGAAGGCGATATCGCCGACGAGCCGTACATCCACTACGCGGCCAGCATGCAGGCGTTGTTCGAGAAGCTGGCGTTGCAGATGATGGATCACTATCTGGGCGACATCCTCAAGGAAACCGGCAAGATCGCTTTCGCGGGCGGCTGTGCGCTGAACGTCAAGTTGAACCAGAAAATCATCGCCCGTCCGGAAGTCAAAGAACTGTTCGTGCAGCCTGCCTCCGGTGACGCCGGTACGGCGGTGGGCGCTGCGGCCTATGTTTCCCATGCCCGTGGCGTGCCGGTCGAGAAGATGGAACATGTCTATCTCGGCCCGTCGTACACCAATGAAGACGTGATCGCGGCCTGTGCCCGTCACCCGAGCAAGCCGGTCTGGCGCCAGATTGAAAACACCCCGGAGCGCATCGCGCAAATCATGGTCGCGGGTAATCCTGTTGCCTGGTTCCAGGGGCGCATGGAGTTCGGCCCGCGTGCACTGGGTGGTCGTTCGATCATCGGTTGCCCGAGCGTGGCGGGTGTGGCTGACCGTATCAACCATCAGATCAAGTTCCGCGAGCGCTGGAGGCCTTTCTGCCCGTCGATGCTCGACACCGTCGCACCGCAGATGATCAAGATCGATCACCCGGCACCCTTCATGACTTTCACCTTTGAAGTGGCGGAAGAGTGGAAGACCCGTGTGCCGGAAGTCGTCCATGAAGACGGTACTTCCCGCGCCCAGGTGCTCAAGCGCGAATACAACCCGCGCTACTACGACATGATGAAAGCGCTGGAAAACCTCACCGGCAACGGCGTGTCACTGAACACTTCGCTGAACCGCCGTGGCGAGCCGATGATCTGCTCGCCGACGGATGCCCTGAACATGTTCTTCGGCTCGGACCTCGAGTACCTGATCATGGAAGACATCCTGGTGGTAAAAGACGGCGTGGAAACTTATGACACGCTCGGCTGAGCGCCATGTGCTGCAGTTCTGTCACGGCTATGACGGTCCGTTTCTCGATTGTGCCCGGCAGTACGCCAGCCTGTTCGTCGGCAAGGGCTACCGTGTCACCACGGTATTCCTGACCGGCGTGGCGGATGCTGGCGTGGCGGCGGGCTGTGCGTCCGATGAAGTGCTGTTTCTTGAGCGCAGCTCGGCCTCGGTTCGGGGCCTGAAGCTGGGGGCTATTCGCGACCTGCGCAAGATCGCGGCGTCGCGTAATTTCAGTTTCTGCATCGCCCATCGCTTCAAACCGGTGTACATCGCGTTGCTGGCCACCCGCTTGCCGGTGATCGGCGTGCACCATGCATTCGGCGACTACCAGCGGCGCACTCGCAAGCTCTTTGCGCATCTGTTTCGCAAGCGTTTGAGCCTGCTGGGTGTGTCCGATGCCGTGCGCGACGACATGCGCAAGAGCCTGCCAGGCTGGCCGACCGGCCGCATTCAGACCTTGTACAACCGCATCGATATCGAGCAGTTACAGGCCAGTCAGCTGTCCGCCGAGCAGGCGCGCGTCGAACTGGGTCTGTCGGCCTCGGCATTTGTCATCGGTAACGTTGGCCGGCTGCATCCCGACAAGGATCAGGCCACGCTGCTGCGCGGTTTTGCCAAGGCGTTGCCGAGCCTGCCGCAGAACAGCCAGTTGGCGATTCTGGGCAAGGGGCGGCTTGAGCCAACTCTCAAAGCACTGGCGCTGGAGTTGGGCATTGGTTCGCAGGTGTTGTTTCTTGGGCAAGTTGCCCAGGCGAGCCTATATTACAAAGCATTCGATATCTTCGCCTTGAGCTCTGATCATGAGCCATTCGGTATGGTGCTGCTGGAGGCGATGGGCGCTGGCGTGCCGGTGTTGGCCACTGCCTGTGGCGGCGCCAAGGAAGTGGTTGAAGGCGTAGGCGTACTGTTCCCTTTTGCCGATGATGAGCGCCTGGCTCACGGGCTGATTCATCTGGCGAATCTGGATGATGAACAACGCCAGGCCTGCGCCGAGCTGATGCTGCTGCGTTTGCAGGAGCGCTTCTCGGATCAGGCGGTGCGCGATGTGTTCTGGCGTCTGCCGCAAGTCACCAGCCTGATTGCGGAGTCCTGATGCTCAACCGATTCCAAGGCTGGCGTGAGCGTGGCTGGACACTGATCGACGCCCCCACCTATCAGGCGACCTGGCAGCGGTTGGGCGGTAGCGTGGCGACACAGCCGATGGTGGTCGAGCGTCTGGCGCATCTGGCGCAGATCCCCGTGCGGTATCTGGGCTGGGAACAAGGCGGCGAACTCAAGGCTGCAGTCCCAACCTGGGGACGCTCACTGGCGCTGTCCAAGGACGTGCTGAAAAGTGCGGGCAAGAAAGGTCTGTTCGATCTGGGTAATGCCGAGCTGATTCTGCCGATTGCCGACGATGTTCAGGTGCCCGTGCGCCATCGTGGGCGTTACCTGTCGACGCTCAATGAGGGCCGCGTCAGCACCCTAAAGCCTCAAGCCGAGTCCCTGGCCATGGCGCGCACGCCAGAAGAACTCTCTAAAAAGTTTCGCTACAACCAGCGCCGTGAATTACGCCTGCTGGAAGAGGCGGGCGGCGTGGTTCGCCCGGTCACTGATTTCACCAGCGCCGAGCTCGCTCGTATGTATTGCGACCTGTTCCACCGGCGTTGGGGCTTTGCCGCCACCGGTGCCGAGCACAAGGCCGAGGTGATTGAGCTGCTGCGAGATTTGCTGATCGGTTCGGTTGTGTTCCTCAACGATACGCCGATTGCCATTCAGCTGGTTTATCGCGCGGAGTCGCCGCAATGGATCAGCGTCGAGTACGTCAACGGTGGCGTGGATCCGGAAACCCGTGATTTCAGCCCCGGCAGCGTGCTCAGTTTCCTCAACACCCAAAGTGCCTGGGAAGACGCACGCAACCTGGGCAAAGCCTTGCGTTTCTCGTTTGGCCGTGCGGATCGTGAGTACAAGGATCGATGGTGCAACCCCGTGCCGGTATTCCAGGTTTGAGCCGCAAGCAGCAATTGCTCAAGCGCCATCGCCGTAACAAGCGGGTGGCGCTGTTGATCGGCCTGCTTGTGCTGATCGTGGTCGGCGTTTGCGTCGCCTGGTGGTTGCCAATCATCCTCGCGATTGTTGCCTGGGTAGCCCATGAAGCCTGGTTCGCCGATCATCTGTTCTATTCGCCCAAAGACGATTATCACTACAACTTTGCCGCAGAGGCTGAAGTTGCGGGTGTGCGCCTGGATGGCCGCCATCTGCGTTGCGATACAGCCCTGCCAATAGCGGGCGATGAAACGCTGATTCTCGCGGTCAAAGTCCGCGCCTCATGGCTGGGGCGCTTTTTTGACCCGGTTGTCGAGTTGGCGGGTGACGGCGTCAGTGATCGCCAGACCTTCGAGCGCGGCGTCGATGGGCTGCGTTATTTGAATCTCACCGGCCTTGGTCATTCGCTGGCGGCGGGTTCGCTGCAGTTGAACGGCCGCTTCTGCGCCCTCAGCGGTACGCCGCGTTTGTGGCTGTTCCGCCAGCCGGATGCACGCCAACAGCGGGTCATGGTCATCGCACCCCATGCGGACGACGCAGAGCTGGCAGCTTTCGGACTGTACAGCCAAGCCGTTGACACGTGGGTCGTGACCCTGACCGCTGGCGAAATCGAAGCCGAGCATTATCAGGCGATGGGCATGGACCGCGCCGAAGCCGCCAGAATCAAAGGCCGTTTAAGGGCCTGGGACAGCGTCGCCGTGCCTCGTTGGGGGGGCGTGCCAGAGGCGCAATGCGTGCAACTGGGTTATTTCTGCCTGCAATTGCCTGGCATGCAGGCCGCGCCGGACCAGCCCATTGCATCCCGCGAAGCCGATCTGCTCGATACCCGTCTGTTTCGCCAGTTCAATGCCATGAGCCTGCCCGGTGATCAGGACGGAGCGCCGACCTGGAACAACCTGCTGGCGGATCTGCGGGCGTTGTTGTTGCAGGCCCGGCCTCAGGTGCTGGTCATGCCGCACCCGGCGATTGATCCGCACCCGGACCACATCTGCGCCCAGGCAGCGGTGATCGAAGCGTTGCAAGGCCTCGAATGGCAGCCTGAAGTTATTCTCGGCTACGCCAACCATTTGCACGATAACGATCGCTGGCCCATGGGCAACGCGTACGACGGCATCGGTTTGCCGCCGGTGTTTGATCCGTCGCTGCAGTTGACGCCTTACAGCCTGAACCTGTCCGTTGCCCAGCAGCGGGACAAGGCCATGGCGCTGGGCATGATGCATGACTTGCAGCCAGCCATGCCGTTCAAGCGCCGAATGCGCCGCTGGTTGCAGCGCAAGCTGGCGGGGCGCCGCTGGCCGGCGGAAGGTGAAAACGAGTTCTTCAGAAAGGCTGTTCGCCGTCATGAACTGTTCTGGCGTCGAGAGATTTGATTCAGCAGGCTGCGGTACTGCAAGGAAAATAATGAAAGTTCTATTTCTGGTTCAGAAAGAACAACGCGCCATTCTGGATCGTTTGTATGAAGGCATTGCGGCCCATTGCGAGTGTGAAACCCGCTGGTTGACGTCTGCCGAGCAGCGCAACCTGCGCAGTTATTTCCGCCGCGAAGTGGACGTGACCCAGTACGACCGGATCGTGTTCTTCCTGCGCTTCAAGCATGAAATCCGTCAGGTCGGCTTCATTCGCACGATCCCCAACCTGGTGATCCTCGAGCACGACGCCTACCAGAACTACATTCCTTGCAAATACACCGGCGAATTCAGCGCCTATTACCGCAAGCTGCCGTGGGCACGGGTGATCTGTTCCGGCTTCATGGTCAGCGAGCGTCTGCGCGCAGAAGGCTTCGACGCGGTGTTCGTGCCCAAGGGTTATGACCAGAGCCTGCTGCAAGGTGAAGATCGCGAGCGCGACATCGAACTGGCCTTCGTGGGCAGCACCAATAGCGTGGCCTACAGTGGCCGCAAGGCGCTGCTGGACGAGCTGGGTCGGGTCGAGAACCTGGTGGTGACCCGTACCAAGTCGGGTGAAGAGTACTGCCAGACCCTGAACCGGATCCGTTTTTTCGTCAGCGCCGATGTGGGCATGGGCGAATACATGATCAAGAACTTCGAGGCCATGGCCTGTGGTTGCGTGTTGCTGGCTTATGACCAGGGTGCCGAAGAAAACCGCGCACTGGGTTTTGTCGACATGCACAACATCGTCCTGTATCAAGACATACCCAGCTTGCAGGTCAAGCTGGGGCAGCTGCGTAATGACCAGGATCTGGCCCGGGATATTGCCCGTAATGGCCAGGCGCTGGTCGAGCAGCAATTTACGTTCCACGCACTTGGCAAGGCCATTGTTGAAGAAATGCGTGCACCGTTGCGGCCAATGCCTGCCATGAGCTGGCTGGACCGCCTGAAGTCTCGGTTGGGGCTGTAATCGCCTTTGAAATTTCAATGATTGAGTACACATGATGCAGTTCAGCGAAAGTAGCGATATCACGCTGGTAGTAACCAGTTGCGGACGGTTTGACCTGTTGACGCGTACGCTTGAAACGTTTGACCGATTCAACACCGCGCCGATTCGTGCGGTGTTGATCACCGAAGATTCTGGCGATGCCCAGGTTGAGAAGTGCATTCCGGAGCATTGGCGTCCATTTACCCGCTTTATCATCAATAACCCCAAATTGGGGCAGATGCGTTCGGTGGATGCCGCTTATGCGTTGATCCAGACCTCTTGGGTGTTCCATTGCGAAGATGACTGGGACTTCTACCGCCCAGGCTTTGTCGAAGAGTCCATGACCCTGCTGGAAAACGACCCGCAGGCGCTGCAGGTCTGGCTGCGCAGCTATAACCATGACTTGCTGGTACACAGTCCTTACATGTACCTCAATGCCCGCGAAGTGGTGCAGGGCATTGCGTTCTACAAGCTGGGCTCGCACAAGGCCGAGTGGCAGGGGTTTTCGTTCAACCCCGGCCTGCGTCGTCTGGCCGACTACAAGCAACATGCGCCGTATGCGGATCACGGTGGCGAGAAGAAACTGTCCGCCATTTATGCAGCACAAAACCGTTACGCGTTGATCCTGGAGAACGATGCGGTATTGCACACCGGCTTCGGCAATCATGTCGTGCTCCCCCAGGAACGCGTTAACAAACAACGACGCAAGCTTCGTGATCGCATCAAGCTGTTGGTGGTGCTGGTTGTCGGAGTGATCATAGGTTGGGCATTCAGTAATGTTGGCTGACACGCTGCACAAAGACTCGGGCAAGGTCGCTGCTTACTTCAGCGCGGCTCTGGTCGCCTTTATTTTGAGCTTCATCCTGTGGGATTCGGCCAAGTTCACCAATAATCTGTTTTACGCCCTGATCGCCTTGCCGGGCGTGTTCTTCCTGGCCAGGAACCGCGTGGCCGGGATGTTCAGCGGCGCACTGGGCTGGACCTGGCTGGTGTTTATTCTCTGGTTTCTGGTGCCCGCCTTTTACTCGGGGGATTTCCAGTTCTACAGGCACATCGCCTATGTCGGTTTGTTCATATTCGTGGTCGCCGGGTTGACTAACATCGAGTTTTTCAACAGCAGCCGGTTCATTCGCGCCCAGTTCTGGATCATCTGCCTCTATATCTTCGCCTCCAGTATTCATAGCTGGATGACGGGGCAGTTCGTCTTTGGGCAGCGCGTGGCCATCCTGGCGGGGCGGCTTGATAACGTGATTTACGCCAGCATCTGGCTGGTCTGCGCCCTGGGTCGGGCGATGCCGGTCTGGAGCCGGGAACGACGCTGGGTCGAGACAGGTTGCGCCATGGTGCTGACCCTGATCGCCGTGGCGTTGGTCATGCAAACCCGTACCGGGCTTGTGGGTGCGGTTTTCCTGGCCGGTCTGTGGGCGCTTAATATTGTTTATCGCTATCGCATGCGTGGCCTGCTGACACTGTTGGTGATTGTGACGTGCGCGGGCGTAACGCTATGGTTTTGTCGACACGAGCCCTGGGTGCAGCTCCTGTTTGCACGAGGCGATTCGTATCGGGTCGAACTGTTCGAAATCATGACCGGCGAGTGGCATCATTGCGGCTGGCTGCTGGGCTGTGGCGTGGAGTTTGTGACGACCAAAACCCTGACCGGCGGTGTGCCGATTCAGCATCCACACAACATCTTCGTGGCGATGGGGTTGTACACCGGCGCCATCTCCCTGGTGTTGTTCATCGCTGTCATGGCGTTGACGCTGTGGCACGCCGTGCGCTTGCGCGATGGCTGGGGCTGGTACCTGGCGGCGGCGTTGGTGATGCTCAACTTCGACGGCAGCAAGCTGGTGGGCAATCCGGATGAACTCTGGTTGCTGGTGCTGTTGCCTGCCGTGCTGATTTATGGCCGGGTGGTGCGTGAGCGCAGGATTGAGTTGCAGTGATAAAAAAATGGCCCTTGAAGGGCCATTTTCATTGGGGCAGCTGGCTGATTCGTGGGACCGGCTTGTTTCTGCGCCTTCGCGGCTAAAGCCGCTCCTACGGAGCTTTGTGTTCTCACCCCATTGCCAGGGTTAGTTCCTCAGCACCGCACAGGCTTTGCGCACGCAGATAACCGTTGATGAACGCCGGGTTGTTTTCCCCGATCAGCCATTGGCGATCCTGCTCGTAGCGCAACATGTGTTTGAAGTTGCGCAGGCGCAGGCTTTTGCGCAAGGGGCGGCGCGATGTCTTCATGTCGGAGATGTCGATCAGGCCGAGTGCGCCGTCCGGGGTGAGAATCACGTTGCCCAGGTGCGCGGAGCGAAAGTAGATGCCTTTCTCATGCAGCTCGGCAATGAAGCTGCCCAGTTGTGCGCGCAGTTCATCACCACTGCCGGGCGCTTCCATGACCTGGCGAAGCGTGTGGCCGGGCAGGGGCACGTAATGCACGGCGTCGCGCTGGATCTGTGCCACCCTGAAAACCTTGATGACCTGCGGGCAGGGGATGCCGCGCTGGGCCAGGGTCACGCAGTTGTCCGCGAAGCGCTGGGCGTACGGATACCAGGCCGCCGAACTGATCAGGCGTTTGCGTCGAAACAGTTTCAGCATTGAGCCATCGGTCAGCCGCAGGACTTTATCACCCGTGACGTCGGCTTCGAGGACTTCGGCGTCCTCTACCAAGCCTAGGTAATGTGCATGATCAAGCGCTTGCATCGAGACTCCGGTTTCTTCGCCCAAGGGCCTGAAAAGCCGCCTATGTTACCGCAGCAGACAGTAGCTAAAAGCGCTTGTGATACAATTCGGCCTCTTTTTATACCTGACGGATTCTCATGACATCCTCCGAATCGTCCAGCCCATCAAGCATGAAAATTTACTTTCGCTTGTTGTCCTATGTGCGTCCGTATGTAGGGATATTCCTGGTCAGTATCATAGGCTTCGTTATCTTCGCTTCGACCCAGCCGATGCTGGCGGGCATTTTGAAGTATTTCGTCGACGGTCTGAGCAATCCCGAGGCAGTGCTGTTCCCCAACGTACCCTATTTGCGCGACCTGCAGCTGTTGCAGGCCGTGCCGCTGTTGATTGTCTTGATCGCCGCCTGGCAGGGGCTGGGGTCTTTTCTGGGTAACTATTTTCTGGCCAAGGTTTCCCTTGGGCTGGTCCACGATCTGCGGGTCGAGTTGTTCAACAAGTTGCTGGTGCTGCCGAACCGTTATTTCGATACCCACAACTCCGGCCACCTGATTTCCCGCATCACGTTCAACGTCACCATGGTTACCGGTGCCGCGACCGATGCAATCAAAGTGGTGATTCGTGAAGGTCTGACCATCGTTTTCCTGTTCGCCTACCTGCTGTGGATGAACTGGCAGCTGACCCTGGTCATGCTGGCCATTCTGCCGCTGATCGCGACCATGGTCGGCAGCGCCAGCAAGAAATTTCGCAAGCAAAGCAAAAAGATCCAGGTCGCCATGGGTGACGTGACCCACGTGGCGTCCGAGACTATTCAGAACTACCGCGTGGTGCGCAGTTTCGGCGGCGAACAGTACGAGCAAAATCGTTTCGGCACTGCCAGCACCAGCAACACGCGCAAGCAATTGCAGATGACCAAGACCGGCGCGCTGTACACCCCGATGCTGCAGCTGGTGATCTACACCGCCATGGCCGTGCTGATGTTCCTGGTTCTGTATCTTCGCGGTGATGCCACGGCGGGAGATCTGGTGGCCTACATCACCGCTGCCAGCCTGCTGCCCAAGCCGATTCGTCAGCTGTCGGAAGTCAGTTCGACCATCCAGAAGGGTGTCGCTGGCGCCGAGAGCATCTTCGAACAGCTGGACGTCGAGCCCGAAGTCGACAGCGGTACCGTCGAGCGTGAACGTGTCACTGGCCATCTTGAAGTGAAGAACCTCAGCTTTACCTACCCTGGCACCGAGCGGCAGGTGTTGAACGACATCAGTTTCTCCGTTGCTCCGGGGCAGATGGTGGCGCTGGTGGGCCGTTCCGGGAGCGGTAAATCGACGCTGGCGAGCCTGTTGCCGCGCTTTTATCAGCACAGCATTGGTGAAGTTCTTCTCGATGGTGTGGAGATCAGCGACTATCAGTTGCGCAACCTGCGTCGGCATATTTCTCAGGTAACCCAGAGCGTCACGCTGTTCAACGACAGCGTCGCCAATAACATCGCCTACGGCGACCTGGCGGGCGCGCCGCGTGCGGATATCGAAGCCGCCGCCGCCGATGCCTACGCCAAGGAATTCATCGAGCAATTGCCAGAAGGACTGGACACTCAGGTCGGCGAGAACGGCGTGCTGCTTTCAGGCGGTCAGCGTCAGCGTCTGGCGATTGCCCGGGCGCTCCTGAAAAACGCCCCGGTGTTGATCCTCGATGAGGCCACCTCGGCGCTGGACACTGAATCCGAGCGCCACATCCAGGCCGCGCTGGACAACGCCATGCACGGGCGCACCACGCTGGTCATCGCTCACCGGCTGTCGACCATCGAGAAGGCTGATCTGATTCTGGTCATGGATGGCGGGCGGATCGTCGAGCGTGGCACCCATGCGCAGCTGCTGGCGCAAAATGGCTACTACTCGCGTCTGCATGCCATGGGCCTGGATGGGCCCGCGCCGGTCGGGGCGATTTAGATTATTCCAGCACTCGGATCTGTAGGAGCGGCTTTAGCCGCGAGCGGTAGTGTCGTCGATGAAAATGCAGCGCATAGGCGGACCTCTTCGCGGCTAAAGCCGCTCCTGCGTGCTTGATGCTGGCTGTTGCATGGCGCTGTGCCTGGCTCATCAAGATTCATTTGCAATCCCAAGCCTGCCCAAACCCTGTGCTAAGATTCCGCCCCTGTTCATTCTAGTTACGGGTTGTTCGATGAAGTTGTCCATGCCGCGTTTCGATCAAGCACCAGTCTTGGTAGTGGGCGATGTCATGCTCGACCGCTATTGGCATGGCGGCACCTCCAGGATTTCGCCGGAAGCGCCTGTGCCTGTGGTCAAGGTCGAGCAGATCGAGGACCGCCCGGGCGGTGCCGCCAACGTCGCCTTGAACATTGCCGCCCTCGGCGCGCCTGCGTCGCTGGTAGGTGTTACGGGTGAAGACGAAGCTGCTGAAAGCCTGTCCAACAGCCTCAAGGCGGCGGGTGTGCGGGCGCGTTTCCAGCGCATTGCGCACCAGCCGACTATCGTCAAACTGCGGGTCATGAGCCGCCATCAACAACTGTTGCGCATTGATTTCGAAGAGCCGTTTGCCACCGACGCCGAGGCTCTGAGCCTGGAAGTCGATGCGCTGCTCGAAGGCATCAAGGTGCTGGTCCTGTCGGATTACGGCAAGGGCGCGCTGAAGAACCATCAGGCGCTGATCAAGTCTGCCCGCGAGCGTGGCATTCCAGTGCTGGCCGATCCCAAGGGCAAGGACTTCGCCATCTACCGGGGTGCCAGCGTCATTACGCCGAACCTGAGCGAGTTCGAAGCCATCGTCGGCCATTGCGTCGATGAAGCCGAGCTGGTCGCCAAGGGCGCGCAGTTGATGAGCGAGCTGGAACTGGGCGCGCTGCTGGTCACCCGTGGTGAACACGGCATGACGCTGCTGCGTCCTGAGCATCCAGCCCTGCATCTGCCAGCCCGCGCCCGTGAAGTCTTCGACGTGACCGGCGCTGGCGATACCGTGATTTCCACCCTTGCAGCCGCGATTGCCGCTGGCGAAGAACTGCCCCATGCCGTCGCGCTGGCCAATCTGGCTGCGGGCATTGTGGTGGGCAAACTGGGTACGGCGGCGATCAGCGCCCCGGAACTGCGCCGCGCCATTCAGCGTGAAGAAGGCTCGGAGCGCGGTGTCTTGACGCAGGAGCAGCTGCTGCTGGCCATCGATGACGCCCGCGCGCACAACGAAAGGATTGTCTTCACCAATGGCTGCTTCGACATCTTGCACGCCGGGCACGTGACCTATCTGGAGCAGGCCCGCGCTCAAGGTGATCGTCTGATCGTGGCCGTCAACGATGACGCTTCCGTCAGCCGCCTGAAAGGCCCTGGCCGTCCGATCAACAGCGTTGATCGTCGTATGGCAGTGCTGGCCGGCCTGGGCGCTGTGGACTGGGTGATCAGCTTTTCGGAAGGCACCCCGGAAAACCTGCTCAGTCACGTCAAGCCTGATGTGCTGGTCAAAGGTGGCGATTACGGCATCGATCAAGTGGTCGGCGCGGACATCGTCCAGGCCTATGGCGGGGAAGTGCGGGTGTTGGGGCTGGTGGAAAACAGCTCAACCACTGCGATTGTCGAGAAGATCCGCGGGCAGTAAGCCAATCGAAGGTGCAGGGGCCGGCCCTGATCCTGTGGGAGCGAATTCATTCGCGAATGCGGTGGCACAAACGATGAATCTCTTTCGAATGTACTGACCCTTTCGCGAATGAATTCGCTCCCACACAGTCTGTGTCGTACTCAAATCCGTGGGGGCGACCGGGACCGTGCTCCACCTTGCTCGAGAAAGCGGTGTATTGGCAAACAAATGTGCCGAATGTACCGGCCTCTTCGCAAGCAAGCTTGCTCCCACAGGTCTGTGCAAAGCCACTGGGTATTTCAGCTTTTAAACGTCACCAACTGCAGCAACTGCTTGGCCTTACCAGTCAGGCGTTTGAGGCCGGTCTTTTTCGGCGGTGGCGTCATCCCTTGCTGGCGTAGCCAGTCCTTCCAGCGAATTCGCTCGTCACGCACCACCCAGCCTTCCTGCGCCGCAAAACTCTCTGCCAGATACAAACCGCGAGTCCCCGCCGGGGTCAGTTTGTCGCGCTTGAGGGTGTAGAGCTCCGGTAGCGGCACGCCGTTTTCCAGGGGCATGAGGTACAGATCAGGCTTGCTGCGATTGAGGCGGGCAACCAGTTGATCGTTTTCCAGGCATTCATCCACATGGAACAGGCTCAAAGGCCGTGCTTCCTTGGGGACCTCCAGGCGCATGTCATAGATCAGTTGCAGGGACGCGGTCGGCAAATGCACGTAGGCCCTGGGCCGTTCGATCAGCGTCATGCTGCCACAACGCACCGGGCGCGCCGCGCCGGACAGCGGCGTCAGGCGAAAGGGCATGGCTTCACGATAATGCAGCGCTGCGGCATACGGTGCAGGCAGCCAGGTTTCGTTGAAGCGCCCGCTGAGCCAGCCTTGTGGCGTTTCGATCAGGCATTCTTCGGCCACTTCCTGGATCGCCGTGTGCAACGGCAGATTCAGCTCGTGGGCGGGCACGTAGCCGGAAATCAGCTTGAGCACTACGTCGCCGCGATCCTGCCGCCTTTGTCGCACCAGCACCCAATAGTCGCGGCCCTGCCAGTTGAGCGTCAGGCGCACTGAGACGCCGAGGTTGGCAAGTTCGGTGGAGAAGCGTTCGGTGTCGGACACTTCGATCTTCCGGCGGCGTTGCAGAGTCTGGGTAAAGTTGAGCGGCATGCCGATGCTTTGGTAGTTCAGGCCCTCAGGGGTGGCTTCGACATATAACGGCAGGGTTTTGAAGTTACTGGGATTCTTACGAATCAGGGTTCGCGGCATATCGGCTCCTTCTTGCGTTGGGGTCGGCCGCCTACATCAGGCTGGACGGCGAATCACGGCAGCGGCAGTCGCCACGTTATGGACCAGATGCAACGGATTGATGGTCCCGACAATAGCACTGGCAACGCCGGGGTGCTCAAACAGCAGTTCGAAACTGGCCTGGACGGCATCGACGCCAGGGCTCAGGCACACATGTCCGCTGGCCAAGGCTTTTTTGACCAGAATGCCTTTGCCGTGTGCAGCAGCGTAGTCCAGTACTGGCTTTTCGCTTTGCTCGTTGAGGTTGTAAGTGACCATGGCGCAATCGCCGTCGCGCAATGCCAGCAGGCCTCCCTCGACGGTTTTGCCGGAAAAGCCGAAGCCACGAATCTTGCCCTCGCGCTTGAGGTCAGCCAGTGCTTGATAGACGTCGCTGTCATTAAGAATGGCCAGATCATTGCCATCCGAATGCACCAGCACCAAATCCAGGAAATCAGTTTCCAGACGTTTCAGGCTGCGCTCCACCGACATCCGGGTGTGCGCGGCGCTGAAGTCATGGCTTGACTGGCCCTGCTCGAACTCTTCACCGACCTTGCTGACAATCACCCAGTCCTGTCGCTGACCGCGCAACAGGGGCCCCAGGCGTTCTTCGCTGTTGCCGTAGGCGGGCGCGGTATCGATCAGGTTGATGCCCATGTCCCGGGCCATTTTCAGGAGCATCTGCGCCTGCGTATCGTCCGGGATCACGAAACCGTTGGGGTATTTGACGCCCTGATCGCGGCCCAGCTTGACGGTGCCCAGGCCCAGTGGCGAAACGCTCAGCCCGGTACTGCCCAGCGGGCGATGGAGTTCGTGAAGGGTCTTTACACTCATGGCAGCAGTTCATCCCAGGCAGGTATGGCCATCGGTGGTGTCGGCAGGCCTTTGAGTGACGGTTGTGGCGTCGGGTGGACTTCGTCGTAGGACAGCGCCGCCAGGACCCGGTCGGAAAAGTCCGGCGCCAGTGCCAGCTTGGTCGGCCAGCCCACCATCAAACGGTTTTGCACGCTGAGGAAGGCGTTGTCAGGTCGCACCAGCCCGGATTGTGCCGGTTCTGCGCGATCAACCCGCAAGGTTGCCCACTCGACCTGACTCAGATCGATCCACGGCAACAAAGTGCCAAGTTCTTTTTTAACCGCGGCGACTTGCTGGTCCGGGGTACGGGCGACGCCGTCAGCCTCGGCCACATCGCCGCCCACGTACCACACCCATTGCCCATTGGCGGCTGGGTGAGTGGTGACTGTCAGGCGCGGTTTCGGTCCGCCGCCCAGGCAGTGGGCGTACAGCGGTTTCAGGCTCGGGCCCTTGGCGAGCACCATGTGCAGCGGGCGACGTTGCATGGCAGGTTGCGCCACACCGAGTTTCTGCAGCAGCTCGGCATTGCCTGCGCCCGCGCAAAGCACAACGCGCTGGGCAAAGATGTCCATGCCGTCGACCCGCAGGCCCACCAAGTCTTCGCCATCGACCAGCGGCTCCAGATCGGTGCCCGCCAGCAGGCTGCCGTTGGCCAACTCGGCCAGGCGTTCGATCAGGCTCGGAACGTCAATCACCAGCTCGGCCAGGCGGTACACCTTGCCTTTGAATTTGGGGTCTTGCAGAGCAGGGGGCAGGTCAGCGCCTTTGACTTGATCGACACGGCCGCGCACGGCCTTGCTGGCAAAGAAACTGGTGAGGTTGCCAGCGATCGTGCCGGGCGACCACAGGTAGTGGGCTTCGGAGAGCAGGCGCACGCCGGACAGGTCCAGCTCGCCAGTGCCCGCCAGGGCTTCACGCCAGCGGCGCGGCATGTCGGCAATGGCTTCCGAGGCGCCGGAAAGCGCACCGTGCAACGCGTATTTGGCACCGCCGTGGATGATGCCTTGCGACTTCAGACTTTGCCCGCCGCCCAGGCTGGCGTTTTCCACCAGCACGGTGGAGAACCCTTGGCGACGCAAGCGGGCATTGAGCCAGAGACCAGCAACGCCGGCACCGACGATTACAACGTCAGTGGAAATTACGGAAGGCATGGGCACCTCTGTGGCGGGAAGAATGGCGCCATTATAAAGGAACGGGTTTTCAATGCCCGGCGGTTTTCGAGAACAACTGAATCACGACCACCCCAGCCACGATCAAACCCATCCCCAGCATGGCTGGAATATCGAGCTTCTGCCCGTAGATGAAAAACGCAGCAATGCTGACCATCACAATTCCCATGCCCGCCCAGACCGCATAGGCCACGCCAACCGGGATGGTACGCACCACCAGAATCAGCATCCAGAAGGCAATGGCATAGCCGCAGATGACCAGCAGCAGCGGGAGTGGCGTGCTAAAGCCTTTGACGGCCTTCATCGAGACCGTGCCAATGACCTCGGCGCAAATGGCGATTGCCAGCAGATAGTAGGCAGACATGGGTTAACTCCTTTTATAGGCTGCGCATTCTAGACCTTCTGGTGATGGGTTAATTCGGTGGGTGCCGGATTTCGTATCGGAGCTGTTGGCAGTGGCGCTCAATTGTGGGGGCTCTATGCCTGCAATCCTTTCGAATCACACCACAAAGTCTGGAGGATCGCGGACCTGTGGGAGCGAATTTATTCGCGAAGGGGTCAGTACATTCGACGCTTCTCTATCGACCTTGGCATTGTCTTCGCGAATGAATTCGCTCCCACAGGTATCGCATTGCAGTTCCAACCTCTGCATTTTGTTTGATTGGCGCAGACCCAATGGCTGATAAACTCCGCGCCCATGAATAGAACTCTCTATACCCTGCTGTTTCATCTGGGCCTGCCGTTGGTGGCCCTGCGACTCTGGCTGCGTGGGCGCAAGGCGCCTGCTTATCGACAGCGCATCGGCGAGCGGTTCGCTCTGGGTTTGCCCGCCATGCAGCAGGGCGGTATCTGGGTGCATGCGGTGTCCGTGGGTGAAAGCATCGCCGCCGCGCCGATGATTCGCGCGCTTCTGGCACGTTATCCACAGTTGCCGATTACGGTGACCTGCATGACACCCACCGGCTCGGAGCGAATCAAGGCGTTATTCGCCAATGAGCCGCGCATCCAGCACTGCTACCTGCCTTACGATTTGCCGTGGGCGGCGGGGCGTTTTCTGAACCATGTGCGCCCGGTGATCGGCGTGATCATGGAGACCGAGCTGTGGCCCAACCACATTCATCAATGTGCCAAACGCAACATTCCCGTGGTGCTGGCCAATGGGCGTTTGTCCGAGCGCTCCGCCCGCGGCTATGCGCGTTTCGCCAGGTTGACCCGGCCGATGCTGAGCGAGATGAGCCTGCTCGCCGTGCAGACGGAAATTGAAGCCAAGCGCTTTCGTGACCTTGGGGCGCGGCCTGAATGCGTGACAGTCACGGGGTCGATCAAGTTTGACCTGACCATCGATCCGCAATTGCTGGCCAGTGCCGCTCAGTTGCGTGAGCAGTGGCATACCACTGGGCGTCCGGTATGGATCGCGGCCAGCACCCATGCCGGTGAGGATGAAAGTATTCTGTCGGCGCATCGTCAGTTGCTGGCGAGCCATCCCGATGCGTTGCTGATTCTGGTGCCGCGCCATCTTGAGCGTTTCAACAGCATGTATCAGTTGGCGGTGCAGCAGGGTTTTGTGACCGTGAAACGTTCATCAGCGCAGCCTGTGACACCGCAAACGCAGGTATTGCTGGGCGATACCATGGGCGAATTGCTGTTCCTGTACGCCTTGGCTGATGTGGCTTTCGTCGGTGGCAGTCTGGTGCCAAACGGCGGGCATAACCTGCTGGAGCCTGCGGCACTGGCAAAGCCGGTATTGAGCGGCCCGCACCTGTTCAACTTCCTGGAAATCGCCGCGATGCTGCGCGATGCCCAGGCGTTGACTGAAATCACCGATGCCCGGAGCCTGTCGGTTGCTGTGCAGCGTTTGTTTGATCAACCGCTATTGGCCCAGGAGATGGCCGATGCCGGGTTGCGGGTGATGAGGGCCAATCAGGGTGCTTTGCAGCGGTTATTGGATGGGATAGGGCGATTGATTTAATACTAGGCAGGATTGCCTGACGCTATTCCCGTGGGACCGGCTTTAGCCGGGAAGGCGGCATTTCAGGCGATAAATATGGTTTGAAGATACTGGCCTCTTCCCGGCTAAAGCCGGTCCCACGTCGTCATCACAGATCAACGCTCAGCTAATCAACGCTGCGGCGGTCTTTCGAAGTTCTTCTTTGCCGCCGCTGCCAGGTCTGGTGGCAGGAAGTCTTTATCCGGGTTGTAGTCGGGTTTGAGGTAGCGCGACAGGTCCTGCAAGTCGCCTGGGCTCAGGGTGCCCGCCGCCTGCTTCAAGCGCAGGTTGTCGAGGATGTAGTCGTAGCGGGTGTTGTTGTAATCGCGCACCGATGCATACAACTGGCGCTGGGCATCCAGCACGTCGACGATGTTGCGAGTGCCGACCTGATAGCCGATTTCCGTGGCCTCCAGCGCGCTCTGGTTGGAGATGATCGACTGTTTGCGAGCCTGGACCTGCTCCACGTCGGTGTTCACCGCCCGGTGCAGGTTGCGGGTGTTTTCCACCACCTGACGACGCAAACCTTCGCGCCGCTGCTCGCTCTGGCTCAGCCGTGAATAGGCCTCGCGGACCTGCGAACTGGTCAGGCCGCCACTGTAGATCGGGATATTGACCTGCAAGCCGATGGTGCGCTGCTCCACGTCGCCGCGATAACTCTGCCCGGTGTAGTTGGGGTTACTGAAACCCAAGGCGTCGTTGTCGCCACGCTGATATTGAGCCACTGCGTCCACCGTAGGTGCGTGCCCGGCCTTGCGCTGGCGCAGGGTTTCTTCGGCCGCACTGACTGCGTAGTTGCTGGCCAGCAGGTTGAGGTTCTGCTGCGCGGCGGTGTCCACCCAAGCCTTGGCGTCGTTGGGCACGGGTGCCAGAACTGGCAGGGTGTGGACGATGCCCTCGATGGCGTTGTATTCGCGATTGGTCAGGGTGACCAGCGCCTGAAACGCATCATCGACCTGACGCTTGGCGATGATCCGGTTGGCGCGGGAAGTGTCATAACTGGCCTGGGCCTGCAGCACGTCGGTCTTGTCGGAAAGGCCAACATCAAAGCGCTCGTTAGCCTGATCCAGCTGGCGCCTGAAGGCTGCTTCTTCGGCCTTGGTAGAGGCCAGATTGTCCTGGGCGCGCAGCACGGTGAAGTAGTCCTGGGCACTTTGCAGGATCAGGTTCTGTTCGGTGGCAGACAACTCCAGCGCGGCCTGTTCGTTGACGGCTTGCGCGGCCTGTAACTGGAACCAGCGGTCGGCGCGGAAAATCGGCTGGCTCAACGTAGCCTGGTACACCGTGCCGCTGCGGGTCGCGGTGATGTTGGGCTGGTTGATGCTGGTCCGGGTGTTGTTCACGTCGGCCCCGGCGGACAGGTTCGGCAGCAAGCCAGCACGGGCCTGGGGCACCACTTCCTTGCGTGCGGCGTAATCAGCGCGAGCAGCGGCGAGGTCCGCGTTGTTGTCCACGGCCTCCTGATACACATTGACCAGCCCGGTCTTGGTAGGAAGCGGCAAATCTGCAGCCCACGCGCTCGCGCTGCAAGCACATGAAACAGCCACAGCCAATGAAAGTTTGCGCAGCATGGTGCTTTCCCTGTTCATCAATAGTTTTGCCGGGTCTAAGGTCGAGACAAGCCTGCGAGTGTAGTGCTTGGGGGGCATTGCAACAATCCGGCAAATCGGCCATTTATCCAGCGTTTGAAAACGGGCTTGGCGTTTGGCGCCCGTCCCGACTAGACTGGCGTCGTTCTTGTCGGGGTGCCTTGCTTTGAGGCTGAGATCGGTTAAACCGGATCCCGTTGAACCTGATCAGGTTAGCGCCTGCGTAGGGAACAAGATTTCTCGTCTCCCGGCGAGTCCTCTTGAGTGTCGTCCGGGGTCGATTGTTCAAAAAATGAACAGCGCCATCTCGCGTCAATACTCAGCACCGCTCCAGGTGCGTCTTTTCGTCTTCAGGTTCGCTCCGACAATTAATCCGCCGCTGGATGATGTCTGGAGAGCCCGTGATGAGTACAAATCCAAAAAACGCCGCCAATCTGAGTGAGTCCGCCCAAGTCGACTCCGGATCGGTGCAGCCGTTTACCCGCTCGCAAAAAATCTACGTTCAGGGTTCGCGCCCGGACATCCGTGTGCCGATGCGCGAAATTCACCTGGATGTGACACCCACCGACTTCGGCGGCGAGATCAACCCCCCGGTCACGGTGTATGACACCTCCGGCCCGTACACCGACCCCAACGTGGTGATCGACGTGCGCAAGGGCCTGGCCGATGTGCGCTCGCCGTGGATCGACTCGCGCAATGACACTGAACGCCTGGATGGCTTGACCTCGAATTTCGGTCAGCAGCGTCTGGCCGATGCCGAGCTGACCCGTCTGCGCTTTGCTCATGTGCGCAACCCGCGTCGGGCCAAGGCGGGCGCCAACGTCAGCCAGATGCACTACGCGCGCCAGGGGATCATCACGGCGGAGATGGAATACGTCGCGATCCGCGAAAACATGAAATTGCAGGAAGCGCGTGCCGCTGGCCTGCTGACGCAGCAGCATGCCGGCCACAGCTTTGGCGCCAGTGTGCCCAAGGAAATCACCGCCGAATTCGTCCGGGAAGAAATCGCCCGGGGCCGCGCCATCATCCCGGCCAACATTAACCACACCGAGCTTGAGCCGATGATCATTGGCCGTAACTTCCTGGTGAAGATCAACGGCAACATCGGCAACAGCGCGCTGGGCTCTTCCATCGAAGAGGAAGTCGCCAAGCTCACCTGGGGTATTCGCTGGGGCTCGGACACCGTCATGGACCTGTCCACCGGCAAGCACATTCACGAAACCCGCGAGTGGATCATTCGTAATTCGCCCGTGCCCATTGGCACTGTGCCGATCTATCAGGCCCTGGAAAAAGTCGGCGGCGCGGCTGAAGACCTGACCTGGGAATTGTTCCGCGACACGCTGATCGAGCAAGCCGAGCAGGGCGTCGATTACTTCACCATCCACGCCGGGGTGTTGCTGCGCTATGTGCCGCTGACCGCCAAGCGCGTCACCGGGATTGTCAGCCGTGGCGGTTCGATCATGGCCAAGTGGTGCCTGGCGCATCACAAAGAGAACTTCCTCTACACCCATTTCGAAGACATCTGCGAAATCATGAAAGCCTACGACGTCAGCTTCTCGCTGGGTGATGGCTTGCGTCCGGGGTCGATTGCCGACGCCAACGATGCCGCGCAATTCGGTGAGCTGGAGACTCTGGGCGAGCTGACCAAAATCGCCTGGAAGCACGACGTACAGACCATGATCGAAGGCCCCGGCCACGTGCCGATGCAACTGATCAAGGAGAACATGGACAAGCAGCTGGAGTGCTGCGACGAGGCGCCGTTCTACACCCTCGGCCCGCTGACCACGGACATTGCGCCAGGCTACGACCACATCACCTCGGGCATCGGCGCGGCGATGATCGGCTGGTTCGGTTGCGCGATGCTGTGCTACGTCACGCCGAAGGAACATTTGGGGTTGCCGAACAAGGATGACGTGAAGACCGGGATCATCACCTACAAGATCGCCGCCCACGCCGCCGACCTCGCCAAAGGCCACCCTGGCGCGCAGATCCGCGATAACGCGCTGAGCAAGGCACGCTTCGAATTCCGCTGGGAAGACCAGTTCAACCTCGGCCTGGACCCGGACACCGCCCGCTCGTACCACGACGAAACCCTGCCCAAGGATTCCGCCAAGGTCGCGCATTTCTGCTCCATGTGCGGACCGAAATTCTGCTCGATGAAAATCACCCAGGAAGTGCGGGAGTACGCGGCCAACCAGAAGATTGAAGCGATAGACCTGGACGTGGCCCAGGGGTTGGCGGAACAGGCTGAGCGGTTCAAGCAGGAAGGTAGTCAGCTGTATAAAAAAATCTGAGCCGCAAGCGGCAAGCTACAAGCTTCAAGTAGAAGCAGATCTGCTTTTGCTTCTGACTTGTGGCTTGCAGCTTAAAGCTTGCCGCTGT
Organism: Paucimonas lemoignei; assembly: GCA_900475325.1. Classification (GTDB taxonomy): domain Bacteria; phylum Pseudomonadota; class Gammaproteobacteria; order Pseudomonadales; family Pseudomonadaceae; genus Aquipseudomonas. The sequence continues at coordinate 814,359 of LS483371.1, forward strand.
TTCAGAATGAGACTACCTATGACCACCCCAAGCACCTACTCCCCTGATTCCCCCGTCCCCGCTTCCAAACGCGTCTTCGGCGGGCGGGATCTGTTTTCTTTGTGGTTCTCCCTCGGCATCGGCCTGATGGTCCTGCAAACCGGTGCGTTGTTGGCGCCGGGGCTGGGCATGTCGGGTTCTCTGCTGGCGATTTTTCTGGGCACACTGGTTGGCGTTCTGCTGCTCGCGGCGGTTGGCGTGATTGGCAGCGACACCGGCCTCTCGTCCATGGCTGCGCTGAAACTCAGCCTGGGCAGCAAAGGCGCGTCGTTGCCTGCGCTGCTCAACCTGCTGCAATTGGTGGGCTGGGGCTCGTTCGAAATCATCGTCATGCGCGATGCCGCCAGCTTGCTGGGCAGCCGTGCCTTTGGTGAAGGCAGTTTGTGGACCAGCCCGTTGCTCTGGACGCTGTTTTTCGGTGGCTTGGCGACCCTGCTTGCAGTCAGCGGACCACTGACCTTTGTGCGGCAGATTCTGCGCAAATGGGGCATCTGGCTGCTATTGGCCGCGTGTATCTGGTTGACCTGGAATCTGTTCGCCAAGGCCGACCTGACTGCGCTCTGGGCTCAGGCCGGTGATGGTTCGCTGCCATTCGCTGTGGGCTTCGACATCGCTATCGCCATGCCGCTGTCGTGGCTGCCGTTGATTGCCGATTACTCGCGTTTCGGCAAACGGGCGAAAAACGTTTTTGGCGGCACCGCACTGGGCTTCTTCATCGGTAATTTCTGGCTGATGAGCCTGGGCGTGGCCTACACCCTGGCGTTTGCGCCAAGCGGTGAGGTCAACGCGCTGCTGCTGGCATTGGCGGGGGCTGGGTTGGGTATTCCGCTGCTGTTGATTCTGCTCGACGAGTCGGAAAACGCCTTTGCCGATATTCACTCGGCGGCGGTGTCCAGCAGCATGCTGTCACGGGTGAAGGTCGAGCACCTGGCGTTGGCGATTGGCGTGATCTGCACCTTGATCGCCTGCTTCGCACCGCTGGCGCAATACCAGAACTTCCTGCTGCTGATCGGCTCGGTGTTCGCGCCGCTGTTCGGCGTAGTGCTGGTGGACCACTTCATCCTGCGCAGGCGCAGCAGTCAGGCAGCCATGGTGGGCTTTCGCGGGATGACCTTGCTGGCCTGGTTGGGCGGGGTGAGCACCTATCACCTACTGGCCAATCTTTACCCGGATATCGGCGCAACACTGCCAGCACTGATAGTGGCTGGCGTGTTGCAACTGCTGCTGGGCAAAAACCTCAACCGCGACCGGGGAACAGTTCCGGTTTGAGGATGCCATTGAGCTGTGGATAAGGAATCTTCAGCTCAATGTGGCCCATGGAGTACGGCGCGATGGTGTCCACTTGATACTTGAGGATGAACGCGCCGTAAGTCAGGGCAAAGTGCGGGGTGCGCTTGAAGGGCCAGTTCTTCATGAACTCTGGGTCTTCATTCATCTTGGTCGACAGCAACCAGCCCTGATGGGCCAGTTCGGCTTTCTGCCAGAACTCGGCTTCCTTGCCGGGGACAATCATGTCCGCCAGGGTCAGCACTTTCTGTTGCTGGCGTGAGTAGTTGATGAACGCCCGGCCTGGCTCGCCATGGGCGCCGCCGGTATCCAGATAGCTCGACAGCTCGACGACCACGATACCGTCATGCTGCTCGCGTACCTTGGCTTGCAGGTAGCTGGCGTTGCGGCCCTGGGAGTTGCGCAGGTACTGATCCTGGTAATCCTTGAGCGTTGCGGCGGCCGGAGCAGTGGAATCCGTGCGGGTCAGTTGCAGCAATGTTTTCTGCACGATGGCGTCCAGCTTGGGCTCATCGGCAAAGTGCACGGTATCGATATTCACCAGCGGGCAATCGGCGCTGGTGCAGCCTGGCTTGATCAGTTCGGATGCATCGCGCTGGACTTGCAGCGGCGCACGGAAATTAGGTTGGAACAGGCTCTGACAAGCGCCCAGCATGAGTGCCAGGCAAGCCAGTGAAGCGATCCTCAATAACGACATGTTGATCCTTTGCGAGGGCAATGAAGACGGTTACGTTGTTCGAGTTCAGGCTGCTTGGACTGCAAACAGGAACATCGGTTCGCCACTGGGCGGATTAGAGTTCGTTTCGCTAGTGGCCGTCTACCCTGCATCTTCAAGGGGGCTGCATCTGATTGGCGATGCGCGTTAGGATGGCGTCACGTTACGATTTGCCCGAAGCGAGAACCCCATGACTGAACCAACCCGATCGACCCCGACTGCCGTTGAAATCACCAGGCGCGAAAACTGCTTCCAGGGTTTCTACAAACTGGACAAGTTCTTCCTGCGTCACGAGCTGTTCGCCGGGGGCTTGGGCAAGGAAATCAGTCGCGAATTGTTCGTGCGTCACGACGCGGTGTGCGTGCTGCCGTATGACGCCAAACGCGATGAAGTGGTGTTGATCGAGCAGTTCCGGGTTGGTGCGCTTGAAAAGACCGCCAACCCCTGGTTGATCGAGTTGGTGGCTGGCTTGATCGACAAGGCTGAGCAGCCGGAAGAAGTTGCTCACCGCGAAGCAGAAGAGGAAGCTGGGATTGTCTTCAGTGCCCTTTGGCCGATCACCAAATACTTTCCGTCACCTGGTGGCAGTGATGAATTCGTTCATCTGTTTCTGGGGCGCTGTGAAAGTGAAGGCGCTGGGGGATTGCACGGGCTGGAGTCCGAAGGCGAAGATATTCGTGTCACGGTGTGGTCATTTGACGATGCACTGCAGGCCGTGCGCGATGGGCGAATCATGAATGCCTCGACAATCATTGCCCTGCAATGGCTGGCATTGAACCGCACCGAAGTCAGGGGGTTATGGTCGTGAATCTGATGCGCGAGCGCTACCGAGTTGACCTTGCCGGGCTGCAAGCGGCCTGCGAGGCCAACTATGCGCGCTTGATGCGTTTGCTGCCGGACATGCGCAACGCCCAACGCTCACGCCGGGTTGCCGTCACCCAGGGTGATCAAATGCTCGGCGTGCTGGCGGTTGAAGTGCTGCTCGATTGCCCCTACACCACCACCTTGCAAGTGCGCCAGGAACACAGCCTGCCCTGGCTGCCGGTGCCGAGCCTGGAAGTGCAGGTCTACCACGATGCACGTATGGCCGAAGTCATCGGCGCCGAACATGCCCGGCGTTTCCGGGGTATCTATCCGTATCCCAATGCGGAAATGCACCAGCCGGATGAAAAGGCTCAGCTGAATCTGTTTTTAGGGGAGTGGCTGAGCCATTGCCTCGCTTGTGGGCATGAGTTTGAAGTGGTGCGCTGAAGTCTATTGCGGCCGGTATGAACGTGATGCTGAGTGGGAAGTGTCCGGTTCTGAATGTAGGAAGTTTCTCAAAGTTTCTGTTTGTCGACTGTGTCCTATTTATTCTGCATATCTCATTAGCTAAATTAGCTCCTTTGGCTGTTGTGGTAGGTTTTTGGAATGAATTATGTCGGAATACATTTGGATCAATGCAGAGTTGTTCCCTTTGCATGGCATTGCACTTGGCTGGTGGTTGTCAGCGGCGATGGCCCTAATTTTTGTGGTCATGCGCTGCTGAAGGCAGGCAACTTCTACTTTCATATTGCGGGTCCTTTTAATCGCCCCTATTACATGACGGAGTCCGGCTATAGGCGCTACATTACGGAGGGAGGTAAAAGGGAGATTTTTCGTCGCCTGGTACCGTTGTCTAATCCAGAAGGGGCTCAGCAGAAGCTAGAAGAACTGAGTGTTGGACGCTGGCTTTGGCTTGGAGTACCCAATAACTGCGTCTCCTATGTCGAAGAGATATTTAATGCTGGTGGTGCCAATGAGGCCATTCTCAGTAACTGTCCGACAAGGTGGCAATGAAAATGTCTGCGCTGAAGATGATTATCTGCAGCTTCCTGCTGGGTACCACTTTTTTGGTGTTTATTAATGTACTGAATCATATAGGTGGCCTCGATATTCCACCAATGGTCCTTTATGTATTCAGTGTTTCTTGTTTTTTTCTGGGAGGGTGGTTAGGGCGTTATATTTCGTGGGGGTGGTTGTTGGGCGGGTTAATGGGCGCGCTTTTAGGTCTGTATGGCCTGCTTATAACGTTGGCCTTGTTATGGGAGGGCAGGTCTTATGAGGACGGGCTTGGTTATCTGTTGCTCAGTGCAGGGGTTGGTATGTTGATGGGTGGCTACGCACTCTCCAGGGTATTCAAGAACCGAGGCAGACGCTGACCGAAACCGATAACTGCGACCCATCACTCATTCCCGGATTTGCCCACCCGTCAGCTACCCACCATAATCGCCAGACTCTGCCCAAGGAGATGGCCTTTGCCGAACGATCCCGTTAAAGATTCAGTCCTGCTGGTCCAGCTGTCCGACAGCCATTTGTTCGCCACAGCGGACGGCACGCTGCTGGGCATGAAAACCCGTGAGAGTCTGCAGAAAGTCATCGAGTTGGTGTTGGCCGAGCAGCCGCAGGTGGATTTGCTGGTTGCCAGTGGCGATGTCTCGCAAGACGGCAGTGTTGAGTCTTACGAGGCGTTTCGGCGGCTGAGTGATCAGATTGACGCGCCCAAGCGCTGGTTTCCGGGCAATCATGATGAGTCCGTTGAGATGCACCTGGCCGCGCAGCAGAGTGATTTGCTCGACCCGGTGATCGATATCGGCAACTGGCGCGTGACCCTGTTGGATTCCTCGGTGCCGGGGTCAGTGCCCGGTTACTTGCAGGATCAGCAGTTACAGCTGTTGGCGCAGGCCCTGAGCGAAGCGCCGGAGCGGCATCATCTTGTCTGCATGCATCACAACCCGGTCCCCATCGGTTGTGCGTGGATGGACCCCATCGGCTTGCGCAATCCGGAAGCATTGTTTGCGGTGCTGGAGCGATTTCCGCAAGCGCGAGCGGTGCTTTGGGGGCATGTTCATCAGGAATATGACCAGATGCGCAATGACGTGAGACTGCTGGCGTCGCCGTCCACCTGTATTCAGTTTGCGCCGGGCAGTGTCGATTTCAAGGTCGACACCACCGCGCCTGGTTACCGCTGGCTGCGTCTGCATGAGGACGGGCGGCTTGAAACCGGCGTCTCTCGGGTGGTCGGCTTCGATTTTGAGGTGGACTACGGCGGCGACGGTTACTGATCTTTTGCCCTGAAGCAGACGTAAGTGAGTCTTTCGCGGGGAGTCCCTGTAAACTGCGCGGCTTTGCACCTCTCAGAGTGCCAGGAGCGGATGGCGTGAACACCGAAAAACCCTCTCTGCTTTATATCCACGGCCTGAACAGCTCGGCGCTGTCGAAAAAAGCCACCCAGCTGATAGCGCTGATGCAGTCGCTGGGGCTGAGCGAGCACGTGCGTGTCCCCGAATTGCATCATCATCCGCGCCAGGCCATGGTGCAGCTTGAGGAAGCTATTGCCGAGCTTGGTCGACCGCTGCTGGTCGGCAGCTCCCTCGGCGGCTACTATGCGACTCATTTGGCAGAGCGTCATGGCCTCAAGGCCGTGCTGATCAACCCGGCTGTCAATCCGCATGAGTTGTTCGATGGATTTGTCGGCACCCAGCAGAATTTTTACACAGGCCAAACCTGGGAATTGACCCACGATCACGTGCACGCGCTGGCCGAGTTGCAGGTGCCTGCGCCGCAAGATTCGCAGCGTTATCAGGTGTGGTTGCAGACAGGCGACGAAACCCTTGATTATCGGCGCGCAGAAGCGTTTTACCGGGCCTGCGCGTTGCGTATCCAGGCAGGCGGCGATCACAGCTTTCAAGGTTTTGCAGAGCGTCTGCCGGCCCTGTTGAGTTTTGCCGGATTTGCCCCTGAGTTGTTGCAAGCTGTGGATGTATCGAAGCTGTAACCAGACACATGTATGCCCCTGTGGGAGCGAATTCATTCGCGAATCCGATGCCATGCAGACGAATCTCTTTGGGATGTCCCGGCCACTTCGCGAATGAATTCGCTCCCACAGGGTAGAGCGGCATAGTGAAACAAGAATGCCCCGTAACCCCATGAATAACTGATGACGAGACCCCATGGCCACTCCCAGCGCTAGCTCTTATAACGCAGACGCCATCGAAGTCCTCTCGGGCCTCGACCCGGTTCGCAAGCGTCCGGGCATGTACACCGACACTTCGCGGCCGAACCACCTTGCCCAGGAAGTCATCGACAACAGCGTCGACGAAGCCCTGGCAGGCCACGCCAAATCGGTGCAGGTCATTCTGCATGCCGATAACTCCCTGGAAGTCTCCGATGACGGCCGCGGCATGCCCGTGGACATCCACCCGGAAGAGGGCGTTTCCGGCGTCGAGCTGATCCTCACCAAACTCCACGCGGGCGGCAAGTTCTCCAACAAGAACTACCAGTTTTCCGGTGGCCTGCACGGTGTGGGTATTTCGGTGGTCAACGCGCTGTCGACCCTGGTCAAGGTGCGGGTCAAGCGCGACGGCAGCGAATATGAAATGACCTTCACCGACGGCTACAAGGCCTCGGAGCTGGCCGTGGTCGGTACAGTCGGCAAGCGCAACACCGGGACCAGCGTGTACTTCGCGCCGGACCCTAAATACTTCGATACGCCGAAGTTTTCCGTCAGCCGCCTCAAGCACGTACTCAAGGCCAAGGCCGTACTGTGCCCGGGGTTGCTGGTCAGCTTCGAAGACAAAGCCAGCGGTGAGAAGGTCGAGTGGCACTACGAAGACGGCCTGCGCTCTTATCTGCAGGATTCGGTCAGCGATTTCCTGCGTCTGCCGGATGAGCCGTTCTGCGGCAGTTTTGCCGGTAATAAAGAAGCCGTCGACTGGGCGTTGCTCTGGCTGCCGGAAGGTGGCGACAGCGTGCAGGAAAGCTACGTCAACCTGATCCCCACGGCGCAAGGCGGTACCCACGTCAACGGTTTGCGTCAGGGCTTGCTGGACGCGATGCGTGAGTTCTGCGAATACCGCAACCTGTTGCCGCGTGGCGTGAAGCTGGCGCCTGAAGACGTCTGGGAGCGGATTGCTTTCGTCCTGTCGATGAAAATGCAGGAGCCGCAATTCTCTGGCCAGACCAAGGAGCGTCTGTCGTCCCGTGAGGCGGCAGCGTTTGTCTCTGGCGTGGTCAAGGATGCGTTCAGCCTGTGGCTCAATGCGCACTCCGATCTGGGCATGCAGCTGGCCGAACTGGCAATCAACAATGCCGGTCGGCGCCTCAAGGCCAGCAAGAAGGTCGAGCGCAAGCGCATCACCCAAGGCCCGGCATTGCCCGGCAAGCTTGCTGACTGCGCCGGGCAAGACCCGATGCGTTCCGAACTGTTTCTGGTGGAAGGTGATTCCGCTGGCGGCTCGGCCAAGCAGGCGCGGGATAAAGAGTTTCAAGCGATCCTGCCGTTGCGCGGCAAGATCCTCAACACCTGGGAAGTCGATGGCGGAGAAGTCCTGGCCAGCCAGGAAGTGCACAACATTGCCGTGGCCATCGGTGTTGATCCGGGTGCGGCAGACATGAGCCAGCTGCGTTACGGCAAGATCTGCATCCTCGCCGACGCCGACTCCGACGGGCTGCACATTGCGACCCTGCTGTGCGCCTTGTTCGTCCAGCATTTCCGCCCGTTGGTGGACGCGGGGCACGTGTATGTCGCCATGCCGCCGCTGTACCGGATCGATTTGGGCAAAGACATCTATTACGCGCTGGATGAAGCCGAGCGCGACGGGATTCTTGATCGTCTGGTGGCCGAGAAGAAACGCGGCAAGCCGCAGGTCACGCGATTCAAAGGCCTGGGCGAAATGAACCCGCCGCAGCTGCGCGAAACGACCATGGACCCCAACACCCGCCGTCTGGTGCAGTTGACCCTGGACGATTTCGCCGCGACCTCGGAAATGATGGACATGCTGCTGGCCAAAAAACGCGCTGGCGACCGCAAAAGCTGGCTGGAGTCCAAAGGCAACCTCGCCGAGGTCCTGACTTGATGCCAGACACCCTGGTGTCCTGCAGAAAAGCTGCGTGGGCGGGGCTGCTTGCGATTGCGCTGGTGGCCCCGGCTGTCGCCGCACCTCTGGAGCAATTGGCACTGGTCTCCGAGCATCCCGTCGACGGCATGGTCGGCGGCAATCTCTCTGGTCTGGCTGTGTGCAATGGCCGTCTGTGGACGGTTTCCGATCGCGACGACGAGCTGATTTATAGCCTGGATACCACGCACACCATCTGGCAGGCCGAGCCGCAGGCGATGGCGGTTCCGCCTGCGCCGGAGAGTGATTTGCCGGTCAACTTGCGCTCCCTGGCCCAGCTCTCGTCCATCGTGCGCGGTGGCAGTCTGGATTTCGAGGGCATCAGTTGCGATGCCGCGGGCAACAAATACCTGGTCAGCGAAGCCTATGCCGAAGTGCTCAAAGTCCCTGTCGATGGGGCGCCGGTCTGGCTGACACTGCCTTCGGAACTGGTGTCTCAGGCCCGGGCCAAGGGCATGCTGCAACATTTCAATGCCATTTATGAAGGGTTGGCGATCAGCCCTGACGGCAATCGCTTATGGCTGGCTGCCGAGCGGGATCAGCGCGGGTTACTGGTGGTCAGCCGTGAAAATGACACCTGGCGCTGCAAAGACAGTTGCGTGTTGCGCACCGAGCCCGGCAAAGAAGTCTTGCCGCCGCAGGTGGGAGGCAAGTCGGTGTCTCGGGATTTCGCCGACCTGTCGCTGTTCAACGGCAAGCTCTACGCCCTGGAGCGATCGGCCTATCGCATCTGTCGCCGTACCCTGCAAACCGGCGCCAATGAACGCTGCTGGTCGTTTTCCGCAGAAGCGCTCAAACCCAATCGGCTCTACGATCAACGTTATGGCCTGACTGAAGCGCTGGTGGTCGACGAGACGGGCGCCTGGGTGGGTGTGGATAACAATTTTGGTGAGCGCGCTGATGGCGAGAAACGCCCGATTGTCTGGCGTTTCGCGGCACCGGCAGGTGGCTGGGGCGAGCGGCCATGAGCCAGCAACTTCCCGGCAAGCGTGCGGGCAAGGTGTTGATGATCCTGGCCTGGGCCGCAGCGCTGTTTCTGGCAACACGTTACTTTGGCGAGTGGGAAGACCGTCAGGAAAACCCCAACGCGGTGGTCACCTCGCAACACGGTGAGGGTTATATCGAAGTGCAATTGGTGGGAAATCGCCAAGGGCATTTCGTCAGCTCGGGCAAGATCAATGATCAGCCCGTGCAGTTTTTGCTGGATACGGGCGCTACCGATGTGGCGATTCCGGGCAAGGTGGCTGATACCTTGCAGTTACAGCGCGGTGCGCCTGTGTGGGTCAGCACCGCCAACGGCCGCAGCCAGGGCTTTCGAACGTCCATCGAACACCTGCAACTAGGCGACATCGTCCTGAACAACGTGCGCGCCCTGGTGGTGCCCGGTCTGGACGGCGAACAAGTGCTGCTGGGCATGAGCGCTATGAAACAACTCGAATTCACCCAGCGCGGCGGCACCATGCTGCTGCGCCAGACGACGAAATAATGAGGCACGCATGAGCGACTCCCTTGACCTCAGCCTGGATGGCGTAGAACGCCGATCACTGGCTGACTTCACCGAACAGGCCTACCTCAACTACTCCATGTACGTGATCATGGACCGTGCCCTGCCGCATATCGGCGACGGCCTCAAGCCTGTGCAACGACGCATCATCTACGCCATGAGCGAGTTGGGCCTGGACGCTGACTCCAAGCACAAGAAGTCGGCGCGTACCGTCGGCGACGTGCTCGGCAAGTTCCACCCCCATGGCGACTCGGCGTGCTACGAAGCCATGGTCCTGATGGCTCAACCGTTCAGCTATCGCTACACGCTGGTGGACGGCCAGGGTAACTGGGGTGCGCCGGATGATCCGAAATCCTTCGCCGCCATGCGTTACACCGAAGCGCGGTTGTCGCGTTATTCCGAAGTGCTGCTCAGCGAACTGGGCCAAGGCACGGCGGACTGGGTCCCGAACTTCGACGGCACCCTGGACGAGCCTGCGGTCTTGCCAGCACGGCTGCCGAATATTCTGCTCAATGGCACCACTGGCATCGCCGTTGGCATGGCCACTGACGTGCCGCCGCACAACCTGCGTGAAGTCGCGACTGCGTGCGTGCGCCTGCTTGATGAGCCCAAGGCCACCGTCGAGCAACTGGTTGAACATATCCAGGGTCCGGACTACCCGACCGAAGCGGAAATCATCACGCCGCGCGCCGACCTGCTGAAAATGTACGAAACCGGCAAGGGCTCGGTGCGCATGCGCGCGGTTTACCACATTGAAGACGGCGACATCATCGTCACGGCGCTGCCGCATCAGGTGTCCGGTGCCAAGGTGCTGGAGCAGATTGCCGCACTGATGCAGGCCAAACCTTCCAAAGCGCCGCAGGTTGCCGACCTGCGCGATGAGTCCGACCACGAAAACCCGTGCCGCATCGTGATCATCCCGGTGAACAGCCGTGTCGACCACGAAGCACTGATGCAGCACTTGTTCGCCAGCACCGATCTGGAATCCAGCTACCGGGTCAACATCAACATCATTGGTCTGGACGGCAAACCGCAGCTGAAAAACCTGCGGGCATTGCTGGTGGAGTGGCTGGAGTTCCGCGTACGCACGGTGCGCCGCCGCCTGCAATTCCGTCTCGATAAGGTCGAGCGTCGTCTGCACCTGTTGGACGGTTTGCTGGTTGCCTATCTCAACCTGGATGAAGTGATCCACATCATCCGCACCGAGGAGCATCCGAAAGCCAGGCTCATCGAGCGCTTCGAGCTGAGCGAGATCCAGGCTGATTACATCCTCGATACGCGCTTGCGTCAGTTGGCACGGCTTGAAGAGATGAAGCTGCGCAACGAACAGGACGAACTGAATAAAGAACGTACCAAGCTGATGGCGCTGCTGGGCAGCGAAGCCAAGCTCAAGAAGCTGGTGCGCAGCGAACTGATCAAGGACGCCGAAACCTATGGCGATGATCGCCGCTCGCCCATCGTGGAGCGCGCCGAAGCCAAGGCAATGACCGAGCACGACCTCCTGCCTAACGAGAAAGTCACGGTCGTTCTGTCGGAGAAGGGCTGGGTCCGTTCGGCCAAGGGCCACGACATCGACGCGACCGGTCTTTCTTATAAGGCGGGTGATGTTTTCCAGACCGCCGCCATGGGACGTTCCAACCAATATGCGGTGTTCATCGACTCCACTGGGCGCAGTTACTCGCTGGCCGCGCATACGCTGCCGTCTGCACGTGGCCAGGGCGAGCCGTTGACCGGCAAGCTGCAACCACCACCGGGCGCGACCTTCGAATGCGTGCTGTTGCCTGAAGACGACGCGCTGTACGTGATTGCCTCGGACGCCGGTTACGGGTTCGTGGTCAAGGGTGAGGATCTGCAAGCCAAGAACAAGGCGGGCAAGGCGCTGTTGAGCCTGCCTAAAGGCGCCAAGGTCATGCTGCCGCGTCCAGTGGCGGATCGTGAGCAGAATTGGCTGGCGGCGGTGACCACAGAAGGTCGTCTGCTGATCTTCAAGATCAGTGATCTGCCCCAGTTGAGCAAAGGCAAAGGCAACAAGATCATTGGTGTGCCGGGTGATCGGGTCGCCAGCCGCGAGGAATATGTGACCGACGTTGCGGTGATCCCGCAGGGCGCGACCCTGGTCTTGCAGGCGGGTAAACGCAACCTCTCGCTCAAGCCTGATGATCTTGAACATTACAAGGGCGAGCGCGGTCGGCGGGGTAACAAGTTGCCTCGTGGCTTCCAGCGGGTCGACGCGCTGTTGGTGGAAAACGCCTCTTAATGGCGATTTAGAGCTATCGGTCTTCGTTTTGCCACGAAGATCGACGCATAATCGCTGGAGTCATAGCGCATATTCACGGATGATATGACGTCTCGAGGTGCCAGCGTGGCTGAGTGCCTGCACGAATTTGTGAGTATTTACACTGTGGATCGCCTTGCGGCTGCCACCTGGATGGGATGATGAATCTTTTACGCCTTCCCGTTGTTTTGTTGATGACCGGTGTTTTGGGTCTGGCCGGTTGCAGTACGCACCAGCCGACCGCGCTTTATCAGCTGGACAGTGGAACGCCTGGCCTACCGACGCGCACGACCGGGCTGGCTGTTTTGCTTGGCCCTGTTTCGGTGGCCGACTACCTGCAGCGCGAAACGCTGCTGCAACGCCAACCCGATGGCAGCCTGACTGCTTCGACCGATGGTCGCTGGGCGGGCAGTCTCTCTTCGGACATTGATCAATTGCTGCTACGCCAACTGGCGTGGAAGCTCGACAGCCAGCGCGTAGTCCTGGCTCCGGCGGTTGCCAATTTCAGCCCCGATGTACAAGTCGTCTTGTCCATCACGCGTCTGGATTCGGGTACTAAACAACCGGCGATTCTGGATGCCCAATGGCGCTTGCTGGACCGCAAGGGTCAGGTACGTGACAGCCGCATCATTCACCTGGAAGAGCTGCATGCGGGCACCTCCGCCGATCAGGTCCGCGCGCAGGGTGTGTTGCTGCAGCGCCTGGCCGATCAGTTGAGCTCTGCGGTGAAACCGATTTCCTGGGCGCCTGTGGAAGAGCCGAGAAAGGCTCCGGTAGCCCGTGCTAAAGAGCCGGACAAACCAAAGATCCCCATGGCTTCTCCGATACGCACCGACCTTGAAGTGTTCCGTTTCTAACCGGCACGCAATAAAAAGCCCGCAGCGATGCGGGCTTTTTTGTGGGCGGTCGATTGGGAGAGTCGGCCTGTATGAGATCGCCGACGAACCTGTTGGAGCCAATTCATTAGCGAAGGCGTAGTGTCAGGCTCTGATGCTCACCCAGGTAGACCGCTTTCGCGAATGAATTCGCTCCCACAGTTGGGCTGCAGGGGGTCAGGCAAATCGCACTCAGGTGCGGTGGTGTGTCTGGAATAGCGGTGCGTCAGACACATCCTGTGGGAGCGAATTCATTGGCGAAGGCGTAGTGTCAGGCACCAGGGCTTAACCAGGTAGACCGCTTTCGCGAATGAATTCGCTCCCACGGTTGGACTGAGGGGTGTCAGGCGAATCGCATTCAGGTGTGTCTCGAAAAGCTCGGAGGCTGTAGGAGCTGCCGCAGGCTGCGAATGGGGTGCGTCAGATACATTCTGTGGGAGCAAATGAGTTCGCTCCCACAGAACAGTGGCCAGAGCCGCTCGCAACCTTTGGCTGCTACGCCTTGCGGGTCTCGTGCATGCGTGCCAGTTGGCGTTCGAGCATCGAGGGGTAAGGCTCCATCAGGCGCTCTACGCAGCAAGCGCCTTCCGGGCTGGCGATAGGGCGGATACGGGCGCGCTGGCGAACCAGTGCGTCGTCGTTGATCTTGCGCTCTACCAGCAGCAGATTGCGGCTGTGCTGCGACAGGGCCAACGCATCCTGCGCGGTTTCGGTCAGCAGCAGGTCGATCTGACTCAGACCCGCCAGGCCTTCACCCAATGTCAGGCCCAGTTGCAATTGCAGGGTGATGCCGCTGTCAGCGACTTCTATCTGCAACGCATGGCTCAGGGCGCGCAACAACTCGCCACAGCAAATGGCGTTGGTCAGGTAGTCGTCGCCGCTTTCCTGGAAGTGAAACAGCATCAGGGTGCTGCCGTCATTGAGAGTGTGCAGCTCGCCCTCGTACAGCGAGGACGCCTGATCAAGGCAGTCGCGATAACGCTGCAGCAGATCAGTCAGTCGAGCGCGGGGCAGGCGACGCAGCTGATCCTGGGAGCCCAGCTGCACGGCCAGTACCGCACTTGGCTGAGGCGTGCTCGGAACAACGGCGGCTTTGCTGACCACCGGTGCCGGGCTGGTGCTGTCACGCAGATCGGCGAACGGGTCTTCACCGTCGTCTTCTTCATCTTCCTCGGCCACCAGACGGCGCTGCACTAGCGGGGCTGGCAGGCGTGGCGTTTTCGGCGCCTCGTCAAAGCCCGGCTCGCGCTGACCGCGACCCTTTGTAACTGGCGGCTCAGGCTCGTCGTCCGCATCCAGATAAGGATCATCTTCGGACGGCTCTTCGGCGTATTCAGGCTCCGGCTCAGGCTCGGGTTCCGGCATGGGCGGTGCGAAAGAAGTGCGCAGCTGGCGGGCCAGATCACCGATTTCATCCTGGCGTTCGACAGCCGGGGTGTACGGGTCGATATCGCGCAGCCACACCCGCAATTGCAGCAGGGGCGTGGAAATATGGCGACCCAGGCGCAAGCTCAAGGCCAGCGCCAGTGCCAGCAGGATCCCGGCCAGAATGCCCATGCTCTGCAAGCTGATGGTCATCGGTTGCTGGAACTGCGACATGTCCAGGCTGATGCGCAGGTGCCCCGCCATTACATCCTGGAACGTGATCTTGATTTCATACAGCCCCTCGGCTTCGCCCAACAGTCCGTTTTTCGGGCGCTGACCGGCTTCGGCAAGGATGCGGTTATCCACGCTGTAGATCGCGGCATGCGCCACCAGCGGGTTCTTGACCAGGTTACCCAGCAACACGTTGAGGCTGAGGATGTCGTTGGACACCAGCAGCTCTGTGGCAGAGGTCGCCGTTTGCGTGGTTAACGCCTGGCCCAGCGCATCGGCCTGCTCATGCATGGCCTGCTTGAATTGCAAACCCATGACGCCGGCGTAAATCACCAGCGCCAAAGCGACCAGGATCACGTTATGGCTGGCAATGCGCAAAGCAATCGGGACACGGCGATGGCGCAGTGCACGGAAGATGAGCAGGAAGAAATTATCGGTTTTAACTGGCGTGGGCCGGTTCACAGAGCACGGCTCTTTCGGTGAAGTTCGCGCGCAGTATAACGACCGACCCTGTAGCGGCAAAGCGCTGCCTGTGCCCGATGGTCACTGAAAGTAGTTAGAATGCGTTTTTTTTCCACTGCTGGGGTGTCCCTTGCGCGAAATCGTCCTGATTAACATCACCGGTGAAGACCGTCCCGGTCTCACTTCGGCCATCACTGGCGTGCTCGCCCAAGGTGAGGTGAATATCCTCGACATTGGTCAGGCGGTGATCCACGACACCTTGTCGTTCGGCATCCTGGTGGAAATTCCAGGCACCGAGCAGGGCGCCCAGGTTCTCAAAAAGCTGCTGTCGACTGCCTCCAGCCTGGATCAGCAGGTGCGCGTGACGCCGGTATCGGAAGACGATTACCAGCGCTGGGTCGAAAACCAGGGTCAGGCCCGACACATCGTTACGCTGTTGAGCCGCAAAGTCACCGCCGAGCAATTGCAGCGCGTGACGGCCATTACTGCTCAGCACGGGCTGAATATCGACAAGATTGATCGCCTGTCTGCACGTACGCCGCTGGATGCTCCCACTGACAAAAGTAAAGTGTGCATCGAATTTTCAGTGCTCGGCGAACCTGCCGACGCCAAGGCGTTGCAGGCCGAATTCCTCGGCGTTGCTCAGGAATTGAACATCGATATCGCGTTCCAGCAGGATTCGCTGTTCCGCCGCAATCGGCGTCTGGCCGTGTTTGACATGGACTCGACGCTGATCGAAGCAGAAGTCATCGACGAGTTGGCCAAGGCTTACGGCGTGGGTGATCGGGTTTCGGAAATCACCGAGCGTGCGATGCGCGGCGAGCTGGATTTTCGTGCCAGCTTCAAAGAGCGCATGGCCTTGCTCAAGGGCCTGGACGTCAGTGTGCTCGATGAAATCGGCGCCTCGCTGCGCCTGACCGAGGGCGCGGAAAACCTGTTCGCCGAACTCAAGCGTCTGGGCTACAAGACCGCGATTCTGTCGGGTGGCTTCACTTACTTTGCCAGGCAGATCCAGGCCAGGCTGGGCATCGATTATGTGTTCGCCAACGAGCTGGAAGTCGTGGATGGCAAGTGCACCGGGGTGGCGGTCGAGCCGATTGTCGATGCTCAGCGCAAGGCTGACTTGCTGCGTGAACTGGCGGCGAAGGAAGGCTTGAGCCTGGAGCAGACCATTGCAGTAGGCGACGGCGCCAACGACTTGCCGATGCTGGCGATTGCCGGGCTGGGCGTTGCGTTCCGGGCCAAGCCGTTGGTGAAGCAGTCTGCGAAACAGGCGATCTCCACACTGGGTCTGGATGGCGTGCTGTATCTGTTGGGCGTTCGGGATCGGGAAGGGCGGGGCTGATAGACCCTGCCCTTGTAGGTACTCTGTTGGGAGAGCTCTAAAACCATGCATATCCGGCAGCGGAGGTGACGCTAATTCACCTTTGCGCCCTTACGGCGCCTCACTTTTGAACAGCGCAAAAGTAAGCAAAACGCTCCCGCTCCTTTGTCCGGGTCTTCGCCAAGGCTCAGACTTCCCTCGCTCCGGCATTGCTCCGTGGGCCGCCGCAATGGGCCATCCATGGCCCGGTGCGGCTAACCCGGCATCCATGCCGGGTTGCCCACTGCGCAATACCTGCGCTCGGCCGGCCACAAGTCGCAATTTGTGTCGCCCATACGTTTTGCGCACGCCTCCAGAATCAAAAGCAGTGTGTGTGGGCCAAGAAGAAAGTGATGCTAAAAAATCTGCGAAGCAGCCGGCAGATTTGCTTTGGCTTTTGCTTTTCCTGCCACGATTTCACAGACGACGCAAAATGCGCGTCGGGAGGCTGAGTGGAGGTGCCGTGGGGTGGGTCGCTCGGCATGGATGCCGAGCGAGCGCCGTTGGGCCATGGATGGCCCGTCGGCGCGTGCCCGCCCCACGGTGCCGGAGCGAAGGAACCGCCGCGAAGCGGGGGCCGTACGCCAGCGCAGAGGTTTTGGTTACTTTTGGCACCAAAAGTGACCCGGCCGTCAGGACGGAACCTGACTCAGCAGCACCCGGATGCTGTTGTTGCTACTCGATTCAAGGCGCAGTGCTTTGATTCGCCGAAGCTAAAGAAATACAAGTTGGCTCCTACAGGTTTTCATCACGCTTTTAAAGCGACGTCCACAACGAATCAAATTCCTGATCAGGCTTGGCCGGGCCGCCTTCGGAATTGGTGGGGGCTTCGAAGGTTTCGTACTCGAACTGGTTATAGCTGCCACTGCTGGCGCGTTGCGTGCCCAGCAAACCTCGCAATTGTTCCCCGGCGATATTGATGATCACGCTGTTGCCTTCCTTGAAGGGCAGGCGTGGGGCCAGAATCGTCGCGGGCTGTTCCATGGCGCGGATCTCCGGCAGCATCAGTGCGCGCATGAATGGGCTGTTCTGCCCGTCACGTACGATCTGCAAGCCGCACGGCTGGGCAAGGGGCGCAATCAGCTCGATGCCCATCTGCGTGCCGCCGGTGCGCACTTGTCGTACCCAACGGATCACCGCGATGCTCCAGCCCTGACCGGCGTAATCCTGAATCCCCAGCAGTTCACCCGCCTGCAGCTGCGGCGGTACTTCCTTGGGCCATGCCAGGCAATAACCGCCGGGGCTGTGATTGACGATCTGCAGATCAAAGGTCGGGAAGCCTTGCTGGGCATTGGAGGCCGATTCGCCGCCGTCAGCCTCGGCTTGCTGATACTCGATTTCCTCGTAGGGCAGCATGTGCTCCGACGTATTGCCGCGCTGACTGTCGAAAGCGTTGCCCCACGGGTCATCGGTTTTGTCGCTGACCAGTTCCAGCTTGAACTCTGCTGCCTTGGGCACTGGCAGTTGCAGCATTTCGCTGAAAGACCGCTGGCCCGCCAGATAATAGTGCAGGGCACTCATGCCGATGCATATCGACAGTTGGCCCTGCCCGGCGGTGCGCTGAAAGGTGCGCTCGGCCACATCCCCCCAGACCACTGCCAGGTGTTGCAGGAACTCGGTGGTGAACCCTTGCGGCACCAGTAACGGCAGCTGCGAACGCTGATCGGCAGGCATCTCCAGATAGCGATTGATCATCGCGGCAAGCGCCTGGGTGTTTATCCCCAGCAGGCCTGGATGCAGCTCTTCTGAGAACAGCGATTTATAAAGGGGCGGCTTGTCCTGTTTGGCGGAAAGCGCGAACAGGCTGCTCTCGTCGACCGGCGATTGCAGGCGCACCAATGGGCTCCAGGCATCGAGCACTTCGGCGAGGCGACCAATATTGAGCTGGCGCATCTGGTTGCAGCGCGAGCAGCCCATCATCAGACCGATGATGTAGGTCTGCTCGACAGTCAGCGCGCGGGTATGGACTGCCTGCTCGTCATTGACCGGTATGTTTTGCAACTGATGCTGACTGGCGATCAGGTAGAGCTGATGCAGCTCGGCCCAAAGGCCGTCCTGCACCGGGCAATACAACTGAGTGGCGCGGATCAACGGGCCGTTGAGGCAATGCACCGCACGTTGCAGTGCGGTGGTCAACAGCGGCACGCGATCTTTGGTCAGCCGCGTACTGATGCGCTCGACAATCAGTTTGTAGCCGACGGCCAGATGGTTTTGCAGCGCTTGGCACAGGTTGGCGACCTTGCGCGGACGTTCGTCGAGGACCACCGCCTGATTGAGAAAGTGCCGCTCCAGGTGCTTGCACACGAAATAGACTTCGGGACGTAGCAGTTCGAGCATTTGCAGGCGGTTGTCGCTAGGCGTCAGCAGTTGGTTGAGTTCGGTGAGGCTCTGGTAAAGCTGGCGGGCGGTTTCGCCGAGGTTTGCTTTGGGCAGCGTCGATATCCAACGCTTGAGATCCTTGGGATTGGCTTCACAGAACGTCAGGCTCGACTGCGTCGGCGTAGGAACACGCAACAACACAGGAAGGCTCAAATTACTCATGTGACAGGCTTACTCCAACTACCTATTCAGGCCCGAACCAGACAGTGTGAAAACTACTGCTAGCTGGGCACCGTCGGCGCTACGCTAACAATACCGCGTTAAAAACCGGCGAAAAATGGCCATTTAGAACACCTGGAGTCGAACGCGATCCGGGCCGTTTTTCGCCTGTTTTTGCCTTGTCTTGCCTTCGCTCGCTACGTTTTCACGCAGTCTGGAACGGCTCCTTGGGCGACGCATTGATAGCGTTTCTCAATTAATGAAGATGATATCTGCGTCAATACAACGCGAAATATCCTACAGCGCCGATGCTGGGACTCTAACAGCATCAGCCATCTGCCGCAGCCCTAAGGGCGCGCTCTGGCGCGCCTAAGCGGACAGATGGACGATAGTGAGACCGCGCAGATCCAAAATAGTGGCACACCATGCCACTATTGCTACCTTGTCAGGCTTCGACAGGCAACCCCAAGGCCTGACCCATGCGTACCGGCGAGGTTGCTCCGAGCTGCTCGGCCCACTTCACCTGGTTCGGGCCAAACAGCACGATGGCGGTGGAACCCAGCTTGAAGCGACCCATTTCTGCGCCCTTTTCAAGGTGGATCGGCGCGCGGGCGGCCTCATCGTAGCGGAAGGTTTTGAGCTGACGTTTTGGCGGGGTCACCAGGCCGGCCCATACGGTCTCGATGGACGCCACGATCATTGCGCCCACCAGCACAACGGCCATCGGCCCACGCTCGGTGTCGAAAATGCAGACCGCGCGTTCGTTTTGCGCGAACAGTTCAGGAACGTTTTCGGCAGTGGTCTGGTTGACCGAGAAAATCCGCCCAGGCACATAGACCATTTCCCGCAGAGTGCCGGCCAACGGCATGTGCACGCGGTGGTAATCCTTGGGTGACAGATAAACCGTGGCAAATTCGCCGCCCATGAATGGCGCAGCCAGGGCGGCATCGCCACCGAGCAGTTCAAGCACGCTGAAACTGTGGCCTTTGGCCTGGAAGATACGGCCCTGTTCGATCGGGCCCAGCTGGCTGATCGCACCGTCTGCCGGGGACAGGATCGCGCCCGGGGTTTCATCCAGCGGACGTGCGCCGGGTTTCAGCGCGCGGGTGAAGAAGGCATTGAAATGCTCGTAAGCGGCCAGGTCTTCAACCAGTGCCTGGGACATGTCGACCTGATAGCGACGCGCGAACCAGGCAGTGAATGCATTTTTGAACCAGCGCACACGGCACTCGGCCACGCAACCTGCCAGACGCGACAGGAGATGGTGCGGCAGCAAATACTGGCTGAGGATAAACAGACGCTCTTTCATCACTATTCCTAAACGTTTCTTGATAAGTGTGCCGGTCGATCAACGCTCTACAGGCGTGTCCGGATGGTTGCCCCATTCGCCCCATGAGCCCGCGTATCCTTTGACTCGCGGGTAACCCAGCGCCTTGGCCACCAGATAGGTGAAGCCTGAGCGGTGGTGGGTCTGGCAGTGGGTGATGATTTCTTTGTCGGCTGTGATGCCCAGACCCGTCAGGATTTCGCCGATGTCTTCGCGGATTCGCAGGTTGCGTGCCGGATCCATGCCAGCGGTCCATTCAAAATTGATGGCCCCGGGAACATGCCCGGCTTTGGCCGCAAGGACTTTTTCGCCTGAATATTCTGTGGGGCCACGAGCGTCCCAGATTGCCAGATCATCAGCACCAAGGCGACTTTGCAGGTACTCGCGGGTGGCGGTCGGTCCCGTGTGCAGTGTCAGGGCGACAGGCGCGCCTGTGGCCGTCGGAACCTCTGTGGACAGCGGCAAATCAGCGGCTTGCCAGGCCAGCAAACCACCATCGACATAGTGATAGTGGCTATGGCCGATAACATCCAGTAACCAAATAAAGCGTCCGGCCCAGCCGCCGCCTTCGTCGTCGTAGACCACATACACCGCATCCGGGTTGTGGCCGAGTTCGCCGAACAGGGTTTCGAGGTCAGCTTTGGCAGGCAACAAACCGGGCGCAGGAGGCAGCCCCAACTGAGTGCGCTTGGGGTCCACAAAGTGTGCGCCGGGGATGTGTCCGGCGTCGTAGCGGGTTCGGCTGGTCAGATCCACGAGGATCAATTGTGGCGACTCAAGGCGTTCCTTGAGGTCCTGCGGCTCGATAACCAGCGGCAGGCCGGAGAAGACGGACATGTGCAGCCTCCAATAAAAAGTGGCGAATTGTAGCTCAGCTCTCAGGCTTTGCGGCCACTAAAGCTGGTCAGCGCCCGCTCGATGCATTGGCAGGTTTTCCCGAAAGCCTGCACAGAAGTTTCCGAAAGCGGCCCGCCACCCTGATCCGCTATCACCAGCATCAGCACTTTGCTGTTGCTGCTCAGCGATCTGATCAACCAGTGCTTGCCGGGGAATAACGCTTTGAGATTGCCCGGTAGCAGCGCTGAGAATTGCTCGATATTGGCCGGGGTCATACGCAGTTGGGTGGGCTGCGCGAGCAAGCGCTGAAGCACAGTGCTTTCTTTTATGGAAAGCGACAGTGACGCGGATTCGCTGCGCAACCCTGCAATCTGATGAACCCGCAGCAGGGTCGCGGTTTTGTCGAGCATCAACAGCATGACCCGTTCCATGCCACAGGCGACCAGGGCGTCGCGGGCAGTGGTGGTCAAGTGCATGGCGTTGCTGAATGGCGAAGGGTCCATCAACAGTTCGGCGCATTGCTTTCGCCAGCTTTGAAGCAGCTCGGGCGGAGGCGGGGGAGCGGCCTTGAGTTTGCTGTGGATGCGGCGGGTCGTCCAAGGCCAGAGCAATGCTTCGGCGGGATGCCACAAGCCGTGGTCGATGTGCTGTCGCGCGCTGGCCACGGCGTTCTGGTGCGCCTGTTGCTGGACGCTGTCCATGCTTTGTTGCAGATAAAGGCTGGTCAACAATTCCCAGCGCAGGCAGTGCGGGCTGTCCCAGGCCTGTTGCGCCGACAGTGCCAGCCCGTTGCCCAGCAGCACGGTGTTGGCAGGTTGGTTGAGCCAGCGTCGCAGATTCGGGTCGGCGTCCATCAGTTGCTGTTGCTGCAAGGGGTCGTCATTGCCCCGGGCGATGTGCAGCGCCTTGACCAGTTGGCGGCGCTCACTCATCAGTAATTTGTAACCCTGGGTTACCCAGATGGGCAGGCGCCACAAGTTCGCGAGTTCGAAGCAGAGCTCCAGAAGGCTGACGCCGAACAGCTGGGTTTCGACTTTGCGTGCGGATTCGCCCTTGTGGATAACGCGTAATTCCCACTCGTCCAGCAGTTTTGGATGCGCCAGCGCCATGGGCCAAAGCGGGGACAGAAACAGCAGGCTGCCCAAATGGATGTCTTGCCACAACCGCGCCAGGCGGCTGGCAAACAAGCCATTCGCCTGCTGGCTGGCATGCTGGCTGATCAGCAGTAACTGGCGAAAGGTGGCAGGGATTTTTGCCGTTTCCAAGGCAGGCAATCTGTTGAGCAACACCTCGGTGCGCGCCAACCCCAGCCGGGTGATGGCCACTTCCAGGCTTTCGGCCGGTTCGCTCACACCGGTGCTCTGGTGGTTGGCTTCGCGCATCACGCTGAGTACCAGCGCCGGGCTGTCCTGCATCAGGTCCGCGATGTCTCGCAACGAACGGCAGCTGTCGTTCAGCGCACTGCGAACCTTGCCGTGGCTGATGGCCGGCACCGGCAGCGCAATGCCATCCAGTTGCTTGAGCCAGCCGTCGAGGGTTTTCGGAACGGCAAGCGGTGTCGAGGTTTCTGGGAGCATGCATCAGGCCTGTGCGACTGAATATTTTAGGCAGTGGGTACTGCGAAACTAGTGAGCACAACTACGCGGCTTCGACACCCGATTGAGGGAGCCCGTTCAGAGGGTATCTGGCTTTTTCAGATTTTCTGCCTATAGTCTGGCCCACATATGCCGATAAGTAGAAGAAGAGTTTCAAGAACTTCCGCACACGTCCCTGAACCCGACTCAGTAAGTACTTTCTACCTATGGCTAAAATTATCGGCATCATCGTGGTTTTCGCGAGCGTGCTCGCGGGCTACGTCCTTTCCCACGGCAAAATTGCCGCGCTGATCCAGCCTTTCGAGGTGTTGATCATCGGTGGTGCGGCACTGGGCGCGTTCCTGCAGGCCAACCCTGGCTACATGACCATGCACGTGATCAAGAAGTCGCTGAAGATGTTCAGCACTCGTTTCACGCATGCGTTTTATCTGGAAGTGCTGGGGCTGGTGTACGAGATCCTCAACAAGAGCCGTCGCGAAGGCATGATGGCGATCGAAGGGGACATCGAGGATGCGTCAGCAAGCCCGATTTTCGCCAAGTACCCCGGGGTTCTGAAAGACGAGCGGATGACCGCTTACATCTGTGATTACCTGCGCATCATGTCGTCCGGCAACATGGCTCCCCACGAGCTGGAAGGCCTGTTCGACATGGAGCTGCAAAGCATCAAGGAAGAGCTGGGCCACCCTTCCCACGCGGTAACCGGCGTTGCTGACGGTATGCCAGGTTTCGGTATCGTCGCGGCGGTACTGGGTATCGTGGTGACCATGGCTTCCCTGGGTGACGGCGACAAGGCTGCCATCGGTAACCACGTAGGTGCGGCACTGGTGGGTACCTTCTTCGGTATTCTCGCGGCGTATGGTTTCTTCGGTCCGTTGGCTACCTCCCTGGCCCACGACGCCAAGGAAGAGCTCAACGTCTACGAAGCCATCAAGGCGTCCCTGGTTGCATCGGCGTCCGGCATGCCGCCTTCGCTGGCCGTCGAGTTCGGCCGCAAGGTTCTTTATCCTGCGCATCGGCCCAGCTTCAGCGAGCTGGAGCAAGCGGTTCGCGGTCGCTGAGTCATGGAAAATAATCAGCCGATAATCATCAAGCGCGTCAAGCGCTATGAAGGCGGTCACCACGGCGGCGCATGGAAAATCGCCTTCGCCGACTTCGCGACCGCCATGATGGCGTTCTTTCTGGTGCTGTGGCTGATGTCCTCAGCCACGCCGGAACAGTTGATCGCCATTGCCGGTTACTTCAAGGATCCGGTCGGGTTCTCGGACAGCGGCTCGCCCTATGTGATTGACCTGGGCGGCTCGCCGGAAATGTCTCCTGACCAGACCCTGAACCCGGAGGTCAAATCCACGCCGACGCCGGATAACGTGCCTATTGAGTCCGACACTGCAGAAGCCAAAGCCGAAGAGGTTGAGCAGGAACGTCTGGAATTGCTGCTCCAGGAGCTGCAGAACAAGATCAACGAGAACCCGGACCTGCAGAAATTCAAGGATCAGATCCACTTCGAGATCACTCAGGACGGTCTGCGCATCCAGATTACCGATGCTGAAAACCGGCCGATGTTCGATCTGGGCAGCGCCAGGCTCAAACCGTATTTCGAAGACATTCTGCTGGCCATGGCTGACACCATCAAAGCGGTGCCAAACAAGGTCAGCATCAGCGGCCATACCGATGCCAAACCTTATGTCGGTAATGGTGAATTCGGTAACTGGGAACTGTCGGCAAACCGGGCCAACTCTGCGCGTCGGGCGCTGGTTGCCGGGACTTATCCGGAAAACCAGGTTGCGCGGGTCGTGGGTTATGCGTCGTCGATGCTGTATGACCGCGACCATCCGCAAAACCCGATTAACCGGCGCATCGATATCATGGTCCTGACCAAGAAAGCCATGCAGCGTATTGAAGGCAGTCAGGTTTACAGGGGCGGCCAGAGCAAAGACCCGGCCACTGCGCCTGCACCGGCTGCGCCAGTCAATCCGAGAATCCAGCCGCCGGATGATCCACAGGCCTACGCTCAGCCGCACGAAATCCGGCAGAAGCTGAACCTGTTCGAAGATGGCACGCTGAAGATGCAAGAGACGAAGAACTAGCGTTCCAGCGGTTAAGCGGCAAGCTTCAAGCTGCAAGAGAAAAGCCCGGACTTGGGAGAGTCCGGGCTTTTTTTGTTCAACCCTGAATCCGTGGGAGCGAGCTTGCTCGCGAAGGCAATATTTCAGCCCAGAAAGATAGGTCAGGAGTACTGGCCTCTTCGCGAGCAAGGTGGAGCGCCACCCCGGTCGCTCCCACGGTGACTTGGTGTCCGGTAGATACCGTCTTGACCCTCATCGCGCAACGCTTCGCTTGAAGCTTGAAGCTTGAAGCTGCTCCTCAGTAACTGCTCTCGGGCAAACTGGCGATGATCGAGCGGTAGCTGTTCATGCGCTGTTGCTGTACGCGGCCTTCTTCCAGGGCGATCAGCAGTGCGCAGCCAGGTTCCCGGTCGTGCTTGCAGTCACGGAAGCGGCAGGTGCCGATCAGGTCGTTGAACTCGATGAAACCTGCTTCAACGTCAGCGCGGCTGACGTGGCCCAGGCCGAATTCGCGGATACCCGGTGAGTCGATCAGATCGCCGCCACGGGGGAAGTGGAACAGCCGCGCGGTGGTCGTGGTATGGGTGCCCTGGCCGGACACTTCCGACAACGGCCCGACGCGGGTTTCGACTTCCGGCAGCAGGCTGTTGACCAGCGACGACTTGCCGACACCCGATTGGCCGACGAACACACTGATGTGGCCATCCAGCTGGGTTTGCAGCTGTTGCATGCCATCACCATGGTGCGCAGACACTTCCAGCACCGGATAACCCAGTGTGCGATACACCGCCAGCAGGGCGTTGAGCGCCGGAGCGTTCTGCTCATCGATCAGATCGAATTTGTTCAGCAACAGCAGCGGTCGAATACCCGCATGCTCGGCAGCAACCAGATAGCGGTCGATCAGGTTGGCGTGGGGTTCGGGCATGGGCGCGAACACAATCACGATCAGGTCGACGTTGGCTGCAACCGGCTTGAGCTGGCCGCGGCTGTCAGGACGGCACAGCTCGGTGTTACGCGGCAATTGGGCGACGATGACGCCGATGCCCTGATTGCCAGCACGCCAGACCACCCGATCACCGGTGACCAGAGCAGGCAGGTTGGCGCGCAAATGGCAGCGGAAAACCTGACCGGTCTGTTCGCCGTCCTGAGCCTCCACTTCGACTTGCACGCCAAAGTGCGCGATCACCAGACCGGTCTGCTCGGGGCCAAGATCACCGCCCTCGAGGGTTTCCAGAGTCTGCGACTCACGTTTGGCGGCGCGGGCGGCGCGCTCGCCCTGAATTTTTTCGATGCGCCAGTTTTGACGACGATTGAGTTGGCGTTTGGCCATGGGTGTTCCGAGTGATAAAGCAGCTGAATAAGTAAACGCGGGGGAGTCTAGCATGCCGCGGTGAGCTAAACTGCGCGCCTACGCTGAGGAGCCCACTATGCAGAACAAGCAGAACCTGATCTGGATCGATCTGGAAATGACCGGTCTCGACCCGGACACCGACGTCATTATCGAAATGGCCACGATCATCACCGACAGCGAGCTCAATACTCTGGCTGAAGGCCCGGTGATCGCTGTACACCAGAGCGATGAAACCCTGGCGAAGATGGATGAGTGGAACACCCGCCAGCATGGCGGCTCAGGCCTGACCCAGCGGGTTCGCGAAAGCACCATCAGCATGGCGCAAGCCGAAGCCGAGACCCTTGAGTTCATCAAGTTGTGGGTGCCTGAGCGCAGTTCGCCGATTTGCGGCAACAGCATCTGCCAGGATCGTCGCTTCCTTTATCGCCACATGCCTGCGCTGGAAAACTACTTCCACTACCGCAATCTGGACGTTTCCACCCTCAAGGAGCTGGCCGCCCGCTGGTCGCCTGAGCTCAAGTTCAAGAAAGGCAGCACCCACCTGGCCCTGGACGACATCCGCGAATCCATCGCCGAGCTGCGCTTCTATCGCGAGCATTTCATCAAGGTTTAAGTGTTCGGCTGAATACCTGTGGGAGCGAATTCATTCGCGAAGAGGCCAGTACATCCGATAGATATGCATTGCCTTCACGCCAGCATTCGCGAATGAATTCGCTCCCACAGGTTTGCACGATTGCCAGGTGTCCAGTTTGGTTAGAAAGGGCGGGCGCCGCATTCCAGCTTTGCCCCCTTTTGGTGCCTGCCTTAAACTGCGCGGCTTTGTCGCAGGGATCGCCGCCATGTTGTTAATGCTCTATCTGATCGCCATCACCGCTGAAGCCATGACGGGCGCCTTGTCTGCGGGCAAGCGGGGCATGGACTGGTTTGGTGTGGTGCTGATTGCCTGCGTGACCGCGCTTGGCGGCGGGTCGGTGCGTGATGTGCTGCTGGGACATTACCCGCTGACCTGGGTCAAGCACCCTGAATACCTGATTTTGACCAGCGTTGCGGCGCTGCTGACGATTTTCATCGCGCCGTTGATGCGGCATTTGCGCTCATTGTTTCTGGTGCTCGATGCGCTGGGTCTGGTGGCCTTTACCCTGATCGGCTGCATGACCGCGCTTGAGGCCGGAACCGGCTTGCTGGTGGCGTCGGTTTGCGGGGTCATCACCGGGGTGTTTGGTGGCATCCTGCGGGATATTTTCTGCAACGACATCCCGCTGGTGTTTCGACGCGAGCTGTATGCCAGCGTTTCATTCCTGGCGGCGTGGTGTTTCCTGTTGTGCCAGCACCTGCAATTGCCTCAGGAACAAAGCATCTTGATCACCCTGTTCGGCGGCTTGTTGCTGCGCTTGTTGGCGATTCGCTTCAACTGGAATATGCCGAAGTTTGTTTATAAGGGTGATGAGCATTGATCCTGCGGGGTTGGCATTCTTCGCTGCTCATGCTGCTTCAACGCCCACTCCACATGCTCCCTGACCAACTCCGACGGATAGTCCCGCCGCGCCTCCAGCGCTTGCAGCACCGGAATCGTCGAGGGCGCATTGCCCAAGCCTACTGCCAGATTACGCAACCAGCGCTCATAGCCCGCGCGGCGTAGCGGTGAGCCTTCGGTGTTGCTGAGGAATTTATCCTCGTCCCACATAAACAGCTCGGCCAGACCTGCATTGTCCAGATTGTGCCGAGGCTGGAAGTCGCTTTGATCAGTCGGCCGCGCGAAGCGATTCCAGGGGCAAACGATCTGGCAGTCATCGCACCCAAACACCCGATTGCCAATCAACGGACGCAGCTCTTCCGGGATCGCGGTTTTCAGCTCGATGGTCAGGTAGGAAATACAACGCCGGGCATCCAGCACATAAGGCCCGACAAACGCAGCGGTCGGGCAAATGTCCAGGCAGGCGGTGCAGCGCCCGCAATGTTCGGTAGCGTGTGGGGCGTCCAAGGGCAAGGGCAGATCAACGAAAAGCTCGCTGAGGAAGAAAAAACTCCCGGCCTTGCGGTTCAGCACCAGCGTGTTCTTACCGATCCAGCCTAAGCCGGCCTGTTCGGCAATCGCTTTTTCCAGTACCGGAGCGCTGTCGACGAAGGCGCGATAGCCGAATGGGCCGATCGCCTGCTGGATGCGTTCGGCCAGTTGCTGCACGCGTTTGCGGATCAGCTTGTGATAGTCGCGGCCCAGGGCGTAGCGCGACACGTAGGCTTTTTCCGGTTCGGTCAGGCGCTGGGTCATCTCGGTGTCGCCGGGCAGATAATCCATACGCAGGGACACCACGCGCAGCGTGCCCGGCACCAGTTCGTCCGGATGCGAACGTTTGCTGCCGTGCGCTGCCATATAGTCCATCTCGCCGTGATAGCCCGCCTCAAGCCAGCGCTCAAGGTGCTGCTCGTGTTCGGCCAGATCAAGCCCGGCGATCCCGACTTGCTGAAAGCCCAGCTCGCGGCCCCACTCCTTGATCGATTGCGCAAGGGTGACAAGGTCTACGGTGTTGGGTGGATCGACAGTTATAACGGGCATGCGCAAGGAGAAACCGGGTGGAGGTGCGTATAATTCTGCCAGACATCGGAGCCTAGAGACGCATGGTCATCACGAAACCCCAATTACCCGACGCGCTGTACAACGCTGCGCAGGTCCGCGACCTTGATGCGCGCCTCATCGCGGCGGGTACTCCTGGTATGGAATTGATGCAGCGCGCCGCTCACGCTACCTGGCGCGCATTGCGTCGCCAATGGCCCGATGCCCATGAATTGACGGTGCTTGCCGGGCGTGGCAATAACGCGGGCGACGGCTATCTGGTCGGCGGTCTGGCACGCAAGGCCGGTTGGCTCGTGCAAGTATTTGCCGTGGGCGATCCGGCTGCACTGCACGGCGATGCAGCGACCGCCCATGCCGAGGCCTCGGCGGCTGGCGTGGATATTCAGCCTTGGGCGAATCAACCCCTGCGCGGCATCGTACTGGATGCCCTGCTGGGTACCGGGTTGAATGGCGATGTGCGCGAGCCTTACGCCTCGGTCATCGAAGTCATCAACGCCAGCAGCCTGCCCGTGGTGGCGGTGGATATTCCCTCCGGGCTCAGCGCCGACACCGGGCAAACCCTGGGCACCGCAGTGCGTGCTGATCTGACGGTGACCTTCATTGGCTTGAAGTTGGGCTTACTGACCGGAGACGCTGCCGATCTGATCGGCGAACTGGTCTTCGATGGCCTTCAGGCTGATCCGGCTATCGTGGCGCAGATACCTACAAGCGCGACCCGCCTGGACGCGTTCAATCTGCCCCGGCTGGTGCCGCGTCCTCGTACGGCCCATAAAGGCATGTACGGGCGGGTGCTGGTGATCGGTGGTGATCACGGTTTTGGCGGCGCCACCTTGATGACTGCCGAGAGCGCGTTGCGCAGTGGGGCTGGCATGGTCACGCTGGCAACTCGCGCTGAACATATCCCCGCGGCGCTGACCCGCATGCCTGAGGTCATGAGCGCCGCCATCCTTTCGGCCAATCAGTTAATGGCGCTGATCGAGCCCGCCAGCGTGCTGGTGGTGGGGCCGGGCTTAGGGCAGGCCGCGTGGGGGCGCAGTCTGCTGTCCGCTGCCGCCAACGCTGACCGCCCACAAGTCTGGGACGCCGACGCCCTCAATCAATTGGCACAAGGTTTTGTCAGTCTGCCCCGAGGCTGCGTGATAACCCCGCACCCTGGCGAAGCTGCGCGCCTGCTGGGCATTAGCACTCAAGAGGTTCAGGCCGATCGTCCTGCTGCCGCCCGCGCACTTGCCGATAAATTCAATGCGGTCTGCGTACTTAAAGGCACGGGCAGCCTGATCGCCGATGTCGAGGGTCGGCTGGCGCTGTGTGATCGGGGCCACCCGGCCATGGCCACGGGCGGCTTGGGCGATGTGCTGGCCGGCCTGATTGGTGCATTGATGGCGC
This sequence comes from Paucimonas lemoignei, assembly GCA_900475325.1. Classification (GTDB taxonomy): domain Bacteria; phylum Pseudomonadota; class Gammaproteobacteria; order Pseudomonadales; family Pseudomonadaceae; genus Aquipseudomonas. The sequence continues at coordinate 844,059 of LS483371.1, forward strand.
AAAAAATGAACCCATTCGATGCCGCTTGCCTGGGCGTCTGGCTGCACGCCAGCGCTGGGGAGCAGATTGGCAAAATGGGCCGCGGGCTGGCGGCCAGTGATGTGATACCGGCCATTCGTCAGTTATTGGAGGAGCAACAACCGTGTCTGAGTTAACGCTGCATGTGGTCGGCGAAGAGGCCATGACCAGCTTTGGTGCGCGGATTGCCCAAGTGACCCAAGGGGTCGGCATTATTTTTCTGGACGGCGATCTCGGCGCCGGTAAAACCACACTGTCGCGGGGCCTTATCCGCGGTCTGGGGCATGTGGGGGCGGTCAAGAGCCCGACCTTTACCCTGGTGGAGCCCTATGAGCTGGGTGCCGTGCGCGTCTTTCACTTCGACTTGTACCGGCTGGTCGACCCTGAGGAATTGGAGTACCTGGGGATCCGTGATTACCTGCAAGGGGACGCCCTTTGTCTGATCGAATGGCCCGAACGTGGTGCAGGCTTTTTGCCAAAGCCTGACCTGACCATTACCATTAGGCCGCATGCGCAAGGTCGGACACTGACTTTGAGCCCGACGGGCTCGCGTGGCGAAACCTGGTGTGCCGCTTTGGCGTTGGAATTCAAATAGAAATGGGGTTAGGTATGCGCATTCGCGCGCTGGTTACTGTAGTGGGTCTGCTTTTGACAGCCCTGGCTGTTGATGCGCTGGCAGCGTCACAAGTACGAAGTGTCCGCTTATGGCGTGCACCGGATAACACACGGCTGGTTTTCGATCTTTCCGGACCCGTCCAGCACAGCGTCTTTACCCTGACTTCTCCTGATCGTCTGGTCATTGATATCAACGGCGCGACCCTTGCCGGGCCGCTGAATGTGCCAATGGCCAACACGCCGATTACCAGCATGCGCTCTGCACAGCGCACGCCCACCGATCTGCGGGTGGTCATCGACCTGAAAAAGGCGGTGACCCCCAAGAGCTTCACCCTGGCGCCCAACCAGCAATATGGCAACCGACTGGTGGTCGACCTGTTCGATGAGGCCTCTGACGCCAACCCGACACCGACCATCATTGCCAGCACCCCGGCGACCTCTGCGCCTGCAGTGCCGGTCAGCCCGTCGAAGCCTGAAATCAAACTCACCCCGGTGCCCAACGGCAAGCGCGACATCGTGATCGTGATCGACGCCGGTCACGGCGGGGAAGACCCGGGCGCGTCCGGCAGTAGCGGGCAGAAAGAGAAGAACCTGGTGCTGTCGATTGCCAAAGAACTGCAACGGCAGATCAACGCCGAGAAGGGCTATCGCGCGGAGTTGACCCGAACCGGCGACTACTTCATCCCCCTGCGCAAGCGTACGGAGATTGCCCGAGCCAAGGGTGCCGACCTGTTCGTGTCGATTCACGCTGACGCCGCGCCTTCAAGGGCAGCCTTCGGTGCCTCGGTATTTGCCCTGTCTGAACGCGGCGCGACGTCCGAGACTGCGCGCTGGCTGGCAGACAGTGAAAACCGTTCCGACTTGATCGGTGGTGCCGGTGCCGTGAGCCTGGACGATAAAGACCGGATGCTGGCAGGCGTATTGCTGGATCTGTCGATGACAGCGTCGTTGTCGTCCAGCCTGAACGTCGGGCAGAAAGTCCTCAGCAACATTGGCCGCGTCACTTCGCTTCATAAACAGCGGGTTGAACAAGCGGGCTTCATGGTGCTCAAGTCGCCGGACATCCCGTCGATCCTGGTGGAGACCGGCTTCATCTCCAACAACGCCGAAGCCAACAAGCTCAGTTCGGCCCCGCACCAGCAGGCATTGGCACGTTCGATTAGTGCTGGCGTGCGCCAGTTCTTCCAGCAGAACCCGCCGCAGGGCACTTACATCGCCTGGCTGCGCGATAACGGCAAGCTGGCACAAGGGCCGCGCAACCACACAGTGCGTCCGGGTGAAAGCCTGTCCATGCTCGCCGCGCGTTACGACATGAGCCCGTCGGTGTTGCGTGATGCCAACAATCTGAAATCTGATGAGCTGCGCGTCGGCCAGGACCTGAAAATCCCTAGCTCCGAGGTCGCGACTCAGCCATGACCGATCTTCTCGTTGACAGCCTGGACGTGGACGTCCGGGCGGCCTCAGGCGTCGCGCCGCTCACCGCTGCGCGCATCGAACTGCTCAGCCCTCGGCTGGCCAACCAGATTGCGGCGGGCGAGGTCGTCGAGAGACCTGCGTCGGTCATCAAGGAGTTGCTGGAAAACAGCCTTGATTCCGGTGCCAAACGCATCGATGTCGACGTGGAACAGGCCGGGATCAAGCTGCTGCGGGTGCGAGACGACGGCAGCGGCATCTCCCCGGACGACTTGCCCCTGGCGCTGGCGCGACATGCCACCAGCAAGATCCGCGAGCTTGAAGACCTTGAGCGGGTGATGAGCCTGGGCTTTCGTGGCGAGGCGCTGGCGTCGATCAGCTCAGTAGCGCGCCTGACCCTGACCTCGCGCACCCGCAATGCCGATCAGGCCTGGCAGGTGGAAACCGAAGGTCGCGACATGGCGTCCCGCGTGCAGCCAGCCGCGCATCCGGTGGGCACTTCGGTTGAAGTGCGCGACCTGTTTTTCAACACGCCCGCGCGACGCAAGTTTCTCAAAGCGGAAAAAACCGAATTCGATCACCTGCAAGAAGTGATCAAGCGCATGGCGCTGGCGCGTTTCGACGTGGCGTTCCACTTGCGTCACAACGGCAAGACCATCCTCAGCCTGCACGAAGCCAACGATGACACCGCCCGCGCGCGACGCGTCTCGGCGATCTGCGGTCCGGGCTTTCTGGAGCAGGCGCTGCCCATCGAGATCGAGCGCAACGGCTTGCATTTGTGGGGCTGGGTGGGGTTGCCGACGTTTTCTCGCAGCCAGGCCGATCTGCAATATTTCTTTGTGAATGGCCGTGCGGTACGCGACAAGCTGGTGGCCCACGCGGTTCGTCAGGCGTATCGCGACGTCCTGTTCAACGGCCGTCACCCGACCTTCGTCCTGTTTTTTGAAGTCGATCCGGCCGTGGTTGACGTGAACGTGCACCCGACCAAACACGAAGTCCGCTTCCGTGACGGGCGCATGGTCCATGACTTTCTCTATGGCACCCTGCATCGGGCGCTGGGCGATGTGCGTCCCGAGGATCAACTGGCCGGTTCGGCGCCGGTCACTGCCGTCGAGCGCCCAAGCGGCCCGCAAGCGGGCGAGTTCGGTCCTCAAGGCGAAATGCGTTTGGCGGGGAATTTGCTGGAACAACCTCAGGCTCAGCCTTATTCACCACCAGCAGGTTCCGGTGCGGGTGCTGGCCACCAGTATCATTACACGCCGCGCCCGAGTTCGACCTTGCCAGCAGCGGAGGCGCAAACGGCCTATCGTGAGTTCTATGCACCGCTGCCGGGTTCGCCGACTGTTTCATTACCCGAGACGCAGGGCGATATTCCACCGTTAGGCTATGCACTGGCGCAGCTCAAAGGCATCTACATCCTGGCGGAAAACGCTTTGGGGCTGGTGCTGGTGGACATGCACGCCGCCCACGAGCGGATTATGTACGAGCGCTTGAAGATCGCCATGGCCAGCGAAGGCTTGAGCGGCCAGCCGCTGCTGGTGCCTGAATCCATAGCTGTCAGTCAGCGTGAAGCCGATTGCGCCGAAGAGCACATCGAGACCTTCCAGCGTCTGGGCTTTGAGCTGCAGCGCCTGGGGCCGGAAACCCTGGCTATCCGGCAGATTCCGGCGTTGCTCAAGCAGGCCGAGGCCAATCGGCTGGTCAGTGATGTGCTGGCCGATCTGATGGAATACGGCACCAGTGATCGCGTGCAGGCGCACATGAATGAATTGCTTGGCACCATGGCCTGTCATGGGGCGATCCGCGCCAATCGGCGCCTGGCGATCCCTGAAATGAACGGCCTGCTGCGTGACATGGAAAACACCGAGCGCAGCGGTCAATGCAACCATGGCCGACCTACCTGGACCCAAATGGGCCTGGATGATCTGGACAAACTCTTTCTGCGCGGTCGTTGAATGAACGCTCTACCTCCGGCCATCTTCCTGATGGGGCCGACGGCTTCCGGCAAGACCGATCTGGCCATGGAACTCTGCAAAGTCTTGCCCTGTGAGCTGATAAGCGTTGATTCGGCGCTGGTCTATCGCGGCATGGACATCGGCACTGCCAAGCCTTCCAAAGAGCAATTGGCGGAGTTTCCCCACCGGTTGGTGGACATTCTCGACCCCTCCCAGAGCTACTCCGCTGCCGATTTTCGTACCGATGCTCTGACGGCAATGGCAGAAATAACCGCTCGCGGAAAAATTCCGCTGCTGGTGGGCGGCACTATGTTGTATTTCAAGGCTCTATTGGACGGCCTGGCCGATATGCCAGCCGCTGATGCAGGGATTCGGGCCGAACTTGAAGCGCAAGCCGCGGCCCATGGCTGGCAGGCATTGCATGATCAACTGGCAGTGGTAGATCCCGTGTCGGCCGCGAGGATTCACCCGAACGACCCGCAGCGATTGATTCGTGCGCTGGAGGTCTATCGGGTCAGCGGTTTGAGCATGACAGCACATAGGGAACAACAAACTGCGCAAACTACCGATGCTGCGGCTTCTGGTAGACCGCAATTGCCCTATACTGTCGCGAACCTGGCCATTGCTCCGGCAGATCGCAGGGTGTTGCACGAGCGAATCGCTACACGATTTTCGAATATGCTGGATCAGGGGTTCCTGGACGAAGTTCTGGCATTACGCTCAAGAGGTGACCTGCATGCTGGGTTGCCGTCTATAAGAGCCGTTGGTTACCGCCAGGTCTGGGATTATCTGGACGACAAGCTGACATATGCTGAAATGCAGGAGCGGGGGATCATTGCCACACGCCAACTGGCCAAACGGCAGTTCACCTGGCTACGCAGCTGGGACGATCTGAACTGGCTGGACAGCCTGGCTTGCGACAATCTGCCACGCGCCTTGAAATACCTGGGATCGGTCTCCATATTGAGCTGAGTCCTTGCAATAGCCGTCTATCCTTGGGGGGTGGCGGTTCAAGCCCATAGAATTCGAATTATTATTGATCCTTAAAGGAGTGCGGCACATGTCAAAAGGGCATTCGCTACAAGACCCTTACCTGAACACTTTACGTAAAGAAAAGGTTGGGGTTTCGATTTATCTCGTCAACGGTATCAAGCTGCAAGGCACGATCGAGTCCTTCGACCAGTTCGTTATTTTGCTGAAGAACACCGTCAGCCAAATGGTTTACAAGCACGCTATCTCGACTGTTGTTCCAGTTCGCCCGATTCGTCTGCCTAGCGCAAACGAAGGTGAGCAGGGCGATGCAGAGCCGGGTAACGCCTGATAGGAGTCTGCCTTGTTCTTTGAGCGCCACAGTGGTGGTGAACGCGCGATTCTCGTTCACCTGGATGGTCAGGACCCTGAGGCGCGCGAAGACCCGCAGGAGTTTCAGGAGTTGGCCATATCGGCTGGCGCCGATACCGTCGCGTTCGTCAACGTGCCGCGTCATCGGCCATCGGCCAAATATCTGATAGGCAGTGGCAAGGTCGAGGAGCTTCGCGACCAGGTCAAAGCTGAAAAAGCCGATATCGTCATCTTCAATCACACCCTTACGCCCAGTCAGGAGCGCAACCTCGAGAAGGTTTTCGAGTGCCGCGTCCTTGATCGTACGGGTCTGATTCTCGACATCTTTGCGCAGCGCGCGCGTACTCATGAAGGCAAATTGCAGGTCGAGCTGGCACAGCTCGAGCACATGAGTACCCGGCTGGTTCGCGGCTGGACTCACCTTGAGCGTCAGGGCGGTGGTATCGGCCTGCGTGGTCCGGGTGAAACCCAGCTGGAGACCGACCGCCGCCTGTTGCGGGTGCGTCTGCGGCAGATCAAAGGCCGGCTGGAGAAAGTTCGCAGCCAGCGTGAGCAGGCTCGTCGCGGTCGTAAACGCGCCGACATCCCTTCGGTTTCACTGGTGGGCTATACCAACGCCGGCAAATCGACTCTGTTCAACGCGGTGACTGACTCCGACGTCTTCGCCGCCGATCAACTGTTCGCTACCCTCGATCCTACCCTGCGTCGTCTGCAACTGGATGATCTGGGGCCTATTGTGCTGGCCGATACCGTGGGTTTCATCCGCCATCTGCCGCACAAACTGGTCGAGGCGTTTCGCTCCACCCTTGAAGAATCAAGCAACTCTGACCTGCTGCTGCATGTGATCGACTCTCACGAGCCCGAGCGCATGGCGCAGATCGAGCAGGTCATGGTGGTGCTCGGCGAGATCGGTGCCGAGGGCTTGCCGATCCTTGAGGTGTATAACAAACTCGACCTGCTTGAAGGGGTTGATCCCCAGATACAGCGTGATGCCGACGGCAAACCGCAGCGTGTCTGGCTGTCTGCCCGTGATGGTCGAGGCCTGGACCTGCTCAAGCAGGCCATCGCCGAATTGCTGGGTGACGATATGTTTGTCGGCACCTTGCATCTGCCTCAGAGTCTGGCTCGTCTGCGTGCTCAGTTCTTCGAACTGGGCGCAGTGCAGAGCGAAGAGCACGACGAAGATGGCGCAAGTTTGTTGGCAGTACGTTTACCGCGAGTTGAATTCAATCGCCTGGTGAGTCGCGAAGGACTGCAGCCGCTGGAGTTCATCGAGCAACACACTTTGCAATAAAAGCGTGAGAAAGCCGTTGTACGGCATTCTCGGGCATTCTGTAGCATTGGTCGGCGCGCCGTGGGCGCGTCTTTGCTTTATCAGATGGAGAGCGCTATGGCTTGGAATGAGCCGGGTGGCAACTCGAATAATCAGGATCCTTGGGGTGGTAAGCGCAAGGGCGGCGACCGCAAGGGGCCACCGGATCTCGACGAGGCCTTCCGAAAGCTGCAGGAAAGCCTGAATGGGTTGTTCGGTGGTGGCAAGAAACGCAGTGGTGATGGCGGCGGTAACGGCAGCTCGGGCAAGGGCGGCGGTTTCGGTCTGCTGGGTATCGGGTTGGTCGTGCTGGTCGCGATCTGGCTGTACAGCGCCATTTATGTGGTCGACGAGCAGGAGCAGGCCGTTGTGCTGCGCTTCGGCCAGTACCACGAAACAGTAGGGCCGGGTCTTAATATCTATTTCCCGCCGTTTGATCGCAAGTACATGGAAAACGTGACTCGCGAACGGGCCTACAGCAAACAAGGGCAGATGCTGACTGAAGACGAAAACATCGTCGAGGTTCCACTGACCGTGCAGTACAAGATTTCCAATCTGCAGGATTTCGTACTGAACGTTGATCAGCCTGAAGTCAGCCTGCAACACGCAACCGAAAGTGCGCTGCGCCATGTCGTGGGTTCCACGGCGATGGACCAGGTACTGACTGAAGGTCGTGAGTTGATGGCGAGCGAAATCAAGGAGCGTCTGCAACGCTTCCTCGATACCTATCGCACCGGTATCACCGTGACTCAGGTCAACGTACAAAGTGCTGCCGCGCCTCGTGAGGTGCAGGAAGCATTCGATGACGTGATCCGTGCCCGTGAAGACGAGCAGCGTTCGCGCAACCAGGCTGAAACCTACGCCAACGGGGTTATCCCGGAAGCCCGTGGTCAGGCCCAGCGCATCATCGAAGACGCCAACGGTTATCGTGATGAAGTGATCTCCCGCGCCAAGGGTGAGGCAGACCGCTTTACCAAGCTGGTTGCCGAGTATCGCAAGGCTCCGGAAGTCACGCGTGAACGTCTGTACCTGGACACCATGCAAGAGGTGTTCACCAATACCAGCAAGGTTCTCGTAACCGGAGAGAAGGGCGGCAACAACCTGCTTTATCTGCCGCTGGACAAGATGATCGAAAGTGGCCGTAACAGCAGCACTGCCCCGACCACCGGTGCAGCCGCGACTGGTGCTGACGCTGGCGTTCGCGCCGCTGAGCTTCAGCAGCGCGATGTGCGTACAAGGGAGAGTCGCTGATGAGCAATAAATCGCTGATCGCCCTGATTGTTGCGGTCGTGCTGGCAGTCGTTGCCTGGAACAGCCTCTACATCGTGTCTCAGACTGAGCGTGCAGTTCTTCTGCAATTCGGTCGTGTGGTACAGGCTGATGTCCAGCCGGGCCTGCATTTCAAGGTTCCTTACGTCAACCAGGTGCGCAAGTTCGACGGTCGCCTGCTGACACTGGATGCACCGACCCAACGTTTCCTGACGCTTGAAAAGAAAGCAGTCATGGTCGACGCCTACGCGAAGTGGCGTGTGAAGAACGCTGAGACGTTCTACACCGCGACTTCCGGCCTCAAGCAGATCGCAGACGAACGTCTGTCGCGCCGTCTTGAATCCGGTCTGCGTGACCAGTTCGGTAAACGCACCCTGCACGAAGCTGTGTCGGGTGAGCGGGATGCCTTGATGGCTGACATCACGGCTTCGTTGAACCGCATGGCTGAAAAAGAACTGGGCATCGAAGTCATCGATGTTCGGGTCAAGGCCATCGACCTGCCGAAAGAAGTGAACCGCAGCGTTTTCGAACGGATGAGTACCGAGCGTGAGCGTGAGGCTCGTGAGCATCGCGCCAAGGGTAACGAGCTGGCCGAAGGCATCCGTGCCGACGCCGATCGTCAGCGTCGTGTGTTGCTGGCTGAAGCGTACCGGGAGTCGGAAGAGGCTCGCGGTGACGGTGACGCACAGGCATCCTCGATCTACTCCAAGGCTTACGGTCAGGACCAGGAGTTCTACGCGTTCTATCGCAGCCTGCGCGCCTATCGTGAAAGCTTCGCGAACAAGAGCGACGTGATGGTGCTGGATCCAAGCAGTGATTTCTTCCGCTACCTGGAAAAATCCAAGCCGTAGATAATCCTCCCGCCGGGCGGCAAAACCGTCTGGCGGGGTGATCACGCGGTAAAACGTGTGTATGATGCGGCAGCCGGGAAATTCCCGGCTTTTTTGCGTCTGCACGATTGATTGGCCGTAGCCTGCACAGGCCGAGCGGCAAGATTTTTCGAGGACAGTGGTCTGCAAGGCCATTCTCGGGCGCTCGTCGTGCCCGCAGGAATGAGCGCAGAACAGCGACCACTGTCTGCTTTACTCAAGGCTCGCCTCATGGCTGGCCGCCCGGATCATAGGGGAAAGGCGTAATGGCAACGGTTGACCGCTGGCTGCTACCAGATGGCATCGAAGAAGTACTGCCACCAGAAGCGGCGCGCATTGAAGTAGCGCGCCGTCAGGTGTTGGATCTGTTCCAGAGCTGGGGCTATGAGTTCGTAGTCACCCCTCATATCGAATATCTCGAATCCCTGCTCACTGGCGCGGGTTCGGATCTGGATCTGCGCACCTTCAAAGTGATCGACCCGCAGTCTGGTCGGCAGATGGGCTTTCGGGCCGACATCACGCCGCAAGTGGCGCGCATCGATGCGCACACCCTGCGTCGCGAAGGCCCGACCCGCCTGTGCTATGCCGGTAGCGTGCTGCATGCGCAGCCGCGTGCCTTGTCGTCCTCGCGCAGCCCGATCCAGTTGGGTGCCGAGTTGTACGGCGATGCCAGCCCGAGCAGCGACGTTGAAGTCATCAGCCTGATGCTGGCGACGCTGCAACTGGCCGATGTGCCTGAAGTGCACATGGACCTTGGGCATGTCGGTATCTACCGTGGCCTGGCCCGCGCCGCCGGTTTGTCCGGTGAAGTGGAGCAGCACCTGTTCGACGCCCTGCAGCGCAAGGCCATCGATGAAGTGATCGAACTGACCGCCAACCTGCCTGCCGATCTGGCAACCATGTTGCGTGCGCTGGTTGATCTGTGCGGTGGCCGCGAAGTGCTGGCTGCGGCCCGTGATCGTCTGGCTGGTGCGCCAGCGCCAGTACTGGCGGCGCTGGACGACCTGTTGACCGTCGCTGAGCGTCTGGCAGCGCGCTTCCCTGAGCTACCGTTGTATTTCGATCTCGGTGAACTGCGCGGTTATCACTACCACACGGGTGTGGTGTTTGCGGTGTTCGTTCCGGGCATGGGGCAATCCATCGCCCAGGGTGGCCGCTATGATGACATCGGCGCGGATTTCGGTCGGGCTCGCCCGGCCACTGGTTTCTCTACGGACTTGAAAACCCTGGTCACCCTGGGGCGTGCGGAAATCGAGCTGCCATCGGGCGGTATCTGGATGCCGGACAGCACGGATGCGGCACTCTGGCAGCAGGTGTGCCAGTTGCGCAGTGAAGGCCAGCGTGTTGTTCAGGCATTGCCTGGGCAGCAAGTGGGCGCAGCGCGCGAGGCCGATTGTGATCGGCAATTGATTCAGCATGGCGAGCGTTGGCAGGTAGTGCCGCTGGCTTCTTGAGTGTTCCTGTCGGCCGCCGCCGACACAAAGTTTGCGTGAATGAGGACAAGTGTTATGGGTAAGAATGTCGTAGTCCTGGGCACCCAATGGGGTGATGAGGGCAAAGGCAAGATCGTTGATCTGCTGACCGAACATGCTACCGCCGTGGTTCGCTACCAAGGTGGCCACAACGCCGGTCACACCCTTGTGATCGATGGCGAAAAAACCGTATTGCACCTGATTCCGTCTGGTGTGCTGCGCGAAGGCGTCCAGTGCCTGATCGGTAACGGTGTGGTGGTTGCGCCTGACGCTCTCATGCGCGAAATCATCAAGCTGGAAGAGAAAGGCATCCCGGTGCGCGAGCGCCTGCGCATCAGCCCTTCCTGCCCGTTGATCCTGTCGTATCACGTCGCGCTGGATCAGGCCCGTGAAAAAGCCCGTGGCGAGCATAAGATCGGTACGACCGGTCGTGGCATCGGCCCGGCTTACGAAGACAAGGTTGCACGTCGCGGCCTGCGCATCGGTGATCTGTTCCACCGTGAGCGCTTCGCCGCCAAGCTGGGCGAGTTGCTGGATTACCACAACTTCGTACTGGTCAATTACTACAAAGAGCCTGCGATCGATTTCCAGAAAACACTTGACGAGTGCATGGAATACGCCGAGCTGCTCAAGCCATTGATGCTCGACGTGACCGCTACGCTGCATGAAATGCGTCGCGGCGGCAAAGACATCATGTTCGAGGGCGCGCAAGGTTCGTTGCTGGATATCGATCACGGTACTTACCCGTACGTGACCAGCTCCAATACCACTGCAGGCGGCATTGCGACCGGTTCGGGTTTTGGCCCGATGTACCTGGATTACATTCTGGGCATCACCAAGGCTTACACCACGCGCGTCGGTTCGGGTCCGTTCCCGACTGAGCTGTTCGACGATATCGGTGCGTTCCTGGCCAAGCGTGGGCACGAATTTGGTGCAACCACCGGCCGCGCCCGTCGTTGTGGCTGGTTTGACGCCGTCATCCTGCGTCGCGCTATCGAAATCAACAGCATCTCGGGCATCTGCCTGACCAAGCTGGACGTGCTCGACGGTCTCGAAACCATCAACATCTGTGTGGGCTACGAGAACGAAGATGGCGCCGTGATCGACGCGCCAACCGACGCTGACAGCTACATCGGCCTCAAGCCTGTGTACGAGCAAGTGCCGGGCTGGTCGGAGTCGACCCTGGGCGCCAAGACCCTTGAAGAGCTGCCAGCCAATGCTCGCGCTTACATCAAGCGTCTGGAAGAGTTGGTCGGTGCGCCGATCGACATTATTTCGACGGGGCCGGATCGCAACGAAACCATCGTGTTGCGTCACCCGTTTGCCTGATAAGTCGTTGAAATAAAAAGAAGGGTCGCGCAAGCGGCCCTTTTTTTTGGCTGCTTTAAGGTGCTAACCATGAACGCAATCGACGTAGGACCGGCTTTAGTCGGGAAGGGGGTATTTCAGTCGGCAAATAGGTAATGAGTACGCTGGCCCCTTCCCGGCTAAAGCCGGTCCCACTGAGGGGGATTTAACGCGCATCCAGTTAATCCTTGGAGCGGCACGGCGATTGCTGTAGAAACCGTCAGAAAAGGTGCCATCATTTTAATGGCGCCAGTGGTGGAGGGATTCCCCCGTGTCAGCTGTTCTCTCTCTCTTGCGTAGCCGCTTGCTGCGCCCTGTATTCATTGCTCTTGGCATCGCTCTTTTGGTGCAAGTGCTGGTTGCCGTCGCTCTGACCCGGAGCACGGTCACCGCGCTGGAGGCCGACCTTGCCGCACGCCTGGGTGTAGATTCGCAACACTTGTCGGCGGAACTTGAGCAAGCAAGTCGTGAGGTAACCACCAGTCTCGACAATCTCGCGAGCAGCACCCGCCAGCGCTTGAGTGTTGGTCTGTCGGCTCGTTTGAAAGATGAGCAGGGGCAACTTCGGGCCACGCTCGAAAAAGACCTCAAGGACTCGGCCACCGACATGGCTGAATTGCTGGCCGCCGTCGCCCCGCGCGCCATGTGGGATAACGACACGCCGACGCTGTCTGAATTCGCTCGCCGCGCCCAGCGCAATCCCAACGTGTTGTTCGTGATCTATGACGACGCCACCGGCGAACATCTGACGCGCTACCTGAACCGCGAGAACCCGACCATCCAGGCGTTGCTTGCCAAGGGTGAGGGTGAGCGGGCCATGGATAAGGTGTTGAACGCCGCTCGAAATGATCCGTCGGTGTATTACGTCGAAGCCTCCATCAGCCCTAACGGGGTCGAGATCGGCAAAGTGCGCATGGGGGTTTCCACTGCCACAGTCGAAGCAAACCTTGTGGCCCTGGACAAGCGTTTCGCCACCCTGATCACCAGCGGTGAGCAATTGGTCTCCGACAGCCTGGTGAGCGCCGCCAAAGAGAGCTCGGCAGCGCTGCGTACTCGTCTGGATTCGGCGCAAACCGCCGCCTCGGCCATGGCCGCCAATACCAGCAGCGCCGTTCAGGAGGCTGCGCAAACTCTTCGCTGGCGTATTGGCATGGGCCTGGCGCTGGTCGGGCTTGGGGTGTTGCTGTTGCTGGCGGTTGTGCTCGGGCGTCGCGTGGTCAGCAAGTTGAAATTGTTGATTGCTGCACTGGATGACCTGGCGGCGGGTGAGGGTGATCTGACCAAGCGCGTCAAACTCGACAGCAATGACGAAATCGGCGATATGGCAGCCGCGGTCAATCGGTTCGTCGCCAAGCTGCAGCCGATCGTGCGCGAAGCCGGGGATGTGGCGCAGCGCACTGGTGTTGAAATCAATGCGATGAGCCTGCGTAATGCGGGTGCAGGCGCGGCGGCAGAACTGCAACGCGACGAAGTCGCTGCGAGCCTGCAAGCCCTCGCGCAGATGGCCGATGAGGCGCAATCGGAAAGCCACGCGATGCAGGCGGCTTTGAAACAGGTCGTGGATATCCGGCAGGCTACTGACGAAAACACCCGTACCTCCAATCAGGTCGGCGGCTTGATCGAAGCGCTGGCAGGGCAGGTGGAAACAGGTTCCAAGGTTATCGAGCGGTTGGCGCAGCAAAGCCAGCAGATTGAAGTGGTGTTGGAAGTGATTCACGGCATCGCTGAGCAAACCAACCTGCTGGCCCTGAACGCTGCCATCGAAGCGGCGCGCGCCGGAGAGACGGGGCGAGGCTTTGCGGTGGTGGCCGATGAGGTGCGTGCGCTGGCGAGCAAGACGCAAAGCTCCACGGGCGACATTCAGGCGCATATCGGCGCATTGCAGTTAGGCGCTAAAGAGGCGGTCGCGGCCATCAGTGTGGCGGGGCGTCAGGCCAATGAAGGCCTGACCGTTCTGCGCAACAGCGCCAGGCTGCAGCAGTCAGTGCAGGAATCGGTAGAGCAGGTGCATGCGGCGATTGGTCTGGCGACCAGAGCGGCGGTGCATCAGGCTGAAGGTGCGCAAGCCGTGAGAGGGCGTGTGGAGGTGATTCACGCACAGGCGCAGCGTGCGGCCCAGGTCGTCGAGGAAACCACGGCCAGCGGCAAACTGCTTGATGGGTTGGCTGCACAGTTGAAGGCGAGCCTGGGGCAGTTCAGGGCGTAGCGGCTTCTCCCCTTGTAGGAGCTGCCGAAGGCTACGAAAGCGGAGTTTCTGACGCACCGCTATTCGCAGCCTTCGGCAGCTCCTACAGGTTTGAGTCAAAACACAAACCCCAGAAAGCACAAAACCGAGCACTTGGCTCGGTTTTGTTTGAATTGGTGCCCAGAAGAAGACTCGAACTTCCACGACCTTGCGGTCACCAGCACCTGAAGCTGGCGTGTCTACCAATTTCACCATCTGGGCAGTATCAGCAGCGTTGCACGCCGTTGATGGAGCGCACTATACGGAGCGTGTTTTGATCTGTAAACCCCTGTTTTGGTTTTAATAAATCAAATTGCGCTGTGCAAACCTAAAGGCATAAACCAGAACCCTGAAATGCAAAAACCCGCTTTCGCGGGTTTTTGTGAGAGTCAGGAGATTAATGTAATCTCCAGCTCTGAATTTGGTGCCCAGAAGAAGACTCGAACTTCCACGACCTTGCGGTCACCAGCACCTGAAGCTGGCGTGTCTACCAATTTCACCATCTGGGCAGTATCGGTAAGCGTCTGCCTGCCGATGGCGCGCACTATACGGAGCGCCTTTTGAGCTGTAAACCCCCTTGGGGAAAATTTATTCGGAAAATTTCACAAGCGGCATTTATTCAGCTTTTCAGCGCCTTCCAGCGACCTTTTACAGCGAGTGTGTGTCTGAAATTTCCCGTTTCAATAGGTGTATGCCAAACTAACCCGCATATAGACAAGGTGAAAACTCTCTAATGGCCGATTGGCAGTCCCTCGATCCCGAGGCCGCTCGTGAAGCGGAAAAATATGAAAACCCTATCCCCAGCCGTGAATTGATTCTGGCTCATCTGTCCGAACGTGGTTCGCCGGCAGCTCGTGAGCAACTGGTGGAAGAATTTGGCCTGACAACTGAAGATCAGATCGAAGCCCTGCGCCGCCGCTTGCGAGCCATGGAGCGCGATGCTCAGTTGATCTACACGCGTCGCGGCACCTACGCGCCGGTGGACAAGCTGGACCTGATCCTGGGGCGCATCTCCGGGCATCGCGACGGTTTCGGCTTCCTGGTCCCCGATGACGGTTCCGACGACCTGTTCATGAGCCCGGCACAGATGCGTCTGGTGTTCGATGGCGACCGTGCCCTGGCGCGAGTTTCGGGTCTGGATCGTCGTGGTCGCCGTGAAGGCGTGATCGTTGAAGTCATTTCCCGCGCTCACGAAACGGTCGTTGGCCGTTACTTCGAAGAGAGCGGCATCGGCTTTGTCATCCCGGACAACCCAAAAATCCAGCAAGAAGTGCTGGTGACGCCTGGGCGCAACAACAACGCGAAGATCGGTCAGTTCGTCGAGGTGAAAATTACTCACTGGCCAACGCCGCGCTTCCAGCCGCAAGGCGATATCGTCGAAGTCGTGGGCAACTACATGGCTCCCGGTATGGAAATCGACGTCGCGCTGCGTACGTACGATATTCCTCACGTCTGGCCTGAGGCGGTGCTCAAGGAGGCCGCCAAGCTCAAGCCTGAAGTTGAAGACAAAGACAAAGAAAACCGCGTCGACCTGCGCCATTTGCCATTCGTGACCATCGATGGTGAAGACGCTCGCGACTTCGATGATGCGGTTTACTGCGAAGCCAAACCCGGCAAGCTGCGCCTGTTCTCGGGCGGTTGGAAGCTGTACGTCGCCATTGCCGACGTGTCGAGCTACGTGAAGATTGGCTCGGCGCTGGATGCAGAGTCCCAGGTGCGCGGCAACTCGGTGTATTTCCCCGAGCGCGTGGTGCCGATGCTGCCTGAGCAGCTGTCCAACGGCCTGTGCTCGCTGAATCCGCACGTTGATCGTCTGGCCATGGTCTGCGAGATGACCATCTCCAAGACCGGCGAAATGACTGACTACGTGTTCTACGAAGCGGTTATCCACTCCCACGCTCGCCTGACCTACAACAAGGTCAGCTCGATGCTGGAGCAGCCGAAAACTACCGAAGCCCGTCAGCTGCGTGGCGAATACCCTGACGTACTGCCGCACTTGAAGCAGCTCTATGCGCTGTACAAGGTGCTGCTGGGCGCGCGTCATGTTCGTGGTGCGATCGATTTTGAAACTCAGGAAACCCGGATCATCTTCGGCACTGAGCGCAAGATCGCCGAAATCCGCCCGACCACCCGCAACGACGCCCACAAGCTGATCGAAGAGTGCATGCTGGCAGCCAACGTGGCCACCGCTGAATTCCTCAAGAAGCACGAGATTCCTGCGCTGTACCGCGTCCACGACGGTCCGCCGCCAGAGCGCCTGGAAAAACTCCGCGCCTTCCTGGGTGAGCTGGGTCTTTCCCTGCACAAGGGCAAGGACGGTCCGTCGCCGAAGGATTATCAGGCGTTGCTGGAAACCGTTCGCGGTCGTCCGGATTACCACCTGATCCAGACCGTGATGTTGCGCTCGTTGAGTCAGGCGGTTTACAGCTCTGACAACAACGGCCACTTCGGTCTGAATTACGAGGCATACACCCACTTCACCTCGCCGATTCGTCGTTACCCGGATTTGCTGACGCATCGCGCTATTCGAAGCGTAATCCGTTCCAAGCAGGACACGCCGCACGTGCGCCGTGCCGGCGGGACCATCATTCCGAAAGCGCGCATCTATCCGTATGACGAAGCTGCGCTGGAGCAGTTGGGCGAGCAGTGCTCCATGAGCGAGCGCCGTGCCGATGAAGCAACCCGCGACGTAGTGAACTGGCTCAAGTGCGAGTTCATGAAGGATCGCGTGGGCGAGTCGTTCCCGGGTGTGATCACGGCCGTAACCGGCTTTGGTCTGTTCGTTGAGTTGACCGATATCTATGTTGAAGGTCTGGTGCACGTCACCGCCTTGCCAGGTGATTACTATCACTTCGATCCTGTGCATCACCGCCTGGCGGGCGAGCGCACGGGTCGTAGCTTCCGCTTGGGCGACACCGTTGAAGTGCGCGTCATGCGCGTTGATCTCGACGAGCGCAAGATTGATTTCGAGATGGCTGAAAAAACCATCAGCGCGCCGATTGGTCGCAAGCGTCGTGGTGGCGAAACTGAGCCAGCGGCTGAAAAAACGGCTGAAAAAGCCGCTTCAGGTCGAGCATCGAGCAAGCGTCCAGCCAAGGCCAAGGCTGAAACTGAGGCCTATCGGCCAAGCGATGCTGCCGCGAAAAACGCCGAAGTCCGTAAAAGTCGCGAGCTGAAACAGGCTCTGCTGGCAGAAGCGAAGGGTGGTAGCAAGGCATCGTCGGGAAAGCCGAGTAGGGCAGAGTCGGGCCCGTCGTCTTCGGGCAAGCCTGCCAAATCAAGCAAACACCGTAAAGGCCCGCCAAAAGCGGGTTCTGCCCCGGCTGCGAAAAGCGGCGGTGCACGTAAACCTAAGGCCAAGTCATGAGTTCGTTGGAAAAAATCTACGGCGTACATGCCGTAGAAGCGCTGTTGCGTCATCACCCCAAGCGGGTCAAGCAAGTCTGGCTGGCCGAGGGTCGCAATGATCCTCGCGTCCAGGTGCTGGTCGAGCTGGCTAACCAGAATCGTGTTTCGGTCGGTCAGGCCGAGCGTCGTGAAATGGACGTCTGGGTCGAGGGTGTACATCAGGGCGTGGTCGCTGAAGTCAGTCCGAGTCAGGTCTGGGGTGAAGCGATGCTCGACGAGCTGCTTGATCGCACCGAAGGCGCGCCACTGATTCTGGTGCTCGACGGCATCACCGATCCGCACAACCTGGGCGCATGTTTGCGAACAGCTGATGCGGCCGGTGCTCTGGCGGTGCTGGTGCCTAAAGACAAGTCGGCGACCTTGACCCCTGCTGTTCGTAAAGTGGCGTGCGGCGCGGCGGAAGTGATTCCGTTGGTGGCAGTGACCAACCTGGCCCGCACCCTGGAAAAGCTTCAGCAGCGTGGTCTCTGGGTTGTGGGTACGGCAGGGGAGGCTGAGCAGGAGTTGTATCAGCAGGACCTGACCGGGCCGACGATCCTGATCATGGGGGCCGAAGGCAAGGGTATGCGTCGTCTGACCCGTGAGCATTGCGATTACCTGGTACGCCTGCCGATGGCGGGTAGCGTCAGCAGCTTGAACGTTTCCGTGGCCACAGGCGTCTGCCTGTTTGAAGCCATGCGTCAGCGCAGTGTCAAAAAGGCAGCTGGCAACAAGAAGTAACCCTCCCCTGTAGGAGCTGCCGCAGGCTGCGATTGGCCTTCAATCGCGACGAGGGTCCTTCGGACCTTCGCAGCCTTCGGCAGCTCCTACAGATGCTTTCAGGCAATTGCTCAAATATTCACCAATTGCCTTGCACCTCTTCTCCGCCTTCCCTACAATTGCGCCCCTTGCTGTCACGGCAGGCGCGAATGTGTCTGTCCCTGAGCAAGACTCACAGTGTCATTCACTCCTTGTCTGACCGCTTTTGGCGGCAGGCTACAACCCGTAAGGAGCATTCATGCGTCATTACGAAATCATCTTTTTGGTCCACCCGGATCAAAGCGAGCAAGTCGGCGGCATGGTTGAGCGTTATACCAAGCTGATCGAAGAAGACGGCGGCAAAATCCACCGTCTGGAAGATTGGGGCCGTCGTCAACTGGCCTATGCAATCAACAATGTTCACAAGGCTCACTACGTGATGCTGAACGTTGAGTGCACTGGCAAGGCTCTGGCCGAGCTGGAAGACAACTTCCGTTACAACGATGCAGTGATCCGTAACCTGGTCATCCGTCGCGACGAAGCCGTAACCGGTCAGTCCGAGATGCTCAAGGCAGAAGAAAACCGCAGCGAGCGCCGTGAGCGTCGCGATCGTCCTGAGCACTCCGACAGCGCCGATGGCGTTGATGGTGATGACAGCGACAACAGCGATAACGCTGACGAGTAATCCACGGACCTTTTGAGGAGCCAATTACATGGCACGTTTCTTCCGTCGTCGTAAATTCTGCCGCTTCACCGCTGAAGACGTGAAAGAGATCGATTACAAAGATCTCAACACTCTGAAAGCCTATGTATCCGAGACCGGCAAAATCGTTCCAAGCCGTATCACTGGTACCAAAGCACGTTATCAGCGTCAGCTGGCCACCGCTATCAAGCGCGCCCGCTTCCTGGCCCTGCTGGCCTACACCGACAGCCACGGCCGCTGAGACCGGGCAGTCGACAAGTAACAAGGGATAGTACGCATGCGCGCCATCGCTGAATTCATCATGCGCGGCCGCATGCAGGCCACTCTCGTAGTGGTCGGATGTGCGGCATTGCCGTTGTTGTTCTGGTTGAGTGCTGCTGCGGGTTGCCTTGTGCTCCTGCGGCGCGGGTTGAGTGATGCCTTTGGCA
The DNA here is from genome assembly GCA_900475325.1 of Paucimonas lemoignei. GTDB lineage: Bacteria > Pseudomonadota > Gammaproteobacteria > Pseudomonadales > Pseudomonadaceae > Aquipseudomonas. Next base: position 863,171 of record LS483371.1, read on the forward strand.
TCATTGCCTGGGCTCTGCTGCCAGCGTTGTTCTGGTGGTATTTCGGTGATCCCCGCATCTTCATGGTGCTGGTCGGGTCGCTGGGGTTGGCGATGGTTTTACGCGCCAGCGAATCCTGGGTCCGCGTGCTGCTAGTCAGCGTGGCATTGGGTCTGTTGTATGCAGTGGTTCTGGGCGCGGTTTTCCGCGAACCGATTGAGGCGATGTCGCAGGAGTTGCAGAAACACCTGCCGACAATGCTCGCCGGTCTCTACGATCAGATGTCCGTAGAAGAGCGAGCGCGTCTGGGAGCACTGATTGCACCGGTCCTGAACGGCCTGATAGCGGCCTTGCTGCAAGTCGTCAGTGTATTGAGCCTGATTATCGGGCGTTACTGGCAAGCGTTGTTGTACAACCCTGGTGGTTTCGGGCGTGAATTTCGCGCCGTGAGACTCCCGCTGGTACCGGCGTTGGTGCTGCTGGTGTGCATGCTTGTAGGGCCGAACTTCGGTCCTCACATGGCGATGCTGACACCGTTGTGCAGCGTACCGCTGGTATTCGCCGGGCTGGCCCTGATACATGGTTTGGTGGCTGAAAAGCGACTGGCCAGATTCTGGCTGGTGGGGATGTACATCACGCTGCTGGTGTTCATGCAGCTGACCTACCCGTTGTTGGTGTTGTTAGCCATTGTCGACAGCCTGATTGATTTTCGCGGTCGCCGTGCATCGAAGGATGCAGGTAATGGCCCTGCGAACGGTGAAGGTTAAAAGTTAAGAGGATTTTCACATGCAACTGATCCTTCTGGAAAAAGTCGCGAACCTGGGCAACCTGGGCGACAAAGTAAATGTTAAGGCCGGTTACGGTCGTAACTACCTGCTGCCATACGGCAAGGCTACCGCTGCGACCGCTGCTAACATCGCAGCGTTCGAAGAGCGTCGTGCCGAGCTGGAAAAACTGGCTGCAGACAAAAAAGCTTCTGCCGAAACTCGCGCTGCCCAACTGGCTGAGCTGGAAGTGACTATCACTGCCACCGCCGGTGACGAAGGCAAGCTGTTCGGTTCGATCGGCACCCACGACATCGCTGATGCACTGACAGCCTCTGGCGTTGAAGTTGCAAAAAGCGAAGTTCGTCTGCCGAACGGCACCATCCGCAACGTTGGCGAATTCGACGTAGCCGTGCACCTGCACAGCGACGTAGAAGCAACCGTACGCGTTGTTGTGGTGGCTGCTTAAGCAGTACTAATCGTCTGGCGGCTTGCTCGCCAGAGGATTAACATCGGGCACGACCTGTTCTTCAGGCCGTGCCCTTTGTCATTCTGCGCTACGGGTTTTACAGCCCGGTTTTCACAACCCCTGATTCTGAGTGGTCATGAACGATATCTCCGCACCCGAGCAATATGATCTGCAAACCGCTGCCCTGAAGGTGCCGCCCCATTCCATCGAGGCCGAACAGGCAGTACTCGGCGGTCTGATGCTGGACAACAACGCCTGGGAACGCGTGCTCGATCAGGTGTCGGACGGTGATTTCTATCGGCATGACCACCGCTTGATCTTTCGCGCCATCGCTCGTCTGGCTGACCAGAACCAGCCCATCGACGTAGTGACCCTGGCCGAACAGCTGGAAAAGGAAGGCCAGACCTCGCAAGTCGGCGGTCTGGGTTACCTCAGCGAACTGGCGAAAAACATTCCGTCGGTCGCCAACATCAAAGCCTATGCGCAGATCGTTCGCGAGCGAGCCACGCTGCGGCAGTTGATCGGTATCAGCACCGAAATCGCTGATAGCGCCTTCAACCCTGAAGGCCGTAACGCTGCCGAGATTCTCGACGAAGCCGAACGGCAGATCTTCCAGATAGCCGAAGCCCGTCCTAAAACCGGTGGCCCGGTCAGCGTGACCGACTTGCTGACCAAGGCCATCGACCGCATCGACACCTTGTTCAATACCGATAACGCGATTACCGGTCTGTCCACGGGTTATACGGATCTGGATGAAAAGACCAGCGGGCTGCAGCCGTCTGACCTGATCATCGTCGCAGGTCGTCCGTCCATGGGTAAAACCACCTTCGCCATGAACCTGGTGGAGAACGCAGTGTTGCGTAGCGACAAAGCGGTTCTGGTTTACTCGCTGGAGATGCCAGGCGAATCGCTGATCATGCGTATGCTTTCGTCCCTGGGCCGTATTGACCAGACCAAGGTCCGTGCCGGTCGCCTGGAAGACGACGATTGGCCTCGCCTCACGTCTGCGGTCAACCTGCTAAACGAGCGCAAGCTGTTCATCGATGACACGGCGGGCATCAGCCCCTCTGAAATGCGCGCCCGGACTCGCCGTCTGGTGCGTGAGCACGGTGACATCGCACTGATCATGATCGACTACCTGCAGTTGATGCAGATCCCAGGTTCTGGCGGCGATAACCGGACCAACGAGATTTCCGAGATTTCCCGCTCGTTGAAAGCCCTGGCCAAAGAATTCAACTGCCCGGTCGTTGCCCTGTCGCAGCTCAACCGCTCCCTGGAGCAACGGCCCAACAAACGCCCGATCAACTCCGACTTACGTGAATCCGGAGCTATCGAGCAGGATGCTGACGTGATCATGTTCGTGTACCGGGATGAGGTATACCACCCCGAAACCGAACACAAAGGCATCGCGGAAATCATCATCGGCAAGCAGCGTAACGGCCCTATTGGCACCACGCGCCTGGCGTTTATCGGTAAATACACCCGGTTCGAGAATCTGGCGCCGGGTAGTTACAACTTCGACGAAGACTAATAGCGGATTAGCTAAATCGCTCCGACAGCAAGATGTCCTGCACTTGAGCTTTTTCCAGCGACCCTCGATGGATTTCATAGCGCCGTCCGGCTTGAGCCTCCTGAATCTGCAACTGCGCGCCCTGAAAACGCTGCTCGGGACGCTTTAAGTGCGCGGCACTAAAGGCCGCCGCATCGCTGGCAAGCTCCGCGTAATGCAGGTGAGCGTAGGCCCAGACCTGATTGCGGTCCTTGATCTTCAACTCGAACTCGTCAATGTAGTCGCGAGCCGTCTGCTGCCTGCTGGAGCCAGCGCGCTCAAGGGCAATACGTTCCTGCCGGGTTTTACGCACGCTCAGGTTATTGCTGTCTGCCAGATACTGCAGGTCGTTGGCCACTGGCGCATTGTTGGCAATGACCAGGTCGATGCGCAGCGTTCGGCCTTTCTGTCTGAGGTATCGGGCTTTCTCACTCAGTTCGCGAGCTTTGTCCAGCGCTTGCTGGCGCTGCTGTTCATCAGCCAATTGCGGCGCCATGTCCTGAGTATCCCTGGCATGTTCGTCCAGGCGGTTGGCATGGTATTCAAGCAGGCCCTCCGGCGCGGAAGGCGCTGAGCCTTTTTTGCGACCCAGATAGTCGGCCACTGATTCAGAGTGACCGGCCTCTTTCAGAAGCTTTTGAGCGGCAGTGTCATAGCTCTCCCAGACAAGAGGCGCTGCCGGGCTGGCGCTGGGAGATGGTATTGAGGTGGTGCGGTGCTCAACCCAATACTGCCCGTCACTGGAGCGCAGATAAGTAGCTTTGCGTTGGCCGCGACTGTCGAGAATGTCCACGATATTGGGATTGTCGTTGCGCGGCTTGCCGGTGAGCACTGCGTTGTCTTGGGTGACAATCTCCACCCGGTTTTTCGGCGTAGCGGGTGGGGGGGTGCTGCTGTGCTTTGTCTTTGAGGGGGTACGTCCCTTGCCGGGGCTGGGTGTGCGGCGGGTCTGCGGCTCGGGCGCGACGGGAAATTCATCGAGCTTGATCAACAAGCGGTCGATCTCGTCATGAACCAGAGCTCTGAAACGCTCAATCAGTGAGATCACATTGGCATTGGCGTCCTGCATCGGTTTGTACAGCGGTATCTCCAGTTCTGTGGTGAGGTCAGTAAGGCCTGTGGATTTCATAGCCTGAAGTTCTACCGTGCTGATGCCCTGATAAAGATCGGAAACCCGACTGTAGCTGTGGTCGACGTTTTCCAGTTCGATCACGGTGCGGATGAGCGTTTCGCGCTTTAGCGGGATGCTCGGCGGCAGCTCCTCGAAGTCGGTAGTTGCGGCTTTGCGATGGCGCATGACCTGCACGTAGAGGTTTTCGTGGGTCATCTGCTTGAGCTGGTAATAATCGGTTCCCGCCAAGATGAAGTACGTGGTGGATGCCGGTTGATTGAAGTGTGTTCCGAACTCAGATAACACATGCTGCAAGGCAAGCTCATTACTGATGTATTGCTGCCGCTCGGCCAGGGCTTTCTCGCGCATCGCCTTCAAGCGATCAACCTTTGGAGCGCCGCCGCTCAGTCCAGTGACTGCACCGACCCATAGACCCTGAGTGTCTCGGGTGATCGGCTCGCTACGGCCAGGTCGGCTTGCTACGTAGAGGTTGTCCGCGTCACCTGCCACAGGATCCCCCGGCCTGACGATGCGCATGACTTTACGGCCCGGCCTGGACGCGTCGCGGTCGTGCAGCACCTGAAAGAAATCGCCATCGATGCGCGCATAGAGTTTTCCGTCATCGCTGTAGAGGCCGTCGTTATCTGGTTTGCTGGCGCTGTAGTCGTAGGCGAGCTGGAATGCGGCGAGGTGAGCGGTACTGAGTTCAAAGGTGGTGGGCGCGGGCAGCAGATCACCTAGGGTGGCCGAGTGGATTTGCGCCTGACCGAGAATTGCATCTGCCAGTTTGCCCCCGTAATGCAGTTGATACTTCAGGTCGGTGCGTTGAGTGTCAGTCAGCGTGCGCAACAGCGCCGACGCCAGGGGATAGTCAGTTCCTTGTGGCTGAAGCATGTCCTGATTGCGTGGGTCGTATCCGGCATAACGGTCGTTGAGCCGCGCGATGATCACGGCATGAGGTGCAGATTCATCCCCATAAGTGCCCAGTAGTCGCTCGGTCTTGGCGATACCGCCATTGAAGTCCGGCGCGCCTTGAAAGACCTGTATGCACATATCCGCTGGCCAGCCTGGCAGAGCGGTCAGCAGATTGCAGGCCACTGCCTCCGCGTCTGCTCCCATGCCGCGACCTTTGGGATCGTTGAGGGTATTGAAGACCTTGATGAGGCGAGTCTGGACCTGCGCTTGCTCAATGGCCGCGCGCTGCGCGGGGGCGAGTGGGGTTTGGCGAGTGATGTCTTTGAGCGCCGGATGCTCGCGCACCAGTGCCCGAACAGCGGCTTCAGGCAGATCATGGAAACGTTGGCGCAGCGCTGATGTGGTCGAGTTGTCCTGCTCCGTTACGTCATGCAGACTCTCTGCGCGTCGCTGATGCAGGTCGCGAATGGCGAAATCCAAAGTCCAGGGTATTGGCGCATCGCCATTCCAGGCGGCTTCCAACTGCGTGCGGCTCACCTGCGTCAGCGTTTGCAGATACTGCACCTCGTCGCGGCTGAGCGTTGGCATGTCAGGGCGCAGCATGGTTTGCAGCAGCTCGGTGCTGGTCAGGTGGCTGACGTCTGCGGGAGCCAGCCGCCAATGATTGTGTTTGTGCTCGTAACGCACCACCGGTTGATACTGCTGCGCGTCCGGGTGCTTGAGTCGATGTTGTTCGAGCTCGGCGTCATACGTCAGCTCGCCCACCCGGACTTGGTCATCGACCTGAATCCGAGCGTAAGTCTTGCCGTCCTTTGCGAACAATCCCTCGGGGCCGGCGCTCAAGCCGCTCAGCAAGCGGCTATCAATTTCTGTGTAGGGCCGCAGGTCCGGCAGCCAAAGCCGGCGATCCCCGTTTGGCATGTCGGCCGCACGAGGTTTGCCGATGGCAGCGATCAAGTGCTGAGTGCGCTGAGCCGACAGTTTTGCGCCGACCATCTGGGCCCGGCTGCTGATCATCAACTCGGCGATATCTCCAAGCGCCTGGACAAATTCCGCAGACTGGCCCCGGGCCAGGGCATCGCTGGCGGCTACGGCGTTATAGGTCAGGGTACCCAGGCTGGCGGTGATCATCAGGCGGTTGAGCCCGGTGACGCCGCCGGGTGCTGGCAAGGTGAGCAGTTCGAGGATCTCGCTGCCGATGTGCAACAGAGTCTTTTTGATTTGCTCCCAATCCTTGCTCGCCGTCGACCTTGCGATGCTTTGCAGGTCCTGGAAGAGGGTCAGGCTCTGGCGCATCTCCATGGCTGTCAGTAGCGAATGCGTGGCCGGCTTTGGCTGGTTGATTTCGGTGCGGATGTAAATTCGTTCTGCGGCCGGGGTACGGCTGTGGAAGGCGTTGTAGAGCTGCTTGGCCAGCCAGTTCAACTGGTTTTCGTTGACGACCGTGGTTTTGAGCTCGCTGAGAAGAATCGCCTGATCGGCCAGTGACAGGGTGCGCAGTAACCAGTCAATTCGATTGGCCTTGGCGTCGGTACAGATCTGCTCCCGCAACGAAGTGATGGCGTCCGTCGAGGTGCGGTGATGGCGTAGTGCGCCTTTAGGGCGACTCGGGAAGTAACTGAATACTCCCGAGCCGTCTGGCAGGGACAGCACGCAGAAAGGCAGGGGAAGCGTGGTGGGCGTTGGCAGCAGTTGCCAGCCGAAGTAGATATGGAAGAATTGCCATTTCAGGGCGTTTTCTTTCGTCAATGCAGCCATTAATCGATGACCATCGTCAGGGATTGTGTTGCTGCGCAGTGCTTCCAGCAGCTCCAGTTCGAAACTGGCTTTGCGATGCGCGAAAATCAGCGGATTGAGGGTGGTGACAAGATGGCTGACCAGCGCAGTGCGCAGGCGCGAAGCAAAATCGTACTCGCGAACCAGATCGATACAGCGCGTCACCGACAGGTTTTCGATGCTGTTGCTCAGTGATGCCTTGGCATCGGTATTAATGGCACTGGCCCGCTGAAAATCGAGGCCTGAATGCAGGCGGCTGGACAGATGGAACGCAAAGTTATCTTTTGCTGCCTGCCACAGCGTGGTGGACATGAAGCGTTCACGCGGAGCGTCATCCGCCAGAGAGCGTTTTGCCCGGGAGCTGAACAGGCTGCTCAGCAGTTCTATGGGGTCCTTGGCGTCCTTGCGCTGAGGCATTTCAAGCACACGGGTGTGCAGCCAGGTGTTGCGCAGGTCTAGGGTCTGACCGGTATTTTCGCGAAACAGCTCGACCAGTTCGGCATAAGCGGTTACTTCGAAATCCCGTTTGAAACTCTGGATCGCTTCGGCCAGGTCCTGTCTCGCCTGAGGTTCTATGCGGCAGAGTTTCAGATAGCGTTGACGTTGATCGTCGCTCAGCCGGGTTAGGGAGGTGTCCAGTTGAGTCTCGATCAGCTCCAGGGCCTGATAGTCGGACCAGGTTTCGCTGGTCATGAAAAAGCTGTCTACAGTGGATGTCATGGTGGCATTGCCTTTGTTGGGGAGCGCGTCCGGAGATGAATTCGGGCGAAAAGGCAAGCTAACTGCATGTACTTGCTAGCGAGGCGGTAGATAGTTGTCGCGTTGCTTCGAGATGTTGCGCCGGTGAGCGCGGCGAAGATTTAATCCGACCACTGTCGTCGGACTTGATCAAATTTTGTGCTATATTCCGCGGCCGCGATTTTCTGTGCAGAGACTCGCCTTCCCGTACACCAACGCCGGTCATCGACATGCAAGCAGCCAAGCCGTTATTTGACTATCCCAAGTACTGGGCCGAATGTTTCGGACCAGCGCCTTTCCTGCCCATGAGCCGGGAAGAAATGGATCAGCTTGGCTGGGATTCCTGCGATATCATCATCGTTACCGGTGATGCGTACGTCGATCACCCGTCGTTCGGCATGGCAATCATCGGCCGGCTGCTGGAGTCCCAGGGCTTCCGCGTCGGGATCATTGCCCAGCCGAACTGGCAGTCCAAAGACGACTTCATGAAGCTCGGCGAGCCGAACCTGTTTTTCGGTGTCGCTGCTGGCAACATGGATTCGATGATCAACCGCTACACCGCGGACAAGAAAATCCGCTCCGACGACGCCTACACCCCGGGCGGCATGGCCGGCAAACGTCCGGATCGCGCCAGCCTCGTGTACAGCCAGCGTTGCAAGGAAGCCTACAAGCACGTGCCGATCGTGCTGGGCGGCATCGAAGCTTCGTTGCGCCGTATCGCGCATTACGACTACTGGCAGGACAAGGTTCGCAACTCGATCCTCATCGACGCTGCCGCCGACATTCTGCTGTACGGCAACGCCGAACGCGCAATTGTCGAAGTTGCTCAGCGCCTGTCCTACGGCCACAAGATCGAAGACATCACCGACGTGCGCGGCACCGCTTTCATCCGTCGTGACACGCCGAAAGACTGGTACGAAGTGGATTCCACCCGTATCGACCGTCCGGGCAAGATCGACAAGATCATCAACCCGTATGTGAACACTCAAGACACCCAGGCTTGCGCCATTGAGCAAGAGAAAGGGCCGGTAGAGGATCCGAACGAAGCCAAAGTCGTGCAGATTCTGGCTAGTCCGCGCATGACCCGCGACAAGACGGTCATCCGTTTGCCGTCGGTGGAAAAGGTTCGTGGCGATGCGGTGCTTTATGCCCACGCCAACCGCGTATTGCACCTGGAAACCAACCCCGGCAATGCCCGCGCGCTGGTCCAGAAGCATGGCGAAGTTGACGTCTGGTTCAACCCGCCACCGATTCCCATGACCACCGAAGAAATGGACTACGTGTTCGGCATGCCTTACGCACGTATCCCGCATCCTGCGTACGGCAAGGAAAAGATCCCGGCCTACGACATGATCCGTTTCTCGGTGAACATCATGCGTGGCTGCTTTGGCGGCTGCACCTTCTGCTCGATCACTGAGCACGAAGGCCGGATCATCCAGAACCGTTCCGAAGAATCGATCATTCGCGAGATCGAAGAGATTCGTGACAAGGTCCCAGGTTTTACCGGGGTTATCTCCGACCTCGGCGGCCCGACCGCAAACATGTACCGAATCGCCTGCAAGAGCCCGGAAATCGAATCCGCGTGCCGCAAGCCGTCCTGCGTATTCCCTGGCATCTGCCCGAACCTGAACACCGACCACTCGTCGCTGATCCAGCTGTATCGCAGTGCCCGTGCGTTGCCGGGTGTGAAGAAGATCCTGATCGCCTCCGGCCTGCGCTATGACCTCGCGGTCGAGTCCCCGGAATACGTCAAGGAGCTGGTCACCCACCATGTCGGTGGCTACCTGAAGATCGCTCCGGAACACACCGAGGAAGGTCCGCTCAACCAGATGATGAAACCGGGCATTGGCAGCTATGACAAGTTCAAGCGCATGTTCGAGAAGTACTCCAAGGAAGCGGGCAAAGAGCAGTATTTGATTCCTTACTTCATCGCCGCCCACCCCGGCACCACCGATGAAGACATGATGAACCTGGCGCTGTGGCTCAAGGGCAATGGTTTCCGTGCCGACCAGGTGCAGGCGTTCTATCCGTCGCCGATGGCCACGGCTACCGCCATGTATCACTCGGGCAAGAACCCGCTGCGCAAGGTCACCTACAAGAGCGACGCGGTGACCATCGTGAAGAGCGAAGACCAGCGCCGTTTGCATAAGGCGTTCCTGCGCTATCACGACCCGAAAGGCTGGCCAATGCTGCGTGAGGCGCTGATCCGCATGGGCCGCGCTGACCTGATCGGTTCGGGCAAGGATCAACTGATCCCGTCGCATCAACCGACCACCGACAGCTACCAGAGCGCCCGTCGCAAGAACTCGACGCCAGCCGGTAGCCATAAAGTGGCCAAGACCACGCTGATCCAGACCCAGCACACCGGCCTGCCACCGCGTGGCAGCGACGGCAGCAAACCGTGGGACAAGCGCGAAGAAGCCAAAGCGGCTGCCATGGCCCGTAACAAGCAGGCCGCCAAAGAGCGTATGGATGCCGCCAAAGGCAAAGGCCCCAAGCCGCCCAAGCGTAAGCCGGTCGTTCCGCGCTAAAGCGCGTCGCCCATATCGTCGGATGCTGCCCAATCCAAGCACCGCTCCCACAGGTTCGAGGTCAGCCAAGGCTTCTATTTGTTTTCAGAAGATTTGCAGGTAGACATTTTTATGTGGGAGCGGTGCTTGCCCTCGATAGCCTCACTCAGAACCTCCTTCATACACTCCCGCCCAACACGATCCACCACACACTAAAAGCTAATCAAGACTAGTCCTACGCATTGGCGGAGTTAGTCCTACATTCAGCCGCGCCATCACATTTTATGCTCGATTTTTCAACGCAAAGGCTCGCTCGCCAGCAGCCCGTGTCATGGAGAGTCGTCATGGTGATAGTCAGCAATCAAAGCAGTGCAGTGAGCGTTCAGGTTTCGGTACCCATTGCCGAACCCAGGCCGCCAACTTTGAAGGGCGCAGCCATTGATAGCAGTGATGCCGACCCAGGCACCCATGTATCGAGCCTGGCCCGTCAGCTCAGCGCAGCGGCCATGCGAGCACAACAGCGCGACGCAACACTTGACCCGCAAGCCCTGGGTCAAAAAGCCACTCAGGTGCTAAGCGAACTGGCCGGCGACCGTGACGGCCTGGACAGTCGCGGGTTCAAGGGGATGCCAAGAGACCAGCTTGCCCTGATCACCTATGACGAAGGCGGCGAATTCTCATTGAGAGAGCGCGCGTCAGCCCGTCAGGAATCCGTCGAGCAGGAGCAGCTTTGGCGGCAGGGTGTGACTACTCGTGCGCTAAGCGAATACAGCGCCACGGGTAGCATGTCCCGGTTTTTCAACGATGCACTGAGCCACTTCAAGTCACTGCCCTCCATCGAACAAGCGCAGTACCCGACAGACTACGCAGTGGATTTGCAGCGCAAGATTGATCAGGTTTTCGACGACAAGACTGGCCGGGCCGTCGGGGTCCCCTTCAATGCACAAGAGGAGATCAAAAACTCGCTTCCTGATAGGGCTTACAGCAAACCGAGTTCCGCCGAGACAAGCTTATATGCCAATAAAAACAGTACGGCTGTAGCCCTAGGTCGCGAGTTGATGGTCAACCGCTTATTCGGACGGCGAGAGCCGCCAGTCATCGAACGCGAGGGTGGTATGAGTATGGAGGACATCTCCCGCAACTCTTTTGAGTTTTTAACTCGGGAAGACCGTGAGCTATTTTCTGAAATCTATTACTCATATGCTCAGGATGGGGATGTGGATCTGAGGTATGTCGACGATATCGCCCGCAGATTGGGCGACTACCGTCAGAGCGATGACGGCCGGATTATGGGTAATACAAACGACGGGCACCTGTTTGACGAAGAAGGTCGGCAAATTTCTATCAGGTTCAACGACAGTGACACCGCTACCGCATCGCGGATATTCAGTGGGGGTGCAATAAACAGCACTCGCCTGGATAGAGGTTTTTTGGAATACATGCTGGATCCAGGGCATGAGGGATTCAGTCATAGCATTGATTTGAGGTTTGTCGAACATCTAGTGAGCCGGTTTTCGGAAGTATCCAGTGATGGGTTGAAGCTTGATCCAGGTTTTGCTGCCTTTCCCGAGGGAGAAAGGGCCGTTAGGTCGATTATCACGAAGTCTCGAGAAGTGATATTTCCACTCAGGAAATCTGATGAGCTTCATGGCAATGAAGAGGCCACCGATCCAGTCAGGGAGCGAGTACCCACGGCCGCGTTACAAAGTTTGAAGCAGGAGTTTTCTGGCGCAAAGTCAGAAGGGCTGTTCACGATACTCATGAAGGCAGGGATAGGTGTCCTGAGCGGGCGACGCACGGAGCCGCAGGATAATGACCGGCCCCTGCCGACCAGAAGAATTTTGGAACGGCGTGAATAAGTATAAAGAGTTACACGCGCCATGTTTGGCGTGGCGCGTGTGATATAGCCTGTTTTTTCTGCGCAATATATATGTATGTCGAAGTGAGGGAGTTTTTAGCCGATGCTATCGGCCAAGTAATCCAAAAAACAAGGAATGATAAATGAAAAAATCCCAAATTATAGCGGTTGCTCTCGTTTTGGCATCCGCGCAAAGCTTTGCCGCAGAGAGGAGCATCGCGAAGTCGCATAGGCCAACTACCATTGTTGTTGCTCATAATGGTAGCGGGCTTGCCCAGTTTCCGATAATACGCTCTGATTTTCCAAATCATGCGGTTATTGCTGCGCCAAAAAAAATTGAGAGTATCAGCTGGAGTATCACGCATTACCCTGAGCACCCTACCGAAACAGTGGATATATGCTACTCACGACCTTACAGGTCCAGTAGCTTTGAACATTGTGAACCTGTCAATAAGAACTCTATGGGTACAACCAGTGTATTCAACGTATATGCGTTCGATATAGGGGCGCAGTTTATAATTCGGCACAAAGTGAACGGTGGGCGAAATAATAGCGCTGCCGCGGGCGTCGATACGCTTACCATTAACTACAGTTACTGATACTGCTCCCACGCTTTAGAACTTATCCGGCTCTAAAGCACGGTTTTCTGTCACGTTGTCTGTAGCTCTGCCGAAGGCTGCGAAAGCAATGCACCACACACCGGCGTTCGCAGCCTTCGACAATTCCTACAGCTCCGCCTGAAATTTTCCCTCCCCGCGCCTTATTTCTGTGCAACGCTTGCACCGCAGGGTGAGGTTGGCGCTTTAATGGTGCCTGGTTCTGCCTCGCCACCGAGGAACCGCCGTATTTGCCCGGATGGCATAAGTCTTGCGCGGTTCCATTACCGTCCAGGCTCGCAGGAGGCACGCCGTGTCGATTCATATTGCCTTGCACCACGTTACGCATTACCGCTACGAGAGAGCGGTTGAGCTGGGTCCGCAGATTGTTCGACTGCGCCCGGCTGCGCACAGCCGCACCCGCGTGCTGTCGTATTCGCTCAAAGTCCTGCCTGAAAACCACTTCATCAACTGGCAGCAGGACCCCCAAGGCAATTATCTGGCGCGTCTGGTTTTCCCTGAGAAGACCAACGAGCTGCGGGTTGAGGTTGATCTGGTCGCCGAAATGGCGGTGTTCAACCCCTTCGACTTCTTCCTCGAACCCTACGCCGAGAAAATTCCGTTCGTTTATGCGAGCGAAGAACAGCGTGAGCTGGCCCCGTATCTGGAAAAGCTGCCGCTTTCGCCACGTTTTGCCACCTACCTGGACAGCATCGACCGGACGCCATTGCCTGCCATCGACTTTCTGGTCGGGCTCAATCAGCGTCTGAGCCAGGACATCGCCTACCTGATCCGCATGGAGCCCGGCGTTCAAACCCCGGAATTCACGCTGGAAAACGCGTCCGGTTCCTGCCGCGACTCAGCCTGGTTGCTGGTGCAGTTGCTGCGCCACCTGGGCATGGCGGCGCGGTTTGTGTCGGGCTACCTGATCCAGCTCAAGGCTGATGTCGAAGCGCTGGACGGGCCGTCCGGGACCGATGTGGACTTCACCGACCTGCACGCATGGTGCGAGGTGTATCTGCCCGGCGCAGGCTGGGTCGGGCTCGATGCCACTTCCGGCCTGTTCGCAGGCGAGGGGCACATTCCGTTGGCGTGCAGCCCGGAGCCTTCGTCGGCAGCGCCCATCAGTGGTCTGGTGGAACCCTGCGAGACCGAATTCAGCCATGAAATGTCGGTCCGGCGGATCTGGGAAGCGCCTCGGGTCACCAAGCCGTACACCGAAGAGCAGTGGGCCGAGATTCAAGCGTTGGGACATCAGATCGACAGTGATCTGAGCCGTGATGACGTGCGCCTGACCATGGGCGGCGAGCCTACGTTCGTGTCCATCGACGATCGCGACGGTGCCGAATGGAACACTGCGGCCCTGGGCCCGAAAAAACGTGAGCTGTCTGCCGAGTTGTTCCAGCGCATGCGCGCGCATTACGCGCCGCTGGGGATCGTGCATTTCGGTCAGGGCAAGTGGTACCCCGGTGAGCAGTTGCCGCGCTGGTCGCTCAATTGTTTCTGGCGCAAGGACGGTCAGCCGGTGTGGCGCAACAACGCCCTGATTGCCGAAGAAACCCAGGATTACGGCGCCACCGGTGAGCTGGCCGGGAGGTTTCTGGCCAGCGTTGCCGAACGCCTGAAGCTGCCTGCACGCTTTGTTTTCCCGGCTTACGAAGATAATTTTTACTACCTGTGGCGAGAGGGTGCGCTGCCTGCAAACGTCAGCGCCGAGGATTCGCGTCTTGGGGATGAGCTTGAGCGGGCGCGTTTGCGCAAAGTATTTGCTCAGGGGCTGGATAAGATCATCGGGCAGGTGTTGCCGCTTGCGCGCAGTACTGACGGCGATCGCTGGCAGAGTGGCCGCTGGTACTTGCGCGATACCCACTGTCGGCTGGTGCCGGGTGATTCGGCGCTGGGCTATCGACTGCCTCTGGCGTCCCAGCCTTGGGTCAAGGCGGCAGAATATCCGTTTATCCATCCCACCGACCATAACCAGGACTTCCCGCAACTGCCGGAAGGCGAGCAGATTCAGGCGCAGCTCAGCGGTCTGAAGGAAGCGGACGATGCCAATGCCGAACGCATGCCGAAGATCGACGAGTCCGCCGACTGGCTGACCCGCACGGCGCTGTGTGCCGAAGCGCGGGAAGGGCGTCTGTACCTGTTCATGCCGCCGCTGGAGAAGCTTGAGTACTATCTGGAGCTGACGGCGGCCATCGAGGCCACTGCCCAGGAACTCAACTGCCCGATCTTGCTCGAAGGGTACGAGCCGCCGAGCGATCCGCGTCTGGCCAACTTCCGGATTACGCCGGATCCGGGCGTTATCGAGGTCAACGTTCAGCCGTCTGCATCGTGGGATGAGCTGGTCGAGCGCACCGAGTTTCTTTACGAACAGGCCCGCCTCACGCGGCTGACCACCGAGAAGTTCATGATCGACGGTCGTCACACCGGTACCGGTGGCGGCAACCACTTCGTCATGGGCGGCGCGACGCCGGGAGATTCCCCGTTCCTGCGCCGTCCCGATCTGCTGCGCAGCCTGCTCAGTTACTGGCACAACCACCCATCGCTGTCGTACCTGTTTTCCGGGCTGTTCATCGGCCCGACCTCCCAGGCGCCACGGGTTGATGAAGCACGTAACGATTCGTTGTATGAAATGGAGCTCGCCTTTGCGCAAATGCCTGAGCCGGGCGAGGAGGTCGCGCCGTGGCTGGTCGACCGTTTGCTGCGTAATTTGCTGATCGACGTGACGGGCAACACTCACCGCGCCGAATTCTGCATCGACAAGCTGTATTCCCCGGATGGCGCGACGGGCCGTCTTGGCTTGCTGGAACTGCGAGCCTTCGAAATGCCGCCCCATGCGCACATGAGCCTGGCCCAGCAATTGTTGCTGCGTGCTCTGGTGGCGCGCTTCTGGCGTGAGCCGTATGCACCGGCGAAGCTGGCGCGCTGGGGTACTCAGTTGCACGACCGGTTCATGCTGCCGCATTTCATCGAACAGGATTTCGCGGACGTCATCGAAGAGTTGAACAGCGCTGGCTACCCGCTACGGGCCGACTGGTTTGCTGCGCATCTGGAGTTCCGTTTCCCGAAGGTGGGCGATTACAACGTCAGCGGCATCGAGCTGGAATTGCGTCAGGCGCTTGAGCCTTGGCACGTGCTGGGTGAAGAGGGCTCGGCAGGCGGCGCGGTGCGCTACGTGGATTCCTCGCTGGAGCGCCTGCAAGTCAAGATTAATGGCTTGCCGCCGACACGTTATGTACTGACCTGTAATGGCGTTGCGATACCATTGCAGCCCACAGGGCGGGTCGGCGAGTTTGTTGCGGGTGTGCGTTACCGCGCCTGGCAACCGGCCAACTGTCTGCAACCTACTATCCCCGTGCATGCGCCGCTGGTTTTCGACCTGGTCGATACCTGGATGCAGCGCTCGCTGGGCGGCTGCGAGTATCATGTCGCCCACCCTGGGGGCCGCAATTACGAGACGTTGCCGGTCAACGCCAACGAAGCGGAAAGCCGACGTCTGGCGCGTTTCTTCAGGATTGGCCACACCCCCGGCAAATTGGAAGTGCCACAGCTAAGCATTAACGACGAACTGCCGATGACCCTGGATATGCGCTGGCATTGAGAGGTCTGCAGGGAACCAACCTGTAGGAGCTGCCGAAGGCTGCGAATCGCGGTGTGTCAGATACAGCGCTTTCGCAGCCTTCGGCAGCTCCTACAGGGATTCACGCTTTTTTTATAAAAAGTAATTCCGCCAGCCCGGTGCAATCCATCATGGGCTGACACCTGACTGCGCTAATCTGAAATCTTTAGTCTCTGCCGAGCCTTCCATGCCTGACTTGCTTGACCACTACCCAGTGTTCCCGGGTACCTATCACGAAATGCTTGATGCCAGCGGCGCTGTTCGTCCGCATTGGCAGCGCCTGTATGAGCATCTGCAACGCAGCACCCCAGCGCAGTTGATTCAGCGTCAGGCGCTATTGGCTCGGCAAATTCAGGAAAACGGCGTCACTTATAACGTCTATGCCGACCCCAAGGGCGCGGATCGGCCGTGGGAGCTGGATCTGCTGCCGCATTTGATTCCGGCCCAGGAGTGGCAGCAAGTTGCGGCAGGCATCGCGCAACGTGGCCGCCTGCTCAATGCCGTACTGGCCGACCTTTATGGCCCGCAAACCCTGATCGCCAACGGCCTGCTGCCTGCCGAGCTGGTATTTGGCCACAACAACTTCCTGTGGCCATGCCAGGGTGTGGTCCCGCCTGAAGGCACTTTCCTGCACATGTACGCCGTGGACCTGGCGCGCACGCCCGATGGCCGCTGGTGGGTCACGGCGGATCGTACCCAGGCGCCGTCCGGTGCCGGTTATGCGCTGGAGAACCGGCAAATCGTGTCCCGGGCTTTTCCGGACACCTACCGGGATTTGCAGGTTCAGCACCTGTCCGGGTTTTTTCGTTCGTTGCAGGAGACCCTGGCGCGCCAGGCTCCGGCGAACAACGAAACCCCTTTGGTCGTATTGCTGACGCCGGGTCGTTTCAACGAAAGCTATTTCGAACACCTCTATCTGGCACGCCAACTGGGCTATCCGCTGGTTGAAGGCGGTGATTTGACCGTGCGTGATGCAACGGTCTATCTGAAAACCCTCAGCGGCCTGCGCCGGGTTCACGCGATCATGCGCCGTCTGGACGATGACTTCTGCGACCCGCTGGAATTGCGCACCGATTCGGCGCTGGGCGTTCCCGGCCTGCTGGAGGCGGTGCGTCAAGGCCGGGTGCTGGTCGCCAATGCGCTGGGTAGCGGCGTTCTTGAATCGCCGGGCCTGTTGGGCTTTCTGCCGAAAATCTGTCAGCACCTGTTTGGCGAGGACCTGATACTGCCATCCGTTGCGACTTGGTGGTGCGGTGAGCCGCCGGTTCTGGCCGAAGCCTTGGCCAAGCTGCCTGAATTGCTCATCAAGCCCGCTTTCCCTTCCCAGAGCTTCGCGCCAGTGTTTGGCCGGGACTTGAGCGAAGGGCAACGCGAAGCCCTGGCCGCGCGCATGCAGGCGCGGCCTTACGCCTACGTCGCCCAGGAACTGGCGCAGCTGTCCCATGCACCGATCTGGCAACCCGACGGCGAGCAATTGCAGCCTCGGGCCATTGGCATGCGCGTGTATGCCGTGGCCAGCAACGACGGTTATCGCGTATTGCCCGGTGGCCTGACCCGGGTTGCTGCCGAAGCCGACGCCGATGTGGTGTCGATGCAGCGTGGCGGGGCGAGCAAGGACACCTGGGTGCTGGGTGAACTGTCCCAGGCTGGTGAGCCGTGGAAGGGCCAACGCACTCTGGGCGTGCATGACCTGATCCGCCGCGATCCGTACTTACCGTCACGGGTGGTAGAGAACCTGTTCTGGTTCGGCCGTTATTGCGAACGCTGCGACAACAGCGCCCGTCTGCTGCGCATCATGCTGGCCCGTTACGTGGACGGTGACGATCCTGTGGCCCTTGAGGCCGCCGTGGCGCTGGGTGAGCGCCTGAACCTGCTGCCTGACGAGGAGGAGGGTGGCGAACTGCATGAGCGGCTGCTGGCGGCGCTTCTCGGCGAAGACTGGCCGTTCAGCCTGCGTGCCAATCTGCAGCGTCTGCAATGGGCAGCGTCGCAAGTGCGCGGCAAGCTGTCCCGGGAGAACTGGCAGGCCCTGGTCGAACTGCAGCGCGAAGCCATGGACCTGGAAAGCAAAGAGCCTGATTTCGGCGAACTGCTGGATTTCCTCAATCGCCTGGTGATGTCCCTGGCGGCGCTGTCCGGCTTTGCCCTGGACGACATGACCCGCGATGAAGGCTGGCGCTTTCTGATGATTGGCCGGCGTGTCGAGCGTCTGAAATTTCTCAGTACCAGCCTCGCGGCCTTCCTGCGTGGCGTGGCCGCAACCGATCAGGCGGGTCTGGAATGGCTGTTGGAGCTGGGTAACAGCAGCATTACTTACCGCTCCCGTTACCTGGCCGTGCCGCAATTGATCCCGGTGCTGGACTTGCTCTTGCTCGACGATCAAAACCCCCACGCCGTGCTGTTCCAGCTCAAGCTGGTGTCGCGCTCGCTCAACCGCCTGAACGAAGACTTCGGCGCGCCGCGAGACGCAAGCCTAGGCACAATGGTTCGGCGCCTGTCGAGCTTCGACCTGAGTTGCCTGGAGAATCCCTTGTTTGGTGAAAGCGGTCTGCGGGCAGCGCTCGACGGCCTTGCCGATTTACTGCAAGCCATTGGCGATGCCAGTGGGCAGGTGTCTGATCGCCTGGCCCTGCGCCACTTTGCCCATGTCGATGACGTCAGCCAGCGCACGGTGTCCGTCTGATGAGCGCCCATTACCAGATTTTTCACGACACCCACTACAAGTACGACAGCCCGGTTTCCCTGGCCCAACAGCTGGCGCATCTCTGGCCACGCCCAAACCCCTGGCAGCGCTGCACCGAGCAGCAACTGTTGATCAGCCCGATCCCGACCATTCGCCGGGATGAGTTCGATGTGTTTGGCAACCCGCTGACGCGGCTGGCGTTTGAACGACCCCACGATGAGCTGCAGGTCAACGCGCGTCTGCAGGTTGAAGTGCTGGAACGTCCGCAGCTGGATTTCCAACAATCCCCGGCCTGGGAGAGCATCCGCAACGCAATGATGTACAGCACCCGGCCCATGACAGCCGACATTCTCGAAGCCTGCCGCTATCGGTTCGAGTCGCCGTACGTGCATCTCAAGCAGTCGTTCATCGAGTTCTCGGCCGATTGCTTCGTGCCGGGTCAGCCGTTGATGCGTTGCGTGCAGGCGTTGATGGAAAAGATATTCACCGAGTTCACCTTCGACGGTGAGGCGACCCAGGTAGCAACGCCGTTGGTGGAGGTGCTGGAAACCCGTCGCGGCGTCTGCCAGGACTTCGCCCACCTGATGCTGGCCTGCCTGCGTTCACGGGGCTTGTCGGCGCGTTATATCAGCGGCTATCTGCTGACACAGCCACCGCCAGGGCAACCACGGCTGATCGGCGCCGATGCGTCGCATGCGTGGGTGTCGGTGTTTTGCCCGGTGCTGGGCTGGGTGGATTTTGATCCGACCAACAATGTGCAGCCTGCGCTGGAGCACATCAGCCTTGCGTGGGGGAGGGACTTTTCGGATGTTTCGCCGTTGCGCGGGGTGATTCTGGGCGGCGGTAGCCACGACCCGGACGTGCAGGTGACAGTGATGCCGATTGAAATGTGAGAGGTACTGCGGATCTGTGGGAGCGAATTCATTCGCGAAGGCAGTGTGTCAGATGTTGATGTTTTTCTGGTATGGCCCCTTCGCGAATGAATTCGCTCCCACACTGTCAGGGCAGGGCCTTTCACAACCGATGCTGTCCGCCGCAGAAGCGACGGACTTTTCAGATCAGCTCGCTGGCTTGTCTTCAGTCATCGCCTGATCAGCCTGCGGCGCGTCGTCAGCAGGCTCCTGGCCTTCAACAGTTTCGCCTTCAGCGTTGGTTTCGGCCAAGGCAGCATTCTTGCGCTGTAGCTTTTCCTCTTTCTTCTGCTCTTTGGCCAGATCTCTCTGACGTTTGGCGAAGGAGTAATTAGGTTTAGCCATGGGCGATCCTCTGTTCAGACTGGAAATGCCGCCATTCTGCCTGAGAACCGTCCCGGACACACGGCGTTGTGTGTCCAATGGTCCAAAGGCTTAATTTCCGGCCTCAGGCTTTCGTCATTTATTGGCGCTGATTACGCCGCCGATTCCCTGGCATCACAACCACTGGCGGCGCTGGCGTAAGTGGCGAGCAGGTTACGGAAAAAGCTATTGAGCACCATGATGATTCCTTGCTGATGAGCTGCGATGGCTCATGGTGCGCGGATAGCCAATGGCTGGCTGTTTGATTCTATCGATGACCCTGATAGCCAGACGCCACTGAGCCTTGTTGACGCAGGTCATTGGAACCTGACCGGACATCAGGCACTCTCTCACGCAATGATCAAACTACCTGCCCTGGAGATTCCCCATGATTCGCAAGCTTGTTGCTGTTTCCCTGCTGACGTTGGCCAGTGGTCATCTGCTGGCAGCCGAATGCAGCGTGACGGTCGATTCCACCGACCAGATGATGTTCAACACCAAGGCCATCGAAATCGATAAAAGCTGCAAGACCTTCACCGTCAATCTTGAGCACTCCGGAAGCTTGCCAAAGACCGTCATGGGGCATAACTGGGTATTGAGCAAAGAAGCTGACATGAATGGCATCGCCAGCGATGGCATGAGCCAGGGCGCTGACAAGGACTACCTGAAAGCCGACGACACCCGGATCATTGCCCACACCAAACTGATCGGCGCTGGCGAAAAGGACTCGGTGACTTTCGACGTTTCCAAACTTGATCCGGCCGAGAAGTACCAGTTCTTCTGCACCTTCCCGGGCCACATCAGCCTGATGAAAGGCGCGCTGACCCTCAAGTAAGCAGGGCGGTGTGTGGGGCCTGAACTCCGGGAGGTTCTGTGCTTGCCTGCAAGGGAGTGTATCGACGTGGGACCGGCTTCAGCCGGGAAGAGGCCAGTACATCCGACACCTTTGTGTCTTATGTAATGCCGCCTTCCCGGCTAAAGCCGGTCCCACAGAATTGCATCCCCAGCAGACCCATTCCCATCAAGGCGCGTACGGCAATTCCCGCTTGTGCTGGGTCTTGGTGTAGGTGTCGCAGATGATCTTGAACGCCTCGTCACGCACCGGCTCGCCGTGCAGGAAGGCGTCGATCTCGGCGTAAGTCACCCCGTGTGACGCTTCGTCCGGCTTGCCCGGCATCAGGTCTTCCAGGTCGGCAGTGGGGACTTTTTCCACCAGCGATTCCGGCGCACCAAAATGCCGGGCAATTGCCCGAACCTGATTCTTCACCAGTCCGCTCAGCGGTGCCAGATCGCAGGCGCCGTCGCCGAATTTGGTAAAGAAGCCCATCACCGCTTCCGCCGCATGGTCGGTACCGATCACCAGCCCCTGATGCGCACCCGCGATGGTGTACTGCGCCACCATACGCATGCGCGCCTTGGTGTTGCCGAGCACGAAATCCACCGCGCCAGCATGCTGGCCTTCAAACGACTTGATCTCGGTGGCCAGCGCTTTTACCGCACCGCCGATGTTCACCGTGTGGCGCACGTCGGGGTTGATGAAGTCCACCGAGGCCTGGGCTTCGTGCTCATCGTGTTGCACCAGATACGGCAGGCGCACGGCAATGAACTGGTAGCTGGTGTCGCCAGTGCTGCTGCGCAGCTCTTCAACCGCGCGCTGGGCCAGCAGGCCGGCAGTCAGCGAGTCGACGCCACCGCTGATGCCCAGGACCAGGGTCTTGAGCCGGGCATTAGTCAGGCAGTCCTGAATGAAAACGATACGCCGGGCCACTTCAGCCTGCAGAGCATTGTCATCGGCGAAGGGTGGTTGGACCTTGAGCTGTTCAGCAATCTGGAGCTGTACGGCTTGCATGATTCACTCCTTTGTAGGGGGTAACAAATAGGTGACCAATGGTTCAGCGCCGCAGATCAATCCGCGACTTTGAACACATGGCGCAGGTAAGAAACGAAATTCGGGTCCTTGCATTGCGTCTTGCCCGGCTCATCAGAGATTTTTGCTACGGGTTGACCTGCACAGGCGGTCATTTTCAGCACGATGCTCATGGGCTCGACGCCTGGAATGTCTGCAGTCAGGTTAGTGCCGATTCCGAAGCTGACATTGATGCGACCCCGTAATGCGCGAAATATTTCCAGCGCCTTGGGCAATGTCAGGCCATCGGAGAACACCAGGGTCTTGCTCATCGGATCGATCCCGAGCTTGCGGTAATGCAGGATGCATTTTTCGGCCCACTTCACCGGGTCGCCGGAATCATGGCGCAACCCGTCAAACAGCTTGGCGAAATACAGATCGAAATCGCGCAGGAAGGCATCGGTGGTGATGCAGTCCGTCAGGGCGATGCCCAGCAACCCACGGTATTCATGGACCCAGCAATCGAGGGCAGCACTCTGGCTGTCGATCAGCCGAGGGCCCAGTTGCTGATGGGCCATGATCCATTCGTGTGCCATGGTGCCCAGGGGTTTGAGGTCGAACTTGCGCGCCAGGTGCACATTGCTGGTGCCGACGAACTGGCCGGGGAAATCTCGCTTGAGCACCTCGACCACTTCTTCCTGAACCCGATAGGAGAAACGCCGACGGGTGCCGAAGTCGGCGACTTTCAACGCGGCCAGTTCTTCGGCATCAGCGTTGGCGGTCAGCCAGTCGAACTTGCGGTGCAGCTGATCCCGCGCCTGGCTGAGCAGGATTTCGGGGTGACGGTTGCGGTTGCGCACCTCGCTGACAATCGCCAGCACCGGGACCTCGAACAGGATCACGTGCAGCCATGGCCCTTGCAGACGGATGCACAGTTGATCGTCTTCGATGGTGGTTGTGACATAACGGGTGTTGAACCGGAACAAGCCCAGAAAGCGCAGGAAATCCGGCTTCATGAAGTTGATGCGCTCCAGGAAATTCAGCTCCTGAGCGTTCAGTGACAAATCGCAGAGTTGTTTGATTTGCTGCTGAATCTCACCCAGATAGGGGCGCAGATCCTCGCCATTGCGGCAGCGAAACTCCCACTCAACGTCGACGTTGGGGTAGTTGTGCAGCACCGCCTGCATCATGCTCAGCTTGTACAGATCGGTGTCGAGCAAACTTTGCACGATGCGATTGGAGAAAGCGCTCTCGCTCATTGGGTCGCTCCAGCAGGACCGGCCGCCAGACGCGGCCAAACGAAGTGTGAATCACGTGTCACAGGCGTCCCGTGGCAGAGCCATCGAGCGACCGTTGCGTTTGTTTTTGACATGGCCGACATAATGCCAGCGCAGGCGGGGGTGGGGGCAGATTTCTTTGGCGGGCGTATGTCTGGCCTGGAGCTGACCGAGGTTACGAGGGCTGCGAAGACGGTTGGCCTGACACACCGCCGTTCGCAGCCTTCGGCAGCTCCTACAGGGAGAGGCCTTCTACTGCACTACCGCAACCTCTGGATATTCCAGCACGAACTTGCCTCGTGGCGTTTGATCGCGGAAGCGTTCCATGACGGTCTTGAGCTTTTTCACCGATTCGGCATCCGTTGCGTAATAGAAAACCTGTTGCGACGCTGTGGATGCCTTTGGAATGGTCAGTCTCATGTGGGCGACTTCAATCCAGTTCTTTGGAATATCGGGAAACCATTCGGCATAGACCACAGCGTAGTGCACATCCTTTTCAGCCATCAGGGTGCTCATCCACTCCACGCTGGTTTCGGTTTTGCGATAGTTCAGCGCCTGAATGCTGCCCAGGCCCCACAGATCAAGGATGTACTGATCGCCGTAGAGCGCCACCAGGCCGAGGTCGTTTACGGCAACGGGCTCATGAAGATCACGAACGATCATCGAGGTGGAATATTGCTGGTTGTAAATCGCCGCCGAGGCCAGGGGCACGCTGAGCGTTGAGTTGACCAGTGTCGCAAAGGCCACTGGCAGCATCGCGAACAGGGCCGTCATGTGCTGCTCGCGCATCCGCGCCTGGCAGGCATGCAGCGCAAATACCCCGACGAACACCAGCCAGTACACTTCATAGCGGCCAAACCAGCCCCAACGACCAAACAGCGTGTGCAGCACGGTGACGGTGATCAGCATCAGGATCAGCGGTTTTCTGTCGAAGTACAGCGCGCAGATGAATAACTGGATAAGGATGACCCAGCCATATTTATCGCTCTGGCTCAGGACATTGAAAATCAGCGCGGGCAGGCCGGCCATATTCGTTTTGGCGATCACCGACGAGGGCACGTAGCCAAGGCCAAGATGATGCAGGAACAACGAAAAGCCGATGACCAGCGCCAGCAGGATTGCCGTGCTGATCAGTGCCGCGCGACGCTCGCCGAGATAAAACAGATAAGCCAGAACCGGGATGGAAACCGCCAAACCTTCATAGCGGGTCAATGGCAGCAGGATCAGCGCCAGGTAAATCGTCGTCGGTGTAATCGCTTTCCCGCCAAATTCCTTGTTCAGCACCGCGCAGGCGATCAGTGTCACCAGGTAGACCTGCAGCGAATGCTCCATCCCGGTGAATATCAGGCCGTAGAAGTTGGTTGCCAGGCAGAACCCGCCGAGGATAATCAGTTTGTTGAGCGCGCGGGTATCGGTCAGGAGTTTGCTGAACAGGGAGAGGGTCAGGTAGGCGAAGATCAGGTTCAAGGCGAAGGGGGCGTAGACCATCGCGCCGCCAAACACGGCGAAGGGCGCGAGGATGAACGGCCAGAGAATGCTCGAAGAGGGCGCGGAAAACTCGTTGGGATTGATCCCGTAGTGGCCGACGAAGATCTGTTTGGCCAGGGCGATATGGATGTAGGGATCATCCAGGGTGTAAATGAACATGCCGTGGTTGTTGATCATGATCGCCAGGGTGATCAGCACCACGGGAATGACCAGCAACAGTGCGTTGATGTGACGATCGCTGAGCCAGGGCAATGAACGCGTCGCTGCGACTTGATCTGCTTGCATGGTGTATTCGTCCGCTCGTGGGTATGGACGGGGTGACCACAACGCAGACATCGCGAAATATCAGGTTACAACCCTAGGGTTCGGGAAATATAGGCAGCGCTGAGCGGCGCAGATAGCCATAAAAATCTATGCCCATCGAGCGTGCGGACGAAAACATGGCGTCAGGAATTGGTTAATGAATGGGAGCTGCCTGGCAGACCCTGTAGGAGCTGCCGAAGGCTGCAAACATCGGAGTGTCAGGCAGGTCGCCTTCGCAGCCCTCGTAACCTCGGTCAGCTCCAGGTCCGTAGTGCGCCTTTCAGGCCTCCAGCTGCTCCAGCATCCACTCGGCAAACGCCTTGATCTTGGGCACTTCGGCGGCGTGTTCGGGGTAGGCCATGTAATAGGCGTCGCTGCTGGGGAGGGCATGGGGCCACGGGATCACCAGTTTGCCGTCCTCCAGTTCCTCCTCCACCAGAAAACGCGGCAGCAATGCGACCCCGCAACCGACCTGCGCGGCACGGATGCACATGTAGAACGTCTCGAAGCGCGGCCCGTGATAGCTGTGTTCGGTGTGGTAACCCTGGCTGTCGAACCAGTCATGCCAGCCTTGTGGGCGATTGGCGTTTTGCAGCAGGACCAGGTCGGTGAGCTGAGTCGGGTCGGTGAAGGGCGTTTGCGGCAGGGCGCTGGGTGCGCAGACCGGCACCAGTTCTTCGCCGAACAGCCGCACGCTTTCCGCGCCGGGGCGTGCGCCCTGACCAAAATAGAAAGTGAAGTCGCAGCGGCTTTGAATCAGGTCGTCGGTTTCCTGCTCGTTGACCACATCCAGGTGAATATGCGGATACCGCAGTCGCCAGCCCTTGAGGCGCGGGACCAGCCAGCGGGCGCCAAAGGTCGAAGGCGTCGACACCCGCAGGACCTCGGTTTCGCCGCCATAGGAGCGCAGGAAATGCGTGGACATTTCCATCTGGCTGAGGATCTTGCGCACCTCGCCCAGGTACAGCGCGCCCGCCGGGGTCAGTTGCAGACGCCGACGAACCCTGCGAAACAACAAGTGCTGCACCAGCTCTTCAAGCTGCGCCACTTGCTTGCTGACTGCGCTCTGGGTGAGGTTCAGCTCCTCGGCGGCACGGGTGAAGCTCAGATGCCGGGTGACGGCTTCAAAGCACTGCAGCGCCGTGATCGATGGCATGTGGCGTCGGTTGAGCATGGCGAGGGTTTCCAGTCCTGTGACCGCTTGATGGTAAGCAGCATGAATAAAAGGAATGATATCTCGCTTAATGGTCGTTTGTTCAAGCGCTTGCAGCCAGTTATTACTAGGCATAAAGATCCATACCGTTTTTGCAGCATTCCCCAAATCAGGAGAGAACATGCTTACCGACCTGCTAACCCGCCTCGGTGTCGACCCCGCGCTTTATCAGAAGGGCGACCAGCCTGTTCATACGCCGATTGACGGCAGCCGTATCGGTGCCGTGAGTTGGCAAGGTGCTGCCGAAGTCGAGCAACAGATCACCCGTGCCGATGCCGCCTTCGAGGCCTGGCGCAAGGTGCCTGCGCCTCGTCGCGGTGAGCTGATTCGTCTGTTTGGCGAAGCGTTGCGCAAGCACAAAGCTGATCTGGGGGAGTTGGTTTCCTGGGAAGCGGGCAAGATCACTCAGGAAGGTCTGGGTGAAGTGCAGGAAATGATCGACATCTGCGACTTCGCGGTGGGTCTGTCCCGTCAGCTATACGGCTTGACCATCGCTTCCGAGCGTCCTGGCCACCACATGCGCGAAACCTGGCATCCGCTGGGCGTCGTTGGCGTGATCAGCGCTTTCAACTTCCCGGTTGCGGTTTGGGCCTGGAACACCACGCTGGCTCTGGTCTGCGGTAACTCGGTGCTGTGGAAGCCGTCGGAAAAAACCCCGCTGACCGGTCTGGCCTGCCAGGCACTGTTCGACAAGGTCGCGGCAGAGTTCGCCGATGCGCCGAAATACCTCGCTCAGGTGATCATCGGTGGTCGCGAAGCGGGTGAGGCGCTGGTCGACGACCCGCGTGTGGCTCTGATCAGTGCAACGGGCAGCACCCGAATGGGGCGTGAAGTGGCTCCTAAGGTGGCGGCGCGTTTTGCTCGCAGCATCCTCGAACTGGGCGGCAACAACGCCATGATCCTCAGCCCGAGTGCGGACCTGGATCTGGCGGTACGCGCCATTCTGTTCAGCGCAGTCGGGACTGCCGGGCAGCGTTGCACCAGCCTGCGTCGCCTGATTGCTCATGAGTCGGTGAAAGCTGAAATCGTTTCCCGCCTGAAAACCGCTTACGAGAAAATTCGTATCGGCCATCCGCTGGAAGGCAACCTGATTGGTCCGCTGATCGATAAACACAGCTTCGAGAACATGCAGGACGCGCTGGAACAGGCCATCAGCGAAGGCGGCAAGGTATTCGGCGGCAAGCGCCAGCTGGAAGACAAATTCCCCAACGCTTACTACGTTTCGCCCGCCATTGTTGAAATGCCGGAGCAGAGCGATGTGGTGCGCGACGAGACCTTCGCGCCGATTCTGTACGTCGTCGGCTACGAGGATTTCAACGAAGCACTGCGTTTGAACAATGCTGTGCCGCAAGGTTTGTCCTCGTGCATCTTCACCACGGACGTGCGTGAGGCCGAGCAGTTCATGTCGGCGCTGGGCAGTGACTGCGGTATCGCCAACGTCAACATCGGCCCGAGCGGTGCGGAAATCGGCGGTGCATTCGGCGGTGAGAAGGAAACCGGCGGCGGCCGTGAATCCGGCTCCGACTCGTGGCGCGCGTACATGCGCCGCCAGACTGCAACCGTGAACTATTCGCTGGAATTGCCCTTGGCGCAGGGCATTACGTTCGATTAATTGTCGGAACCGACGCTGCGGGCATGCCAATCACCTGTGGGATCGCGGTCTGTCAGTCAGACCGCGTCATCGTTCTTCGCGAGCAAGCTCGCTCCCACAGGGACCGTGGGGGTTCAGTTAGACCGCGTCACCGTTCTTCGCGAGCGAGCTCGCTCCCACAGGTCTCTCGCCGGTCTCGCCTCAACGGTTCTATGTCCCACTCATTCCTTGCTAACCTCAAATGGTGCGTCTCGTAGCGCGAGCGCACCGGTGGTGTGCAGTTCGGTGACGCATGCTGTTACAGCCGGGTTGTACGTAGCGGGGTGCTTAGGTTGCTATGTAATTGGGCTTCGGTTGCTCTTTTCTTTAACGCGGTTGCACCTTTGCCGGAAAAGCCGGTTGCACGGCCTTCACGCAGGCCTCTCGCACGCTTCAATGCGGCCCATATGAGACTTTCGTCAGAATAAAAAACGAATGGCACGCCACTTGCTCAGAGCAATCTTGTAGTTGCAGTGCTAATCAAAAAAAATCTCAAGGAGCACCACTCATGTCGCAGACGTTTTACAGGAAAGGCTTTCTGGCAATTGCAGTCGCTACTGCATTGGGCGTGTCTTCGTTTGCTCAGGCTGACATCAAAATTGGTGTTGCTGGCCCCATGACCGGCGCCAACGCATCCTTTGGTCAGCAATACATGAAAGGCGCTCAGGCGGCTGCCGATGCGATCAACGCGGCGGGCGGTGTGAACGGTGAGAAGATCGCCTTGACGGCGTATGACGATGCCTGCGAACCCAAGCAAGCTGTCGCCGTTGCCAACAAAGCTGCTTCGGACAAGGTTGCCGGGGTTGTCGGTCACTTCTGTTCTTCTTCGACGATCCCTGCGTCGGAGGTGTATGACGAAGCAGGCATCATTGCAATTACCCCTGGCTCGACTAACCCAACCGTTACCGAGCGCGGTCTGGGCGCCATGTTCCGCATGTGCGGCCGTGATGACCAGCAAGGCATCGTGGCCGGCGACTACATTGTCGATGTCCTCAAAGGCAAGAAAATCGCGGTCATCAACGACAAAGATACCTACGGCAAAGGCCTGGCGGATGCGACTGCCAAGCAACTCACCGCACGTGGCGTGAAACCGGTGCTGGAAGAAGGCCTGACCCGTGGCGAGAAAGACTTCAGCGCCCTGGTCACCAAAATCCGTTCCGTAGGCGCTGACGTGGTCTATTTCGGTGGTCTGCACCCGGAAGCCGGTCCACTGGTCCGCCAGATGCGTGAACAAGGTCTGAAAGACGTCAAGTTCATGTCCGATGACGGCATCGTGACCGACGAACTGGTCACCACCGCTGGCGGCGCGCAATACGTCGACGGCGTGTACATGACCTTCGGCGCTGACCCGCGCATGCTGCCAGACAGCAAGGCGGTGGTAGATACCTTCCGTAAATCTGGCTACGAGCCTGAGGGCTACACTCTGTACGCCTACGCTTCCGTCCAGGCTTTGGCTGCCGGTTTCAACGGTGCCAAGTCCAACAAGGGCGAAGACGCTGCCAAGTTCTTGAAAGCTCACCCGGTCAAAACCGTCATGGGCGAGAAATCCTGGGACGCCAAGGGCGACCTGAAGGTTTCCGACTACGTGGTTTACCAGTGGGACAAAGACGGCAAATACCATCAGCTTGAAAAGCAGAAGTGAAATAAACCATTAGCCGGGCTGGTGCCTGCGGGCACCGGTTCGTCTTGATAACGGGGGCGCACGGTCGCGACCCCGAGTTCTTCTGTCAGCTGTTCGATGAGGCCCGTGCTCCTCATAAGGGAGCTCTGGGCCCGCATCACAGCCTTTCAAGTTCGTGAGCGTGCGTGATGGACGGTATATTCCTGCAGCAAATGATCAACGGGCTGACCCTGGGGTCGGTCTACGGTTTGATCGCCATCGGTTACACGATGGTCTACGGCATCATCGGCATGATCAACTTCGCCCACGGCGACGTGTACATGATCTCTGCGTACCTGGCCGCTATCGGCCTGGCCGTCCTGTCCTTCTTCGGTCTGGAGTCTTTCCCTTTTCTTATTCTTGGCACGCTGATCTTCACCATCGTGGTGACCGGCGTGTACGGCTTCGTCATTGAGCGAGTGGCTTATAAACCGCTGCGCAACTCGACGCGCCTGGCCCCACTGATCAGCGCCATCGGTATCTCGCTGATCCTGCAAAACTATGCACAGATCAGCCAGGGCGCGCGCCAGCAAGGCGTTCCAACGCTGCTTGAAGGCGCATGGCGCTTCGAGATCGGCAGCGGCTTCGTGCAGATCACCTACACCAAGATCTTCATCCTGATCGCCGCGTTCGTCGGCATGGGCATCCTCACCTACATCATCAAGTACACCAAGCTGGGCCGAATGTGCCGCGCGACCCAACAGGATCGCAAGATGGCATCGATCCTGGGCATCAACACCGATCGGGTGATTTCCTACGTGTTCATCATCGGTGCTGCCATGGCCGCGCTGGCGGGTGTGCTGATCACCATGAACTACGGCACGTTCGACTTTTATGCCGGTTTCATCATTGGCATCAAGGCGTTCACTGCTGCAGTGCTGGGCGGTATCGGTTCCTTGCCGGGTGCGATGCTTGGCGGGTTGATCCTGGGGGTTGCCGAGTCGCAGTTCTCCGGTCTGATCAACTCCGACTATAAAGACGTGTTCAGTTTTGGCCTGTTGGTCGTGATTCTGATTTTTCGTCCTCAAGGCCTGCTGGGTCGCCCACTCGTGGCGAAGGTATAACTATGTCCGCTCCTACAAAACCCGTCAGTATCAAACAAAGCCTGATCGACGCCGTGATTGCCGGGCTGCTGGCGCTGATCGTGTTCGGTCCGATCGTCGGCGTCGTGCTCGATGGCTACAGCTTCAACCTTGAACCTGCCCGCGTTGCCGTGCTGGTCGGGGTGGTGATGGTCGGCCGTCTGTTGTTGAGCCTGTTCATGCAGACCCCGAAGGGCCTGGCGATCGCCCAGAGTTTCGAAAGCTCGGGCTCGGGTGTGCATGTGCTGCCGCCCGATTACAAATCTCGCCTGCGCTTCATCATTCCCGCGATGATCGTGATCGCCATGGTGTTCCCGGTATTTGCCGACAAGTACGTACTGACCGTGGTTATCCTCGGCCTGATCTACGTCCTGCTGGGCCTGGGGCTGAACATCGTGGTCGGCCTGGCCGGTCTGCTGGACCTGGGCTACGTGGCGTTCTACGCCATCGGCGCCTATGGCCTGGCGCTGGGTTATCAGTATCTGGGCCTGGGTTTCTGGTCGGCATTGCCCTTGGCGGCGATTGCTGCGGCGTTGGCCGGTTGCATCCTGGGCTTCCCGGTCCTGCGTATGCACGGTGACTATCTGGCCATCGTGACCCTGGGTTTCGGTGAAATCATCCGCCTGGTGTTGAACAACTGGTTGTCGTTCACCGGTGGGCCCAATGGCGTCGCGGTACCTTCGCCCACGTTCTTCGGCCTGGAGTTCGGGCGTCGCGCCAAAGATGGCGGGGTGCCCATCCACGAGTATTTCGGCTTTGAATACAACCCGGACCTGAAATTCATCTTCATCTACGCCGTGCTGTTTCTGGTGGTGCTGGCTGTGCTGTACATCAAACATCGCCTGACCCGCATGCCTGTCGGTCGCGCCTGGGAAGCCCTGCGCGAAGATGAAATCGCTTGCCGCTCCATGGGCCTGAACCACGTACTGGTCAAGCTCTCGGCGTTCACTATTGGCGCCTCCACGGCGGGGTTGGCAGGTGTGTTCTTCGCCAGCTACCAAGGCTTCATCAACCCGACCTCGTTTACCTTTTTCGAGTCGGCGCTGATCCTGGCCATCGTGGTACTGGGCGGCATGGGCTCGACGATGGGTGTCGTGATCGCCGCATTTGTATTGACCGTTGCGCCTGAACTGTTGCGCAGCTTCTCCGAATACCGCGTCCTGTTGTTCGGGATACTGATGGTGTTGATGATGATCTGGCGACCACGCGGCCTGATTCGGATCAGCCGTACCGGTGTGACTCCACGCAAGGGGGTAGCGCCATGAGCAACGAAATCATTCTGTCTGTCGAACACCTGATGATGCACTTTGGCGGGATCAAGGCGCTCAGTGACGTCAGCATCCAGGTGCGACGCAACTCGATCTTCGCCCTGATCGGCCCCAACGGCGCGGGCAAGACCACGGTGTTCAACTGCCTGACCGGTTTCTACAAGGCCACCGGTGGGCGCATCGAGTTGCACACGCGCGGCCAGACCACCAACGTGATCAAGTTGCTGGGTGAGCCGTTCAAGGGCTCGGACTTCGTGTCGCCGAAAAGCTTCCTCAGCCGCGTCTACTACAAGATGTTTGGCGGCACGCACCTGGTGAACCGCGCCGGGCTGGCGCGTACGTTCCAGAACATTCGCCTGTTCAAGGAAATGTCGGTGCTGGAAAACCTGCTGGTCGCCCAGCACATGTGGGTCAACCGCAGCATGCTGGCGGGCATTCTCAACACCAAGGGTTATCGCGAGGCCGAAGAAGTCGCCATCAATACGGCGTTCTACTGGCTGGAAGTGGTGGACCTGGTGGACTGCGCCAACCGCCTGGCCGGTGAATTGTCCTACGGCCAGCAACGCCGCCTGGAAATCGCCCGGGCCATGTGTACCCGCCCGCAAGTGATTTGCCTCGACGAACCCGCTGCGGGCCTCAACCCTCAGGAAACCGAAGCGTTGAGCGGCATGATCCGCCTGCTGCGCGACGAACACGACATGACCATCGTGCTGATCGAGCACGACATGGGCATGGTTATGGGTATTTCCGACGATATTGTGGTGCTCGACCACGGCAACGTGATTGCCATGGGCGGGCCTGAACAGATCCGTAACGATCCGAAAGTGATCGCGGCCTATCTGGGCGCTGATGAAGAGGAGTTGGTATGAGTAAGCCGATCCTCGAATTGAAAGAGATCGACGTGTTCTACGGGCCGATCCAGGCCCTCAAGAAAGTCTCGTTGCACATCAATGAAGGTGAAACGGTCAGCCTGATCGGCTCCAACGGCGCGGGCAAGTCCACGCTGCTGATGTCGATCTTCGGCCAGCCTCGTGCGGCCAGTGGGCAGATCATCTACCAGGGCACCGACATCACCCAGAAGTCGTCGCACTACATTGCGTCCAACGGCATTGCGCAGTCGCCGGAAGGGCGTCGGGTGTTCCCCGACATGTCCGTCGAGGAAAACCTGATGATGGGCACCATCCCCATTGGCGACAAGCACTCGGCCGAAGACATGCAGCGCATGTTCGAACTGTTCCCGCGCCTCAAGGAGCGTCGTAACCAGCGCGCCATGACCATGTCCGGTGGTGAGCAGCAGATGCTCGCCATCGCCCGCGCGCTGATGAGTCGCCCGAAACTGCTGCTGCTCGATGAGCCAAGCCTTGGTCTGGCACCGATTATCGTCAAACAGATCTTCGCGACCCTGCGGGAACTGGCGCAGACGGGCATGACCATCTTCCTGGTCGAGCAGAACGCCAACCACGCACTGAAGCTCTCTGACCGGGCGTACGTGATGGTCAACGGCGAGATCCGCCTGAGCGGCACCGGCAAGGAGCTGCTGGTCAACGAAGAAGTGCGTAACGCCTATCTGGGCGGGCATTGATCCCCGATTATGACGATCCCCCGTGGGACCGGCTTTAGCCGGGAAGAGGCCGGTCCATCCGATGAATCTTCATCGAATGAAATGCAGCCTTCCCGGCTAAAGCCGGTCCCACGTCCTTAAGTTCGCGATATCCAGTGTCTATCCGCCAATTGTGGAAAACAATTTTGACGCCCTCCCAAACCGCGACATAAAGCCGCTGCAAATGGTTGTTTTGTCACGCTTTTGACTTGTTCAGGTTTACTGTGGAACTGCTTGTGAATAACGTGGGTGCAGCTGGCTGCAGGCCTTTGTTTCCGTGGCGTGTAGCGTGGCGGTTAAAAAATGATCAGTGAATTTTCGGTGAGCTGGGCGCGTGTTTGTCAACGGCTTTGGGGCTGGTTTTTCATACAGGTCCTGAGCAGGTTCAGCCTGTGGATAAGTCTGTGGGCAAGCGTTGGAAAGAGTCCGCAAACCGGCACTGTATATGGCCTCGCGCTACCGTTGGAGATTTCAAAACCGGATGTTGTAACACTGGCGTTACATGGTAGACGCTCAAGGTCAAGCTAAAAAATCTGTTCGGCTCTTCTGCAGCCCTCGTAAACCGTGACCTTCATGCAAAACAGTTGCCCACTGAATGTGTGTGTCTGGCTGTGGATAAGGTGGGTAAAACCCTCTGCAAGCCGTGTCGGCTATGGCTTGGCGTAACCTGGTTGTTTTTTGTACAGTCTAATCGTTAATTTATCCACAGACTTGCCCGCAAACCCTCTGGGCGGCATGCTGCTGGGCTGTTCAAACCGTTACTGGCAGGCGCAGTTGCCTGGACCCCTTCAGCTCGACACCCTCAGGAGAATGAAATGACTTCCACTGTGTTCATTACTGGCGCTACTTCCGGTTTCGGTGAAGCCTGTGCCCGACGTTTCGCCGAAGCAGGCTGGTCGCTGGTGCTGACTGGCCGCCGTGAAGAGCGCCTCAACGCCCTTGCTGGCGAATTGTCGAAGCAGACCAAGGTCCACACGCTGGTACTGGATGTGCGCGACCGCGCTGCGATGGAAGCGGCTATCGAAGGGCTGCCGTCCGAGTTCGCGTCGATTCGCGGCCTGATCAACAATGCTGGTCTGGCGCTGGGTATTGATCCTGCGCCCAAGTGCAGCCTGGATGACTGGGACACCATGATCGACACCAACATCAAGGGTCTGGTCTACAGCACGCGTCTGCTGTTGTCGCGCCTGATTGCCCATGGTCGCGGGGCGAGCATCGTCAACGTCGGTTCGGTGGCAGGCAACTACCCGTATCCGGGCGGCAACGTATATGGCGGCACCAAGGCATTCGTTGGCCAGTTCTCGCTGAACCTGCGTAACGATCTGGTTGGCACGGGCGTGCGGGTCACCAAGCTTGAGCCGGGCCTGTGTGAAAGCGAGTTCTCGCTGGTGCGCTTCGGTGGTGATCAGAGCAAGTACGACGCGACCTATGCGGGCGCCGAGCCAATCCAGCCGCAGGACATCGCGGAGACCATCTTCTGGATCATGAACACCCCGGCCCACGTCAACATCAACAGCCTTGAGCTGATGCCGGTCAGCCAGACCTGGGCAGGGCTGGCGATTGATCGTACGCGGGGTTGATGGCTAAAGCTGACATATTCCCACGGGCGAAATGCGATCCCGTGGGACCGGCTTTAGCCGGGAAGAGGCCGCGACACCCCCAACATATGTTTGTTTGAAATGCCGCCTTCCCGGCTAAAGCCGGTCCCACGTCGTCACATTCGCTTGCGGGCGCCATAATATTTCGCCAAGCCGATGTAACACGTCGCCAGGTGATAAGGCGTCGTGGAGGGCATGTCGCTGCGGCTGATCGTGCCGTTGCTGTCCAGACACTCGTTCCAGCCGCTGTCATGCAGGAAGTTCGCTTGCAGGGCCAGCAGCTGACGGCCTAGCGCCGCTTCACTGTCAGGGCGCAGGGTCAGGGCTCGCAGGTATTCGGCCTGTGCCCAGATGCGCTGCGTACCGTCCTTGATCCGTCCATCTGCTTCCAGCATGGCCACCACCGCGCCCGTCTGCGGGTCGACACCCTGAGCTTCGGAGTGGGCAAAGGCCGTGGTCAGCGAGCGGTGCAACGGGCTGCCGCGCAAGTGCGCTGACGATTCCAGCAGGAAGAACCACTCGAACTGGTGCCCCGGCTCATACCAGTTATCCACAGCCGTGAGCGGTTTCTCCAGCATCACGCCGTGTTCGACATCGACAAACCGCCGTTGCATGGCCGCTGTCAGCGCGTCCAGCGCAGCCAGGGTGGCGTCATCCTCGCGCACCTCGATCGTCGCCAGAAAGGCTTCGGCCAGGTGCATCAGCGGGTTCTGCAAAGGACCGCTGTCCAATGTGCTCCAGTCTTCGTTGAGCACTGCGTCATAGAGGCCGTCATTGTCGGCAAATCGCTCGGCGACCACATTCAGCGCTGCGTTGAGCACCGACTCCACCAACGGCTCGCGGACTCTGGCCCAGTAATGGGCGCAGGCAAAGATGATGAAAGCGTGGGTGTACAAATCCTTGCGACGGTCCAGCGGCGCGCCTTGGGGGTCGATGCTGTAGAACCAGCCGCCATGCTCGGCATCGTGGAAGTGCCGTTGCAGGGAGCGAAACAACGCCGCAGCCCGTGACGCAGCTTCGGGCACCTGAGGATCATCGATCAGGCTGGAAAACAGGAACAATTGCCGTGCACAGGCCATGGCGCGATAGCGTACCGGTGGCAGCGGTTGATGGTGAGCATCGACGGCTTCAAAGGGCAACGCTAACTGCGTATTCCAGCCGGGGCCGAGCCAGACCGGCACGATGGTCTGAAGAAAGTGCGCCTGAACACGGGCGAAAACTGCGTTCAAGTCGGGCACGGAGGAGGAGCTGGAAACATCAGGCATCGGCTGGCGTCACGGCAAGGGCGAATTGCGCGACATGGTAGCAGGAGCGGGAATTGAAGTGTCTGTATGCGCGTAATCCTGTGGGAGCGAATTCATTCGCGAAGGCAATGTTACAGCCGATGAGAATGCATCGGATGTACCGGCCTCTTCGCGAATGAATTCGCTCCCACAGTAGATCCCATTTCAGATATGGGATGGGGCAGGTCAGGCAGCCAGCAACCAGACACCCGCAGCAGCCGAGACAGCACCGGCAATCCGCACCAACGGCGCAGCCGCTGCTGGCAAGAAGCGCACCACGGCGTAGCCAACAGCATGCAGGGCAGCGGTTGCGGCCACGAAACCAACGGCATAAGCCACCGGGCTGGACATCTCTGGCAGTTCAAGACCATGGGCTACACCGTGGAACAGCGCGAACAACGCCGTGGCTCCGACTGCCATGAACAGCGGCGGACGCACTGCCAGCGCAACCGCCAGGCCCAGCGCCAATACTGAAGCCGCGATACCGCTTTCCAGTGCTGGCAGTTCCAGCCCTTCAAAGCCCAGCAAACCGCCGATCAGCATGGTGCCCACGAAGGTGCACGGCAACGCCCAGCGTGCCGCGCCTTTTTGCTGCGCAGCCCACAGACCCACAGCCAGCATGGCCAGCAAGTGATCCAGGCCCCCAATCGGGTGGCTAATGCCCGCCATCAAACCATTGTCGCCATGCCCTGGGTGAGCAAAGGCCAGCGCCGGAACCATGAGCAGAGCGAGGGCGCCGAAGGCTTTTGTGTAGTTCATGCAAAGCTTCCTTGAGAGAGTTGAAAATGCGGCCTTCCCCGGGCCGAGGTCCCACACAACAAGTGAGTGGTGACTGAGGTCCTGTGGGAGCGAATTCATTCGCGAAGGGGCCGGGTCAGGCACTTTATGAATCACGCCGCTTCGGTCAGCAGACCCTGGCGTTCGATAAAGGCAATGATCTGTTCCAGACCCTGGCCGGTTTTCTGGTTGCTGAAGACGAAAGGCTTTTCACCGCGCATCTTCTTGGTGTCGCTGTCCATCATTTCCAGAGAGGCGCCCACCAGCGGGGCCAGGTCGATCTTGTTGATCACCAGCAGATCCGACTTGCAGATGCCTGGACCGCCTTTGCGCGGCAGCTTGTCCCCGGCGGAAACGTCGATCACGTAAATCGTCAGGTCGGACAACTCCGGGCTGAACGTCGCCGACAGGTTATCGCCGCCCGATTCGACCAGGATCAGGTCCAGGCCGGGAAAGCGTCGGTTCAACTGATCAACCGCTTCCAGGTTGATCGAAGCGTCTTCACGAATCGCGGTGTGCGGGCAACCGCCGGTCTCCACACCGATGATCCGCTCTGGCGCCAGGGCTTCGTTGCGTACGAGAAAATCGGCGTCTTCGCGGGTGTAGATATCGTTGGTCACCACGGCCAGGTTGTAGCGTTCGCGCAAAGCCAGGCATAGGGCCAGCGTCAGAGCCGTTTTGCCTGACCCGACCGGGCCACCGATGCCGACACGCAGAGGTTGGCTGTTCATTGAGTTCTCCATTGAGCTCTAGGGCATCTGTCTATGAGTAAAAGGTCAGGACCGAAACAGTCGGCTGTACTGGCGTTCATGAGCCATGCTCGCCAACGACAGACCAAACGCGGCGCTGCCAAAATGTTCGGGGTCACGTGCTGTGGCCTGTTGTTGAGCCTGTTGCAGCAAGGGCAGCAGCTCGCTGGTCAGGCGTTGCGCGGCCTGTTGGCCCAGGGGCAGGGTTTTCATCAGGACGGCCAGTTGGTTTTCCAGCCAGCTCCACAGCCAGGCCGCGAGTGCATCCTGAGGGCTGATCTGCCAGGCGCGAGCAGCCAGTGCCCAGCCCAGTGCCAGGTGTGGTTCTTCGACCTGGGCGAGAAAAGCGCGTGCCGGGCGATCCAGCTCCGGCAAGCCGTTAAGCAATTGCTGCAGCGAAT
Organism: Paucimonas lemoignei; assembly: GCA_900475325.1. Lineage (GTDB taxonomy): Bacteria > Pseudomonadota > Gammaproteobacteria > Pseudomonadales > Pseudomonadaceae > Aquipseudomonas. The sequence continues at coordinate 901,190 of LS483371.1, forward strand.
AGCCCATCTGCCGGCTTTCCTGATGCAGCTCGCGGGTTTCCCGGCTGGCGCGGTGTTCGTCGCTCAGTTGCAGCAACTGGCACCAGTTTTCGTCTGCGGCCGCGTTGCAGTGGGCAAGCAGCAGCGGAGCTTCGAAGCGCGCGAGGTTGAGCAGCAATTGGTCGCTGATCCAGCGCGAGGCTGTCGGTGGGTCGACCACGATGGATTTTTCCACCGCCATTTCCAGGCCCTGGGAGTAGCTGTAGCCGCCAATCGGCAATTGCGGACTGGCCAGGCGCAGCAGCGCCCAGGCGCTGTTCACAGGCGCACGCCAAACTGGTGCAGGCGAGGCGGGTAGTTGAAATCTTCCTCGCCCGCACGGGAATGGTGATGACCGCCGCCATAGGCGCCATGTTCCGGGGAGAACGGCGCTTCGATGGATTCGCTGGTCGCGCCCAACTGGTCGAGCATGGCTCTGAGCACGTAGTCATCCAGCAGACGCAACCAGCCATCGCCCACTTGCAGGGCGACGTGGCGGTTGCCCAGGTGATAGGCGGCGCGGGTCAGCTCGAAACTGCTGGTACACGTCACATGCATCAGTTGTTCTGGGCGCGCACAGACGCGCACGATGCGCCCGTCTTCGGCCTGCAGAAATTCGCCATCACGCAGTGGCTGCTGGCCGCGCTCCAGAAACAGGCCAACGTCTTCACCTTCGGCGCTGTAACAGCGCAGACGGCTTTTGCTGCGCGCTTCGAAATTCAAATGCAGCTCGGCGGCCCATTCGGTTTGGGTGTCGATTCTTTTATGAATCACCAGCATCGGGAGGCTTCCAGCTAATTGCGATGCTTCAAAGCAGAGCAAGGGGCTTGCCAACAGTGCAGGTTGTAGGAAAAAGCTGACGGATAAGGCAACAGCGGGCAGCAGGCGGAAATATTTGGCACCATTTAAGTGCTTTGATATTCGATCGCACCAAAATGTTTCTTTTTGCTACTCGGTATTGCCCAAGCCACGCCAGTACTTGGCGCCATTGAAGATAAAACGCAGTTGATGGGTGATCTTGGCGTGGGGCGTCATATGCGCTGGCAGGTTTTCACTGGGTGGGTCGATGAGTTCGGGGAGCATGGCGAAGACGCTTTTCACCACCAGGTCGGCCAGGATAGACAGCGCTGCCGGGTCCAGATGCTGCCATTTGGGCATGGTGCCCAGATCCGCCGCCAGGTCGGCGCTGATTCCGTCGCGCAGGGCGCACAACGCCTGACGCACCGGGCGCGAGCCGCCGTACTGCTCACGGGCCAGAAACAGAAATTGCGAGCGCTTGGCTGATACCACGTCGAGGAAGATTCGCACCGATGCATCAATCAGGCCGCCCATGACGAATTCGTTATGGCGCACCAGACGCAGGGTTTCGCGAAAGGTCTGGCCAACCTCGCTGACCAGCGCCAGGCCCAGTTGATCCATATCGTCGAAGTGCCGGTAAAAACCGGTGGGCACGATACCTGCCGTTTTTGCCACTTCCCGCAGGCTCAGGCTGCCGAAGCCACGCCCGCTTTCCATAAGGGTGCGAGCTGCATCGAGCAGCGCATGGCGGGTCTGTTGTTTCTGTTCGGCGCGGGGCAGCATGGGAGCGGACAAATTCTGAGTGACAGCGCAGCACTCTAGCAAATCAACGGGTAAAGCTGTAGGACCGGCTTTAGCCGGGAGAGCGGTATTCAGGCGACTGATTACTGCGGGAGTAAGGGGTTCTGTGGGAGCGAGCTTGCTCGCGAAGGCGGTGTTCCTATCTGCAGAGATTCGTTCGAATGTCCCGGCCTCTTCGCGAGCAAGCTCGCTCCCACAGGTTGATGCGTTTAATACTGTAATTTGCACACCCAATCAAACCCTCACGGCATTTGTCAGTCGAAGTGGAAAGTCGTAAGCAACAAGGCCAGGGCCGGCCTGTTGTCATCTGGAGAGTTCTGCAATGACCCGTAGTCGTAAAGTGTTTGCCTGGACGGGCGCCATTGTGTTGTTGGTGCTGGCTGTATTGGTCATTGTGATCGCGACCTTTGACTGGAACCGGATCAAACCGACCCTCAACGAAAAGGTCAGCGAGGCGCTGCATCGTCCGTTTGCTATCAATGGCAACCTGGCGGTGATCTGGCAGCGTGAGCCTGAAGAAGGAGGCTGGCGCGCCTGGGTGCCGTGGCCGCGCTTCGTCGCCGAGGACTTGAGCCTGGGCAACCCTGAGTGGTCCAAGACCCCGCAAATGGTGACTCTTAAAAAAGTGGAGTTTCGTCTCTCGCCCCTGCCGCTGATTGCGCAGCAGGTGGTTATCCCGCGCATTGACCTGACCGGCCCCGACGCAAAACTTGAGCGTCTGGCCGACGGCCGCGCCAACTGGGTCTTCGACCTGCCCAAATCCGACCCCAATGCCGAGCCATCGAACTGGGTGCTGGACATTGGTGCAATCAAATTCGACAAAGGCCTGGTGAGCTTCAACGACCAGACCTTGAACACTCAGGTCGACGTGGTGATCGATCCACTGGGCAAGCCGATCCCGTTCAGCGCCATCGTCGGCAGCGGCGAAGCCAAAAAAGCTCAGGACAAAGGCATCGCGCCTCAGGACTATGCCTTCGGCCTGGCATTCAAAGGGCAGTACAAGGGTCAGAAACTCAACGGCACCGGCAAGGTCGGTGGGCTGCTGGCGCTCAAGGATGCGGCGCAGCCGTTCCCGGTTCAGGTGGATGTGCAGGCCGGCGATACCCGTGCGGCAGTGGCCGGTACCGTGACGGATCCGCAAAACCTGGGTGCGCTGGATCTGCGCCTGAAACTCTCGGGCAGCAGCCTGGGTAATCTGTATCCGCTGACCGGGGTCAACTTGCCCGACTCGCCTGCCTATTCCACTGATGGTCGTTTGATCGCCAGGCTGCATGACGCGGGCGGGGCGAATTTTCGTTATGAAGGCTTCAACGGCAAGATCGGCAACAGCGATATCCATGGTGACCTGAGCTTTGTTGCCAGCCAGCCACGGGCCAAGATGACCGGCGCGCTAGTGTCCAATCAGTTGCTGTTCACCGACCTGGCGCCGCTGATCGGTGCGGACTCCAACGCCGCGCAGAAAAAACGTGGCGGTGACAGCAAACAACCAGCAGGCAAAGTGCTGCCGGTGGAGCAGTTCCAGACTGATCGCTGGCGGGCCATGGATGCGGACGTGGAGTTCACTGGCAAGCGCATCGTGCAGAGCCCCGAACTGCCGTTTTCCGACCTTTATACCCACGTGATTCTGAATGATGGTCAGCTTAGTCTGCAGCCGCTGCGCTTCGGGGTGGCAGGCGGCAAGCTGGACGCCGATATCCGGCTGGATGGCCGCAATCAGCCGCTACAAGGCCGGGCCAAGGTGTCGGCGCGCAACCTCAAGCTCAAACAGCTGTTCCCGACGTTTGAACCCATGAAAACCAGCTTCGGTGAGCTCAATGGCGACGCCGATATCAGCGGCAAGGGCAACTCGATCGCCGCGCTGCTGGGCACCGCCAACGGTGATCTCAAGATGTTGGTCAACGACGGCGCGATCAGCCGCAGCCTGATGGAAATCGCCGGGCTCAACGTGGGCAATTATGTGGTTGGCCGGTTGTTTGGCGACAAGGACGTGAAGATCAATTGCGCGGCGTCTGACCTGGGTATCAAGGACGGGCTGGCGACCACGCGCCTGTTTGTGTTCGATACCGAGAACGCGATGATCTTTGTCGACGGCACTGCCAACTTCAAGACTGAGCAGCTGAATATGGACATCAAGCCCGAGTCCAAGGGCTTCCGGGTGTTTTCCCTGCGTTCGCCGCTCTACGTGCGTGGGACGTTCGCCAAGCCTGACGCGGGGGTGCACACCGGCCCGCTGTTATTGCGTGGTGCCGGGATGGTGTTGCTCGGTGCCGTGGCCGGGCCTGCCGCCGGGCTGCTGGCGCTGGTGGCCCCAAGCGGAGGCGAACCCAACCAGTGCGCGCCGTTGCTGGAACAGATGCGTTCAGGCAAGGCGCCGAAGACGGTGCAGTGATCGGTCTGGTGTTTCCACGGATTAACCCTGTGGGAGCGAATTCATTCGCGAATGCAATATCAGGCACGACACAGATGCTTCGGATGTACCGGCCTCTTCGCGAATGAATTCGCTCCCACAGGATTGGGGCCGGTCCACAGGTTTGTGATGTATTCAAATCCGTGGGAGCGAATTCATTCGCGAAGGCAATAGCAGGCACGACACAGATGCGTCGGATGTGCCTGGTCTCACAGGTTCAGTAATTGCCTAATGGACTGCATAAAAAAACCAGGACTCAGTCCTGGTTTTTATGTTGCGCCAGCCTTACGTCAGGTCGTTAAGAATGTCCGCCATGTCATCGGCATGTTCTTCTTCCTGGGCCAGGATGGTTTCGAAGATGCGACGGGTAGTCGGGTCGTCTTCGCCGATGTACTGGATGATTTCCCGATAGCTGTCGATGGCGATGCGCTCGGCGACCAGGTCCTCGTAGACCATTTCCTTCAGCGTATTGCCTGCGACGTACTGCGCGTGGGAATTCTTCGACAGCAGGTCCGGGTTGAACTCGGGCTCGCCGCCCAGCTGCACGATACGTTCAGCCAGTTGATCGGCGTGTTCTGCTTCTTGCTGGGCGTGCTCCAGGAACTCCGCCGCTGCCACGCTCGCCTTCAGGCCGGTGGCCATGTAGTAGTGGCGTTTGTAGCGCAGCACGCAGACCAGCTCAGTGGCCAGCGATTCGTTGAGCAGACGCAGCACGGTCTCGCGGTCAGCGCTGTAGCCTTCGGTGACTGCGCCGTTTTCCACGTTCATGCGAGCGCGCTGGCGCAGGGTGTTCACATCCGATAGTTGCTGTTCATGACTCATCATTTATCTCCAAAGCTAATCCGGTTTCCGTCTCGCTCTAGATGCGCTGGCCATTAAAGGTTCTGGCTGGCGCCCGGCAGGATCGGTCAGTAACTGTGAGTCCCCGGCGCTTCGAAAAGTTTTATTACATTTTACCTTGGCAGCTCATAGCGAAATATTAAGAAACGACTGTCGCACGCTGAGGTCCCAGCCTTGAGACACAAAAATCTATGGAGATTCACCATGCTCAAGTTTCTAGGCAGCACCATCGGAATCATCTTCTTGATCGGCCTGATTGTGGTCATCGCCTTGTTCAAGCTCGTGTTCTAAGGATCAGCCGCGCGCGTAAGGCGCCCGATAAAAACGGCGCTCAACAAAAAGCCCGATGCATGCATCGGGCTTTTGCGTTTCAGCCAACCAATTACATGTTGCGTTCGTTGGTTTCGCGCTGCTCGCAGGTCATGAAGCCTTTGTTATCGACGCGGCCGTTGGCGTCGAAGCTCACGTGATACACCTGCTCATGACCGTCTTTGTTCATTACATAGTTGTTGCAAGTGCCCGGATGCACTTTGCGCTGCACACGGGTCGAAGGCGTGCCGCCGATGGTCAGCACTTGCTGCTGAGTCATGCCGTTCTCGACTTGCTTGACGATTGGCTCGTTGCGATAGGTCACGAAATCCACCGGGTTTTGCACGGTGGTGTTGGCGCAACCGCTGACCGCGGCGAGTACAAACAGTGCTGCAAGGCTCTTCTTGATCATGAAAGTCCACTCCAATGACAGAGCCATTGTTGGCCCGTTGCAGCTTGGAGCGTTGGAGGTGCGCGAAGGTTCGATTATTTGATGGCCTTGGGGCATCACTGTTCGCCGCGTCGCGAATTGTCATGCTCGCGCGCCATGCTGGGCCTGCGTTTGAGTCAATTACCGCTATGGTTCAGTCATCCCATTCGCAGATCACTCGAGGCTTGCGCCATGCCCCAGCAACAGTCGACGCGTTACCCCTTGGTGTTGGTCCCCGGTTTGCTGGGTTTTGTGCGGCTGGTGGTTTACCCGTACTGGTTCGGCATTGTCCGTGCGCTGCGGCGTGGCGGGGCGACGGTTATTCCGGTGATGGTTTCAGCGGTCAATTCCTCAGAGGTACGCGGCGAGCAGTTGATTGAACGCATCCGGGAAATCCTGCAGGAAACCGGGGCCGAGAAGGTCAACCTCATCGGCCACAGCCAGGGCGCGCTGACCATTCGTTATGTGGCGGCCAGACACCCGGAGATGGTCGCGTCGGTGACATCGGTCGCGGGCCCCAATCACGGCTCGGAGCTGGCGGATTTCCTGGAAAAGAACTTCCCCATGCGCACCCTGCGAGGGCTGTTGCTCAACGGGCTGATACGTCTGCTGGCGTGGCTCATGGCGCTGCTGGACACCGGCTATCGCGGCACTCGCTTGCCCACTGATGTGGACGCTTCGCACCATTCCCTGACCAGCGCGGGCGTGGCGCTTTTCAACCAGAAATATCCACAGGGCCTGCCCGAAACCTGGGGCGGGCAGGGCGCGGAACTGGTCAACGGGGTTCGTTATTACTCCTGGTCCGGGACTCTGCAGCCGGGGCTCAGCGACAAGGGGCGTAACCGAATTGATGGCACCAACGTGACCTGTCGAATATTCGCTCGCACGTTCATAAAAGAGCGAGGTCAATGTGATGGCATGGTCGGCAGATTCAGTTCTCACCTGGGTACGGTCATCGGTGACAACTATCCGCTCGATCATTTCGACATCGTCAACCAGTCTCTCGGGCTGGTAGGCAAAGGCGTCGACCCTGTGAAGTTGTTCGTTGAGCATGCCGCGCGCCTCAAGGCTGCCGGCCTTTAGTTGTTTGAGCCTTTGTTCGTAGTTTGCCGACCGGGTGGTCGGTATTGGAGTGATGCGATGAGCGATAAAGAGCACTACGAGATTGAATACACCCTGGCGGGTGAGCACCACGTCGATGTGATCGAAAACCTTGATGTGCCGATCATTGAGGTGGTGCAGGAGCTGGCGCTCAAGCACCACGTCAGCCTTGATGACGATCAGAGCGGCGCGGCGGCTGGCGAGCCAGGCATGCCCCATGCGGCGGGCATCACTGATGTGTCGATCCACAGCGTTGAAGACCAGGATGCATCGGTCAACGACCCGGTAAACGAAAGCCTCTGGGAGACTCAGACCGCGGGCTGAACGGCGCCGTAGAAATCTTTGGCTACACTGCGTAACAGGTTGTGCCATCGGGCGCAGCCGCAGTTCGCGGCTCCATGTCGCGATAGAGACTTGCCGGAGATAAAAACAATGAACGTGCTGCGCGTCCCTTTATTGCTGGTCGGCTTGCTGTTGAGTGCACAGGGTTTTGCTGCCACCGCGCAGCAGAACAAGATGACGACCTGTAACGCTGATGCTTCTGCCCAATCGCTCAAGGGCGACGAACGCAAGGCCTTCATGAGCAACTGCCTCAAGGCCGCACCCGCGACTCAGCAGGAAAAAATGAAAACCTGTAATGCCACCGCCAGCACCCAGGCGCTGAAGGGTGACGCGCGCAAGGCGTTCATGAGCGATTGTCTCAAGAAGAAATAATTTTCCCGCGTCATGTAAGTCTCTGAAAAACATCAGGCAAGCGCCCTGAATCCTGGGATTCGGACGTTTGCCTGACCGCGCCTGCATGCCACTCAAAACCTTCTTCTACCTCGGGTCGTCTGATCACTGGTCGTAAGCTGCGAACGCTGGCAGACTGCCTGCCTCTTTGCGCCGTACGTCTTGAGGCTCTATGCCAACGTTTTCCTCGCGACAAGTGTTGATAGCCAGCTGGATTCTCGTATTTGGCGGCCTGCTGATGGTTTTGCCTTTCAAGCTCCTGCCGAGTCTGCTGGCCGGATTGCTGGTGTATGAACTGGTCAACATGCTCACCCCGCAGCTGCAAAGGCTGATTGCAGGGGAGCGCGCCCGCTGGTTGGCTGTTGCCCTGCTGGGTACGTTGGTGGTCAGCGTATTGGCCCTGATCTTCGCGGGCGCTTTCAGCTTTGTGCTGCATGAAGCGGAAAACCCCGGCGCCTCCCTCGATAAATTCATGATCCTGGTGGATCGCGCGCGGGGTCAGCTGCCGCCGTTCATCGACAGTTACCTGCCCGCCAGTGCTGCGGAATTCCGCGTCTCGTTGGGCGACTGGATACAAAAGCATGTGGGCGAGCTGCAACTGATCGGTAAGGGCGCCGCGCACATGTTCGTGACCATGCTGATTGGCATGGTGCTGGGCGCGATCATCGCCCTGCAGCGGATCTCCGATGTGCACACCCGCAAGCCGCTGGCCGCTGCGTTGTTCACGCGGCTGAGCCTGTTGAGCAAGGCGTTTCGCAACATCGTCTTCGCCCAGATCAAGATCTCGCTGCTAAACACCGCGTTCACCTCGGTGTTCCTGGTGATCGTCCTGCCGTTGTGTGGCATTCACCTGCCGCTGACCAAGACTCTGATCATCATGACCTTCCTGCTCGGCTTGTTGCCGGTGGTGGGTAACCTGATGTCGAACACGCTGATTTTCATCGTCGGCATGTCGATCTCGATCTGGGTGGCGCTGGCGGCGCTGGGCTATCTGATCGTGATCCATAAGGTCGAGTACTTTCTCAACGCACGGATCGTCGGCGGGCAGATCAACGCCAAGTCATGGGAATTGCTCATGGCAATGCTGATCTTCGAAGCAGCCTTCGGCCTGCCCGGCGTCGTGGCCGGGCCGATTTACTATGCGTATTTGAAGAGCGAGTTGCAGCGCGAAGGGTTGGTTTAGCTGCGCAGTTTCAAGCTGCAAGCTGCAAGCTTTAAGAGGCGCACGGCCCGCTTTTAACTTGCAGCTTGAGGCTTGCAGCTGGTAGCTGCCTTTCAGCCGTAGCGCTTTTTGGCCTCAATCGCCAAGCCACTGCCGATACTGCCGAAGATGTTGCCTTCCACATGCCGCGCATTGGGCAGCATGGCCGAGACGCTGTTGCGCAGTGCCGGGATGCCGCTTGAACCGCCGGTGAAGAACACCGTGTTGACCTGATCAACCCGCGCACCCGCCTTGGTCAGCAACTCGGTCACGCTGTTACGCACACGCTCGAGCTGCGAATCGATGGCCGCTTCGAACATCACCCGGCTCAAATCCACACTCAAACCCGGCTCGATGCGATCCATCGGCAGGTGGCGGCTTTCGCTGTGGGTCAGTTCAATCTTGGTTTCTTCCACTTCCATGGCCAGCCAGTGCCCGGCACGTTGTTCGATGAGCTTGAACAGACGGTCGATGCCCTGGGTGTCTTCGATGTCGTAGCGCATGCTGCCCAGCGCCAACTGGGATTTTTGCGAGTACACCGAGTTGATGGTGTGCCAGGTCGCCAGGTTCATGTGGTGGCTGGTGGGCATGTAGGCCTGGCTTTTCATGCGGCTGCCATAGCCAAACAGCGGCATCACGCCCTGCAGGCTCAACTGCTTGTCGAAGTCAGTCCCGCCGATGTGCACGCCGCCGGTGGCCAGGATGTCTTCGTGGCGGTCGTCATAGAAGCGACGGTCTGGGGAGAGACGCACCAGGGAGAAGTCCGAAGTACCCCCGCCGATGTCGACGATCAGCACCAGCTCTTCGCGGGTAATCGTGGACTCGTAGTCGAAGGCTGCGGCGATGGGCTCGTACTGGAACGAGACTTCCTTGAAGCCGATCTTGCGCGCAACTTCAGCCAGGGTGTCTTCGGCTTCCTGGTCAGCGCCAATGTCGTCGTCGACAAAATGCACCGGGCGGCCCAGCACCACTTCTTCGAACTCGCGACCGGCGTTGGCTTCGGCACGCTTTTTCAGCTCGCCGATGAACAGCGCCAGCAAGTCCTTGAACGGCATGGCCGTGCCGAGCACGCTGGTGTCGTGTTTGATCAGCTTGGAACCCAGCAGGCTCTTGAGCGAGCGCATCAGGCGGCCTTCGTAGCCTTCCAGATACTCGTGCAAGGCCAGGCGGCCGTAGACCGGGCGACGCTCTTCCATATTGAAGAACACCACCGAAGGCAGGGTGATCTTGCCGTCCTCCAGCTCAATCAGCGATTCCATGCCGGGGCGCAGCCAGCCGACGGTGGAATTGGACGTGCCAAAATCGATACCACAGGCACGGGCCGGGGATTGGTCATTCATGTCTTTTACGTTCCAGTCAAAAAACGGCCGCGCAGTGTATGTCAGTGCAAGGCGGTTGCGTAGGTCAACCGTCACTTATAAACAGTTATCTGTATTTGCGCCTTCGACTTGAACTCATCGACCCGACCCCCAATCTTCAGGGAATTGTCAGCAAACCGGACCGTCGAACAGCTAAGGCATCAAGTGAGCGGGTTTGGCGGCCGATACACCTCAACGTATTAGATCCAAAACCCTCAAATTGGAGGATGCTGTGTACCGGCTTAACGCAGGCACGGCATAACCGGGGACGAGTATTAGATGGACTTCAAAGATTATTACAAGATTCTTGCGGTGGAACCGACTGCGGATGACAAGGCGATCAAGACCGCCTATCGCAAGTTGGCGCGCAAGTATCACCCCGACGTCAGCAAAGAAGCGGGCGCCGAGGACAAATTCAAAGAGGCCAGCGAAGCTTACGAAGTGCTGAGCAGCCCTGAGAAGCGCGCCGAATATGACGACATCCGCAAATACGGTCAGCAGGGACGGCCTTTTCAGCCACCACCTGGCTGGCAGGGCCGTGGCGGTGCAGGCGGCTTTGGCGGCGGCGACAACGGCGACTTCTCGGATTTCTTCAGCTCGATCTTTGGTGGTCGGGCGCAGCAGGGCGGGCGTTCGCATAACCCGGGCCGCAGAGGGCAGGACGTGGAAATGGAACTGGCGATTTTCCTTGAGGAGACACTGTCGGCCGAATCCAAACAGGTCAGTTTCAAGGTGCCGCAACACAATGCTGCGGGTCAGCGCGTTGCAGATGTCACCAAGACCTTGAATGTCAAAATCCCTGCCGGTGTTGCCGATGGCGAGCGTATTCGTCTCAAAGGGCAGGGCGCGCCGGGTGTGGCTGGCGGGGAAAATGGCGATCTGTACCTGATCATTCGCCTGGCGCCGCATCCGAAATTCGATGTCGAAGGCCATGACCTGATCATCACCGTGCCGCTGGCGCCGTGGGAAGTCGCGTTGGGTACCAAAGTCGCGGTGCCGACCCTGACCGGCAAGATCAACCTGACCATTCGCCCTGACAGTCAGAACGGTCAGCGTTTGCGCATCAAGGGCAATGGCCTGCTCAACAAACAAGGGCAACGTGGCGATCTGTTGGCGCAGATCAAAGTGGTCCTGCCGCCATCCAACGACGCTACAAAGGAGCTGTGGAAAGCTCTGGCTGACAAAGCCGCCTTTGACCCGAGGGCTCAATGGAGTAACTGATAATGACCACTGTGGTCGTAGAACTGGATATGAAGCAATTCTGTCAGGCGTCCGACATGCCGGCCGCCTACGTGATCGAAATCGTCGAACACGGCATTCTCGACCCTCAGGGGCACAAGCCCGAAGAGTGGTTGTTCGATGATCACGCCCTGATCACCGCCCGCCGCGCCGCAAGGTTGCAGCGGGAACTGGCGCTGGAATGGGAAGGCGTCGCCCTGGCGCTGGACCTGCTTGATGAGCTGGATCAGGTGCGTGCCGAGAACCGCATGCTCAGGCAGAGGTTGGGGCGGTTTTTGGCGGGGTGATGGTTTCCAGTCAGTGATACCCCCCCCTGTGGGAGCGAGCTTGCTCGCGAAGAGGCCGGTACATACACAACAACTCTGTGGCTGAAACAATGCCTTCGCGAGCAAGCTCGCTCCCACGGGTTTTGTGATTCAGGCTTTACACGCTCTTAGGCAACACCACCGTAAACGTCGTGCCATCACCCACATTCGAGGTGACGGTGATGCTGCCGCCGTGGGCGTTGACCACTTCCTTGACGATAAACAGCCCCAGGCCAAGGCTGGTGGACGGGCCGTGGGGGACGGTGCCTTCGCTGATGCTGCGCACCAGCGGGTCGAAAATGCTGCCAATGGCGTCTTCGGAAATCGGATCGCCCAGGTTATGCACGATCAACTGCACATGATCCTGCTCGCCACTGACCTTGATGAAGATTTCCTGCCCCGCGACGCCGTGTTGCAGGGCGTTGCCGATCAGGTTCTGCAGCAGTTGATCGATACGCCCACGGTCCCACAGGCCCACGGCATCACCTTCGATCTCCACCCGAGGATTGGATTCAGGCTGCCCGGCGCAGGCTTCCGCGACGGCTTCCCTGCAGGCGATTGCCAGGTCCATACGCTTGCGATCAACCGGCAAGCTTGCGCCCAGACGGCTGCGCACAAATTCCAGCAGGTCGCTGACCATGGCGCCCATGTGACGGGTGCTGCTCTTGATTCGCGACACATAGCTTTGGGACTTGGCATCCAGCTCGGTTTTGCGCGCCAGCAGGTCGGCGGACATGCTGACGGCCTGCAAGGGGGCGCGCAGGTCATGGCCGAGGATCGCCAGGAATATGTCCCGCGACCGTTCGACCTGTTCGGCATAGGCGGCAGTGGACTCGGCCAGTGCTTCGTCGATGGCCTCGTTAAAGCGGATCATGTCGGTGAAGTAGGCCAGGTCCGGCGTCTTCAGGCTTTCAACCCACAAACGGATGACACTGGCGCGCAGGTGGCGGAACTCGGAAGTCATCTGCACCAGGTCAAAGCCGACCAGATGTCGCAGCTCACCATGGCTGGCGGCAGCTACATCCAGACTCGGCGTTTTTTGCAAGTCCGCGCCCTGGGACTTGGCCTTCTGCTCGCTTTTGGTCTGCGCGGTGTTCATGTCCCGTGCAGCGGCCAGCAGAATCTCTCTGGAGTGGTCGCGCAGTTCGACGCTGTTCATGGAATCTGCAGCGGGTTTGATGGTTTTGGCGAAGCTTTCCCACTCGTCGACGATGCGATCCACATGAGCAACGATGAAGTCCGAGAGACGCATGACCGGTTACCTTGCTGCGGGAGCTTTGACTGAGATGGCGCATCTTACAGCCTTTGTCTTGAAGGTATCGAGGCTGTGATCAACGGGCACTGTCATTTCTGTCAGTAGACGCTGAAAACGCCGGGGCGTAGCGTGGTGGGCAGGGCACCGGCAATGGAGCGACATCATGTCAAAAGCGGAATTTGAAACATTCGTTGAAAGCCAGATCAATCTCGCGTCGCAGAGCATCGTCGGCAAGAAGAGCGCCCGACTCGATGATGTAGCGTTCGGCAAGCTGGGTTTCTACCTTGTGATGCGTCGGGCAATGGACGGCACTGCAAGTTCGGAAGATCTGGGGTTGCTCGATGCCATAGATGACTCTCTGCAGGCGCTGCGCTTGCTGGACGGCGATGAGACTTTTCTCGGCATGATCAAACGCTAGGGTGTATCCAGTTCGCGAAGGGGTCTGCAGGCGCGATGCCCGTGGGAGCGAATGAATTAGCTCCCACGGGTTTCAGTTGAACCCGAAGGTCAGATTCAGAACAAAAAGTACCGCTGCGCCATCGGCAACACGTCGGCCGGTTCACACCACAGCAACACGCCATCGGCCTTGACCTGGTAAGTCTGTGGGTCGACGTCGATGTTGGGCAGGTAGTCGTTGTGGATCAGGTCTTTCTTCTGCACGCTGCGGCAGCCTTTGACCACGCTGATGGTCTTTTTCAGGCCCAGTGATTGCGGCACACCGGCGTCGAAGGCCGCCTGGCTGATGAAGGTCAGGCTGGTGGCGTGCAGCGAGCTGCCGTAGCTGGCGAACATCGGGCGGTAATGCACCGGCTGCGGCGTCGGGATCGAAGCGTTGGCGTCGCCCATCAGGCTGGCCGCGATGGCGCCGCCTTTGAGAATCAGGGTTGGCTTGACGCCGAAGAACGCAGGACGCCACAGCACCAGGTCCGCCCATTTGCCGACTTCCACCGAGCCCACTTCATGGCTGATGCCATGGGTGATGGCCGGGTTGATGGTGTATTTGGCGATGTAACGTTTGGCGCGGAAGTTGTCGTTGCCAGGGCCGTCTTCAGGCAGCGGGCCCCGCTGCTTTTTCATTTTGTCGGCGGTTTGCCAGGTGCGCATGATCACTTCGCCCACCCGGCCCATGGCCTGGCTGTCGGAGCTGAGCATCGAGAACGCGCCCAGATCGTGGAGGATGTCTTCAGCGGCGATGGTTTCCCGGCGGATGCGGCTTTCAGCGAAGGCGACGTCTTCGGCGATGCTCGGGTCCAGGTGATGGCAGACCATCAGCATGTCCAGGTGCTCGTCGATGGTATTGCGGGTGAACGGCCGGGTCGGGTTGGTGGAGCTTGGCAATACGTTGGGGAAGCCACAGGCCTTGATGATGTCCGGCGCGTGTCCGCCGCCTGCGCCTTCGGTGTGATAGGTGTGGATGGTGCGGTTCTTGAACGCGGCCAGGGTGGTTTCGACGAAGCCGGATTCGTTCAGGGTGTCGGTGTGAATCGCGACTTGCACGTCGTATTCGTCTGCCACGCTGAGGCAGTTGTCGATGGCAGCGGGCGTGGTGCCCCAGTCTTCGTGAAGCTTGAGGCCGATGGCGCCGGCTTTGACCTGCTCGATCAATGGGCCGGGCAGGCTGACGTTGCCCTTGCCGGTAAAACCAATGTTCATCGGGAAGGAGTCGGCCGCCTGGAGCATGCGTGCCATGTGCCACGGGCCTGGCGTGACCGTGGTGGCGTTGGTGCCGGTCGCCGGGCCGGTGCCGCCGCCGATCATGGTGGTGACGCCGCTCATCAGCGCTTCTTCGATCTGCTGTGGGCAGATGAAGTGGATATGGGTGTCGACACCGCCCGCGGTGAGGATCATGCCTTCCCCCGCGATGATTTCAGTCGAGGCGCCGATGGCAATGGTTACGTCCGGCTGGATGTCCGGGTTCCCGGCTTTGCCGATGGCGGCGATGCGGCCATTCTTGAGGCCGACATCGGCTTTTACGATGCCCCAGTGGTCAACGATCAAAGCGTTGGTGATCAGCGTGTCTACCACTTCGGCAGCCATCAACTGGCCTTGGCCCATGCCATCGCGGATGACTTTGCCGCCGCCGAATTTCACTTCTTCGCCGTAGGTGGTGAAGTCCTTTTCGACCTCGATCCACAGCTCGGTATCGGCCAACCGCACACGGTCGCCCACGGTGGGGCCGAACATGTCGGCGTAGGCTTGTTTGGAAATCTTCATCTCTCGTGCCTCGGATTCAGAGCTGCGAGCTTCAAGCTGCAAGCTACAAGTAAAAGCGGATCACAAGCGCCACCGCTGCTGTTTCTTGCAGCTTGAAGCTTGCGGCTTGCAGCTGGATCTGGCTTCCAGCTTGCAATCAAATTCAAAGATCCCCCATCACCCGCCCGGCAAACCCGAACACCCGCCGCAACCCGGCCAGATCCACCAACTCCACATCCCGAGACTGCCCCGGCTCGAAGCGCACGGCGGTGCCCGCTGGAATGTTCAGGCGCATGCCACGGCTGGCGGCGCGGTCGAAGGTCAGGGCGTCGTTGGTTTCAAAAAAATGGAAGTGGGAGCCGACCTGAATGGGGCGGTCACCGCTGTTGGCGACGTTCAGGCTGAGGGTGCGGCGGCCGGCATTGAGTTCGATCTCGCCGGGTTGGATCTGATATTCGCCAGGAATCATGCGGGTTGTCCCAGAGTCTTGAAATAGATAGCGGTCGGCGCGTAGCGGCCGTCCGGGCTTTGGCAGTAATTGGGCAGCTCGCCGACACGGCTGTAACCCAGCGCGCTGTAAAAAGCTTCGGCGCCGGAACCCGCCTCGGTGTCCAGGTACAGCAAGCCGCGCTTGAGCTGGCGGGCCGCTTGTTCAAGGGCCTGCATCAGTTGCTGGCCCAGACCCCGTCGCCGCGCTTCGCTGTGCACCAGCAGTTTTTGCACCTCTGCACGGTTCAGGCCGTTGGCTTTCTGGCACAGGGCGAGCTGAGTGCTGGCCAGGACTTTTTCATCCTGCACCACCACCCACAGCAGCAGGTTGCCACTGGCGACTTCCTCTTTGAGACCGTCGCACCAGGCGTGTGCCTGATCAGCATCCAGGTCAGCCAGGAAACCCACCGATGCGCCGCCTTTTACGGCGTCCAGCAGCAACGTCGCCAGCCCCTGTCGGTAATGGGCAAAGCTTTCGATCGTCACGCGGCGTAGTTGGGCAGGATTCATGGGCGCCTCTCGGTGGATGCTCTCGATTATCGGGCCGGTGCTTGCGACGCTGGAGCGGTTGCGCCAGGGGACAGATCCAGTTGCATGAAGGTCAGGTCCAGCCAGCGTCCGAATTTGGTGCCCACCTGGGGCATCGCACCGGTGGTGGTGAAGCCTAGTCGTTCATGCAGGGCGAGGGAGGCCGCATTGCCGCTCTCGATGGCTGCCACCATCATGTGTTTGTCGCACAGCCGGGCGCGGTCGATCAGGGCTTGCATCAACGTGGGGCCCAGGCCTTTGCCGCGTTGGTCGGCACGCACGTAAACCGAATGCTCCACGGTGTGGCGGAAGCCTTCGAAGGGCCGCCAGTCGCCGAAGGACGAATAGCCCACGACCTGTTGCTCATCGTCGATGGCCACCAGAATCGGATAGCCCTGGGCGTGGCGCGCATCGAACCAGGCCTGGCGGTTGGCCAGGTCAACGGGCTGCTCGTTCCAGATCGCGGTGGTGTTGAGCACCGCATCGTTGTAGATCGCCAGAATGCCCGGCAGATCGGCAGGCAGTGCGTCGCGAATGGTATGACTCATGATCGTTTCCACAGTCTTGTTGGTCGTGATTCAGGCAATGGGCTGATGCACAGTCACCAGCTTGGTGCCATCCGGGAAGGTCGCCTCGACCTGGATCTCCGGGATCATTTCCGGGATGCCTTCCATCACTTGTTCACGGGTCAGCAGGGTGGTGCCGTAATGCATCAGGTCGGCCACGGTCTGGCCGTCTCGGGCGCCTTCAAGCAGCGCCGCCGAGATAAATGCCATGGCTTCCGGGTAGTTGAGCTTCACGCCACGGGCCAGGCGCCTTTCGGCCACCAGACCGGCAGTGAAAATCAGCATCTTGTCTTTTTCGCGTGGGGTCAGGTCCATTGTTCAGTCCGTCATGAATTTCAGTTGTTTGTACCGGCCCTTTCGCGAATGAATTCGCTCCCACAGGTGGAACGCATTTCTCCTGTGGGAGCGAATTTATTCGCGAAGGCGTCGGTGCCGACGCCGCAAGGTATCAAGTACTCCATATCCTCGGTGCCACGGCCTCGCGGCCCAATACGGCCGGGCGCAGCAGTTTCCATAATTCGATCATCCAGGCCCGGGCATGGAGGGCTTCGTCGGCCAGGCAGCGGGCCACCAGCAAGCCGGGCAATTGAGTCAGGTCGCCGCTTACGGCGCTGGGCAGGGCGCGACAGGCTTCGAGCAGTTCGCTGTCCACATCGCCGGTCACCAGCAGCGTGCCAAATACCGTTTTGCCATTCAGGCCAATGGGCGAGTCCAGCAAGCCATCGCCGCCGATGATGCGTTGCCGTTCGTGCCACAGCAACTTGCCATCCCGGCGAATATCCAGCTGCGCCTGAAAGTGCCCGCTCTCGAACCGCTCGCCGCTCGCCGGTCTGCCCAGCGCCACGACGTCCCAGTAAAACAGCTTCGCATCGCCTTGCAGCTCGATGCGGGTGGTCAGTTCTGCCTGAGCGGCGCTGAACACGATGGTTTCCTGAGGCAGCCATTCCAGGGTCGCGCCGGGTGCAACCTGCAGATCGAGCTGTTGATATGCCGCACCGGCTGCGCGGTACCACTTGGCCGCGCCGGGGCTGGTCAGTTGTGCCCAGGCATCCGGGCCGACGCGGGCGCTGATGTCCAGCCGGTCGCCACCGGCAATTCCACCGGGCGGGTGAACAATGATGTGCTGGCAGACTTGCGGGCCTTCGGCGTACAGGTGCTTTTGCACCCGCAGCGGGCCCTTGTGCCTGCGCTGGGTCGGCCGCGTGGTATCACCAAATCGCCCATAGCCCAGCTCCAGCTCGGCATGCCAGCTGGGGGTGAACAGTGCGGTGTGGGCGGGCAGATTCATGGTGCGGCGATCCTGATTCGTGGGCTAAGCACCTTAACGGAATACATATCAGATGGTCACCAGACCTCGTACACCTTCGGCTTCCATATTTTCGCCACGGCCTTGCTGCACGATCTCGCCACGGGACATCACCAGGTACTGATCGGCCAGCTCGGCAGCAAAATCATAGAACTGTTCAACCAGCAGAATCGCCATGTCGCCGCGTTCCGCGAGTTTTTTGATCACGGCGCCGATTTCCTTGATCACCGACGGCTGAATGCCTTCGGTGGGTTCGTCGAGGATCAACAAACGCGGACGGCTGGCCAGGGCGCGACCAATCGCCAGTTGCTGTTGCTGACCGCCGGACAAGTCACCGCCGCGACGATGCTTCATTTGCAGCAAGACCGGGAACAGCTCGTAGATGAACGCGGGCACTTCTTTGGCTTGCGAACCTGGGAAGCGGGAAAGCCCCATGAGCAGGTTTTCCTCAACCGTCAGCCGCCCGAAAATCTCCCGGCCCTGAGGCACGTAAGCAATTCCCGAATGCACCCGTTGATGGGGTTTGAAGCCGGTAATGGTCTTGCCTTCCCACTGCACCGCGCCTTCTTTGGCAGGCAGCAAGCCCATGAGCACCTTGAGCAGAGTGGTCTTGCCCACGCCGTTACGGCCCAGCAGGCACGTCACTTCACCGACCTTCACCTCAAAGGAAAGGCCGCGCAGGATGTGGCTACCGCCGTAGTATTGATGAAGCTTTTCGACCTGGAGCATGCCTCGTTCCTCGGAAGCTATAAGCGGCAAGCTACAAGCCGCAAGAAAAAGCAGGGTGTTGATCTGGCTTCTAACTTGTCGCTTGCAGCTAGAAGCTTGCAGCTGGGCGCTTCAGCGCCCCAGATAAACCTCAATCACTCGTTCATCCGCCTGCACATCGGTCAGCGAGCCTTCGGCCAATACGCTGCCTTGATGCAGAACGGTGACGTGGTCGGCAATCGAGCCGACGAAGCCCATGTCGTGTTCCACCACCATCAGCGAATGCTTGACCGCCAGGCTCTTGAACAGCTCGGCAGTGAATTCGGTTTCGGCGTCGGTCATGCCCGCCACAGGTTCGTCCAGCAGCAGTAATTGCGGGTCCTGGACCAGCAACATGCCGATTTCCAGAAACTGCTTCTGCCCATGGGACAACAAGCCCGCTGGGCGCTGCATGGATGAGGTGAGGCGAATGGTTTCCAGCACTTCGTTGATGCGATCGCGTTGTTCGCCGCTGAGCTTGGCCCGCAGGCTGGCCCACACCGATTTGTCGGTTTTCTGCGCCAGCTCCAGGTTCTCGAACACGCTCAGGGCTTCGAAGACCGTGGGCTTCTGAAACTTGCGGCCAATGCCCGCCTGAGCAATTTCGACTTCGCTCATCTGGGTCAGGTCCAGGGTTTCACCGAACCAGGCTTTGCCGTGGCTGGGGCGAGTCTTGCCGGTGATCACGTCCATCAGCGTGGTTTTGCCTGCCCCGTTGGGGCCGATGATGCAGCGCAACTCGCCAACGCTGATGTACAGATTCAGATCGTTGAGGGCCTTGAAGCCATCGAAGCTGACGCTGATGTCTTCCAGGGTCAGGATCGTGCCGTGGCGAGTGTTCAGGCCTTTGCCAACGCTCTGGCCCAAGCCGATGGCATCGCGGCTGGTGCCTGCGTCCGCATTGGGATGCAGAGGATGATCAAGAATTGGTTCGAGCATGAATGCAGGTGTCGGAGTGGTTTTCATTGTTCGCTCCTCTTCTTGAGCAAACCGATCACGCCCTTGGGCAGATACAGGGTCACGATGATGAACAGCGCGCCCAGGAAGAACAGCCAGTATTCCGGGAAGGCCACGGTGAACCAGCTCTTCATGCCGTTGACCACGCCTGCGCCCAGCAACGGGCCGATCAGCGTGCCTCGTCCACCGAGAGCAACCCAGACAGCGGCTTCGATGGAGTTGGTCGGCGACATTTCGCTGGGGTTGATGATGCCCACTTGCGGCACATACAACGCACCGGCCAGGCCGCACAGCACGGCGCTCAATACCCAGACAAACAGCTTGAAACCTCGAGGGTCGTAACCGCAGAACATCAGGCGGTTTTCCGCGTCGCGCAGGGCGGTCAGTACCCGACCGAACTTGCTCTGGGCCAGGCGCCAGCCGATGTACAGGCTGACCACCAGCAGGATCACTGTGGCCAGAAACAGCGTGGCCCGGGTGCCTTGTGAACTGATGCTGAAACCCAGAATGCTGCGGAAGTTGGTGAAGCCGTTGTTGCCGCCAAAGCCGGTCTCATTGCGGAAGAACAGCAGCATGCCTGCGAAGGTCAGGGCCTGGGTCATGATCGAGAAATACACGCCCTTGATCCGCGACCGGAAGGCGAAGAAGCCGAACACCAGCGCCAGCAAACCGGGGGCGAGCACCACCAGACACATGGCCCACAGGAAGTTATCGGTCCCCGCCCAGTACCACGGCATTTCGGTCCACGACAGAAAAGTCATGAAGGCTGGCAAGCCATCGCCTGCGGCCTGGCGCATCAAATACATGCCCATGGCATAGCCGCCCAGGGCGAAGAACAGGCCGTGGCCCAAGGACAACAGACCGGCGTAACCCCAGACCAGATCCAGCGCCAGGGCGACGATGGCGTAGCAGAGAATCTTGCCCACTAGCGTGAGCGTATAGGCCGACACCTGGAAGCTGTTGTCGGCGGGCAGCAGGGACATCAGCGGCATTGCCAGCAGGATCGCGAGCACGATAATGCCCACGGCCGCCGTGCCTTTGGGGCCGACTTTTTGTGCAGCAGTGACCATCAAGGGTTGGTTCATCAGTCGATCACCCGTCCTTTCAATGCGAAGAGGCCTTGCGGACGTTTCTGGATAAACAGAATGATCAGCGCCAGGATCAGGATCTTGCCCAGTACGGCGCCGATCTGCGGTTCGAGAATCTTGTTGGCGATACCCAGCCCGAACGCCGCCATGACGCTACCGGCCAGTTGCCCGACACCGCCGAGCACCACCACGAGGAACGAGTCGATGATGTAGCTCTGGCCAAGGTCCGGACCGACGTTGCCGATCTGACTCAGGGCGACACCGCCAAGCCCCGCGATGCCGGAGCCGAGCCCGAAGGCCATCATGTCGATGCGCCCCGTGGGCACGCCGCAGCAGGCCGCCATGTTGCGGTTCTGGGTCACGGCACGCACGTTCAGACCCAGGCGCGTCTTGTTCAGCAGCAACCAGGTCAACACCACCACGAACAGCGCGAACGCGATGATCACGATGCGGTTGTATGGCAGCACCAGATTGGGCAGCACTTGAAAGCCACCGGACAGCCATTCCGGGTTGGCGACTTCAACGTTCTGCGCACCAAAGGCCAGGCGCACTGCCTGGATCAGCATCAGGCTGATGCCCCAGGTGGCGAGCAGGGTTTCCAGTGGTCGGCCGTACAAATGGCGAATCACCGTACGCTCCAGCGCCATGCCGATGGCCGCCGTGACAAAGAACGCCACCGGCAAGGCAATCAGCGGGTAGTACTCGATGGCACCCGGCGCATAACGCTGGAACATCAATTGCACCACATAGGTGGAGTAAGCCCCCAGCATCAGCATTTCGCCGTGGGCCATGTTGATCACGCCCAGCAGGCCGAAGGTGATCGCCAGACCCAGCGCGGCCAGCAGCAGGATCGACCCTAACGACATGCCGCTGAACGCCTGACCGAGAATCTCGCCGATCATCAGCTTGCGTTTGACTTGAGCCAGGCTGGTTTCGGCTGCCAGACGCACGCTGGCTTCGGTTTCCACGCCTGGAGAAAGCAGGGTTTCGAGGCGGGTGCGGGCCAGTGGGTCGCCGGTTTCACCCAGCAATCGCACCGCGGCCATACGCACTGTGGGGCTGGAATCCACCAGTTGCAGATTGGCCAGTGCCAGGCTCAGGGCGTCATGCACGGCGTCATCTTTTTCATCGGCGACTTGCATGCTCAGCAGCGGCAACTGCGCCGGGCGAGCGGATTTTTGCAATTGCAAGGCGGCGGCCAGACGCAATTTTGCGTCGTCGGCCAATAGCTGGTGGCTGGCCAAAGCGGTATCGACCAGGCCACGCAGGCGGTTATTCAGGCGCAGTTTGCGCGGTTCGTCAGAGGGGGCAGCGTCGGCGGCGGGCGTGTCGACAGCCACGTATTGGTCGCCGGTTTCTATGTAGGCGCGCTTGCTGCTGTCGGCCGCGACTCGGCCTTCCTGCAGGGCAATGATCAGCTCGGTACGTGCCGGAACAGGTTTGGCGGCCCAGGTTTCGAGCAATTCGGCTTGTTGCGCGGAGCTGGCCGCCACGAAATCACCGGCATCGCTGGCCTGCGCCGCCATGGGCAGCAGTAGGCCGAGGGTGAATATGAAGCGGTACACAATGTTGGGCATGGCGATAGCCTGAATGTCGGCGACGGCGTTCCAGCAGGAATACCGTGTTGAGGCATTTCGCGAATGAATTCGCTCCCACAGGGGGATCGCGTTTCATTGTGGGAGCGAATTCATTCGCGAAGGCGTCGTTTCAAACAACAGTATTTGATGGCCCATGCGCATAACGTACGGACCATCGCTTTACTTAATTACTCTTCACCGCGTGGTCCGGCTTCTTGTCGTTACCCGGGATGTACGGGCTCCACGGCTGGGCGCGGATTGGCTCTTTGGTCTGCCAGACGACGTTGAACTGACCGTTGTCTTCGACTTCGCCGATCATCACCGGCTTGTGCAGGTGGTGGTTGGTTTTATCCATGGTCAGGGTGAAGCCCGATGGCGCGGCAAAGGTCTGGCCAGCCATGGCTTCGCGGACTTTATCCACGTCGGTGGACTTGGCTTTCTCGACCGCTTGCGCCCACATGTGGATACCCACGTAGGTGGCTTCCATTGGGTCGTTGGTTACCGCCTTGTCAGCACCTGGCAGGTTTTTCTTCTTGGCGTAGGCTTTCCAGTCCGCCACGAACTTGGTATTGACCGGGTTTTCCACGGACTGGAAGTAGTTCCAGGCCGCCAGGTGGCCGACCAGCGGTTTGGTGTCGATGCCGCGCAGTTCTTCTTCACCCACCGAGAACGCCACAACCGGTACGTCGGTGGCTTTCAGGCCCTGGTTGGCCAGTTCTTTGTAGAACGGCACGTTGGAGTCGCCGTTGACGGTGGAGATCACAGCCGTCTTGCCACCCGCCGAGAACTTCTTGATGTTGGCCACGATGGTTTGATAGTCAGCATGGCCGAACGGGGTGTAGACCTCTTCGATGTCCTTGTCCGCTACGCCTTTGGAATGCAGGAACGAGCGCAGAATCTTGTTGGTGGTACGCGGGTAGACGTAGTCGGTGCCCAGCAGGAAGTAGCGCTTGGCTGCGCCGCCGTCTTCGCTCATCAGGTACTCAACCGCAGGAATGGCCTGCTGGTTTGGCGCTGCGCCGGTGTAGAACACGTTCGGCGACATCTCTTCGCCTTCGTACTGAACCGGGTAGAACAGCAGGCCATTGAGTTCTTCGAACACCGGCAATACCGATTTACGCGACACCGAGGTCCAGCAGCCGAACACCACGGCAACCTTGTCCTGGGTCAGCAGCTGACGGCCTTTTTCTGCGAACAGCGGCCAGTTCGAAGCCGGGTCGACGACCACTGCTTCAAGCATCTTGCCGTTGACGCCACCCTTGGCGTTGATTTCGTCGATGGTCATCAACGCCATGTCTTTGAGCGATGTTTCCGAAATCGCCATGGTCCCGGACAACGAGTGCAGGATGCCGACCTTGATGGTCTCGGCGGCCTGGACGGTCCATGTCAGACCCATGGCGGCAATGGAGGCGGACAGGGTGAAGGCTTTGATCAGACTGCGACGCTTCATGGGGCTAGCTCCGTTATTGGATTTCGATGGGCACGCGATGACGCCTGGCTTAAAGCTGATCTGCAAAGGCTGGGCCAAGGCGTGAAATAGCGGGCTAGCGCGGGAAGCTGTCGGGGTGGACAGGAAATTTCGCACCGGATTGGGACTTCGGTGGCGAGGTGGTGCGTCGGGGTGCGCTGGTTTGGTGCTGTGGGCTGTATCGGTTCGCCGCGGCCCTGTGGGAGCGAATTCATTCGCGAAGGCGATGACTCAGACGCCGAAATGCATCGAGTCGACTGACCTCTTCGCGAATGAATTCGCTCCCGCAGGGTGGCTGCATTTCAATGCGGAAATCTACTGGGCCTTACCTTTGCGCATCAACCCAATAAAGAACAACCCGCCAATCGCCGCCGTTGCAACGCCAATCGGCAAGTCTTCCGGGGCGATCAGGGTGCGGGCGGCGACGTCGACCCATACCAGGAAAATACTGCCCATCAGCACGCACACCGGCAGCAGCCGACGGTGCTCGGCACCCACCAGACGCCGGGCGATGTGCGGGATCATCAAGCCGACAAAACCGATGGAACCGCTGATGGAGACCATCACGCCTGTCATCAACGAGGCGATCAGGAATACTTTGACCCTGACGTTGCGGGCGTTGAGCCCCAGCGTCACGGCCGTCTGTTCACCCGCCATCAGCGCATTGAGCGAACGGGCCATCGCCAGCAGCAGAGCCAGGCCGATCAGCACGCTGATCGCCGGAATACCCAGCAACTCCCAGCGCGCCAGCCCCAGGCCACCGAGCATCCAGAACATGACGGCCGAACTGGCGCGATGATCGCCCATGAACAGCAGCAGATTGGCCAGCGCCATCATCACGAACGACACGGCAATCCCGCACAGCAGCAGGCGGTCGCTGTCCAGCCGACCCTGGCGGCTGGCGATGGCAAGGACCATCAACATGCTGCACAGCGCGCCAATGAACGCCGCCAGCGGCAACGTCAACACGCCGATCAACTCGCCCACGTGCAGCACCACAATCACCGCGCCGAGGGTGGCTCCGGAAGTCACGCCGAGCAGATGCGGATCCGCCAGCGGGTTGCGCGTGGTGGCCTGCAGCACCGCGCCGGTCAACGCCAGCCCCGCGCCCACCAACGCTCCGAGCAGCATGCGGGGCACGCGGATCAGCCAGACAATATGTTCCTGGCCCGCAGTCCAGGTCGGTACGTCAGGCCCGACACCCAAAACCTTGTGCAGCAAAATCTGCCAGACCACCGAAGCCGGTACCCGCGCCGAGCCGAACCCCAGCGACAGCACGCAGGACGCCAGCAGAGCGAGGCCCAGCAGTCCTAACAGCCAGCGGTAACGGTCGTGGCCCACCAGCGTCGGTGGCAGATTGAATTTCACTGGGTTTTGCCGGGTAGCGCTTGGCCGTGAAAGCCCGCGGCAAGGGTTTCGATGGCGTCGATATTCTCGATGCCTGGCGTGGCGGCGACATATGGGATGACGATGAAGCGCTTGTTACGAATCGCGTCCACTGATTGCAGGGCCGGATTGCTTAGCAAAAACTGGATCTTCTGCTCGGCGGTGATTTCGCTGTAGTCGACGATCACAATCACTTGCGGGTTGCGCTCGACCACCGTTTCCCAGTTCACCCGGGTCCAGCTGGCGTCGATGTCGTCGAGAATGTTTGTGCCCCCGGCGGCGGTGATCAGCGCCTGCGGCATGGCCAGGCGGCCCGACGTCATGGCCCGGTCTTCGCCGCTGTCGTACAGAAAGACACGAGGCTGTGTCTTGGGCAGCGTGGCCCGAACCTTCGCCACGCGCTGCTGCATCTGTGCGATCAACTGTTCGGCGCGGTCCTGCACGTTGAAAATCCGCCCCAGGTTGCGCAGGTCGTTATACGTGTCGTCCAGGCTCGCTCCGGCGCGCTTCATTACGAAAGCACAGGATTCGGTCAGCTCGTACACCTTGATGCCCAGCGGCGCCAGGGTTTGCGGGGTGAGGTCGCCACCCACGCGCATGCCGTAATCCCATCCGGCGAAGAAGAAATCGACGTTGGCGTTGAGCAGGGTTTCAACCGATGGGTATTTCGCGGCCAGTTCCGGCAGGCCATCGAGGCTGTTGCGCAGTTCCGGAGTGACGGTTTTCCAGCCGCTGATTCCGCTGAAACCAGCCATGCTCGATTTCAGGCCCAGCGCCAGCATCATCTGAGTCATGTTGATGTCATGGCTGACGGCATGGGTCGGCGCCTTGTCGAAGGTCACCTGTCGATCACAGCTGGTGATGGTGACCGGGTAGTGGGTGGCTTCGGCCCAGGCGCTGGTGGCAACGGACAGCAGCGCGAAGCAGAGAACGCAGAGAACTGACTTCATGGGTGAGTGATCCAGGTAATACGTGGGTAACCGGAAAGGGGGTGGCTATCGACCAGGGCTTCTACGCCGAACACCTGACGCAGCAGGTCAACGGTGAGGACCTCGGTCGGGGTGCCGCTGGCGACGATTTTTCCGCCGTCGATGACATACAGCCGATCGCAGAACGCAGCGGCCAGGTTCAGGTCGTGAATGCTTGCCAGGGTGCCGATTTCAAGGCGTTTGACCAGTTGCAACAGCTCCAGCTGATAACGCGGGTCAAGGTGATTGGTGGGCTCGTCGAGAATCAGCAACTGCGGCTGCTGGGTCAGGGCTCGCGCCAGGATCACCCGTTGTTTCTCCCCGCCGGACAAAGTGGCGAATGCATGATCCTCAAAGCCCAGCATGCCGACGCAGGCCAGGGCGTCGCGGATGATCTGCAGGTCTTGTCGGGTATCGCCGTCGAACATTCCCTTGTGCGGGGTGCGACCCATGGCCACTACTTCATCGACGGTCAGGCCGAAAGCGTCGGGAAACTCCTGCAACACCACGGCAATACGTTGTGCGCACCAGCGCGGCGGTTGTTGCCAGAGGTTGGCCTGGTCGAGCAGGACTTCACCCTGCGCCGGTTGGCTGAAGCGATAGGCACAGCGCAACAGGCTGGTTTTGCCGCTGCCATTGGGGCCTATCAATCCGACAAACTCCCCTGGCGCGACGTGCAGGCTTGCATCACGCAGTTTGAAGTGGTGATGACAGTGCCCCGATTCAATCGGCGACCACGTGATGTTGGTGAGCGTCAGGGATGACATTGAGCAGCGCCAGGCAAGCAAACGGGCATTGTACGGATCAACGTGGCGAGGTGCATGTCGGGTTGCTCATGTTGAGATTTAGGACCGTTCAATGTGTTCGATCCTGTAGGAGCTGCCGAAGGCTGCGAACAGCGGTGTGTCTCAGAGATTGCTTTCGCAGCCTGCGGCAGCTCCTACAAGGGCCTACGCCGTCGCTGGCTTCATAAACCGCGACAACACGAGTCGATCCATCACATACACCACCACCAGCGAGGCCCCCACCAGCGGGAACGCCACAGCAAGGCCGAACATGATGACGATGGCGGCTTTCCAGCGTGGCAGGTCATGACGCAGCGGCGGTACGCCAAGGCTGCCTGCCGGGCGACGTTTCCACCAGATCACCAGGCCGCTGACCGACCCCAGCAGAATCATCAGGCACACCAGCAGGATAAGCAGTTGATTCAGCCAACCGAAGAACTTGCCTTCGTGCAGCATCACGCCCATTTCAGTGGCTTTGGACACCGCGCTGTAATCGCTCCAGCGCACATCCGCCAGCACCTTGCCGGTGTATTGATCGATATGCAGGGTGGCGTCGTTGCGCGGGTCATCGGCAAATACCGAGACCGTGAACACACCCTCTGAGGTTTTTGGCTGGGTGATGCTGTAGCCCGGTTCGATACCCCGTTCGGTCGCAATATCAACCACCTGTTGCAGGGTAACTTTTGGCGCGGCCGGTCCCGAGTGCATGCCGCCGTGGTTCATGTGCTCGGCGTGATCGCCGGTGGACACCGGCATGGGCGTGTTTTCCAGTGCCCAAGGCACGGTTTGCACGCTGCCGGTGTTCAGTTCGCCCGCCTGCCGGTCGGACTTGGGTACGTCATTCCACATGGCAGCGGGAAAGGTGTTCCACACCGCCGCATATTGCTTGCCCCACATGCCGGTCCAGGTCATGCCGCTGATCAGCATGAACAGCAGAAACACCGAGCCCCAGAAGCCGGTCACCGCATGCAGATCACGCCAGAGCACCCGGCCGCGTTTGGTGAAGCGCGGCCAAAGCACGCCCGCCGGGGATTTGCCCCGCGGCCACCAGAGATAGAGGCCTGATACGACGAGCATGATCCCCCAACCCGCCGCCAGCTCCACCAGTCGGTCACCGAGGGTGCCAATCATCAATTCGCCATGCACCAGGCGCGCGATGGCTTGCAAATTGAATTTGGCGTCTTGCGTGCCGAGGATTTCCCCCCGGTAAGGGTCGACGAAAACATTCAGATCGCTGCCACTTTTTTCGCGCACGACAAATTGCGCGCTGCCTTCTGCATTGAGTGGCGGGAAGTATTTGCTGACTGACGCTTGTGGATAACTGCTGAGCACCCGCTGCTGCAATTGCTCGGCGCTGAGTTGATGGTGGCTGGGCGTGACGTGCAGCAGGTCGCTGTACATCAGGTTGTCCAGCTGCGGTTTGAACAGGTAAATAATCCCGGTCAGCGACAGCATGATCATGAACGGGGCGACAAAAAGCCCGGCGTAGAAATGCCAGCGCCAGGCAAGGTTATAAAAAGATACAGACGGCTTGGACACGGAAAATGCCCTCCATTGAGCGACACACGACGCAGCCCGCCGACAGACCGGGCCTGTGGGCGGGGAGCGCAATCAAATTGGATTTATCGCGTGGCGAACAGCGGCGGGGCGCGGCTTCGGGCGTTGGGGAAAATACTGCTGCGGGCATGGCCGGGTTGGGTCACGGCATTAAAGAGGTCGACGGGCCTGGCCGCCGCCAACGCAATGATCGCAACGCTCTGGATCAGCGCCGGGCAACTGAACAGCAGGGTGCAATACCCACACTTGGCCCACAGGGCGTGGTCGGCGCCGTCGTCAACGGCTGCTGGTGCTTGATGGTGCGCGCCATGCTCGGTGGAATGCTCCATCGACATGGGCGCAGACATCGGCATCTTCATGCCGGTGTGATGCTCCATCGGCATCGACTGGGAGATCAGCGGGCCGACGAAAATCAGCAACATGGCAAACAGGCTCAGCCACGCCGCCCGGTTTGCACCAGGTTGCGGGGTTGTCGGGCTGTCTGTCAGGCGCTTGTGGCTCATTTCAATCTGTTATCAGTGGCTGTGTTTGACGGCATCAGGCGCTTGTTTCATGACCGGAACCTGAACGGTCACCTCACCGGACTTTTCGAAGTGCAGGGTCAGGGGGAAGGTCTGGCCGTCGGTTAGTCTGGAATTGTCTTGCAGCTCCAGCAACATCACGTGATAGCCCATCGGGGCAAAGACCGCATCGCCGCCGGCTGCAACCTCAACGCTCGGCACCTGCTGCATTTTCATCAGGCCATTGGCGTGGACGTGTTCGTGAAGTTGCGCCAGACCGGCGACTGGGCTGTCGACGCTCACCAGTTTGTCGGCGGTGGTGCCGTTGTTGTGAATCACAAAGTACGCCGCCACCGTCGGCGCATTGGGCGGCAGCTCCATGGACCATGGGCTCGCGATCGTCAGCTCGCCGAGTCGGTAGTCGTCGGCGCTGGCGTAACCGGTTGGCAGCAACAGGGCTGTCAGGATGAGCAGGTGTTTCAGCATCGTATCTCTCCAATTGATGCAACCAAGACCTGTAGGAGCCAACTTGTTGGCGAGGAGGCTAGTACATCCGCCGCGTCTTTGTTTGCTGGAATATCTCTCGCGAACAAGTTCGCTCCTACAGGGAAAGCATCTTAACCTTCAACATCTCAAGCAACGCCTGACCGGAATCAAACTCGCGATCAACTCTCGGCAAATCCGGCCGCTTCAATATCAGCACCGGCACCTTCAACTCCCGCGCGACTTCCAGCTTGGCCTCGGTCGCATCGCCGCCGCTGTTCTTGCTGATCAGCACATCAATGTTGCGCTGCTGAAAAAGCCTGCGTTCGTCTTCCAGCACAAAAGGCCCTCGTGCGCCGATGACTTCGCAACGCGCGTGATGGGGCACATCTCTCAGGGTGTTTTCCAGGGCACGCAGGGTCCAGAACTGCTGCTCGGGGATTTCATCCAGGTGCTGCAACGGCTCGCGACCCAAGGTGAACAACGGTCGCTTGAACGGCTGGAGCGCCGCAATCAGTTCATTCCAGTCGCCCACCTCACGCCAGTCATCATCGGCACTGGCCTGCCAGGCGGGCCGACGCAGGGCCCAGCAAGGAACATTGGCCAATGCGGCCGCGCGGGCAGCGTTGTGGCTGATTTGCGCGGCGTAAGGGTGAGTCGCGTCCACCAGCAAGTCGATGCCTTGCTCGGTGATGAACTGCGCCAGACCGTCGGCCCCGCCATAGCCGCCGACCCGCACCTCACAGGCCAGATTAGTCGGCACCCGGCCCACGCCCGCCAGGCTATAGATGTGCTGCGGCCCGAGGGTGTGGGCAATCGCCAATGCATCCGTGACACCGCCGAGCAACAGTAGCCGCTTCACGATTCAACCCCCGCTGTGCCGACAATCCCGCCCTGGCGGTCAATGGCAAACACTTCCACGGACACCTGCTCCGGGACCACGCTGTGGGCGAAGTCCAGCGCATGCTGGCAAACGATATCCCCTAGCGGTACACCTTCGGCGGCGCACATCGCCAATGCCTGCTGGCTGGTGTTGGCGTCGCGAATCGCCTGCTGCAGCGCTTCGTTAGCCCCTCCATCCGCCGCCCACATGGCAAGTTGCGGCAGGTCGATGCTGGAGTGGCGGCTGTGCAGGTCCATGTGTTTGGCCGCCAGTTTGCTGATCTTGCCGAAGCCGCCGCAGATGCTCAGTTTGGCCACCGGCACTTTGCGCAGGTGTTTAAGCACCGCGCCGACGAAGTCGCCCATTTCGATCAGGGCGATGTCCGGCATGTGGTAGTAGCGGCGCATGGTGTCTTCGCTGGCATTGCCGGTGCAGGCGGCGATGTGCTGAAAGCCATTGGTTTTGGCGACGTCGATACCTTGATGGATCGACGCGATATAAGCCGCACAGGAAAACGGCCGCACAATGCCGCTGGTGCCCAGAATCGACAGCCCGCCGAGAATCCCCAATCGCGGGTTCATGGTTTTCAACGCCAGGGCTTCGCCGCCCTCGACGCTGACGGTGACTTCAAAACCGCCGCTGTAGCCTGACTCATCAGCAAGTTTTTGCAGGTGCTCGATGATCATCATGCGCGGCACTGGATTGATCGCCGGTTCGCCGACTTTCAACACCAGACCAGGCCGGGTGACGGTGCCGACACCCGCCCCGGCAATGAACGTCACCGTGGGGATTTCCAGCAGCCTTACCCGAGTAAACACCAGCGCGCCGTGGGTGACGTCCGGGTCGTCGCCCGCATCCTTGATGGTGCCCGCTTCTGCACCGCCAGCAATCAAGCGGCAGAACTCAAGGCGCATCTGCACCTGCTTGCCTTTGGGCAGCACGATCTCTACCGCGTCATTCACTTCCCCGCCGAGCAACAGCCGCGCCGCCGCCAGACAGGTCGCGGTGGCGCAGCTGCCTGTGGTCAGGCCGCTGCGCAGGGGGGCGGGTTGTTCGGCGGTTTCGTTACGCATCAGGGTTTGACCACGTCCAGCAGGGTGATCGGCAGGGCCTGGCGCCAGGTGTCGAACTCGCCCAAGGGTTTGGCGTGGGCGATATGAATCCGGGTCAGTTCACCGCCATGCACATCCCGCCAGGCCATCAGCGCGGCTTCGCTTTGCAGGGTCACGGCGTTGGCGACCAAGCGTCCACCCGAGCGCAGCTGCTGCCAGCAGGCTTCCAGCACGCCGGGGCGAGTGACGCCGCCACCGATGAAAATCGCGTCCGGCTGTTCCAGCCCGGTCAGTGCCTGAGGCGCGCTGCCACGCACCAATTGCAGGCCCGGCGCGCCCAAGGCATCGCGGTTGAATTCAATCAGTTGCTGACGACCTTCATCGGCCTCGATCGCCAGGGTTCGGCAAGTGGGGTGAGCGCGCATCCATTCGATACCGATGGAGCCGCAACCGGCGCCCACATCCCACAGCAGCTCGCCCGGCACCGGCGCCAGACGCGCCAGGGTGATGGCGCGCACGTCGCGCTTGGTGAGTTGGCCGTCGTGCTCGAAGGCAGAGTCAGGCAGCCCGGCCAGCGGGGACAGGCGCAGAGCGCTGGCGTCGGCGCGGCAATCGATGGCGACCAAGTTCAACGCAGCAATCTCCGGGTTCGCCCATTCGCTGGCCAGCCCGTCCAGACGGCGCTCGGCGCTACCGCCAAGATGCTCCAGCACGGTCATGTGGCTCGGCCCGAAACCCCGTTCGCGCAACAAACCGGCAATCGCTGCCGGGCTGCTGCCGTCGTTGCTCAGCACTAGCAAGCGCACGCCGTGATGAAATTGCGCATTCAGCGCTGCCAATGGCCGAGCAACGACCGACAGGGTGACCACTTCTTGCAGCGGCCAGCCCATCCGTGCCGCCGCCAATGAATAGGAGGAGGGCGCAGGGTAGATCTGCATTTCTTCAATCGCGATCACCCGCGTCAGGCTGGCGCCCACGCCAAACAGCATCGGGTCGCCGCTGGCCAGCACGCAAACCTCGGCGCCGCGCTGCTCCACAACCGGGTTCAGGGAAAACGGGCTGGGCCAGGCGCGCCGTTCGGCCTGGATGCACGGCGGCAACAACGCGAGCTGGCGCGGCCCGCCGAATACCTGATCGGCACGCAGCAGGGCATGCCGGGCGTTCTTGCCCAGGCCTTTGTAACCGTCTTCACCGATTCCCACGACTGTCAGCCAGGGCGACATTTGCTTACCTCAATCCAATCTTCCGACAGAGCGGCTTTTCATGCCTGCGGACAAAGCAGGCATAATACCGCGCCATCGGGCACAACGTGTCCATTCAGACCTAATTGACGGTGATCCATTGACCGAGCAGAAGTCCGCTCGCACGCCAACCGCATCGCTACGCCCCTCGGCCTGTCCGGGGTTGCTGCGTATCGTCCCGGCGTTGGACGGCGGGATCTGCCGGATCAAACTGGCGGGCGGTTCTATCACCTCGGCTCAGGCGCAGGCGGTGGCCCAGGCGGCACAGCGCTATGCCCAGGGTGTAATCGAAGTCACCAACCGCGCCAATCTGCAGATTCGTGGCATTGGCGCGGAGCAGGATGGGCTGATTGACACCGTGCTGGCAGCGGGCCTTGGGCCGAATAACCCCGACAGCGATGACGTGCGCAACCTGATGCTCAGCCCTACGGCAGGCCTGGACCCGCACATGCTGCTGGATGTGCGGCCTTTAGCCGCGCAGATTCTGGCAGCGCTGGAGAACAACCCGCGTTTTCACGACTTGTCGCCCAAGTTCGCCTTGTCACTGGATGGCGGCGAAGGACTGGTGATGCTCGAACATCCCCATGATCTCTGGCTGTCGGCGATGAACATCGACGGCGAAATCTTGCTCGGCTTTGGGCTGGCCGGTTGCCCGGCGCATGACTCGCCCTTGGCGGCGGTCCCGGTGGCTAAAGGGATGGAACTGGTGTTAGCGGTGCTGGAGCTGTTTCTCGACATCGCACGCCCTGAGCAAGTACGCATGCGGCATCTGTTGGCCGAGCAGTCGCCGGGGCAGATGGTGCAACAGTTGCAGATGCGTCTGGGCTTTCCGCTGCGCGCTGATCAAAAAGTGACCGCTTGGCGACGTCAGGCGATTGCGTCCAATCGGCACATCGGCATTTATCCACAGCGCGAACCCGGCAAAGTCGCCGTTGGCGGCGTGGCGCCTCTGGGGCGTCTGGATCCGGCGATGCTGAGCGCGGTTGCGCAACTGGCG
Source organism: Paucimonas lemoignei (assembly GCA_900475325.1). Classification (GTDB taxonomy): domain Bacteria; phylum Pseudomonadota; class Gammaproteobacteria; order Pseudomonadales; family Pseudomonadaceae; genus Aquipseudomonas. Next base: position 934,755 of record LS483371.1, read on the forward strand.
GCTGATTTCGGCGATGGCAGCCTGCGCCTCACGCCTTGGCAAAGCCTGTTGTTGCCCTATGTCCCCGGCGAGTACGCGGAGCAGGTTTTGCAGGGGCTGCAAACGGCGGGGCTGCTGTGTTCGGCTGAGCTACCCTTGGCGCAGATCATTGCCTGCACCGGTTCCACCGATTGCGCCAAGGGCCAGGCCGACACCAAGGCCGACGCGCGCCTGTTGGCGGGCCAATTGCAACGCAGCGGCATTAGCCGGCCCGTGCATCTGTCAGGCTGCAAGCGTTCGTGCGCTGCGGCGCATCTGGCCTCGGTCACTTTGCTGGCCGTTTCTCCCGGCCATTACGACCTTTATTTTCGCGATGCAGGCCAGCCCGGTTTTGGTGCCCTGCAAGCGCGTGACCTCACTATTGAAGCAGCCGGCGCGTTATTGATCGCCGACTCACGGAGCAACACCCATGATTGATTACATCCGCGATGGTCAGGAGATTTATCGCAACTCCTTCTCGATCATTCGTGCGGAAGCGCGTCTGGACACGATCCCAGCCGATCTGGAAAAGCTCGCCGTTCGCGTGATCCACGCCTGCGGCATGGTGGAGGTCATCGAAGACCTGCGCTTTTCGGAAGGTGCAGGCAAGGCCGGGCGCGATGCATTGGCCGCTGGTGCGCCGATCCTCTGTGATGCGCGCATGGTGTCCGAAGGCATCACCCGCACGCGTCTGCCCGCCAACAATCAGATCATCTGCACGCTGCACGATGAAGGCGTGCGGGAAATGGCCCTGGATCTGGGCAATACCCGTTCCGCAGTGGCGCTGGAGCTATGGCGTCCGCATCTGGAAGGCAGCGTAGTGGTCATCGGCAACGCACCGACGGCGCTCTTCTATCTGCTGGAAATGCTCGATGCTGGCGCGCCGAAACCGGCGTTGATCCTGGGCTTCCCGGTGGGCTTCGTCGGTGCTGCAGAATCCAAGGCCATGCTCGCCGCGGACAGCCGTGGCGTGCCGTTCGTGATCATGCAGGGTCGTCGTGGCGGTAGCGCCATGGCGGTGGCTGCGGTCAACGCACTGGCCACGGAGATCGAATGATGCAGGCACGCGGTCGATTGATTGGCCTGGGCGTCGGCCCCGGCGACCCGGAGCTGATTACCGTCAAGGCGCTGCGCCTGTTGCGTGAGTCTCCCGTGATTGCCTACTTCGTCGCCAAGGGTAAGAAGGGCAACGCATTCGGCATTATCGAAGGCCATCTGCAGGACGCTCAGACGTTGATGCCCCTGGTCTATCCGGTGACCACCGAAGCCTTGCCTGCGCCGATGTCCTACGAAAAAGTCATCAGCGATTTCTATGATGAATCCAGCGCGGAGGTTGCGGCGCACCTGGACGCCGGGCGTGATGTGGCGGTCATCTGCGAAGGCGACCCGTTCTTCTATGGCTCCTACATGTACCTGCACGACCGCCTCGCCGATAAGTACGAGGCCGAAGTGGTGCCGGGCGTCTGCTCGATGTTGGGCGGCGCTTCCGTGCTGGGCGCGCCGCTGGTGTATCGCAACCAGAGCCTGTCGGTGCTGTCCGGCGTGCTGTCCCACGATGAACTCAAGCGCAAGCTGGCTGATGCCGACGCCGCTGTGATCATGAAGCTGGGGCGCAACTTCCCCAAGGTTCGTCTGGTCCTGGAAGAACTGGGTTTGGCCGGTCGGGCGCTGTACGTTGAGCGCGCCACCATGGCCAACCAGAAAATCGTCCCGCTGGACGAAGTGGTGCCGATGTCATCGCCGTATTTCTCGCTGATCATCGTTCCCGGCGAAAGGTGGCAAGGCTGATGGCGCATAACATCCCGGCCATTGTGATTCTGGGCAATGGCAGCCTCAGCACCGCTCGACGTATTCAACAGTTGTATCCGGATTCTCTGGTCTACGGCCTGATTGACCGGGTGCAAGGCGCAGACCGCACCTACAGCGAGTTCGGCGCCACGCTGCGTCAGTTTTATCAGCAGAACACGCCGATCATTGCGTTGTGTGCTGCGGGCATCGTGATCCGGACCCTGGCGCCGCTGTTGCTGGAAAAAGGCGCAGAACCTGCCGTGCTGGCCATCGCCGAAGATGGCAGTGCCGTGGTGCCGCTTCTGGGCGGGCTGGGCGGTGTCAACGTCATGGCTCGCGAGATTGCAGCCGGCCTGGGCATTGCCCCGGCGATCACCACCAGCGGCGAATTGCGTTTCGGCACCTGCCTGCTCAACCCGCCAACCGGTTATGCCCTGGGCGATCTGGAGTTGGGCAAGCGCTTTGTTTCGGATTTGCTGTCTGGCGAAAGCGTGCGCATTGAAGGCTCCGCGCCCTGGCTGGCTCAGGCGCAGTTGCCAGAAAACGAACAGGCGCAACTGGCGATTCACGTCAGCTGCGCCGAGCGCGAGCCATCGGCCAATGAATTGCTGATCTACCCGCGTAGCGTGGCGGTGGCTGTTACTGCGATTGACGCTGAGTTGAGCGTTCGGGTGGGTGCCGCGTTGCACGACGCCGGCATCGCCGCGCAATCCCTGGCTTGCGTGCTGGCGGCTGATTCACAGATGGGCGACCCGCTGTTGCATCAGGCAGCCCGTGAGCTGAACGTTCCGTTGCGCTTTGTGGCTCAGGCTTCAGCGCTGGAAATGGCCGCCCTCGCGGTACCGCAATTGCTGCCGCCGATTAACGTCAACGAAGACCTGGCCATCGCGGTCGCGCCGCAACCGCTGGATGTTCAGCGGATCGGCAAAGCACGGGGTCGGCTGGCGGTGATTGGTCTGGGCCCCGGCGCCGCAGACTTGATGGTGCCTGCGGTCAAGGCCGAGCTGGCACGGGCCAACGACATCCTGGGTTATGAGACTTACGTGCGCATGGCCGGGCCGTTTCGTGCCGATCAGGTCATGCACTGCACCGACAATCGCGAAGAGATGCAGCGCGCTCGTCATGCTTTCGAGCTGGCTGTATCCGGGCGTTCGGTGGTGGTGGTGTCGTCTGGCGACCCTGGTGTATTTGCCATGGCCTCGGCGGTGCTCGAAGCCCTGCATGAGTCCAGCAATGCCGATTGGCACAACGTCGAACTGGAAATCCTGCCGGGCGTATCCGCTTCGTTGGCGACCGCCGCCCAGGCGGGTGCGCCGCTGGGACATGACTTCTGCGTCATGTCCCTGTCAGACAACCTCAAGCCTTGGGACATCATCGAGAAGCGCCTCGATCTCGCCTCGCAAGCCGACCTGGCACTGGCCTTCTACAACCCGATTTCCCGCTCAAGGCCCTGGCAACTGGGCCGCGCCCTGGAAATCGTCCGCCAGCACCGCTCGCCTGAAACGCCTGTGACGCTGGGGCGCGACATTGGGCGTCCTGGGCAAACGTTGCGCATCATCACCCTGGGCGAACTCACGCCCGACCAGGTCGACATGCGCACCATGGTGTTGATCGGTTCATCGACCACCTGCACCTTTCCCCGGCCGGAGGGTGGTCAGTGGGTTTATACGCCGCGTTGGTATGGTGAAAAAGCCCCCCGCTGATATCGGTGCTGCGTCTAAGACCGGCGTGCACCTGCCGCTTTCGTTGAATGGATGTCGATATGTGGAGACTTCAGCGGAACCCGCAGCAAACGCACTCGCTGGGAGACAAATAGCAACACCGGTCTATTAGCAGTTCTGACCTGACCGGTGTTGTGGCGCTTCAGAGGACTATCTATCTGTCTATTATCGTAAGACTTTTCCTTAATTTAAGTAGTAGCTGGTTATCAATGTGCGTTGATTGTTCTCTCTCTTGAGACTGATTATTCGACACTGTCATCACTCGGCCATATCAAGAATTCCCTCAATTAATCTACGCGCTTTGTATTCGCTGGCTGCTGGCGAGTTTATCCAATTGAGAGCGGCTTTTTAAAAGTGTCTGAGAAGGGGTAGGGGCTAATGGTTATTTACAGAAACGCGCCCGTAATGGGCCTAGACGCAGCTTCGGAGGTGCGCTAGTTTTGCGTTGTCCATGACGGACTCAGTGAACTAAAAGGGACTTTATGAAATATTTAGAACAGCCTGAGGATTTAATCGAAAGCGGCATGGGTCGCTTGAGTGAGCTGGCGCAGCTTGATGGTGATACCGGAAAAGATACCGCGGCCGTGGTCGAGAATGTTCTGGTGTCTATCACCGGAGGTATGACGACCAGCAATAAAGAGATTGTTTTGGATGCCGTTCAATATGCCATGACCAAGGCGGGACACTCCCGGAAAAATATTGAGTGGTACGAAACCTTCATGAAGGCAATGACGACGTGCGGGTTTCCTTCAACACGTGCACGTTATGGCGAATACCGGGCGACCGATACCCGCCTGACCATGGACCAGTTGGGGCTGGAGATTCTCACAAAACTGATTGGTTCCGCCGTTGCGGGCCCGATTAGCGCCAATCTTTTGCTGAGCCTGGTAGGCAGTGCGTTTGAAAGTCTGAAATCCCAGGATGAGCCGCTTGAGCTGTTTCAGCGTTCAGTCAAGCGCTTCAATGACGTCAGTTTCGCGATTGTCTCAGGTGTCGAGACCGCGGACGGTGACGTACTACTGGCAATGGCGATCGTTACACTCAAGGTACAGGTAAGTGCCACCAATGTGCTCTTCTGGGATTTCAATACTTCTTCCGTCGCAATCGAACGCGGCGAAAATGCGACGATTCTGAATCGCCGACAGTGGCGTCGGGCGGAGAAAGCGGTCGATCAATACCTGACCAATGAAGTGTTGGCTGAGTTCGCAAGTATCAACTGATTCGATTTACGAGGGCTGCCGCAAACGGCAGCCCGCTTTCAACACTGAAAAGCGAGGCCGTAATGGATGACGGAATGTGTAGTGCGTGTATAAGTGCCGGTCATGTGCTGTTTTTTGCAGACGGTGTAAGCAAACAGCTAAAAGAGGATGTTATAAGCGCGAGCTTATATATTCAATTGGCCGCTTTAGATAAATATCTGAAATACGATGATTTTGACGGGTGGAGTAACAAGTGCAAGAAGCTGATGACGCTTTCTGGTTGGCTCAGCCTGCGGGAAACCAGTCAGCACTATACTTGCGACGGTCAGGCCTCCGCACAATTGGATAAGTCATTGCTCACTCTGCTTGAAGCATCTGTGCCCGCCACCTTATTGGCGCACCTCCAGAAGTTTCTCGCTGATCTACCAGCGCTATCCGGTGGTCAGGCTGGACTGACTCTATTGGGCGAGTACGCAATGGACTCGCGGCCAGGCACGGATCAAGCTTCCTTGTCCCTGCAAATCAGCTTCGTAGACGCCGAGTCGATGATCACCACGGTTTTCCTTTCGTCAAAAATGCTCAAGCCGAACAATCAGGTCGACCTTTACGCGCATTTTGCAGCCGAGCGAATGAATGGCAGTCTGGACATCACCGTCGTCTGCATGGAGTTTGTTGAACGGCAATACCGGCGGGTTCGAGGGCGCATCCTGGCTGAAGTGGGCGCCGTGAAAAACAATCTGGTGATCGCTCTGGACGGAGGCAAAGATGAATAAGCCATCCAATATTCTGCTGGGCGGGAGCAACCTCATTTCTTTTTCAGCAGGCACCCTGGCTGAGGAAAAGTCCGACATTCTAGACTGTCTCGCTTACGCCGAGATTAAAGCCAGCGACCGATATAACCGCAAGCGTCATTGGGCTCAATGGGTCGATCGGTACCAGCTTGAACTCTATAAGAATGGTTTCGAGATTACCGACGCGCTACCCGGCGAACGACTGGTGCTGACAGACCCCAGAGACCTGTATTCGGTTGTCAGCGATGCTCTGGAGACCGGCGAGAATCGAGAACTGGAACGCTTGGCTCGCTCTTCATTTCTGGCTCTGCTGGGTAGTGAAGACGGCCAGACGTTATTTCGAACCTGGTTCAGCAAAGAGCGCAGCGAAAACGTCCAGATCATTCCTTGTATCAGGGATGCTCATGGGCGAATTGAAATCCTGTTTTGTGGCCTTGAGCTGGTCATTGCGACGACCGAAAGCAGTTGGTTCGAAGGCTCACGGTCAAAGATAGCAATCACGATTTCCGGTGGAGAGTACCGCTACAGCTCGGCGAACTACGAACGATATCGACAAAAAGTAGACTCGTTTCTGGAGGCGCATACCCGTGAGTCAATACGCAATATTTAACGCGCGGCTCTCAAGAGGCTCGAATCCGGATCACCGCACCAGATAACCCTGCACCCCGGTAAAGATGATCTGCGCCGCCAGCGCACAGACAAACAACCCCATCAACCTGCTGACAATCTGCAAACCCTGGTCGCCGAGGATGCGTTCGATGTGGTCGGACAAATACAGCACCACGCCCACGGTGAAGCTTGCAAGGGCGATGCTGAGGATGGCGGTGAGTTTGTCGTCCCAGTGCGGTTGGCTGACGCCCATGACCAGCAGGGCGCCGATGGTGCCGGGGCCGACGGTCAGGGGGATGGTCAGCGGCACGATGGTCACGTCCTGCTGAACGTTGTCGGTCTGCACAACTGACTTGCCCTGCGCCATCGCCAGGGCGGAGATGAACAGCACGCTGCCTGCACCGATGCGGAATGCATCCACGGTGATGCCGAACATGCTGAAAATCATCCGCCCGAACAGGTACAGCAGCACACTTGAGATCAGGGTCCCCAGCGCCACTTTCCACGCCAGGCGGCGCTGTTCTTTACGCGAGTGGCCGCGGGTCAGGCTGATGAAGCAGGACAGTACGAAGAACGGGCCATAAAGCACCAGCATCTTCAGATAAACGCTGAATAGCACATGAAGCATGGGATGGCTCGGCGGCAGGTAAAGACGTGGGGGAGTCTATCAGGGCACAGTCGCGATGGCTGTGCAGCGGCGGGTCAATTTTGTTGATAGAGGTTACCGACAGACGCCAGTGCCCGGGCCTTGTCCCGTTGAGCTACCCAGTGCTCCACCAGTTCGCGCAGCTGAGACAACTCGACCGGTTTGGACATATGTCCGTCCATGCCGGCCTGGCGGGCACGGTCCTTATGTTCGGTGAGGATGTGAGCGGTCAGAGCGACCACAGGCGTGCGCACCCGCTGGTTGCCCACTTCCCATGCCCGCAGCTTCTCGGTGGCGGTGAAGCCATCAAGGATCGGCATTTCGCAGTCCATCAACACCAGATCGTAGCGTTGCGCTTTCATGGCTCGCAGGGCTTCCTCGCCGTTGCTTGCGGTATCCGGGTGCAGGTTCAGTTTGCCGAGCATGCCGCGAATCACTTTGGTGGAAATGGTGTTGTCTTCGGCCACCAGGATGCGGAAGTCACCGGGCACGCTGACCGGGTTGCTGTTCACCGGCGCATGGCTGTGGGCAGAGGTGCCTTTATTGAGCTGGGTCAGCTCGTCGGCCAGGGTGGTTTTAAGGGTGTAGCCTGCCACCGGCTTGGCCAGGATGCGTTTGATCCCGGCATTGCGGGCGATGATCTTGCTCGGCGCGTTGCTGATGCCGGTCAGCATGATCAGCAGGATGTCGTGATTGAGGCTTGGGTCTTCCTTGATCTTGGCGGCCAGTTGCATGCCGGTCATACCGGGCATGTTCTGATCCAGCAGCACCACATCGAAGTAGTCGCGCAGATGCGCCTTGGTGCGCAACAGTGCCAGCGCTTCCTTGCCAGACGCAACGGCGCTGACATTCAGGCCCCAGGAGCTGCACTGCTGGACGAGCACCTTGCGGCAGGTATCGTTGTCGTCGACCACCAGCACGCGCGCGTCCTGCAGCGGGCTGTCCAGGTCAAGGGGCGGCTGTTCCAGGCGATTGGCTTCCAGCGGCAGGCTGAGCCACAGCGTACTGCCCTGAGTGCCACCGGTCTGGATGCCGAACTCGCCGCCCATCAATACGATCAGTTGCCGGGCAATGACAAGCCCCAGATGCCCGCCAAGTTTGCTGGCCGCCATGAAGTTCTTGCTGTGCAACTCTGCCTGCAGCAGGGCCTCACGCTCGCCTGGCGCCATGGCTTCGCCGCTGTCCTGGACGGCAATGCGCAGGCGCGGCTGACCTGCACGGCTGTCCAGTGCCACCAGCACAAGGATTTCGCCCTCGTCGGTCTTTTTCAGGGCGTTTTCCAGCAGGCTCAATACCGTCTGGCGTAGCCGCGTAGGGTCACCGCTGATGACCCTCGGTACTTGCGGCTGGATCAGGCTGATCAGCTCGACGTCCTGTTGCTCGGCCTTGGCGCGGAAGATATTCAGGCAGTCTTCGATCAGGGCGCTGAGGTCGAATTGCACGTCGTCCAGTTCGATCTGTCCGGATTCGAGTTTGGTGATGTCGAGAATTTCGTTGATCAGGGTCAGCAGCTCATTGCCTGCGCTGTGGACGGTCTGCACGTAATCACGCTGCTTGACCGACAGCGGCGTGCCTAACAATAGCTCGGTCATGCCCAGCACGCCGTTCATGGGGGTGCGGATTTCATGGCTGATTTTGGCCAGGAACTCAGCCTTGGCGTTGATTTCTGCGGTACTGGCAGCTTCATCCCGGCTGAGGCTGAAATTATCTTCAGTGAAGCTGCGATGGCGTTCGCTGATGGCAATGCTCATCAGCAGGCCGCTGCCGCAGAACACCGCCAGCAAGGTCAGAATCAGCCATTGCGGGGAAATCCAGGTCAGCCACAACAACGCTGGCAGGATCACCAGGCAACCAATGTTGAAGGTCACCATCGCCACCACGAACAGGCGCGCAGGCCAGTAGCCCTTCTGCCAGTTCCAGGCGGAGGTGAACAGGATGCTCAGCGTCGCCAGCGTGACCAGCGCGAAGGTCACCAGGTTCAGTGGCAGGGTATCGACGAACAGCACCAGCAAGCCGCCGAGCGCGATCAGCAATACGCTGCCCATCAACACCCTGCTCAGCAGGACGCTGTTGCGATGGGCGAAGAAACTTTGGGCATACATCAGACCGGTCATTGCCGCGAGTAACAGGGTCAGGTGGGCGCTGGGAGTCTGGGCGATGTGCCAGGTCTTGAGCCAGGGAGTCAGCAGGTTCAGCAGCAACAGTGCGCTGAGCGCCAGCAGGCCTTCACACGCCGCCAGCCACAGGTTGGTTTTGGAGCGGGTGTGGGCGTAGCGCGTCAGGTTCTGCACGATCAGCATGGCCAGGGATCCGAACAGCAGGCCGAACAGAAACGGCTCGCGTTCATCTGCCGCGCTGAGGATCGCGGATTCCAGGGTGATGTTCGGGCGCAACTGCTGGGTCGAGACCAGCCGCAGGTAAATATCCAGCGGGACATTGCTTTGCGGCAGCGGCAGCATGAAATCACTGGCTCGCAGGATCTGATTTTGCGGGGGGACGTCGTTGCCGGTGCGAGAGTGGTTGACGATGTTTTCGCCGTCCAGAACATACAGATCCAGGCTGGCCAGATCCGGCGCAAAGATGCGCAACAGTTGCTCATGTTCAGCCGGTTGCATGCGGTAATGCAGCCAGAGCGCGCCGTTGCGGTCTGCGGCGGTGACCTGATCCAGCCCGGTGGGGCTGAATTCATTCTGATAGCGGGCCGAACGCACATCGCTCAGCTGCAGATTTGCCTGGTTGTCGAGCAATGTTGACCAACCCGCACTCGGCTCGGCGTGCGCCGACAGCACGAAGAGCAGGGTAAGCAGCCCGACGGTAAAACCTTTGGCAATCCTGAGCCAGCGCACGTTGAAATCCCTTCGTAGATGAATGCCTTGTTAACCTGGAAAACGATGAAGTCATTTATCCGAAGCATCAGGTTGGGCGGAAAGCTCGCTGCCCAACCTGACAATCACCCGGCTGAAGACTTACTCCTGGTCTTCGCCACGTTCGCGGGCAATGGCACGGTAGCCAATGTCACTGCGGTAGAAACAACCTTGCCAATCAATTTTTGCAGCCAGAGCATAGGCGTGTTTTTGAGCATCGCCCACGGTATCGCCCATGGCGGTTGCGCACAACACGCGTCCACCGCTGGTTACAACCTGGCCATCCTGCAAGGCGGTACCGGCGTGAAACACTTTGCCTGGCAACTGTGCTGCGTCATTCAGGCCGTTGATGGTCGCGCCCTTGGCGTAGTCGCCAGGGTAGCCGCCAGCCGCCAGAACGATGCCCAGGCTTGGACGTGGATCCCATTGCGCTTCGACTTTGTCCAGGGCCTGGGCCAGAGCGGCCTCGACCAGCAGGACCAGGCTCGATTGCAGGCGCAGCATGACGGGTTGGGTTTCCGGGTCGCCAAAGCGGCAGTTGAACTCGATAACCTTGGGGTTGCCTGCTTTGTCGATCATCAGACCAGCATAGAGGAAGCCGGTGTAAACGTTGCCTTCCTCAGCCATGCCTCGGACAGTCGGCCATATGACCAGGTCCATCACCCGCTGGTGAACCTCGGCAGTGACCACCGGGGCAGGGGAGTAGGCACCCATGCCGCCGGTATTCGGGCCGCTGTCGCCGTCGCCAACACGTTTGTGATCCTGGCTGGTGGCCATAGGCAATACGTTCTTGCCGTCGACCATGACAATGAAGCTGGCTTCTTCGCCATCCAGGAACTCTTCGATCACAACGCGTGAGCCGGCTTCGCCAAAGGCGTTGCCTGCGAGCATGTCACGTACTGCGTCTTCGGCTTCGGCCAGGGTCATGGCGACGATGACGCCTTTACCGGCTGCCAGGCCGTCGGCCTTGATGACGATCGGAGCACCGACTTCGCGCAGGTAAGCCAGCGCAGGTTCGATTTCGGTGAAGTTCTGGTAATCGGCAGTCGGGATCTTGTGGCGAGCCAGAAAATCCTTGGTGAAGGCTTTCGAACCCTCCAGCTGAGCCGCGCCAGCAGTCGGGCCGAAGCAGTCCAGGCCACGGCTGCGGAACAGATCGACAACGCCCGCGACCAGAGGCACTTCCGGGCCGACGATCGTCAGGGAGACATTCTTTTCAGCGAAGTCCGCCAGTTGCTCAAGGGCCAGCACGTCGATGTCAACGTTCTCGCACTTGGCTTCGATGGCGGTGCCAGCATTGCCCGGCGCGACGAATACTTTGACGACACGCGGGTCCTGAGCGACTTTCCACGCTAGAGCGTGTTCGCGGCCGCCGCTGCCGATGATTAATACATTCAAAGAAAGACTCCTTCGGAGAAGCTGCAAGCTGCAAGCGACAAGTAAAAGCGGATCGTGCTGCTCTCAATGTGGCTCACGGCTATGAATTAATAAGGCTGCAATGGCAGGCAACAGCAATGAATATCTGCTCTTGCTTGCCGCTTGCAGCTAAAAACTTGCCGCTGACACGTTAGTGTCTGAAATGCCGCATCCCGGTAAACACCATGGCAATACCAGCTTCGTCAGCCGCTGCAATCACTTCGTTGTCGCGCATCGAGCCGCCTGGCTGGATCACCGCAGTGATGCCCACCTTGGCCGCGTTGTCGATGCCGTCGCGGAACGGGAAGAATGCATCGGAAGCCATGACTGCGCCCTGGACCTGCAAGCCAGCATGCTCGGCCTTGATTGCAGCAATACGAGCGGAGTTGACGCGGCTCATCTGGCCTGCGCCTACGCCGATGGTCTGGCGATTCTTGGCGTAGACGATGGCGTTGGATTTAACGTACTTGGCGACTTTCCAGGCGAAGATCAGGTCATGAACTTCCTGCTCGCTTGGCGCGCGCTGGGTCACGACTTTCAGGTCGGCGGAGGTGATCATGGCGATGTCACGGCTCTGTACCAGCAAGCCGCCGTTGACGCGCTTGTAGTCCCAGGCTGCTTCGCGTTCCATGGCCCATTGGCCGGTGGTCAGCAGACGCACGTTGGCTTTGGTGGCGACCACGGCCTGCGCTTCAGCGCTGACGCTTGGGGCGATGATCACTTCGACAAACTGACGCTCGACGATGGCCTTGGCTGTTTCAGCATCCAGCTCGCGGTTGAAAGCAATGATGCCGCCGAAAGCGGATTCGGTGTCGGTGGCGTAAGCCAGTTCGTAGGCCTGACGGATACCGCCTTCGTTATCCAGTGCAACTGCAACGCCGCACGGGTTGGCGTGCTTGACGATAACGCAGGCTGGCTTGACGAAGCTTTTCACGCATTCCAGCGCGGCGTCGGTATCGGCCACGTTGTTGAAGGACAATTCCTTGCCCTGCAGTTGCGTAGCGGTGGCAATACCAACTTCGGTCGGGTTGGCTTCAACGTAGAACGCCGCGCTCTGGTGCGGGTTCTCGCCGTAGCGCATTTCCTGGGTTTTCACGAACTGGCTGTTGAACGTGCGCGGGAACTCGCTGCGGCCGGAAGTCGACAGGGTCTCGGCGCTCTGGTCAATGCTGCCCAGGTAGTTGGCGATCATGCCGTCGTATGCTGCGGTGTGCTCGAAAGCCTTGAGCATCAGGTCGAAACGCTGTGCGTAGGTCAGGCCGCCCGCCTTGAGGCCTTCCAGCACCTGAGCGTAATCGCTGGCGTTGACCACGATCGCGACGTCTTTATGGTTTTTGGCAGCAGAACGGACCATGGTCGGGCCACCGATATCGATGTTTTCGATGGCGGTCGGCAGGTCGCAACCTGGTTTGGCGACGGTTGCCTGAAACGGGTAGAGATTGACCGCCACCAGATCGATCGGCTTGATGCCGTGCTCGTTCATGATCGCATCGTCGATACCGCGACGGCCGAGGATGCCGCCGTGGATTTTCGGGTGCAGGGTCTTGACCCGGCCGTCCATCATTTCGGCGAAGCCTGTGTAATCGGCGACTTCAACCGCTGCGACGCCATTATCCTGCAGCAACTTGAACGTGCCGCCAGTGGACAGGATCTCGACGCCAAGGGCTTCCAGTTCACGGGCGAATTCAAGGATGCCGGTCTTGTCGGAAACACTGATCAAGGCGCGGCGGATCGGCAGGCGGGTAGTCTGGTCGGTCATCTCAATTTCCATCAAAAGCAAAAGGAGTCAATCAGCAAAAAAGGCGACCTCAGCAGCGGGTCGCCTTTTCTGTTTCTGGAATTCTTAAAGCAAATCGTACTGCTTGAGTTTCTTGCGCAAAGTGCCGCGATTGAGGCCCAGCAGCTCGGACGCTTTCGTCTGGTTACCCTTGACGTAGTTCATCACGCATTCGAGCAGTGGTGCTTCGACTTCCGACAACACCAGGTTGTAGACGTCAGTGACGGGAGCACCTTCGAGGTGGGCGAAATAATTGTGCAGCGCCTTCTCGACGTTGCCGCGCAGGGTCTGACCCTCTTCGCTCGGCGTGTTGAGGTGCTGTTTCAAATTGACGTTGTCGCTCACGGGTGTCGTTCCACTCACTAAAGTCTCAGTCATCATCGTCATGCGGCCACCTCTTTTTCTTGCCCTGTTTCCGGGCTTTTGTCGCGTTCGCTGAAGAACTCGCGAACGTTGGCGCATTGTGCTTCTGTATCTTCCAAACGATTGAAGTGGGCGCGGAACTCCCTGGCGCCCGGCAAGGTTGCGAGATACCAGCCAACATGCTTGCGTGCAATTCGCACGCCCAGCACATCGCCGTAGAAAACGTGGAGCGCTGCCAGATGCTCTAGCAGAATGCGTTCCACTTCACTCAATCGCAGTGCCGGCAATGTTTCACCGGTACGCAGGAAGTGTTCTATTTCGCGAAAAATCCACGGGCGCCCTTGAGCAGCCCGACCAATCAACAGCCCGTCGGCACCGGTGGCTTGCAGCACATACCGGGCCTTTTGGGGTGAATCAATATCGCCATTGGCAAACACCGGAATGGACACGGCCTGCTTGATCTCGGCGATGGTGTCGTATTCAGCTTCACCGGTGTACAGATCAGCACGGGTGCGTCCGTGGACGGCCAGCGCTTGAATGCCGGCCTGCTCGGCGATTTTCGCCACGGTCAGGCCGTTTTTGTTCGCCCGGTCCCAGCCCGTGCGAATTTTAAGAGTGACCGGCACATCAACCGCAGCTACCACAGCCTGCAGGATCTCGCTCACCAGTTGTTCGTCTTTCAGTAGTGCTGAGCCCGCGGCCTTGTTGCAGACTTTCTTGGCCGGGCACCCCATGTTGATGTCGATGATCTGCGCACCCAGTTCGACATTGGCGCGCGCTGCATCGGCAAGCATTTGCGGATCCCCACCGGCGATCTGTACCGAGCGGGGCTCAGGATCACCTTCGTGGATCATGCGCAGACGCGATTTGCGGCTGTTCCAAAGGCTCATGTCACTGGTGACCATTTCCGAAACCACCAGACCCGCGCCGAGTTGGCGGCAGAGCTGGCGAAAGGGCTGGTCAGTGACGCCCGCCATGGGAGCGAGGATCAAGCCGTTCTGCAATGTATACGGACCGATGCGTACCGCCGACATAGGTGTGCCTGTTGTTGGGGCCGAATCACGGCAGACCGTGTGTAGTGCAATTCCTACACGATCCGCTCAGGCCCGATCTGACAGTGCTTGCGCGCCTTTCAGACCGAATCCAGAGTGAGAAAAAGGGTTGGCATGATACCCGCTCTCGATGACTGGATAAAGGCTGAATTGGATAAAATCTGAACAGTTATTGCCTGATCGGCGGCGCTTTTTCAGTCAGCATCGTTGGCAGGCGGCATTGGCGGTCACTGGCTCAGGATCCGGCGTCCCGATCAGTGGCGTTTTTTTAGCCGGGCGGCTCAGCTCGGCGCTTATTCCGGAGAACGGAAGCTCAGGCTGTAATTGACGGCCTTGGCACCGGGGTCAAGGATGTCCAGCGCGATATGAATCGGCGTCTGGGGAGGCATTTCTTCTTTGCCTGCGATCTCACCACTGAGGTATTCGCCCGGCTTGAAGCGGCGGCTGGCGATCAGTTGGCCGCTGGTATCGGCGAAGCGCAATTCCAGCAGAGGGAACGGTTGGGAAAACGAAGCCCGGTTGTAGATGATCGCATCCACCACCAGCGCGCCTTTGAATTCCGGATGGCTCCTCACGACAAGGTTGCTGCTCTTGAGCAGGCTGATGTCCACCTTGGTGGGGACTTTGCAGCCAATCTGCGGGCAGATCATCTGGAAGTAGGGGCGATACTGATCCTGACGCGCCAGCTCATCGAAGTGATACCAGACGTACTGCCCGGCCAGGCCGGCCAGCGCCAGCACTGTCAGCAGGCTCCAGGCCAGCTTGCGTCCCCAGTGGGACTTGGGACGTTGCCATTCCAGTTGAAGTGGGTCGTCGGTCAAGTCCAGCAAGGCCTGATCACGCAGGCCGGGCTCGGCCCGATTCCGTTTGGAGCGCGGGTCTTGCTCGGGTTCGTCGATATCGTCCTGAGGGTCATCAAGCTCATCGTGATCATCGACGGCAGAGAAGCGACCGGCTGGCTCTTTGTTCGGGCCCTTGTGCGACTCATTACCTGGGGCCTTGCGCTGACTCTGCACCGGAGCCATGGGCTCGTCGTCTTCGATGTCGGTGATGCTTGAGGAGAATGAAGGCTCGGTTCGGCCTTCATGCTCGTCGGCCCGGGCTTCGCGCTCGGTCAGGTCCGGGTCCGGGATGACTTCGGCATTCAGCTCGGGAAGCTGGTTGACGTCGTCGTTGTGCAAGCTGGCGACCCACTCTTCGCTTTCGTGCTCCGAGCTGTCGCGCTGAGCCGTGAAAGAGGGGTGATTGTCTTGATGGGTATCGCGGGTATTGTCGCGGCCAAAGGTTTCCGGCAGCTGGATTTCCCGTTGTTCAAGCCGTGCCAGCTCCTCGTCGAGGTCCAGGCTGTCCAGATCAAGGGCGTTGGCTCGCCAGGATTGGGGGGCGTGAAACGTTTCGGCGGGGGCATGCTCGGGCTGCTGGATATCCAGTTCTGGCTCGGCGTGCACAACCGGCACGGCAGGTAGCGCTTCAACAACCTCCGGCAGCGGGGCAGGTTGAACCGCCACAAGCTCCGGAGACTGTTGTGCCGTGGCCTGGTTGCTGCGCTGCTCCAACAGTTGTTTGGCCGCATTGAACACTTGCAGGCAGGCCCCGCAACGCACTACGCCACGGGCCACGCTCAATTGGGCGTGGCTGACGCGGAAACTGGTCTGGCAGTGCGGGCACTGGGTGACAAAACTGTCGGTCATGCGGCTATCCGGTTGAGGCGGCGATTAACGGCGACGGCCGGTGATGCGAACCCAACCCTCACGGTTGGCAATCGGATCAAGGTCAAAAGTATCCGCGTAGGCTGCTGCAACATCTTCGCCCTGCTCAGCGAGAATGCCAGACAGCGCCAGGCGGCCACCGGGTTTTACCAGTGTCGCCAGCTGCGGTGCCAGCGAGACCAGCGGACCTGCAAGAATATTGGCGACCAGCACGTCGGCCTGCTGCTGCGGCAGGTTTTCTGGCAGGTACAACTCGAACAACTCTGGGGCGATATGGTTGCGCCCGGCGTTATCGCGCGAGGCTTCCAGCGCCTGCACGTCGATATCGGTGCCGACCGCCTGTTTCGCACCCAGCAACAGCGCGGCAATCGCAAGGATGCCCGAGCCGCAGCCGAAGTCCAGCAGGTTACAGCCTTTCAGATCCTGGCCGTCGAGCCATTCCAGGCACAAAGCTGTGGTCGGGTGGGTGCCGGTACCAAACGCCAGGCCCGGATCGAGTAACAGGTTGACTGCCTCGGGTTCCGGCGCGGCATGCCAGCTCGGCACGATCCACAGGCGTTGACCGAAACGCATGGGCTGGAAGTTATCCATCCAGCTGCGTTCCCAGTCCTGATCTTCGATCACTTCGCTCATGTGCTCAGGCAGTTCGGCATCAGTGAGCAGGCGCAAATGCGCGAGGACCTGATCGGCGTCGGTATCGGCTTCGAACAGGGCTAGCAGATGGGTGTGCGACCACAGCGGCGTGGTGTTGAGTTCCGGCTCGAAGATCGGCTGATCTTCAGCGTCCATGAACGTGACCGATACGGCGCCGACTTCGAGAAGGGCGTCTTCGTAGGTTTCGGCTTGTTCTGGACTGATGGCGAGACGGACTTGCAGCCAGGGCATGGCGGGTTACCTTCGTGTGAAAAATGGTCTGCAATTGCGTGCAGCTTAAAACGCGCAAGTTTACTGTGCTGCGCCACAAACAACAAAGCCGCTTTGAAAGCGGCTTTGTCATGCTGGACCAAACCGGCTTATTGATTAGCCAGCTTGTGTTCCAGGTAGTGGATGTTGACGCCGCCTTCGCAGAAGCCTTCATCACGGGTCAGATCACGGTGCAGCGGGATGTTGGTCTTGATGCCGTCAACCACGATTTCGTCCAGGGCATTGCGCATACGGGCCATGGCCTCGTCACGGGTCGCGCCCCAGGTGATCAGCTTGCCGATCAGCGAGTCATAGTTGGACGGAACCTTGTAGCCGCTGTACAGGTGCGAGTCGACCCGCACGCCGTTACCGCCTGGCGCGTGGAAGTGCTTGACCAGGCCTGGGCTCGGGATGAAGGTTTTCGGGTCTTCAGCGTTGATCCGGCATTCCAGCGAGTGCCCGTGAATGACGACGTCATCCTGGGTAAACGACAGTTTGTTGCCGGCGGCGATGCTGAGCATCTCCTTGACGATGTCGATACCGGTGACCATTTCCGAAACCGGGTGCTCTACCTGAACGCGAGTGTTCATCTCGATGAAGTAGAAACGGCCGTTCTCGTACAGGAACTCGAACGTGCCAGCGCCACGGTAGCCGATGTCCACGCAGGCTTTTACGCAAGCGGCGAACACGTCTTTGCGGGCTTGTTCGTCGATGAACGGTGCTGGCGCTTCTTCCAGCACTTTCTGGTGACGACGTTGCAGCGAGCAATCGCGGTCGCCCAGGTGAATCGCCTGGCCCTGACCGTCGGAAATGACCTGGACTTCCACGTGACGTGGGTTGGTCAGGTATTTTTCCAGGTAGACCATCGGGTTGCTGAACCAGGCAGCCGCTTCAGCGCGGGTCTGCTTGGCGGCTTCGATCAGGTCTTCTTCCTTGTGCACAACGCGCATGCCGCGACCACCGCCGCCGCCAGCGGCTTTGATGATCACCGGGTAGCCGACTTCACGGCCGATGCGCAGGGCGGTTTCTTCGTCTTCCGGCAGCGGGCCGTCAGAACCTGGAACCGTTGGCACGTTGGCGCGCTTCATGGCGTCCTTGGCCGACACCTTGTCGCCCATCAGGCGGATGGTTTCAGCTTTGGGGCCGATGAAGGCGAAGCCGGATTTCTCTACCTGTTCGGCAAAGTCGGCGTTTTCCGCCAGGAAGCCGTAGCCCGGGTGAATCGCCGTGGCGCCGGTCAGTTCAGCAGCCGAAATAATGGCCGGAATGTTCAGGTACGACAGGTTGGCTGGCGCCGGGCCGATGCAGACGGTTTCGTCTGCCAGGCCCAGGTGCATCAGCTCACGGTCTGCCGTGGAATGGACCGCGACGGTCTTGATGCCCAGTTCTTTACAGGCACGCAAGATGCGCAAGGCGATTTCGCCGCGGTTGGCGATCAGGACTTTTTCCAACATCGCAGGCTCTCCCCGGTTCAAACGATGGTGAACAGCGGCTGGTCATACTCAACCGGCTGACCGTTTTCTACCAGGATGGATTCGATCACACCGCTCACTTCAGCTTCGATGTGGTTCATCATTTTCATCGCTTCAACGATGCAGATGGTGTCGCCTTTCTTCACGGTCTGGCCGACTTCGACGAATGCTGGCGAAGTAGGTGCCGGGGTGCGGTAGAAGGTACCGACCATTGGCGATTTGACGACGGTGCCGTTGAGTTTCGGTGCCGCTGGGGCTTCTGCAACGACTGCAACCGGAGCTGCTGCTGGCGCGGCAACAGGAGCTGCCATTGGCGCCGGAGCGTAGTACGGTTGTGCTGGAGTCTTGCTGTGACGGCTGATCCGTACGGATTCTTCGCCTTCACGGATTTCCAGTTCGTCGATGCCAGACTCTTCCAGCAGTTCGATCAGTTTCTTGACTTTACGGATATCCATTAATCATCAACTCCCAAGGGTCGGTCAGGGGTAAAAGGTGTTTGCGGTTCGAACCGTGCAGCGCAGCCGGAGGCAGTGCAGTCAAGGTTTCGAACGGATGGCCACTTGTTCCATGGCGGCCTCCAGGGCCAGTCGGTAACCGCTGGCGCCAAGGCCGCAGATCACGCCTACTGCTACATCCGAGAAATAGGAGTGATGGCGGAAAGCTTCGCGTTTGTGCACGTTTGACAGATGCACTTCGATGAATGGGATGCTCACACCCAGCAGCGCGTCACGTATTGCCACGCTCGTGTGCGTAAAAGCAGCCGGATTGATCAGGATGAAGTCCACGCCTTCATCGCGTGCAGCGTGGATGCGGTCGATCAATTCGTACTCGGCGTTGCTTTGCAGGTACATCAGATGGTGGCCGGCATCGCGGGCCTGCTGCTCCAGGTTCTGATTGATCTGGGCCAGAGTGACGGCGCCATAGATCCCGGGTTCGCGGGTTCCGAGCAAGTTCAGATTGGGGCCGTGCAGTACCAGAAAAGTCGCCATCGGATGTTCCTTGTAATGGTTGCGAGCATCAAAGCCCGGCGACTATGCCGCAAACATCCTTCTACTGTCCAGTTAACTGCAATAGCTGGCACGATTACCGAAGTTCGCGAAAAGTTTGTGACTCAACCGCTAAATTGGGTCATTTGCTCTAATCAACCGCTCTATCAGGCCGTCTGCGTCGATTTCGCCGACGATTCGAACATCGGCGCGTTCTACGCCGTTTTTAGCGAAAATCATCAATGCGGGCGGACCAAACAATTTATAGCGGTCCAGCAAGCCACGTTGTTCAGCGTTGCTGTCAGTCATGTCAAAGCGAATCAGGCGATAGCCCTGCAACTGAGCAATCACGCCGGGATCGGGTAGCACTTCATGTTCGATCACCTTGCAGCTGATGCACCAGTCGGCGTACCAGTCGAGCATAAGCGGCTGGCCTGCGTTCTTCGCGTCGCTCAACACCCGGTCCAGTTCGGTCGCTGTGGTGATGGTCTGCCAGTTCGAGGCGTTGGGCGCAGCACTCGAGTTACTGCTCAAGGCTGATTGCGCGCGGCCTAATGGCCGGGTGGGATCGGTCTGCCCACTCCAGGCGCCGATCCAGCAGGTGAGAGCATAGACCAGCAAAAACAGACCCAGCAGTTGGGCCAGCCGTTGTCGGGTGTTTTTCGCGGTGAATTCCAGGGTGCCGAGGAACAGCGCGACCCCAGCCGCCAGCAGCCCGGTCAACAGCAAGGTGACTTGCCCCGGCAGAACCCGGCTGAGCAAAGCGATTGCCAGGCCCAGCAACAGCACGCCGATGGCGTTTTTGACCGTCACCAGCCATGGCCCGCTTTTGGGCAACCAGGTCGCCCCGCCGGTTGCCACCAACAGCAGGGGGGCGCCCATGCCCAGGCCCAGCGCGAACAGTTTCAGCGCGCCTCCCAAGGCATCTCCACTGGCGCTTATATAAAGCAGTGCACCGGCGAGCGGCGCCGAAACGCAAGGCGACACCAGCAAGCTGGAGACCACACCCAGCACCGCCGCGCCCCACAGCGAGCCGCCTTCGGTTTTGCCCGCGATGCGGTCCAGGCGGTTGCTGATGGCCTGAGGCAAGCGCAGCTCGAAAGCACCGAACATGGCGACAGCGAAAATCACGAAGAACAATGAAAACGGCACCAGCACCCAGGCCGATTGCAGGCGTGCTTGCAGATTGAGGCCCGCGCCGAACATGCCCATCAATGCGCCCAGCGCCGCGAAGCTGATCGCCATCGGCAGGACATACGCCAGGGAAAGGCTGAAGCCACGCAACCCGCCGACTTGCCCGCGCAGCACTACACCCGACAGGATCGGCAGCATCGGCAGTACGCATGGCGTGAAGGTCAAACCGATACCCGCGAGGAAGAACAGCGCCAGCTCCTTCCAACTCCAACCGCTGCTGGCCGCGCCGGGGGCCGCAGCAATAGCAGGAGAGGCCCCCACATCGCCAATGCTCAGGCGTTCGGTTTCAGGCGGGTAGCACAAGCCTTTGTCGGCGCAACCCTGATAAGTGACGACCAGTGTGAAAGGCCGGTTGTCTCCAGGCTTGCGCGGGAGACTGATGTCGAGAATGCCGTGGTACACCTCGACGTCGCCGAAATACTCGTCGTGTTTCTTTTCGCCGTCCGGTAACTGGGCAGCCCCAAGACCGATATCGGCAGGCTCGGTGCGGAACGCAAAGCGGTGGCGATACAGGTAATAGCCTTCGGTGGCGACGAAACGCAGCTTGATGGACTCCGGCGACGCGTCGATCAGATTGAGCTGGAAAGCCTGGCGAACGGGCAGGAAATCCTTGCTGTTATCCAGCGCCGCGCCACCCAGTGTCGCGCTCGGTCGGCTGTCCAGCAGGCCAGCGCCAGTGGCAGGCAGGGCAAGGATCAACAGCAGGAGGCATAGCAAACGGCGCATGGCGGTCTCGTCTCTCGAAAGTCCGCGCATGATAGCGGAGTGTTTCGAGGTGTGCAGGAAACGGCTTTGTAAGGGCGGGTGTCGATGAGTGGTGAGCTGGTGTTGGTCGCCTGCAATGCATGTCGTGGGACCGGCTTTAGCCGGGAAGAGGTCAGTACATCCGCTACCTATTTGTCGCCTGGAATACCGCCTTCCCGGCTAAAGCCGGTCCCACGGGTTCAAATGTGTTCTTCGGGAGCGCCACTGCGGTCGCTCCCGCAAGGCCTCATTCCTGCCGACTATTTGCAGTGCTCAATGCTGCTCTGCAGGGCTCGCCAGCAACATCGCGCTCTGTTTCGCATCGCCGCTGCAGTGCACGTGATTGCGCCCCGCATCCTTGGCCCGGTACAGCGCGTCGTCGGCGCGGGACGCGAGCATCAGGGCGTCATCGTTATCGCCCAGCTCCACAACTCCCGCACTGAAGGTGCAGAACAGGTCCGCTGGTTGCGCCGGGTAGTTGATCTCCGCAAAACGCCGACGGATTTCATCCAGCACTTTATGGGCGCTTTGCAGCTCGGTATCGGGCATCACGATGGCGAACTCTTCACCGCCGTAGCGGCCGATGTAATCGGTCTTGCGCAGCCGCTGTTTGAGAAACAGCGCGAGGCTCTTGATGACCCGGTCGCCCATGGGGTGGCCGTGGCTGTCGTTGACCTTCTTGAAGTGGTCGATGTCGAGCATGGCGAAGCACAAGCTCTGGTTTTCACGCCGGGCGCGGAAGCTGCAGTCTTCCAGCAGTTGCAGGATGTGCGTGTGGTTATACAGGCCGGTCAGGCTGTCGCGGACCATCCGCGCCTTGAGGTTGCGCGCCCGTGCTGCACGGTTGCGCACGGTGGTGATCAAGTGGCGCGGCTTGATGGGCTTGGTCAGGAAGTCGTCGCCGCCCTCGCTCATGGCGTCGAGCTGTTTGTCCAGATCGTCCTCGGCGGACAGGTAAATGATCGGCACGCTGACATAACGGTCGTTGTGGCGAATCACCTTGGCCAGCTCGGTGCCGGTGCACCCCGGCATGTACATGTCGAGGATGATCAGGTCCGGCTGAAAGTCAGCCAGCTCGGCCATGGCCTGGATCGGGTCCAGCAAGGTGCGAGTCACGATCCCGGCACTGTTGAGCAGCCGTTCGGTATGAGTGGCCTGCGCTCGAGAGTCGTCGATGATCAGCACTTTATAAGGCTCGTACTGAGCAACGCAGGTCAGGACCTCGATTTTTTCCAGCAGGCTTGAAGCTTCCAGTGTCCCCGTCAGAAACTCTTCGCCCCCTGCGCGCACGGCTGCCAGACGGGTCGGGGTGTCGGTTTCATGGTGGCTGAAAAACAACAGCGGCAACTTCTGCTCAAGGCCTTCCTGCACCTGAGCGGCCAGCTTCAAGCCTTCGCCGGGTCCGCAGAAATCAACATCAATCACAATAGCGGCCGGGTGGCGCTCGGCCATGGCGACGTTGAAACGCTCGTAGTTCTCCAGCGCCTGGGCGAATAAGCCAAAGAACTCCAACTGTTTGCTCAGCCGCTCGGCGCGCTCGTGATCCTGCAAGGCGATGTAGATCGGCTTGCGCAGGGGCGGCAACGAGGTTTGTTCGTATCGATCACCATGGCGCAGGCCGGTTCGGGACAGGCGCTGCATCAAACGGTTGAGCTCGGTGATCAGGCCGCTGCTCAAACGCCCGCGATTGGCCTCTACGGCATCCAGCGAAACACCAATCGCCTCGGCCAACTCGATGTGCTCGATCTGCTCGAAGCGCTCGGCAAAACGCAATAGACGCTGATTGGAATCCTTGAACTCAGCCATGTCCGCGGCCGACCATTCGCTTTGCTGCAGCCGTTGCCACGCCTCAAGAATCTGACGTGCCTGATGAATGACTCGCTGAGCAAAGTGATGCTTGAGACGGTCGCGACTAGGGTCTTCTGACTCGTTCATGGCCTGGCTACTTGATATTTCGCTGAGGACGACTGCTGGCGCTATGCTAGCACCTCTCTTTCTGTAACAAGAGTGCTGTAAGTCAAATAATTGGCAACAAATGGCTGACTCGTGCAGGAGGAGGTCGTTTCTGCGTATATAGCGTCGTATTTGTCTCTTTTTTCCTGATTTTATGCAGGAATTTATACACAGCGATGTCAGGCATTTCTGATTTTTTTGGGTAGTGATCGGGTGGGGTGGGGCGCTGGTAGGGTGCCGGAATCTCATCTGGAGACCGCCCCCATGACCAAAGGCTTCAACGATCTCGACAGCGACAAACAAGTCCTGAATCAGAACACCGTACCGATCTCCGAGTGCGAAACACGCAAGATTCACGTTTATGACTGCGACCTGGAAGTCATCGATGTACCGATCCTGACGTGTGAAGGGCTCTGGCGCATCTTCCAGCGCGAAGCCGAAGAGATCGTCGCACCAGGTGGCGTGCTTATCGCAGACCCTAAAGAACGCAACCGCGCCATCAACGCCGCTTACGCCAGGCTATGGCTGGACGACCCGCGCTTTCAGTGGGCGGGGTTGGCTGCGTTCGCTTCGAAGCAGGTGGGGTGTGGGTTGTTGCATGCGGCGGATTCGATTGAACGGATTCAGGATGAATACGACGCCCAGCAGAAGCTACATAAACTGAGAATCGAGTCGGACTTTTTTGTCGGCGACGATAAGCCTCAACATGAGCAAGCAATCCGCGCGCACCAAGAGGCGGACGCTCGCAATGCTGTGCCTGCGGTAGATTGGCGTTTCGAAGGGGAACCGTTATCTTTCGTGCAGCAGAAGCTTCAACATGTGTATGACATGTTGGCGTTGGGTAATACCACGTTGTTTCTGGATATCTACCCGTTGCATATGTTCTATGCCAAGCGTGGGTTGGAAGAGTTGAAGCACTGTTTGAAGAAGCGCGCTTTAATACACGGGCATCCGAGGTTTCCAGTGCTCTGGCCCATAGAACAAAAAAAGGTACTTTTTGGACAGGACTGGCTCGAAATATTAAGGGCTTTTGAAGCCGTGGAACGGGGTGCTATCGCAAAAAGTGTCGAACATTTTGCGCACCACGAGCAGGTAAATATCCTGCAGCCTGCTATCTATGGCGACAGCTGTTTTGTCAATGCAGTGCGGACCAATCATGTGGTTTATGTGACTTGGGTTTACTCGGATGCTGCCCAGCCAATTGAACTGACGCTTGCGAGTCAATGCCGAAGCGTAGATGATGGCCGGACTATCCAATTTGGTAATAACCCACTCGCGGATTTATCCAAGCTCGAGGAGCGCATGCCTTTTGTGCTAAAGGCCGCTGCACGTTTTGATGAGCTTCTTAACAGTGAAAGCTACAGCATGATCGAGAAATCAATCATTGAAATTGCTGAGGGTGGCGGTGTTCGATGATATTTATTAAATCCCTTAAAAGGTGGCCTAAAGCATTGAGCTGGATTATGGGTTCTTTGGCGGCGGTAGTAATAGGTTCACTGTTTTATGCCAGCTCAGAAGATCCTGAAATCGTATTGACTATAGGTGATACCTATCAAGAGATGCGGGAGCGTTCGAGTGCGAATTTCAGTCCGTTGATATCAGGCCATGTCTGGACGGGTATTCCAAAATCTGATGCAAGGTTGCGGTTTAGAGATCCTCAGTTTGGATTTGTTACTGTGCCCGCGCGATTCTTAGTGATATTTTTTGACGATAATATTATCGAGAGTGTTCGTATATCGCCTCAAGTCGAACCGCTGCTACTGGATGATGCCTTGAGAGTTGCTTTGGATTTGCAAGATCAATGGCGTAGCAAGGGCTGGGTATTGACCAACCCTATAAGTGATCCGGCTTTCGAGGATACTCCACAATGGCGTGAGCGACTGCGTGGCATACAGGGGGGGAGAACATATTGGCAGGCTGCTGATAAGTATCAAGTGATGATGGCTTTGAATCGCTTTGCAGATGACAGGCGTCCAGATGAGGAGCGTTATCTGTTCTCAATCGGGCTCGGTCCACCGTGGACACCGCGCGAGGATGAACCATTCGAAGTGGAACAGAACTGTGAGTCACTTGCTGCTTGTTCTACGCAATCTACAGGTTCGCAACAATCAGAGTAATTTTTCGTCCTGGCTGCTGTAGATCGAAGTGTCAGGTCGTCTGACGGAAGTTTTGTTTCCATACCAGTAAAGGAGAATATGTAATGCCAACCCCCTGCTACCTCACCCTCAAGGGCGAAACCATGGGTCTTATCAGCGCGGGCGCTTTGGGTAAACAGTCGGTCGGAACGGCGTGGAAGGAGGGGCATGAAGATCAGATTCTGGTCCAGTCTTATGAGTTTGGTATCGCTGTACCCAGCGGTATGGGGCCGGGACGACGCATGCATAAGCCGTTTTCTGTCCGCAAATCCATTGATAAGTCGTCACCGCTGATCAACACCGCGTTGTGCAGTGGTGAGCTGTTAACACAATGTCGTTTGGAGTTTTATCGTGCGGCAGGTGAAGGTCAGCAGGAGCATTTTTATACCGTCGAGTTGAAGGGTGCAGTCATCATTGGCGCCGACGCCTATATGCCTGATTGCCGTGAGCCACGATTTGAACATCTGCACCCGATGGAAACCGTGCGGTTTTCGTATCGGGAGATCTCATGGATACATGAGGTAGGCGGCACCATTGGCTTCGATGAATGGCGTGAGGCGCAGCAGGCGTGAAATTGATCAGTGGTCGTGATCCTCTGCCAGAAGAATCCCGAAATGCCTATCCTCCCGAAGAGGCGCGGGAATTGGTCCGTCGTTCATTGGGTGAGCCAGAACCCATCCGGGGTGTAGAGGACCTGCGCCAAGGTTTGATGCTGGACACTGATTCGCAGGTATTGAATCAGGTTGAGAGCGGTGAATGGCTGCTCGTTAAGCCTGAAGCTTGTTATTTCGACCAGAGCCACATCGCAATGGAGACCAAGGAGCGCAGGGTGGCAGAGTTAGTCCGCTCACCGCCGCCTCAGCCCCAGCCGCCCAGGCAAACCTTGTTCAGACTGGTCGACAGCGAAACCTGGGAGCCCTTCAGTCATCGTAGATTCGCCTCGTGGATCACGGGTGAGCGCAGTGAAATTCGAACGGATGCCGCAGGAGTGATCCACTCCCGGCTACTGGATGCCAGTGAAATAGCGTCTCTGCGGCTGGGGTTTGAGTTGCCGGGCTTTATCAGGTAGTTCGGGGGGATCTGCAAAGTGTGGTAGGACGTTTCTGATTCTGTTGTGGTCAGTGAAGGCTTTGCCCTCCTGTTTCAGCGTAGAGCCAACAAAACCTCCACCCCCGCGTACCGGCAAAACGCACCTTGCTGTAAGGTTGCGGTCAGAGCACTGAATCCGTGATTTGTTTGAAAGGGACATAGCCATGCTGGATTGGAAGAACCGCGCAGGCAGCGCGAGTGACCGCGTTGACCAACCTGCCTCGGCCAAGCGCCGGGGTTACTTGGGTGGATTGTTTTATAGCCGTGCGCTGGGCGCGCTGGTGGCGATCTATCTGGTGGTCACCTTGTTGATCGGTTGGTACTGGAGCAGTGAGCCAGCGCTTTTCCCGGTCCAGCAGAATGCTCAGGCTGCGGCCGAGCGTGAAGGCAAGCAGATGGTGATTGGTTACACCACTGTCGAAACCCTCAAGACCGTGGTCCAGACCCTGCTCGACAAGCGTGGCGGTTACCTGTCCAACGACCGTCTGCCACCTGGCGTGTGGCTGGACAATATCCCGAGCTGGGAATATGGCGTGATGTTCCAGGTGCGGGATTTGAGCCGTGCCATGCGCAAGGATTTCTCCCGTTCCCAGTCGCAGTCGGCTGAAGACGGCGATCTGGCCCGCGCCGAGCCATTGTTCAACTTCAGCAACAACAGCTGGGTTCTGCCTTCCAGTGAGTCTCAATACCGTGAAGGTATTGCCGCGCTTAATCGTTATGAAGCGCGTCTGTCCGATCCAAACCAGAAAACCGCGCTGTTCTATGCCCGTGCTGACAACCTCAGCAACTGGCTGGGCGACGTCAACACTCGCCTGGGTTCGCTGTCGCAGCGTCTGTCGGCCAGTGTCGGTCGTGTGAAGCTCAACAGCACCCTGAAAACCGAAGCGCTGGTGGCGGTCAAGCCGGGCGAAGTGCCGCAGGTTGACGAGGAAATCGTCGAGACGCCATGGCTGGAAATCGACAACGTTTTCTATGAAGCACGCGGTCAGGCCTGGGCGCTCTCGCATCTGTTGCGCGCGATTGAAGTCGACTTCGCCGATGTCCTGGCCAAGAAAAACGCCACGGTCAGCGTGCGTCAGATCATTCGTGAGCTGGAGGCTTCCCAAGAGCCGCTGTGGAGCCCGATGGTCCTGAATGGCAGCGCGTTTGGCGTGCTGGCCAACCACTCGCTGGTCATGGCCAACTACATTTCACGCGCCAACGCTGCCGTGATCGACCTTCGCCAATTGCTGTCTCAGGGCTGATTCATGCCGTTCTCTTCAGAAGAGGCTGCGCATCGTGCCGCCTCTGACGCCGAACAGATTGCCTGGGTCGACGAGCAGGACTACCTGCTCGGCGCCCTCGGCCGGGCCCAGCTGCGTGAAGGTGGGCTGATCGGGCGCGGTACGTATATTTTGCTGTTCAATTCTTCGGGCGAGCTCTGCGTGCATCGCCGCACGCTCAGCAAAGCCATTTATCCCGGGTATTGGGATGTGGCGGCGGGAGGCATGGTTCAGTTTCACGAGACCTATGCCGAGTCGGCGGCGCGTGAGCTGGAAGAAGAGTTGGGCGTCAGTGGCGTACCGTTGATCGAGCATGAGCATTTCTTTTTCGACCAACCGGGCAACCGGCTGTGGTGTGCGGTGTTTTCTGCTGTCTGGGACGGGCCTCTGACCCTGCAGCCGGAAGAAGTCCTTGAAGCGCGCTTTCTTCCGGTCGCCGAGGTCATGCGCGAAACCCTGAAAAAGTCCTATTGCCCGGATTCTCTGGCGGCGCTGAAGCGTTATCTGGCCTCGCTGTAGGAGCTGCCGAAGGCTGCGAACCGCGGTGTGTCAGGGATAATGCTTTCGCAGCTTTCAGCAGCTCCTGCAAAAGCTTCTGCAGACATGTCACCCACGGTAGACGTCCACGTCGCAAATCCCGACTAAATTGGCGCACATTGGCCCTTAGCAACCGGGCTTTTTGTCGTTACACTGCGCGACCTTTTCAAGCTGGCCGGGGGTTTCCGTCCAGTTGCGCTGCCCCTGCCAGAGTGGGGCTTCGCGTCGGCTGGCTGTCATGCGCGGGCCGACTCATCTTCAGTCCTCAACAAGAGGATTTGCAGTGGCTAAAAAAGCCTCATCTTTCGGCGCCTTGGGTGGCCTGGTGTTTTCCACCGACGCAGGGCGGCATTGTCCCGACTGCCGTCAACCCGTTGATGCCTGCACGTGTAAACAGACACTGATTCCTGAAGGCGATGGTATCGCTCGTGTGCGCCGCGAAAGCAAAGGCCGTGGCGGCAAGACCGTGACGACCATTACCGGCGTGCCCCTGGCCGAAGATGGCCTCAAAGAGCTTGCCAAGACCCTCAAGCAGCGCTGCGGAACCGGTGGCGCGCTCAAGGACGGCGTCATCGAGATTCAGGGCGACCACGTCGAGCTGTTGCTGGCCGAGTTGGTCAAGCAAGGCTTCAAGGCCAAAAAATCCGGCGGCTGATGGCCTGGGCAGGCGATGCAAACTCTGCGCGCCATCACCGGTCTATTGCACACAGGCGGCCAGCACCAAACCGTCATTTGCACGCTTTACACTGCGCGCAGCCCGAATTCCGGCTGGCGCCACCCGACTTTTTTATAGGGGACTTCGATGTCCGTACGACGCACACGTAAAGATGATGGCAGCCAATGGACCGTTGCGGACAGCCGCAGCGTTTATGGGATCCGCCATTGGGGCGCCGGTTATTTCGCAATCAATGAAGCCGGTCGCGTTGAAGTACGTCCCAACGGGCCGGACAGCTCGCCCATCGATCTTTACGAGCAGGTCGACGACTTGCGCAAGAGCGGGCTGAGCCTGCCGTTGCTCGTTCGTTTCCCCGACATCCTGCAAGACCGCGTTCGTCAACTGACCGGTGCATTCGACAGCAACATTGCACGCCTGGAATACCAGAGCGTCTACACCGCGCTGTATCCGATCAAGGTCAACCAGCAGGAAGCAGTGGTCGAGAACATCATCGCCACGCAAAACGTTTCCATCGGACTGGAAGCCGGCTCCAAGCCCGAGCTGATGGCTGTGCTGGCATTGGCACCCAAAGGCGGCACCATCGTCTGCAACGGTTACAAGGACCGTGAATTCATCCGTCTGGCGCTCATGGGTCAGAAGCTGGGTCACAACGTGTTCATCGTGATCGAGAAAGAATCCGAAGTTGAACTGGTGATTGAAGAAGCCGCCGAGCTCAAGGTTGCCCCGCAGGTGGGTCTACGCGTGCGCCTGTCTTCCCTGGCATCGAGCAAGTGGGCAGACACTGGTGGCGAGAAGTCCAAATTCGGGCTTTCGGCGGCGCAGTTGCTGTCGGTGGTTGAGCGCTTTCGCAAGGCGGGTCTGGATCAGGGCATACGCCTGCTGCACTTCCACATGGGTTCGCAGATCGCCAACCTGGCGGACTATCAGCACGGTTTCAAGGAAGCGATTCGTTATTACGGCGAGTTGCGCAATCTTGGCCTGCCCGTGGATCACATCGACGTGGGCGGCGGTCTTGGCGTCGATTACGACGGCACCCACTCGCGCAATGCCAGCTCCATCAACTACGACATGGACGATTACGCCGGTGTCGTGGTCGGCATGCTCAAGGAGTTCTGCGATGCCCAGGGCCTGCCGCATCCGCATATTTTCTCGGAAAGCGGCCGCTCGCTGACCGCGCACCACGCCATGCTGGTGGTGCAAGTGACTGACGTCGAGAAGCACAACGACGAAGTGCCGGTGATCGAAGACAAGGAAAGCCTGCCGGAGACCCTGCAATGGCTGATCGACCTGCTGGGCCCGACCGATATCGAGATGGTCACCGAGACCTACTGGCGCGCGACACACTACAACAGTGACATCGCTGCCCAATACGCCGATGGCAAAATCACTCTGGCTCAGAAAGCCCTGGGCGAGCAGTGCTACTTCGCCGTATGCCGCCGCCTGCATAACTCGCTGAAGGCGCGTCAGCGCTCCCACCGCCAGGTGCTGGACGAGCTCAACGACAAGCTGGCAGACAAGTACATCTGCAACTTCTCGGTCTTCCAGAGCCTGCCCGATACCTGGGCGATTGATCAGGTACTGCCGATCATCCCGCTGCATCGCCTGAACGAAGAGCCGATGCGCCGCGCGGTACTGCAAGACCTGACCTGCGACTCCGACGGCAAGATCAATCAGTACGTGGATGAGCAAAGCATCGAAACCAGCTTGCCGGTCCATGGCCTGAACGAAGGCGAGGACTATCTGCTGGGCGTGTTTCTGGTGGGTGCCTATCAGGAAATTCTGGGCGACATGCACAACCTGTTCGGTGATACCGACTCCGTGAACATCTACCAGAACCCGGATGGCAGCGTTTACTCGGCAGGCATCGAGACCCACGACACCATCGAGGACATGCTGCGTTACGTGCACTTGTCGCCGGAAGAACTCATGACCCATTACCGGGACAAGGTCGCCAGCGCCAACATCACCCCGCGCGAGCGCACCTACTTCCTGGACGCCCTGCGCCTGGGGCTGACGCGGTCTTCTTACCTGTCGTCTTGATGCAGAGCACAGGCTGCAAACGCAGCGGCGTTTGCAGCCTGTGCTTGAACAGATCAATCGTTACGTGCGCGGATCAGCTCATACAGGCTGCCGCGCCTCCATCTTGACGTAACCAATTGCTTTTAGATGTCCTGTGTCGCTTGCATCGAAGTTGACCTCGACTACTTGAGCAAACTCTTCCACGGCCCGCTGTACTTTCTGCTTGAGCTGAAATACTGCCGTTTCAATCTCTGCGATTACTTTCGGGCCGGACAGCAACGTAATGCCGGTGCCTGAATCAGACTGTTCGATGGCCACCTGTCGCGCTTGCTCTTCTGCTCGGCGTTGGATAAGCGCCCGAGTGGCTTCTTCTACTTGGTGCTGGGCAAGTCGAATGGCTGCCTCCTTGGCACGCTGTTGGGCCGCCACCTCTTCTGCGCGCCGCTGGCGTTCAGCTTCCTCAGCCTGTTGCTGGGCTAACTGCCGTGCGGCTTCTTCGGCTTGGCGCTGAGCGAGCTGTCGCGCGGCTTCTTCAGCCTGGCGTCTTGCATGCTGGCGCTCCTGTTCCTCCAAGCGCGGTTGAATGCTCATAAGACTGTTTCTAAAATTGCTTAGAAACCGGATGCATTGCATGACGAAATTAGCTTTTACCGTCAGCGAGTAGTAATCGGTGGCTCCGTGCCCCGGCAGGGTGCCTAGCGTCATCATGTTTTCAACATCTGCTTTGGTTGACTGTGTCCCGCCCCAGAATAAATTGGCGTTATCGATATGCTCCTGTTGGATACCCGCACGCTTGCTTGCAATGAGATGGTCAGTCGCACCTCGGTAGCGAATCACGATCTGGACGGGCGATAAGCCATGAAGATGCCCGGCATGTGCGTTAACTTCTGACTGAAGGAAATTCGGTAGCTGATGAAGCTGTGAGTAAAATTCTTCCATGATTGGATTCCTAATTGGGTAAGCGTTCGTGTGGCAGATAATTGAGCTGGCAGTTACGTCGCAGCTCAGTTGGATCGTTCGCAAGTTAAGTAGAGATCGAAGTGTTCAGGGATTTCCATACCGCTCACTATTTCTATGGCGTGTACTTGCGCTGGCGTCAGCAGGTGGTCATTGGCGCAGTAGGCCTCGTCGTCCCATTTCATAATGGGGGTCAAGTCATCTAAGGTAATAGGCAGTTCTATTTTGAATGCGATGTCATCCTTGCTGAATTCAAATCCTGTTATGAAATGTCTCATGGTTCTATCCTTCTTGTTGGGTCCGCAGGTTTTGTTTCTAAACCCGTTTTATAGTCGAATTCTCCTAGGTGCTTTCCTTTTTTTGAATATTTTTCAACGGTACCATGGCGTAGATCCCATTCGAGAATACTGCCGTCCTTATCGATCCAGCGGGCCCTCACACCACCCCCGCCTTGGATAATGGTTTTTCCCCTGCTTAATTTTGCTTCTGGGAATCCTGGCAGGAAGTTGGGTTTTGTATGATAACTGTGATCTCCTGGTTGCTCATTGAAGACGATGTAGATCGGTTCGAAACCCGGTCCGATGAGTATATAGTCTGGATCATCGTAGTCTGCCTGCGGAAGGCCTTCGATGAAGGTGTCGCTGGATATTATCGGAAGCCCTTCACTATGGGGTGGGGGCAGAGCTTGTCCCGGCGAAATAGTAGAACTGTCTTGTTGAGTCTTTATTGGAGTCCAGATCAGCGCAGGGATGTAGTCGCCGTCACGGATAAATTCGTACGTATTGTTCTGCGCGTTGTAGGTGAAATTTCTTACACGAACCTTCGTCCCGATGGTGACGCCATCCGTTTCTACCCACTTGGCGATGGGCCCGCTGCTGCCTTGTTCAACTACCAGTCGGTGGGGAAGATCAATAGTCCCTTTTTTGTTGGCGACGAACTCAAGGTCCAGCCCTTCCGGGATGTTCAGCTGGGAGAGCGGCGTGCCCATAACCGGTGCCGACCGCTCTGCGTTTCCTGTCTCGGATGAGTACGTCGCGAAGAGTGCGGGCAGGTTGCGTCCAAGTCGCTGCACTACTGCGCGCGTGAACTGCTCCTTGGCGATCCGGGTAGCCTCTCCCATCACCGTACCGCCTTGTGTTGTCACGCCGGCGTTAGGCAGGGGCGGTGCGGTAACCATGGCCCAAAGTTCTGCTGCGTTAGCTAAAGCGTTGTTGGCTGCGCCCACTGCTGGCTTTGACGGAGAATCTTCGGTAGCAATGTGTTTAGAAAGGTGAGCTTGAGCATATTGCTCAGAGAGCAGTTTTGATTTGTCGGAGAGCAGGCTAATTGACTCGGCGAGTAACTTCTGCTCATAGAATCTCCCGGTGCCTTCGCGCCAGACCTCGTGCAAGCGGTGGACGCGCTGGGCGTTTCCGAGGCTATTCCCAACCAGATGATGCTGGTGTTGCTCTGCCGTATACGGGAATGGTTGAGATCCATCTCCCATTGAAGTGCGCAGATTTTCAGCTTCTAATTGAGAAGTTTTACTGCTGATCAGGTAGTTTATTCGAGCCTTTTCTTCCAAAATTAAATCAAGTAGTTGAGCCTCTGGGTTCGGGCCGCTTACAGGCTGCGCCAAAGCATCCAATTCTTGGTGTAGTGAAGCGGCTAATTCTTCAGATCTTTGTTTATATCGCTGGGAAAGCTCGTTGCTTTCTGTGTGATAAGCACTGCTGAGTGTGCTGAGAGCATCTTTGTAAGCCCTGTTCGCACGTTCCCTTTCAGCAATAGCATGCGCAGCGGCTTGCGCTTGGGCATCCGCTCTACGTTGGGCTTCTTCTCTTTCACGGGCTTCGGTTTGTGCGCGATCACGCGCTTGCGCCTCAGCTCTCGCCAGGGCCTGCGCATGTGCCTGCTCTCTAGCTCTTTGCTGAGCAATTGCGAGCTTACGTCGTCGTCTGCGTTTTTTACTCGACCCGCGGGTATTAGTAAAACCGCCTCCAAAAAAACCGATATTGGGTTGTTTCGCCGAACCGCCGTGTCCGATGTTCACAGTTCCCGTTGTTGTATCGTGCAGTAAGTTAGTTTGTCGCTTTTTTCTTGTGACCATACAGTCCTCCTTGTTTGTAGGGTCAGGTTGTATTGTTTGCCGATTGCGATGTGGTGAATAGATATAGTTATGATGTTTTTCTTGCTGAGAATGACCGGGCGTTTCTTTGGGAGTTAAAAATTGTTATTGCGTAATCCACTTCCTGTTTTTCTGTAGGCAACTTCCTTTTCTGCGTTTCGCTCTCTACCCGGCAGGCCTTCTCGGCCAAAATCCACGGCCGTTTCCCCTGTAGAGACAAACCACATGGCCGGTTCCGCCGCGCATCACTTTCGTTTGGACATCGATCCTCTGTTCCAGGATTTGCAGGTGCTGTCGTTCACCGGGACGCAGGCCATCAGCGAGCCCTTCGTTTTTGAGCTCGAAGTGCTCATCGATGACCCTTGGCTGGACGTGCCGAACCTCATGTACAAGACCGCGTTCCTGAGTTTCAAGGGGCGCGATTCGGGGATTCATGGGCAAATTCAGGGCGTCATGCGCAGCCACTTCCGGCCGGGGCCTGCCTGTTATCAGATGACGATCGGGCCTCGGTTGGCGTGCCTGGCGCAGCGCTACACGCCGCGAATCTTCCAGTGCATGACGGCGACCCAGATCATTGATCAGGTGCTGAGCGAACATGGCATCCGCAACCACACCTACCGTTTCGATCTAAAAGCCGAGCCGCCACGGCGCGAATACTGCGCGCAGTACCGGGAGTCTGATCTGGAGCTGGTTCAGCGCCTGTGTGCCGAGGAGGGCATCCACTACCACTTTGAGCATTCCCGGCTGGGTCATGAACTGGTGTTTGGCGAGGGGCTGCGCGGTTTTCCTCGCGGGCCGATTGCTCATTATCAGCAAGCGCCGATGCAACCAGGCGTTGCGCGTTTTTCCATCAATACCGAGGCTGACGAGCAGGTCGATACCTCTCGGCCCGGCGCTGAGGGCGAGAGCACGCTGCCTTTTGTGGCGTCCGGTTATCTGATGCCGCTCAAGGGTCATCCTGACGCGGCGTTGAACCACCTATGGCTGGTGACGAAAGTGGTGCATCAGGGGTTCGACCCTCGGCAGATGGACGCGGCCACCGGGCATGAACCGCCGATGTACATCAACCATTTCAAGGTGGCTTCCTGGGAGGCCGGTTTCAAACCCAGGGCTCGGCCGCGCCCCTATCGGGTGCCGTTGCATAGGGCGCAGATCGTGGGTGGCGAAGGTGAGCCCGTCAGCCGGGACGCAGAAGGTAGGGTCAAGGCACTGTTTGACTGGGTCGGTCAGGGGCATGCTGCCATTCATAACCATTGCTGGTTGCCCGTGAGTGAGCACTTGACAACCAGTTTGCTGGGCGGCATGCACGTCATGGTGAGCTTTGAAGAGGGCGATATCGACAGGCCGCTGATCATCGGCTGTCTCTGGCGCCCCACCGCCCTGATGCCAACAGCGCCGCTGCCCTGCACTACGCCAGAGCTGGTTCAGGTCCAGTTGTCCCTGGCGACTGCGTTGGGGGACGAGCCTGGCATCCAGATCGACGGTGGCGCTCACATCGCTTGGGACGAGGGACGGGAAATGTCCTTTCGCGTCGGCCAGAGCCAACTGATCATTGATGCCGATGGGGTGAAGCTGAGCAGCCCGCAGGTCCTGTTTGTCGGGGCGCGGGGCGCAACCGAGGCCAACGACTGAGGTGGCAGTCAGTGCCCGGTCTGGCCGCTGAACCACGCCCCGCGCTGGCTCAGTTGCCAGGTGACAAAGCCCAGCGTCAGGGCGCGCAGCAACATGAAGGTCAGCAGCGTCAGCCACAGGCCGTGGTTGCCATAGTCGTGCAGCGCCCAGGCGAAGGGGGCGATGAGCAGCATGTTGGCCAGCATCGTATTGCGCATTTCGCGGGCACGAGTGGCGCCAATGAACAAGCCGTCGAGCAGATAGCTCCAGACGGCCAGCAGCGGCAACGCGGCCAGGTACGGCAGATAGATGAACGCCGTCTGCCGAACTTCGACGATGTCTGTCTGCAGTGCGATAAACCAGTGGCCCGCCAGCAGGAACAACAACGCAAAGCCCAGGC
Organism: Paucimonas lemoignei; assembly: GCA_900475325.1. Classification (GTDB taxonomy): domain Bacteria; phylum Pseudomonadota; class Gammaproteobacteria; order Pseudomonadales; family Pseudomonadaceae; genus Aquipseudomonas. The sequence continues at coordinate 970,753 of LS483371.1, forward strand.
TGGCGATCAGCGACCAGCCCGCAGCAACGGTCAGTGAGCGGCGTAAAGCGTCCCTGTCCCGGGCGCCGATGGCATGCCCGCACAGGGCTTCCACGGCATGGGCCAGTCCATCCAGCGCATGGGCGGTTATCAACAGGCCATTGAGCAGCAGGGCATTGGCGGCGACCGTTGCATCGCCAAGCCTGGCGCCTTGCACGGTAATCAGGAAAAACACCGATTGCAGGACCAGGCTGCGAATGAAAATGTCTCGGTTGACCGCCAGCAGTGGGCGCCAGTTGCGCCACAGCTTCAATGCGGCCCAGGCTACATGGCCTGGCCAGTGGCGCAGGGTTTTGCGGGTAAGGGCCAGGCCGAGCAGGGCGCCGATCCATTCAGCGATCACCGACGCACGGGCCGAGCCGACCACGCCCCAGTCCAGCCCCATGACGAACCAGAGGTTCAAGGCGATGTTGATAAGGTTGGTGGTCAGCAAGATGATCAGGGGCGCGCGGGCGTTTTGGGTGCCGAGGAACCATCCCACCAGCGCATACCCGGCAAGCGCGGCGGGCAGGCCGAATAACCGAGTGTGAAAGAACTCCCCGGTGAGCTGCTGCAAATCCGCGGACGGTTGCATCATGCTCAGCGCCACATGGCTGAACGGCAGGCCGATGACCGCCAGCAGCATCGCCAGCCCCATGGACAGCAACAGGCCCTGCAGCAGAATCTGGCGCAACGCCGAACCGTCGCCGCGGCCCGCCGCCTGGGACGCAAACCCGGTGGTGCCCATGCGCAGAAAACCCATAGACCAGGCCAGAAACGTGTACAGCGTGGAACCCACCGCCACCGCGCCCAATTGATGAGCATGGGGCAGATGGCCGATCACGGCGCTGTCGACCAGCGCCACCAACGGTACGGAAATATTGGACAGAATCATCGGCGCCGCCAGTGCCCAGACCCGGACATGGGTTGAGCGATGGCGCCAGTCGTTGAGCAAGGTGGACATGGAGGCTCCCGGGCAAGGAGGGGATTGTAGAGCACCAGACGCCCAAGTGATTCTGTGGGAGCGAATTCATTCGCGAAGAGGCCGGTGCAGCCGATGCAATTTGATCGGTCACAACACCGCATTCGCGAATGAGTTCGCTCCCACACAGTCTTCGCCGGGGGGGGATAATCCCACAGAACCTATCCCCATTTCCCACAACAAGCCCTGAGAACAAAGTCTCAAACAGGCGGTCTATTTTGCGCTTCGACATATCCGGTCACGTGGCTGGTATGTAGCTGCTATATAGTCACCTTCTCTCACCCGTCGCCAAATGAGTGCCCCATGTTGAACAAAGGATTGTTTCTGGCCTGCGCGCTTGCGTTGCTCAGCGCCTGCGATTCCTCCACCCCCGATAAGCCCGCCCCGGCCAACGCGCCAGCTGCGCAGTCTGCGGCGGTGGAGTCGAGCAAGCCCAAGCCGGCGGTGGACCTTCCTGAGTTGAGCAAGCGCTACGCCGGGCGGGAGTTGACGGTGGTCGATGTCTCGGAAATCCAGGTCGACGGTGCCAGCACGCTGTCGGTGAGTTTTTCTATCCCGCTGGACCCGGAGCAGAAGTTCGCTGAAAAACTGCATCTGGTGGACAGCAAGAACGGCAAGGTCGACGGTGCATGGGAGCTGTCCGACAACCTGATGGAACTGCGCCTTCGCCACCTTGAGCCGCAGCGCAAGCTGGTGCTCACCGTTGATGCCGGTCTAGTGGCGGTCAACAAGGCCAAGCTCGCTGCCGAATTCATCAGCCGCCTGGAAACCGCCGACCTCAAAGCCACTGTCGGTTTCGCCAGCCGTGGCAGCCTGTTGCCTACCCGCCTGGCCGAAGGCTTGCCGGTCATTGCGTTGAACGTCGACAAGGTCAACGTCGAGTTCTTCCGCATCAAGCCTGAGGCCTTGCCTGCGTTCCTCGGCAGCTGGCGGGGCGCGTCGAGCCTTGAGTATTACGAATCCAACGAGTTGCTGAGCCGCGCCGAACTGGTCTACGAAGGTCGCTTCGACCTGAACCCTGCGCGCAATACCCGGGAAACCGTGCTGCTGCCGATTGCCGGGATCAAACCGCTGCAACAGCCGGGTGTTTACCTGGCGGTGATGCGTTCTTCCGGGACGTATTCCTACGCCAACCCGGCGACCATTTTCACTTTGAGCGATATCGGTCTGTCGGTGCATCGCTACGCCAACCGTCTGGACGCCTTCACTCAGGCGCTGGAGGGCGGCAAAGCCCTGAGTGGCGTCGAGCTTGAACTCTACGACAACGAAGGCAAAGTGATTGGCCAAGCCAAGACGGACAATGCCGGCCACGCCCAACTGCCGCTCACAGCCAAGGCGGCAGTGGTGCTTGCCCACCAGGACGGGCAAACCAGCATGTTGCGCCTGGACACCGCAGCGCTGGATCTGGCCGAGTTCGACATCACGGGCCCGCAGTCCCACCCTTTGCAGTTCTTTATCTTCGGCCCGCGTGATTTGTATCGCCCAGGTGAAACCGTATTGCTCAACGGCTTGCTGCGCGACAACGACGGCAAGGACGTAAAACCGCAGCCGATCACCGTTGAAGTGCGTCGCCCGGACGAGCAGGTCAGCCGCAAGTTTGTTTGGGAGGCGGACAAATCCGGCCTTTACCAATATCAGCTGCAACTGGCCGAAGAAGCGCCGACCGGGCGTTGGCAGCTGGTCTTCGACCTGGGCGACGGCAAGCCGCAGCTCTATGAATTTCAAGTGGAAGACTTCCTGCCCGAGCGTCTGGCGCTGGAAGTCAAAGGCAGCGATACGCCGATTGCGCCGGCCGACAACGCCGTGTTCGAGATCAGCGGCCGTTATCTCTACGGCGCGCCAGCCTCGGGCAACAGCCTGCTGAACCTGCTTTATGTGCGGCCACTGCGTGAGGCGGTGGCCAGCTTGCCGGGCTATCAGTTCGGTTCGATCACCGAGCAGGACCTCAAGCAGGACCTGGAGTACGACGCCAGCACGCTGGACGAAAAAGGCTTGCTGAGCCTGGACCTGGAAAGCCAATGGTCGAAGGTTAAATCGCCGTTGCAGCTGATTCTGCAAGCCAGCCTGCAGGAATCCGGCGGGCGGGCGATTACCCGCCGCGTGGTGCAGCCGGTTTGGCCTGCCGAGCAGATGCCGGGGCTGCGCCCGTTGTTCGGCAGCAAACAGAACAACGGTGACGAGTATTACGACGAAGCCGACGGCATGCCGCAGACCGACGGCGACGGCCCGGTGGAGTTCGACGTGCTGGTGGCCGATTACGCGGGTAACAAGCTGGCCGCCGAGAACCTCAAGGTCCGGCTGGTGCGCGAGCGTCGCGACTATTACTGGAACTACTCGGACAGTGACGGCTGGAGCTATCACTTCAACGAAAAATTCCTCAACCTGGATGAGTCCACCGTCAGCATTAAGCAGGGCGCGACCGCCAAGGTCAGCTTCCCGGTTGAGACGGGGCCTTATCGCGTCGAAGTGGAAGACCCGAAAACCGGCCTGATCAGCAGCATGCGCTTCTGGGCCGGTTATCGCTGGCAGGACAACGCCGAAGGCGGCGCGGTGCGGCCCGATCAGGTCAAGCTGGCGCTGGACAAACCCGGCTATAACGACGGCGATACCGCCAAAGTGACCGTTACGCCGCCTTCCGCTGGCAAAGGCTATTTGCTGGTGGAATCCAGCGAAGGCCCGCTGTGGTGGCAGGAAATCGACGTGCCGGCTGAAGGCAAGACCTTCGACGTGCCGCTGGACAAGCAATGGGCCCGGCATGATCTGTATGTCAGCGCGCTGGTGATTCGTCCCGGCGAGCGCAAAGCCAATGTCACCCCCAAACGTGCGGTTGGCGTGCTGCATCTGCCACTGGAGCGTTCGCCACGCAAACTGGCGCTCACCGTCACCGCGCCGGAAAAAATGCGTCCCAAGCAACCACTGAAACTCAAGGTCGCCGCGAAAAATGCTGACGGCAGCGTGCCTAAAGAAGTGCATGTGCTGGTGTCTGCAGTGGATGTCGGCATCCTTAATATCACCCGCTATGCCACGCCAGATCCGTTCGCCAGCCTGTTCGGGCGCAAGGAATACGGTGCTGACCAACTGGATGTATACGGACAGTTGATCGAGGCTGGTCGCAATCGTCTCGCGACTCTGGCTTTCGGCGGTGATGCGCTGGCCAAGGGCGGCAAACGGCCTGACACCTCGGTCACCATCGTGGCGCTGCAAAGCGCGCCGGTAACGCTCAATGAGCAGGGCGAAGGTGAAGTCAGCGTTGAGATCCCGGACTTCAATGGGGAGCTGCGGATCATGGCCCAGGCCTGGACCGGCGAGCGTTATGGCATGGCCGAGGCGAAAACTGTTGTGGCTGCGCCGATCATTGCCGAGTTGTCCGCACCGCGCTTCCTGGCCGGCGGCGACCAGACCACTGTGGCGCTGGACCTGTCGAACCTGTCGGGTGCGGCTCAGAAGCTGACCGTGCACGCCAGCGCCGAAGGGCAATTGAATCTGGCCAACGGCGACCTGAACCAGACCGTGCAGCTGGCTGCTGGTCAACGTACTACGCTGCGCATTCCGGTGCGGGCATCGGGCGGTCTGGGGCAGGGCAAGTTCAAGGTCATGGTGCAAGGGCTGGTACTGCCAGGTGAAGACCTGCCGCCGTTCTCCCGTGAGTGGAACATTGGCGTGCGCCCTGCGTATCCGGCGATCCTCAAGCACTATCGCGCGGCCATCAATGATCAACTCTGGAGCCTGCCGGAAGGCGCGCTTGATGCGTTTGAGCCGGCAGGTCGCGAGGCCATGCTGTCGGTGTCGAGTCGTCCACCGTTGAACCTCGGCGAGCAGATCCGCGCCCTGGAAGCCTACCCTTACGGCTGCCTTGAGCAGACCGCCAGCGGGCTTTATCCATCGCTGTACGCCGACGCCGAGACCCTCAAACGCCTGGGCATCAAGGGCGAAACCGATGCCGTGCGCAAGCGCAAGGTTGAGCTGGGCATCGAGCGGCTGCTGGGCATGCAACGCCACAACGGCAGCTTTGGCCTGTGGAACGCCGATGGCGAAGAAGAATACTGGCTGACCGCTTATGTCACCGACTTCCTGCTGCGCGCTCGTGATCAAGGCTTCGCCGTACCGCCGGATGCCTTGAAAAAGGCTAACGAGCGGCTGCTGCGTTACCTGCAGGAGCGCAATCTGGTGGAAGTCAGCTACAGCCAGAACGCCGAACACACCCGCTTTGCGGTGCAGGCTTATGCGGGGCTGGTATTGGCTCGCAGCCAGCAAGCGCCTTTGGGGGCCTTGCGCAGCCTCTTTGACCGGCGCACCGATGCACGCTCGGGCTTGCCTCTGGTGCAACTGTCGGTGGCGCTGGAGAAAATGGGTGACAAACCCCGCGCTGATCAAGCCATGCAGGCCGGGTTGGCGGCGAGCCGCAAAGGCAACGAATGGCTGGCCGATTACGGCAGCCCGCTGCGGGATCAGGCGCTGATCCTGTCACTGCTGGAAGAGAACAATCTGGCGGCGGACAAACGCGACCAGCGTCTGTTTGCCTTGGCGGATGAAGTGGCGGCCAACCGTTATCTGTCCACTCAGGAGCGCAATGCGCTGTTCCTGGCGGGCCGTGGCTTGCTGAGCAAACCGGAAAGCAAATGGGCCGCGACCCTCAGTAGCGGCACGCAAAGCCGTGACATCAGCAATCAGCAACCGGGCCTCAAGCTCGACGGGCCGCTGCTGGCGTCGCCGCTGACGGTGCAGAATCAGGGCAGTGAAACCCTCTATCAGCAATTGACGATCTCGGGCTATCCAACTCAGCCACCTGCCGCAGGGGGCGAGAACCTCAGTATCCGTCGTGAGTACCTGAACCTTGATGGTGAACCTGCCCAGATGGGGGCCCTGAAAAGCGGCCAGCTGCTGTTGGTGCACATTGAAGTCAAAGCCCAGCAACGGGTGCCGGATGCGCTGGTCGTTGATCTGCTGCCAGCCGGGCTGGAGCTGGAAAACCAGAACCTGGCCCAGAGCGCCGCGAGCCTGCAAGACGCCAGCGATTCAGTCAAACAGTGGCGTGAATCCATGGAGAACGCGGGTATCAAGCATCAGGAATACCGTGGTGATCGCTACGTGGCCGCGCTGGACCTGAACGGCTACAACACGGTGCACCTGCTGTACCTGGCTCGCGCCGTGACGCCGGGGATCTATCGCGTACCTCCGCCGCAGGTGGAGTCGATGTATCGGCCGAACTGGCAGGCGCTGGGTGAAGCGGCTGCGCAGATGGTGGTGAAGGGCAAGTAACGACAATTTCCTGTAGGAGCTGCCGAAGGCTGCGAAAGCGGTCTGTCAGGCAGATCGCTTTCGCAGCCTGCGGCAGCTCCTACAGGTCACTCACATCAATGAATAATCCAGCTCAACAGCCACAAGCCCAATATCAGCCAGATGATGCCCATGATGATCGAGGCCCGCATGAAGGCGCGGATGGCTGAATACAGCAGCATCAGCCCGACTATCAACGCGGCGATGCTGATCAGGGAGGTGTCCATGCCCAGAGTCCGGGACAGCCCTTCGACGAAATTGCCGCCTGCGTGAGTGAAGATGTTGAACAACCATTCCAGGCTATCGACGATAAAGCGAATCACCGCGCCTAGCGCCTGGCCCAACCATTCGAAAAAGCTTTCTACCTGCATATGTGCGTCCTGATTAGGGTCATGAAAAAAGGCGACTGTTCGCTTTGGCTATCGCTGGGTGCATCGAGTTCCCGAGAGTGTAAAGGCGTTTTGCCTTGTGCGGACGTGTTGAGTCCAACAGTGGGAGCGAATTCATTCGCGAAAGCGGTCTTTCAGTGATGAAGATGTTGAAGCGGCTGACCTCTTCGCGAATGAATTCGCTCCCACAGGGATTGCGCATTATCCGGCCGATTTTTGCATGGCTTGCGGGCGCTGCGCTTGTGCTCATCACCCTGCTCTGGCTCGCCGACCGCCTCTGGCCTTTACCGTTACCCAAGGACGATCTGGCTCGTGTGGTGCTGGCCGAGGATGGCACGCCGTTGTGGCGGTTTGCCGATGCCAATGGTGTATGGCGTTACCCGGTGTCCAGTGCGCAGGTTTCGCCGTATTACCTTGAGGCGTTGCTGACCTACGAAGACCGCTGGTTTTACAGCCACCCAGGGGTGAACCCGCTGGCACTGGTCCGCGCCAGTTGGCAAAACCTTTCAGGGGCGAGGGTGGTTTCCGGTGGCAGCACCTTGTCAATGCAGGTTGCGCGGCTGCTCGACCCCCATTCGCGGACGCTGCATGGCAAGGTCCGGCAATTGTGGCGGACGCTGCAGCTGGAATGGCATTTGTCCAAGGACGAAATCCTTGCGATTTACCTCAACCGTGCGCCGTTCGGCGGTACCTTGCAGGGCGTGGCCGCCGCGAGCTGGGCGTATCTTGGCAAGTCGCCTTTGCAGCTGACCCGTGCCGAAGCGGCGCTGTTGGCGGTGTTGCCCCAGGCACCGAGCCGCTTGCGCCCGGATCGCCACCCCCAGCGTGCGCAAGCGGCCCGAGATAAAGTGCTCAGGCGCCTGGCCGAGTTCAAAGTCTGGCCGCAAATCGCGGTCAACGAAGCGCTTGAAGAACCGCTGTTGCTGGCGCCGCGTCAGGAACCGAGTCTTGCACCTCTGCTGGCTCGCCGTCTGAATCGGCCCGACAGCCCGCCGTTGATTCGCACCACTCTGGACGCGGGTCTGCAACGGCGTCTTGAAGAGCTGCTGCTGGGTTGGCGAGCACGCCTGCCGGAGCGAACCTCGGCGGCGATTCTGGTGGTCGAGGCACAGAACATGGCGGTGCGCGCCTATGTGGGTTCCGTGGACATCAATGACACCAAACGCTTCGGCCACGTGGACATGATCAGCGCGCTGCGCTCGCCGGGGTCGACCCTCAAGCCGTTTTTGTACGGGCTGTCGATGGACGCCGGGTTGATCCATTCCGAGTCGCTGATGCAGGACGTACCTCGACGCTACGGCGATTATCGACCGGGCAACTTCGCGGCCGGTTTCAGCGGCGCAGTGGCCGCAAGTTCGGCGTTGTCCATGTCGCTCAATCTGCCTGCGGTACAGCTGCTGGAGGCTTACGGCCCTAAACGGTTTGCCGCCGAGTTGCGCAACGGCGGTGTTCCCCTGACCTTGCCGCCGCTGGCGGAGCCGAATCTGGCGATGATTCTGGGAGGCGTCGGCAGTCGCCTGGAAGATCTGGTCGGCGGATACAGCGCCTTTGCACGGGCCGGGCGCAGTGCCGATATTCGCCTGCAGCCTGACGCTCCGTTGCGCGACCGGCAGATGATGTCCCCCGGCGCGGCGTGGATTATTCGCAAGATACTCAGTGGTCAGTCGCGACCTGATCTGGATCCCCATGCCGAGCTGGTTCAGCGCCCGCAACTGGCGTGGAAAACCGGCACCAGTTATGGCTTCCGGGATGCATGGGCGATTGGCGTCGGCCCGCGCTTTCTGGTGGGCGTGTGGATTGGTCGCCCGGACGGTACGCCAGTGCCGGGCCAATTCGGGCTGGCGTCGGCTGCACCGCTGATGCTGCAGGTTCACGATGTATTGGCCAACCGCGACAGCCAGCGGGGAATCGCCGCGCCGATTCAGCCGGTGCCGACCAGCGTGGGCGTCGCCGCCATCTGTTGGCCGCTGGGGCAACCCATGAGCAAGAGCGATCCCAACTGTCGCCGCCAACGTTTCGCCTGGACGCTGGACGGCACCACGCCGCCCACTTTGCAGGCGCTCGATCAACCATTGGGTCTGGGCCTGCGGGAGACCATCTGGGTCAACGCTCAAGGTCTGCGGGTCGGCTCCCACTGCCCCGGCGCTCAGGCGCAAGACATCGCCCTGTGGCCCGCGCCGCTGGAGCCTTGGCTACTGCGAACCGAGCGTCGTGAGGCGCGGCTGCCTGCCATCGACCCCGATTGCCCGCCCCAGGTCCTGAACCTCTCGCCGCCGTTATCGATTGTCGGCGTGCATGAGGGCGATCACTTGCGCTTACCCGCGGGTAGTCGTCAGGCCCTGCGTTTGAAACTGACGGCCCTGGGCGGCAGCGGTCGGCGTTGGTGGTTCATTGACGGCGTGCCCATGGCGGACACCCAGAGCCAGGACAGTTTCAACCCGACCTTGAGCCGACTGGGCCGCGTTGAACTCAGCGTGCTCGACGAAAGCGGCCAGACCGCGCGAGTGGTTTTTGAGGTGGTGGATTAAAGCGCTGTGCATTCTGAGCTGACGAGCACCGCGAGGCTGCGAACGGCGGCGTATCTGACACATCGCTTTCGCAGCCCTCGTAACCTCGGTCAGCTCCTACAGATAAGGGTTGAGTCGGTGGTTAATCGTTACATCAAAACCCTGTAACTTACGACTATATAACTTAGGTATAAACAGCTTTTTAAGTTATACAAGATACTGATTTATAAGGTGATTTTCTGAGAGATATCTATCCGGTTAATACCAAGTTGTAAGTTGAGCGCGTCGCCAATCAAGAGTGTTATGGAGCCACGGACAGGGTAGTCCCCCGGCAACAGTGGGGAGCCTGCATAACAACACATGGTGGACGGATTCGCTCATGAAAACTCAAGCGTTGTTGAGAGCCAGTGCAGCATTGACCCTTATTCTCGCTGTCGGATTAGGCGGTTGCAGCAGTGGCGGTGGTGGCTCGAAAAGTCATGTAGACAGCTCATCACCCACAACGGGCACGGATGCAGGCGGGACGGGCAGTACAGGCAGCACCGGAGGAACCGGTGACGGTACTGGCAGCACAGGTGGAGCAGGCGGCGGTACCGGTGGCGGCACTGGCGGCTCTATCGGCGACGGCACCGCTGGCACAGGTGGAGGCACCGGCGGCGGAACCGGTGGCGGTACAGGCGGTGGAACCGGCGGCACGGGTGGTACCGGTGGTGGTACTGGCGGCGGCACAGGCGGTGGTACAGGCGGCGAGACTGACCCGGGTACAGGCGGTGGTTTTACCGTGTCCTCATTCAATGAAACCAGCAGCGCCAGCGGCAATATGTTGAGCCAGTTGGGCGATGCAGTGATCGGTGTCGGCGACGTGGTAGCGATGATCCCCATCGCAGGCAATGCAGACCTTACCGAAGGCGCCGGTGGCCTGATCTCCTCTCTGGGGTTCGTCACCAACAGCGTGGGCACCGGTGTGACCACAGGTCTGGGCACCTTGGGCAGCGACAGCAATGCAGTGGGCGTCACCCTGTCCAGCGTTGGCGAGGCGACCGGTGATCTCGGGGGCGGCGTTTCATCCTTAGGGCGCGGCGTCTCTCGCTTCGCGGCTTCTTCGCAAATCGAACAGGTTCCATTGGTCGGTAGCGTCGTGGGCAAGGCGGGTAATCTGGTCGATGGCGTGGGCCAGAAAGTCACCATGCTGGGCGACACCTTGAGCGCAGCAACCACCAACGGGCCATTGGGTTCTCTGACCCAGAAAGTCGGCGACAAGCTTGTGCCGGTGGTAGCAATGCTTGAGTCCACCACTAATAAAGTCGGCAGCGCGACTGGCCTGGGAGCGCCGGTAGATGGCCTGCTGCAAAACGTTCAAGGCGCGTTGAATACCGTTGGCAACAACATCGCAGGCGCAACAGGCAGTAACCCACTGGCTGGCGGCCTGGGCGGTACAGTGGGCGGGTTGGGCAATGTGGCGGGTGCAGCCGGTGGCTTCCTGGCTGGCAACCCGGTCACTGGTGGCGGCTCGGGATCGGTGGGCGGTGGCGCCGGTGGTGGCGTGGCACTCCCTGGCGTCGGCGGCGCAGGCCTGGTGGAAACCGTTGGCGGGGTCGTCGCAGGGGTGGGTAATGGTTTGAATCTGGGCAGCAGCAATGGCTTGCTCAGCGCAACAGGTGTAAGCGGCGGTGCAGTGGGTGCCACCGTTGCTTCACTGGGTACGGTGCTTGGCGGTAATGGTGTAGCCAACAGTGCCGTCGCAGCTCCGGTAGCAGCGTTGACCAGCAACATCAGTGCGGCAGTCACTCCAGTGGTATCGGGTGTGGCGAGCATCACGCAACAGGTCGGCGGCGCTACCGGGCTCGGTGCCCCGGTCAACGGCCTGGTGGCACAGGTCGGCAGTGCAGTGAGCAGCCTCGGCAACAACGTGGCGGCCAGTACCAACAACCCGGTGGGCGCAGCCCTGGGCACAACCGTCAGCAGTCTGGGAGTAACCGTGGCGCAAGTCGGCGGCCTGGTAGACGGTGGTGCCGCCGGTGCAGGAGGAGCAACAATAGGTGTGGGTGGTTTGATCGGTGGTGTAACAGGCGCATTAGGCGGAAGTCTGGGTGGTGGGTTGCTGAATTCCCGGAAGTAAGTAGTGCACGGGTAGCGACTTTTCACACAGCGCCTACGCTTGTTCAGACAGGGGAGTCGACACGATCCCCTGTCTTTTTTATAGGCGAATGCCGCTGTTGTTCTGGCCATGGAGTGTCCTTATGCGTGCCTGTTTTCCCGCCTTAGTGCTGGGTGTGTCCATGACGTCCTGTCTGGTTTATGCCGATACCTTTCCCGCCTTCCTCAATAGCAATGATGCCGAACGCAATCTCCCCGTTCCCAACCTGCCCGCCGATGCCTATCGGCCGGTGACGCCTGCGGTGCAGCTGCCAACGCCTGCGCCACCGGATGCCACGCCGCTGATGATGAATACCAGGGTGGCGGTGCGCAAAATCCGTATTGAAGGCGGCAGCGTCTACCCCCTTGAAGAGCTGGGCGCGGCTTATCAGTCGCTGTTGGGTCGCGAGGCGACGCTGGCCGAGTTGATCGACGCAACGCGTGGCATCACCCAGCGTTATCAGGCTGATGGTTACTTGCTGTCTTACGCGTTTCTGCCGCCGCAGGATTTCGAGCAAGGCCTGGTGCGCGTGGTGTTGGTCGAGGGCTACATCCGCGATTATCAGTTGCAAGGTGACGTAGGGCGGGTCTCGGCCTATCTCGACAAACTGGCGGCCAAAATTCGCGAAGAGCGGCCGCTGACCCGCAAGACGTTCGAGCGCTACACCGCGCTGATGAGCCGCGTGCCTGGCGTTACTTTGCAAGCCATGGCGCCGCCGCCGGGAACCACCGATGGCGCAACGACGCTGATCGCTACGGCCACGCGCAAACCGTTCACCAGCAGCCTCAGCCTGACCCAGGACAACCGCGACGGCACCCAGGCGTTACTCGGTGTCAGCAGCAACGCCCAGACCGCCATGGCCGAACAATTGACCCTCAGTGGGCTGTTCCCTCCGGGGGATGACAAAGAGCATTACTACCGCCTCGATTACAGCCAATACCTGAACACTGAAGGCACTCAACTGAGCGTCTGGGGCGCGCGCTACCGCAGTGATCCGAGCACCCGAATCACGCTGGATAACAACATACAACTCAAACAGCATCGCGAAAATGATCGGCTTTCCATCGGCATCAGCCACCCGCTGATTGCTGCGCAGAATGAGTGGCTCAGCGCGGGCGCGCGGCTTTATGCGGTCAATGATAAAACCCGTTACCAGGTGATCGGCTTTCCGCTCAGCCTCTCGAACCAGACCGATATCCGCGCCCTGGCCTTTGAAAGTGACTGGCGCAAATCCACGGCCACGCAACTGCGCATCCTCAGTGCCGGGTTGTATCAGGGCATCGATGGGTTGGGCGCCAAAAGCGACGATCAAACCTATGATCTGGACTTCCTGCGAGCGCGACTTTCCGGGGTGCAGAGCGACAAGTTTTTCGAGCGCTGGCAGGGCGTGTTTTCCGCTGCGCTGTACTGGAGTGATGACAACCTGCCGGACAGTGAGCGGGCACAGTTTGGCGGGCAGAATTTCGCCCGTGGCTACCCCTCTGATCAGGCGTCTGGCGATAAGGGCTGGGGCGTTGCGTATGAACTCAACTACAGCTTCAACCGTGACGGCGATTGGGTGAAAGTGCTGCAGCCTTATGTGGTGCTGGATGCGGCGCGGACCTGGTTCAACGAGTTGCCGGTCCAGGATTCCAAACTGTCTTCATTTGCCACTGGTCTGCGATTTGGCGATGCGCGCTATTACAACATCGCCCTGGAAGCCGCCAAACCGATGTCTGATAAAGGCCTGGACAGTTTCAACCGCAAGCCGCGTTATACGCTGAGTTTCAGTTATCAGTTGTGAGTGTCGGTTGACTGGATTTGCATCAAACCTGTGGGAGCGAATTCATTCGCGAAGGGGGCCGGGACATTCAACACATATGTCATGGCTGATCTACCGCTTTCGCGAATGAATTCGCTCTCATCAAGCATGAAATAATTATCTGAATTGTAATAATTTTTTGTGGGAGCGAGCTTGCTCGCGAAGAGGCCGGGACACCTGATATATCTCTGTGGGCAGGAACATTGCTTTCGCGAGCAAGCTCGCTCCCACAGGTCCTGTATTTGCTGCGTGACAGCGAGGCGTTTGGACGACGGGGGATCTCCCACACAGGTTGCACAGGGCGTGTTCCTGTTCAGATTCGGCGGAAACGATTCAACGCCCGATCAGATACATCTGCTGTTGCGGGAAGAGGGTGTTGAGGGTTTCCAGCAGACGGGTGTGATAGATGGGTTTGCGAAACAGATCCAGCACTTGCAGGTGCAGCAGATCGGTCACGTCATCCATGTCGGCGTGGCCTGAGGTCACGATAACCGGCAGGTGCTGGCGTGAGGTGTGTTCGCGAAGGCGTTTGATGAGGGACATGCCACTTTCTTCCGGCATGCGCAGGTCGGTTATGACCAGCGCGATGTCCGGGTGTTGGGTAAACGCTTCCAGCGCCAGCTTCACCGAGGATGCAGTGAAGCAGCAGAAGCCTTCCCCTTCGAGCAACTCGGCCAGCTCTTCGTTGGCGTCCTCCTCGTCGTCCACTAACAGCAGTTGTTGGCGGGTAGAGTTGGCCATTTCATGTTTCCGTTATCGAGAGTGACCGTTTACTGAGTGCCGGTATCAAGACCCGCCAGCGCTAGAAGTTGGCAACGTCCCTTTGAGTCCGGTGGTTATTGCTTCGAATTTGCTTTTGACAGCGTTGCCAATAGGGTCAATGAAGGCAACGGAAATTATCGCCACCATCGCCGCCACAATGACGTACTCAATCGCCGATGCACCGTCTTTGTTTTTGATCAGACGCTTGGCGCCTGACTTGAATTTGATAAGGAACATCTGACTTCTCCTTGCGTCGTGTAACGCGGGTAATGCAGTTCGTGCATGAACAATCCATCGCTGTAACAGCATTACTCCGGCCACCCAAACCCACAACAGTATCTAAGTATTAATCGCAAAGTTATATATCGGTTTTCCGGCGCCTGCCGACACAATCACCGCAGCAATTCAGTGTTAGACAATGGCGATTTTCGAGACCTGCGCTACCTTAAATAGCGTATCCATGAATGTTCATAAGTACCTGATTGCGAAGTTGTCTTGTGGCTTGAGGTTGTAGCGCAATGTTGAGGCGGGGGCGTTTATGAGCAGTCGTTTGACCATGATTCTGGCGGTGCTGTTTTTACTCGGCGCGGTGGTCGCGGGTTATTGGGGTTTGGCGGTCACCCGTCAGCCTGCACCTGTGCCCGCACCCGTGTTGGCGCCTGTCTCCCAAGCCCCGACTGCGCCCGTCGTGACACCGCCACCGGCTGAAGACCCCATGCGCCAGCCCGTAGTCATCGTGCTGCACGACGTGCCGCCCTATGTGGCGCTCAAGGCTGAAGACCTGGTGGTTGAGCGGTTGAAAGTCGCACCGGCCGGCAGCTTCACTTCAATTGATGAGGCCGTGGGCCGGAGCAGCTGGCAGACCTTGCGCGCGGGCAGTTGGCTCAGCGAGGGTAGTTTTGACTCCGGCGGCGCCTTGGCCCGCATGATCCGCCCCAACGAGCGCGCCCTGGCCCTGAGTGTCGATGAAGTGATCGGCGCCGGTGGCCAGCTCAGCCCTGGGGATTACGTGGATGTGCTGCTCTACTTGCCCCAGGATGCCGACAACGCCGACCGTTCCAGCCAGGTGGCGGTGCCTGCATTGCGGGTGCTGAGTGTGGGCGACATGCTTGGCCCGACGCTGGACGGTAAGGCCGCGCAGAACCTCACCGCAGAGCAGCGTCTGGCCCAGGAACAAAGACGCATCGCCGCGCGCACCGTCATCGTGGCGGTGCCGCACGTGCTGCTCAGCCGCCTGATGCTTGCCACCCAAAGCGGCGTGTTGCGCCTGGCGGTGCGTAGCGCTCAGGAAAAAAATCTCGAACAGTACTGGGCCAGCCAGGCCACTGACAAAACAGAGGCCATCGCGGTCCGGCTCGACACCACCCGGCGTGATCTCCTGCAGTTTTCCCAATTGAGCCTGGGCACCCCGGCGCGGGTTCAGACCGGTGCGCAGCCCGCCCGGGCACCACGCCCGGTGGAGATCATTCGCGGCGCTCAAACGACACAGCAAATCACCCAACAGACCACCCAATAAAGCCCCCTGATTTTGAGCAAGGATGCAGTGCATGAGCAGTGGTTACGTGCCGATTCTCAAACCGGTTTTCTGGGCCCTCGTGCTGACCCTGTGCAGCGTCGAACTGGCCTCGGCCGCGACTAATAACTGCGCGGCGCTGGCCGCGTTGCCCGGTGTACTGGAGGTGGACCAAGGCCTGCAGCAGGATATTCGCTCCTCGGTGGCGATCACCCGCCTGGCAGTGGGCGACCCGAAGATCGCCGACGTGTTTGCCAATGGTAATGACGGCTTCCTGCTCACCGGCGTGGCGCCTGGCACCACCAGCCTGATGGTCTGGACGGCATGCTCGGCCACGCCCCGGCAAAGCATGGTGTTCGTTCGCGGTCGTGCCACGGCGGCGATGACCGAGAAAGTGATGGTGGCCGGTGGGGAAGTGCTGCCCAGCCAGGTACAGACCGACATCCGCTTCGTCGAGGTCAACCGTACCAAGCTCAAGGAAGCCAGCACCTCGATTTTCGGCAAAGGCTCGAACAACTTTCTGTTTGGCTCGCCGGGCACCGTGCCCGCGTTGGGCGTGACCCCTGGCGTCGTCCCTTCGGTGACAGACGCTACGGCTGGCAACGTCGGCCGGATTTACCGCGCCAGTACTGTGATCCCGCTGAACAACGACACCTTCAACATCGTCTGGGGCGGTGGCAGCAGCAAAGTGTTGGGCATGCTCAATGCCATGGAGAGCAGCGGGTTCGCTTACACCCTGGCGCGGCCCAGCCTGGTGGCGTTGAACGGGCAAAGCGCGAGCTTCCTGGCAGGCGGCGAATTCCCGGTGCCGGTGCCCAATGGCGAGGGCAACGGGATTTCCATCGAGTACAAAGAGTTTGGCGTGCGGCTCACGGTGACGCCGACGGTAGTCGGCCGCGATCGCATTCTGCTCAAGGTTGCCCCGGAAGTCAGCGAGCTTGATTACAGCGCGGGCGTGACGATTGCCGGGACCACCGTGCCCGCGCTCAACGTGCGGCGCACCGACACCAGCATCTCCCTGGCCGATGGTGAGAGCTTTGTGATCAGCGGTTTGATCCGCACCCGAAACTCGTCGTCGGTGGACAAGTTTCCAGGGCTGGGTGACATCCCGGTGCTGGGCGCATTGTTTCGCAACTCCACCATCGACCGCGAAGAAAGCGAGCTGCTGATGATCGTCACCCCGCACCTGGTTCAGCCGCTGGCGGTCAATGCGCAATTGCCCGCATTGCCGGGTGAACAGTTGCGCAATTACGACCCGAGTTTCCTGCGCATGTACTTCCTGGAAAACGGCAACTTCGACAAACGCAGCGGGTTGTCGCAATGAGCCAGAGCCTGAGCCAGACGTTTCTGGCAATCACGCGCACGCCCACTGACCTTGAATGGCTGCAAGGTGCACTGGCGCCGCTTGGGCAAGTGGTCAGCGCCGGTTCTGGCAGCCTCGATGACTTGCTCGCGCTGGTGGACGTGACCTTCGCCAGCGTGGTGTTCGTCGGCCTGGATCGCGAGCATCTGATGGCCCAGAGCGCGCTGATCGAGGGGGCGCTGGAGGCCAAGCCGATGCTGGCGATCGTCGCCCTGGGTGACGGCATGGACAACCAACTGGTACTCAACGCCATGCGTGCCGGTGCGCGGGATTTCGTCGCTTATGGTTCGCGCTCCAGTGAGGTGGCCGGGCTGGTCCGACGCCTGACCAAACGCCTGCCGCCCGTGGCGCAGAACGCCAATATCGGCGGGCTGTCGATGCTCTACGGCGCCCAGTGTGATGGCGACGGGGCGTTGATCTCCAGCCACCTGGCGCTGGTGGTGCAGAAGACCGGGCAACGCACTTTGCTGCTGGATCTGGGCTTGCCACGCGGCGACAGCCTGTCGTTGCTCGGCCTTGAATCCTCGTTCAGTTTCGGCGATGCCTTGCGTCATTTGCGCAGGCTCGACGCCACGCTGATCGACAGCGCGTTCACCACCCATGCTGACGGTTTGCGGATCCTGGCATACACCGAGGATGACGACCGCCTGGAGCAGTCCAGCGCCGCCGAGCTGTACATGTTGCTCAGCGCACTGCGCCAGCATTTCCAGCATGTGGTGGTCAACCTCGTCGGCCAGCCGGACAGCGAAGCCTTGCGCACCCTGGTCAGCCATTGCGACCAACTGCTGTGGTACACCGATCAGAGCGTACTGGAATGCCGACGCAACCTGGCCACGCTGAACCTGTGGCGCAGCAAGGGCATGAAGCTGCAGCACGCCGCGTTGCTGGTCGACCGCTACCTCAAGACCGTGGCGCCCAATTCCGAAACTCTTGAAAAGACCTTTGAATTACCCTCGCGAGCGGTATTGCCCTTCAGCCCGGAACTGCGCCTGAACGCCAAGAATCAGGGCGTGCCGTTATTCGAGTTGTCGCCGCGTGAATCCCTGTGCGCAGGCTTGCGCAGCCTGGGCGAGAGCCTGGCGCGGCAGTCCGCCGGGGCGGAAAAACCCGCTGACAGTTGGTTCAGTCGGCTACGAGGAACTCGCTGATGCCGGAAAAACTATTTGGCGTTGCCTCCCGCAGCCAGCCCGATGGCAGCGACCCTCAGGGGCTCAAGCTGGTCCTGCATCGCTACATCATTGATGCCATCGAAGACAGCGGTCGCAACCTGCTGGAAGGGGCGCGGCAGGTGCTCGCGCAATTCGTCACCGACAAAGTCGCCGAATACATCGGCCGTTTGCGGCTGGCGATTTCCCGTTATGAGATGGAACGCCTGGCCGAAGAGCTGGTGGATGAGCTCACCGGTTTCGGGCCGCTGGAAGTGCTGTTGCGCGACAGCTCGGTGACGGAAATTCTGGTCAATGGCCCGAACAAGGTCTTCGTCGAACGTGACGGCGTGCTGCACCACACGGATTTGCGCTTCATTGATTCGCACCACGTCGAGCGCGTCATGCAGCGCATCCTTGCGCCGCTGGGTCGGCGTCTGGATGAGTCGTCGCCCATGGTCGATGCGCGCCTGCCCGATGGCAGCCGGGTCAACGCGATCATCCCGCCGATTGCCCTGGACGGGCCGTGCCTCTCGATCCGGAAATTCCGCAAGGACATGCTCAAGAGCGCAGATCTGGTGGCCATGCAGACCATCGATCAATCGATCTTCGACTTCTTCGAAGAGGCGGTCGGCAAGCGCTGCAACATCCTGGTCAGCGGCGGCACCGGCACTGGCAAAACCACGCTGCTCAATGTGCTGAGCCAGTTGATCAGCCCTCATCAACGGCTGGTCACCATCGAAGACGTCGCCGAGCTGCAATTGAGCCACCCCCACGTGGTGCGCCTGGAAACCCGCCCGCCCAACTCGGAAGGGCATGGCGAGGTGCGGGCCAGCGACCTGATTCGTAACGCCCTGCGGATGCGCCCGGACCGCATCATCCTCGGCGAGATTCGTGGCGTGGAAGTGCTCGACGTCCTGACTGCGATGAACACCGGCCACGACGGTTCGATGAGCACGGTGCACGCCAACAATGCCCAGGATGCCTTGCTGCGACTGGAGACTCTGGTGGGTTTGACCGGGCGAGCGATTGCCGAAAAAACCCTGCGGCAAATGATCTGCGCGGCGCTGGATGTGGTGATTCAGTTGGCGCGCCTGCCGGACGGTCGGCGTTGTGTCAGTGAAGTGGTGGAAGTGGTGGGCATCCGTGACGACGTCTACGTCACCAACACCTTGTTCCGGCTTGATCGGCGCACCGGTTACGGCTTCCTGCGTGAAGCGGTCAACCCTGCGGGCGACAAGCTGCGCACACACTTTTGAAGCGGAGGACGTGGCGATGAATGCGGCATTGCTGCTGGGCCTGATTTTCCTGCTGTTTCTGGGCGCAGGGATTTACCTGTTTCGGTTGAGCCTGAGCCGCAGCGCCAGTGAAAAGATCCTGCTGCGCCTCGCTCAGGGTCAGCCCGAAGTGGAGGCGCAACGGCCAGGCTGGGAATACTTGAATCGCGCGTTCCTGCGTGCAGGCCTGAACATTCCTGCCAGAGGCCTGCCCATCGGCCTGTCGATCTGGGCGCTGTGCATCGTGATCGGGCTGTTGACCGACAGCTGGCTCGGCGCAACCCTGGGCGTGTTAATGCCACCGCTGGCGTTGCGCATGTTAATCAGCTGGCGTTATCGCAAGCGGGTGGCGCGCATGATCGAGCAACTGCCGCAGATGCTTGATCACACCGTGCGCAGCCTCAAATCCGGGCGCACCTTGTCCGACGCGGTATTGAACGGCATCGAAGCGGCCAACCAGCCACTCAAAAGCGGCATGAGCCGGATCCAGCGCAACGTGCAACTGGGCGTCAGCCTGCCCGATGCCACACGGGATTTCGCTGAGCTCTACGAGCGTGATGAATTTCGCCTGTTTGCCCTCGGGCTCAAGGTCAACCATCGCTACGGCGGCAACGCCAGCGAACTGCTGGAAAACCTGATCCGCCTGATCCGCGAGCGCGAGCAGGGTGTGCGCCAATTGAAAGCCATGACCGGTGAAACCCGCATGACCGCCGTGGTGCTGGCGCTGCTGCCGGTGGGGATGGCGGGCTACTTTCTCCTGACCAACCCCAACTACCTGATGCACATGTGGCATGACGACAGCGGCCAGACGATGTTGATGCTGGCCTTCGCCATGCAGGCGCTGGGCTGCATTGCGCTGTGGCGCATGTTGCGGAGTATTTGAGATGGCTCTGATCCTGAGTGCGCTGATGCTGTTGGCTGCTGCCGTGCTGTTGCTCGCCAACCTGGCGCGCCAGCGGCGTAACGAGCGCCAGGTGGTGCAGCGTCTGCAAGGGCAGATGATTCGCGAAAGTCGTATCGGCAGTTGGTTGCGTCTGCTGGGTGATACGCCATTGGGCCAGCGCACGGTCAGCCTGGATAACGAAACCCAGGTGCTGCTCAACCGCATCGGCTGGCGCCGGGCGAGCAAGCGTTCGTTGTTTGCGGCTTGCCAGATTGGCGTCCCGGCGGCGGCACTGGGCATCACCATCGTGCTGCAGATGCTGTTTTTTCCGGACGTCGAGCATGCGCTGATCGCGCCGATGTTTGCCCTGGGCGCGGGCTACCTGTTGCCCAAACGTGTGCTGGCGGCAGCGGCTCTGCGTCGGCAGAAACAGATCGTGGTGGAGATTTCCACGTTTATCCCGCTGTTGCGCATCCTGTTCGAATCCGGCCTGGCGGTGGAGCAGTCGTTGCGGGTGCTCAGCAACGAGGGCAAGGAATTGCTGCCGGTGCTGTCCTCGGAAATCAACCTGATCCTGACCCGTGTCGACTCCGGCCTTGAGCTCGGTGAAGAGCTGCGCAAGACCGCCGTGCTGCTGGCGGTGGACGAATTCAGCGACACCTGCGTGATCCTCAATCAACTGATCCAGCAGGGCGGTGGCGCGATGAAGTCGTTGCTGTCGCTCAAGCAACTGATCGACGACCGTCGCCTGACACGCCTGCAGGAATACATCTCCAAGCTGTCGGCAAAGATGTCAGTGGTGATGATG
Source organism: Paucimonas lemoignei (assembly GCA_900475325.1). Lineage (GTDB taxonomy): Bacteria > Pseudomonadota > Gammaproteobacteria > Pseudomonadales > Pseudomonadaceae > Aquipseudomonas. The sequence continues at coordinate 991,615 of LS483371.1, forward strand.
GTGTTTCTGTTTCCAGCGTTGCTGATCGTTCTGGCGGGACCGGGGTTTACCGCGATCAGCCGGGCGTTGGGGTCGTGATTTGGGCAGGGTTGCGTGCCGTGATGGATATTCCATGTGGGAGCGAATTCATTCGCGAAAGCGGCATGTCAGTCGACATCTGTTCATCGAATGTACTTGCCCCTTCGCGAATGAATTCGCTCCCACAGGTTTTGCGTTTGCTTTGAAAGGAAATAAATCATGAAAACCCTGATCGCCGCACTGGCCTTCGCATTGCTTACCGGATGCGCCAGCGATGGCAGCGCACCCTGGCTGCTGCCGTTGAACACCGGCGTTTGCCCCAAGCCTGATTCCGATCAACAACTGGCGCTGAATCTGGCCCAGGACATGGCCGATGAAGGTCGCCTGCACGCCAGCCTTGCCCACCTCGAAAGCCTGCCGAACAGCCTGGGCGAGGTGCGTTTGCGCAAGGCCCGGGTGATGCGTCTATTGGGCAGCAATGAGGCCGAGCCGCTGTACCGCAGTCTGCTGGGCACCTGCCGCGCCGCCGAAGGCGAACATGGCCTCGGGCAACTGGCGGCGGCCCGAGGTGACAATGCACTGGCGCAGCAACACCTGCTGGCGGCGGTCAAGCTGGCGCCCACCGATGAGAAAATTCGCAACGATCTGGGGGTGGTCTACCTCAATCAATTGAAACTCGATCAAGCCAGGTTCCAGTTCCTGACCGCCATGGAGCTCAAGCAATCCGACCCGCTGGCGGCCATGAACCTGGTGACCTTGTTGATCTATCAGGACAACTGGAAACAGGCCGCGCAACTGGTCACCCGCGCCGGGCTTTCACCTCAGCAAGTCAGCGAAGCCCAGGCCCGGGCGCAGCAATTGAAACCGCCGCCGCACCCTGAACAACGGAGCCCGACATGAAACGTGAACTCGTCTGCCTCGCCGTTTTGAGCCTGGCATCCAGCGCCTGGGCGATTGAGCCCGGCCCGTCATCAAAGCAACAGAAACAGACTGAAGCCTGGCTGCAACTGCAACCCAGCGCCAAAGCCGCCTCGCCCACCCCGCAAACCGCCACCCCGGCCGAACGGGACCTCAGCCTGCAGCGTTGGTTGAACAGCTATGAACACGAGATTCCAGAGTTTTTTGATCAGGAGAAGGGCGGGAAGATTTCGGGGAAGTGATCGGCAGATCTGGTTTTTATGCAGGAGCTGCAGTTCCGACAAATCAAAGCACTGCGCCTTGAATCGAGTAGCAACAACAGCATCCAGGTGCTGCTGAGTCAGGTTCCGTCCTGACGGCCGGGTCACTTTTGGTGCCAAAAGTAACCAAAACCTCTGCGCTGGCGTACGGCCCCCGCTTCGCGGCGGTACCTTCGCTCCGGCACCGTGGGGCGGGCACGCGCCGACGGGCCATCCATGGCCCAACGGCGCTCGCTCGGCATCCATGCAGAGCGACCCACCCCACGGCACCTCCACTCAGCCTCCCGACGCGCATTTTGCGTCGTCTGGGAAATCGTGGCAGGAAAAGCCAAAGCAAATCTGCTTTGCAGATTTCTCCAGCATGACTTCACTTCTTCCTGACCCACACCCTGCTTTTGATTCTGGAGACCTGCGCAAAATGTATGGGCGACACAAATTGCGACTTGTGGCCGGCCGAGCGCAGGTATTGCGCAGTGGGCAACCCGGCAAGGATGCCGGGTTAGCCGCACCGGGCCATGGATGGCCCATTGCGGCGGCCCACGGAGCAATGCCGGAGCGAGGGAAGTCTGAGCCTTGGCGAAGACCCGGACAAAGGAGCGGGAGCGCTTTGGTTACTTTCGCGCCTCGAAAGTGACGCGCCGTAAGGGCGCAAAGGTGAATCAGCGTCGCCGCCGCTGCTGGATATGCATGGTATTAGGGCTCCCCCAACAGAGTATCTACAGGTCCTCAGTTTTGCTCGACGTCAGTTGGCCCCCACCCGCTGGCGATTCGGCGACAGCGCCAGGGCCAGCTGCGTGCGGTTGTGCATGTGGGTCAGGCGCAAGACTTGTGATACGTACAGCTTCACCGTGTTCTCGGTAATGCCCAGCTCGCAGCCGATCTGGTAGTTGGTCTGACCTTTGGCGACCAATCGCGCGACATCCTGCTGGCGTGGTGAAAGCGGGGCGAACAGGGCCGAGGTGTCCATATCGGGCTCGCTGCTGACGTGACCTGCAGCTTCGGCCAGCAACGGGCGTTGCACTCGATCGAGGTCCTGATACAAGTCATCGATGGACGCCGCGAGAAACTGCAGCTTTTCGTTCAGGTTGCCCAATTGCTGATAGTTTTTCTGCCGCTCTTGCAGCACCGCTTCCTGGCGCTGGATGCCCTGAAGTACGTCTTCAAGGTCGACCGGTTTCTGGTAGTAATCAGCAATCCCGGCGCGCAGGGCCTTGATCACGTCCTGCTTGTCGGCACGGCCGGTGAGCATGATGGCCTCGAACCCCCGTCGCTTGCCTGCAATCTGCTGCATGGCCTCGACCAGTTCGATACCGTTGAGCTCTGGCATATCCAGATCACACAGCACGATGCCAATGGCCGGGTCGGTGCGAAACTGCTCCAGGGCCTGTTTGCTGGAATGACAAGGTATGCAGTTATAACCACTGCTCTCGAGGAACTCGGCAAGCTCTTCCACAATCATTGGTTGATCGTCAACCACGAGTACTTTTACAGCCGACTGCTTGATCACGCGGAACTCCCTTTGTGCGAGATGCAACTGACATTAGAACTTCCGCCAGATCCATACGACGTTCGTATAGGCGGATTTAGTGCGAGGGTTAGTTAACCCGCTCCTACTTTGTCACTATGACCATAGTATTAACCGTAGTTTACGGCTGGTGGAAAGCTAGCATGAACAGTATGAAACCTGAAAATAAAAATGGCGCAAAGGGATGTTTATCTGGCTCGGCCGTATCTGGCGGGTTATCAGTATCGGTAACTCTCTGATTTTTATGGGCGATGAATTTTTGACGGATAAACACCCAGGCCAGCATCACCACACTCGCTCCGACGAACGTACCGAGCAATACAGTACGGTCGGTCGCCATCGCCAGGCCCACCAGGAGCTTGAGGTCCCCGGCACCGAGTTTGTCGAGTACGTAGCCCGGGACGGTCAGCCCTAATGCGATCAACAACGCAAAGCCACCTTCGGACGCTGGCGCGCCCAACCAGGTGCGCCCGGTGATTAATATATAAACCAACGTCAGTGTAATGGCGCCGAATGTCAGTCCGTTGGAAATCTGTCGCTGGCGTGCATCTTGAATGGCACAGGCGGCAAACCATACAACCAGGATGAATAATTCCATTGTTTAAAAAAGATCCTGTCTTGCGTAATGTATCTATGCTGTTCAAGGAAGCACTGTCAGGGTTGACGTCGACATGCGCACTATAAAGCGAACCATCGGTGGTGGAAAACAAACGGGTGCCGCGGCCATTGAGTTCGCCGCCGTGTTTGTTATTTTTTTTGCGGTTTTTTATGGGCTGGTCAGTTATAGCCTGCCATTACTGATGATGCAGTCGTTCAACGCCGCGACCAGTGAAGCGGTGCGTCGCGGCGTAGCGCTGAGCCCGACTATCAACAACTACAGCAGCCTGATCGTCATTCAGGCCGAGGGAGTTCTGAGCCAGCAACTGGACTGGATGCCCGACACTCTGGCCCAGGACGTCAAGCAATTCACGTACGTCACCTACAGCGCGGGCGTGCTCAAGGCGCGCATCGCCTACCCGTCGCAAAACCTGCATCGGGTCCTGCCCGTCCTCGATTTACCTGTGATCGGCGAGATCCCTCGCCTGCCGACCTACCTTTCTGCTGAAGCGAGCCTGCAACTTGTCCCTTGATAAAAACCGTCTGAGTCGTTGGCTGGGTCGCACTGAAGCACCCACTGCGCCGGTTGCGCCCAAGTCGTCCGAGCCGGAGCTGATCGGTGCTGACTGGTACCTGCTGCTCGACGAAGAAGGCCGCGTGCTCAATATCAGCGCTTCGCTGTTGCTGCGCCTTGGGCTTGCGGCGGCGAACATCAGCCAGCAGCGCCTGATCAGCCTGCTGTTGCCCAACAGCGCGCTGGTGGTCGAAGGTGAACCGCGCGACTGGCAAGGCCACATGCTCGATCTGGACTTCAACGCCGGTGACGGCCACACCTTGCATGCCCGTGGCTGGGTGCAGGCCCGGGGCGAAAACTGGTTGTTGCAGCTGCTGGACATCAGCGACCTCATGGAAGAGGCCAGCGTCGCGCGCACGCGGCAGCAGTGCTTGCGCATGGCCGGGCAGATCGCTGAGCGGGTGCGTGCCTGTGGTGCTGATCGCCTGTTGGACGTGGTGGTCGAGCAACTCCAGGAACTGGCGCAGTTGTGGCATGTGCCGTGCCTGGCGCTGGCCTTGCCCGACAACAGCGGAGGCTGGCGCGTGTACGCCCGTTACAGCGCCCATACCGCGCCGGAGTTGTGGCAGACCGGTCAGCGGCTCGGCGCCGGGCTTGATCGTCTGGACGCCAGCATTGCTCATCAACTGGACTTCACCTCCAATCAGGATCTCATCCCGCTGCAAGGTGCATTCGGGAACGCGGACGGCTTTGCTCTACCACACAGCCGCGACGGTGTGGCCAAGGCATGGCTGCTGTTCGGGTTCTACCGTGCGTGGCAGCAGGCCCCTGATTTGAGCGAGCGTGAGTGGCTGAACCTGAGTTCGGCCCTGGCCGGACCGGTGCTGTTCAGGCTGTCTGATCAAAGCAATCGGCATCACGTGGAACGGCTTTCGGTGTTGCAGGATTTGCTCGGCACGGGCTGGTGGGAGTTTCTGCACGGCAGCGATGACATGCTGCTGGCCCCGCAATTGGCCCACACACTCGGCGCCAGTGAACAGTTGCCGCGTCAGGAATGGCTGACGCTGATCCATCCGGCTGACCGCCAGGAATTGTCCAGCCGCCTGGCGCAATTGCGCGACGCCGATACGCCGATGCTGTTTTGTGTGCGCTTGCTGCAACCTGATGCGGCGCAGCAAACCGTCTGGTTCCGGATTCAGGGGCAAACCCTGGGCACGGGGCCCACACGCCGGGTGTTGGGCTTTATGCTCGATGTCAGCGACATCAAGAATCAGGAAACCGAGACGGCAGTCGCCCATGCGCGGCTGGATAACCTGATCGCCAGTTCTCCGGCGGTGATCTACGTGCAGCGTTACGAACAGGGCAATCTGGAACCGACCTTTTTCAGTGCCAGCCTACGGCCTCTGCTGGGCTGGACCCTGGAGGATTGTGTCGACGGCAAGCTCAGCGAGTACATCCACCCCGACGACTGTGAAATCTGGTTCGATCGCACCCGGCAGCTGTTGCGCGAAGGTTTTGTCAGCCGACGCTACAGATTGCGTGACAAGAGCGGGGTTTATCACTGGCTGCTCGATGAGGCCAAACTGCTGCGCGACGACCTGGGCATTCCGCTGGAAGCCGTGGGCCTGTGGCTGGACGTGACTGACGCGACCCTGGCCACCGAGCGCGTGCGCGAAAGCGAGGAGCGCTACCGGATTCTGGTGGAAGACTCACCGGCGATGATCTGCCGCTACACCCCCCAGTTGATCCTCAGTTTCGGCAACCGTCCGTTGGCCAGCTACATGGAGTGCACCCCCGAACAATTGGTGGGCGTCAATCTGGGGGATTGGCTGTCCGCCGAACAGCGTGAAGCTTTCGTGCAGCGCATTGGCCTGCTGACGCCGGAGTCGCCGGTCAGCACAGCGGAAATCTGCCTGGAACTACCCGGCCGCGAATACGCCTGGTGGGTGTGGGCGGACCGGGGTGTGTTCAATGAGCAAGGCCAGTTGCTGGAGATTCAGGCCGTGGGCCGCGACAACACCGACGTGCGCCGCTCCCGCATGCAGCTCAACCAGAGCGCCAAGATGGCGACCCTCGGCGAAATGGCCACGGGCCTGGCCCACGAAATCAATCAGCCGCTGAATGTGATGCGCATGGCAATCGTCAACGTGCTCAAACGCCTGGGCAACGGGCAGGCGGATATCGAATACCTCACCGAAAAACTCAAGCGCATCGACACGCAGGTCCAGCGCGCCGCCCGAACCGTGGATCACATGCGGGTATTTGGCCGTCGCTCGGAAGTCGAAGAGCGCTTGTTCGACCCGATGCAGGCGGTGGAAGGCACCTTGTCGATGCTCACCGAGGGCATGAAAGGCAAGGGCGTGGATATCCGTGTCGCAGACGCTGCGATCACCGGCCAGGTCATGGGCCACGTCGATCAACTGGAACAGGTGCTGATCAACCTGATGGTCAACGCCCGTGACGCATTGCTGTCGCGCCGGGAAAAAGACCGGGAGCTGCAACCCTGGATCAGCATCGGTGCCGAGCAGGATGAGCAGCACGTCAGGCTGTGGGTACACGACAACGGCGGCGGCATCGACCCGCGCTTGCTGGAGCGTATTTTCGAACCGTTCTTCACCACCAAGGATATCGGCGTCGGCACCGGCCTGGGCTTGTCCGTGAGCTACGGCATCGTTGACCAGATGGGCGGGCAACTGAGCGTCAGCAACGTGGAGGAGGGCGCCCGGTTCGTGATTCGGTTGCCGATTGGGGGTTAGATCACCAGCGTGGCTTGGCCGAAGTTGCAACTGAGGTTGGCGCCGACGTCGGCGGGGGCGAGGGTGACGCCCAGTGCGGCGAGCAGAGGGTCAACCACGTCGGACAATAACTTCTTGAGCACACCCTCGACAATGCCGTCCAGCGCAGTGAGCACATCGCCCAATAAGGCCGCGGCACCGGTGATTACACTGCCGAGGATCGTTGGCGAGACGGCCTTGTAAACATCCACTTTCACCCCGGATACCACGCCGTCTAGCAGCGTACTGGGTAGCTTCGACGCCGCGCCCGTCTCGTAGTGTGGTGTCTGCCCGATCTCGGGGAGGTTGGGGGTTCTGGCCGTGGTGATCGTGGGCAGCCCGCCGAGCGGTGATTTATCCACAGTATTGAAACTCAGGCCGACGCCGCCGCCGCCAAAATCAACGGGCGTGGTGCATTCGCCCAGCACCCCGAGGATTTGCTTGCAGGTCTTGGTTGTGATGTTGACGACCGGAATAGGCCTGGCGACGATGGCGGCCGGGTCAATGCTGACCGGGAACGCACTGGCATCGTCGAATTGCCCGAGCTTTGCGCTGACCAGCGCGGTATGGGTATTGAAGGTCAGACTCTTGTCGGCGTTACTGTTGCAACTGTAGCCGGTGACGTAGCTCTCTGCGCTTGCCAGTGAAAGGCTGAGGCTGATGCGTGGGCCTGCGCTACTGGTACTTGCACCGGCAGGGCTGGTGGTGTTCAGCAGGAGGAAGTCCGTGACCATACAGCTGGTGCCCAATAGACAGCTCACATTGCCGACCAGGCCCTTGATGTCCAGGCCAAGCGCACTGTTGAGAACCGGCGTCAGGCTGCCCACCAGAGAAGTGACCTTGCCGAGCAAGGGCAGGGTCGGACCTACGCCCAGGATGGGCAGATCGACAGACACCAGTGCGCGCATTTGCGCCGTGCGTACGTAGATTCTGTTCGGGTCGTTCAGCACCGGGACGCCTGAGTTGATTTTGCTGGGGTCGCCAATGGCGCTCAGTTGTGGCGGCTCAATGACTTTGGCCTGGATCTTGAGATTCAGCAGGCCGGGTAAACCAACTTGGGTGGTGGCCGCGATACCGCTTTTATGATTCGCCAGCTGTGCCAGGCTCTGTATGACATCCAGCAGCCCGAGGTCAGCCTTGAAGGCTTCCACATGCGTTCCGCTCTGAACGCTGATCAGTTTGCCCAGCGCCAATTGGGTTTTGCCCGCTGCGGCAGCCAATAGTTGCTGGTCAGCAAGGCTGACCCGGCTATCCAGGGTGCCGTTGGCCTGCAGGACGTTGAACATCACTTGGAGCAACTTGTCGGCAGCAACCGTCGTCGCGAGCACTTGGTCGTAGCCCACTGCGGTGAGGTTAAGTTCGGTCTTGAGCGCGTCCAGGTAATTGAGCACGTTCAATTTTGAATTGGCGACGCCATTCCAGCTGGCGGCAGTCAGGTTCAGGCTGCCGCCCAGCATCCCGCCAATGACCGCGTTGAGCAGCGGCGCCGTGGTTGAGTTGACGACCAGGGCGGCACTGCGAATCGAGAGGGCTGCCAAGGGTGGTTCGGCTGCCGCCACTGCGGTAGCACTCAACTGAATATCCACTGGCGTCGGTGTGGTGCCGAACATCGCTCCCACGCCAGCGGCAATGCTGCGCGGTACGGTGTGGCTGGCAGTGACCTGTATGGCGTCGGTCTTGCTGGAGTCAGCGGTGAAGACCCGGCGGCCATTGGCGTCGAGGGTCAGGAAACCGCAATAGGTCACCAGCGTACGGCCATCGGTGCTGACGTCGAAGCCGTTGCGGATGGCGCTCTGGCTGGCAAACGTGGTGGCCTGCCTGGCAATGGCGGTGGCCGCCAGGCAATTACCCTTGCGACTGGCCGCTTCCAGCGCCGCCACATCAGCGACCCGCTGTAGGGAGCGCTTTTCCAGGTACAGGCGTCCGCTGTCGATGACGACCAGCATGCACAAAACAGCCAGAGCCAGCGTTATCGCCGCTAGTAAACCAATGGCACCGCGCTGCCGTCCGTGATCGCAGGCATAACTGCTTTGGCGAGACATCAAGCACTCCTTTGGCTTCACCCATCGCTAACTCACCCACAGTGAAGGGGAGTGTAGTCAAGGGTTGGGGAGTGTGCTGGTGGCGCGGATGATTAGCGGGCATAGATCATCCGTAGGAGCGGCTTTAGCCGCGAGGCAACTTTACTGGTGACGAATATGCATCGACTGTCCCGGCTCCTCGCGGCTAAAGCCGCTCCTACGGGGACCGTGTTTGCTGCGCAACAGCGCGGGACTTGCGACAGAAAAAACCGGGTTTGCTCAACGCGGCGGATATTGCTCGAGGATCTTGTTAACGGTGTTACGAATGACGGTTTCCCGTTCAGCCGGGTTGGTATTGCTCTGGCTGAGGATCTGCTCGGTGCTGCCGCGCCAGATCAGCTTGCCGTCCTTGCTGTCGAACAGGTCGATCTGCAGGGTGGTGACTTTGTAATCCACGCTGCGAGTCTCGTTATTGATCGGGCCGCCCCAGTAGCCGTAGCCGCCCCAGGGGCCCCAGCCACCGCCGTAGTTGGTGCTGACCAGTTGCTGGCGGTTTTCAACGATGAGCCAGGCTTGGACGGTGACGTCAGCCCGCGCGCCTTTGGGCGCCTGACGCAGGCCACGCTGGTCGAGCTGGTCGGTGATCGACTGGCGGATGCGTTGCTCGGTGAGGTCGCTTTTGATCCGCGGATCATCCGGCTGGTACTGCATGGCGGGCTCTTTCCAGGCCCAGCTTCGGTAGCCGCCGAAGTCGCGTTGAGCATCGAAATCACGGCTGACCTGATTGGTCTGGCAGGCACCGAGCATCAGCAACGAGGACAACAGAGCAAGACGGCGCAACATGGCAGTTCTCCGGAGGTATTAGGAAGGAGGATACGCGCTCAATGCTTTTTGCACAGCCTGACGCAGCGCATTGCCGCGCTCGGCCTGATCACCCTCGCTGCGGGTCTCGGCGCTGGCGCTCCAGACCGGTTGACCGCTGCGGGCGTCGAACAGGCTGATGTTAATCACCACCACTTGCTCTTGATAGGTGCGCACGACAGGCACCGTTGCATAGCCGCCATAGCGACTGCCGCTGTAATACGGGCCACGGCCATAACCGACGCCCCCGCCGCCGTAGTACGGATCGTAAGAATCGTCACGCACCTGACGTAGCCGGGTTTCCATGCGGGTCTGGGCGGTCACGTTCAGATCCGCTGCCTGTGCATTGCGTACGGGGCGCAAGCCGCGTTGGTCCAGACCATTGCTGACCGCCTCGGCGATCTGTGCAGAATCGGCCCAAGCCGAACCGCCTGGCAGCCGACCCTCCAGCCAGCTCCAGTTGCGATAGCGGCCGTAGTCACGAGGGGCGGCGGGGTAAGCGCTCATGTCGATCCCCATGCTCGCTTGCGGGGGGGCCGGGGGGATCGGTTTGGAGCTGGCGCGATAAGGGTTTTCGCTCTGACAGGCCGCGAGGCCCAGGCAGAGCGTTAAGACGGCGATGCGGCATTGCATGATGACCTCCGCCAGCGGCTTTAGAGGGCAAGTGTTCGTTGTGCCGGTCAGAGTGGCCGGCAGACCCAGTGCAAGTAGCGCCCCAGCCCGGCATAGGCCGGATGCCGACGATGAGCCAGTTCCATCTCCAGCAGATCTTCCAGTTTGACCTTCGCCTGGAACTCCACTGGCATGTAATCGTGAAACACGCGGACACCACTCTGGGTTTCGACCCGCCACAGGCCATCAAGTTGCGCTGCCAGTTCACGTGGATCAAGTGGCTCTTGCGGCGTCAGGCTCTGCTTCTCACCCGCCAGATCATTCTTGCGCATCTTGCGGAAGTGGCCCTTGAGCAAGTTGCGGTAAATCAGCGCATCGCGGTTGTAGAACGCCAGGGACAACCAGCCGTCGGCCTTGGTCAGGGCGTGCAACACCGGCAGAATCGTATGAGGCTCCGCCAGCCACTCCAGCACCGCATGGCAGATCACCAGGTCATAGGGCTCATGGAGTTGCTCGGTCAGTTCCTGCCAGGGCGCCTGAATGAAGGTTGCGGTTTGCCCGGCCTCGGCGAAACGCTGGCGCGCGCCTTCAAGCATCGGCGCCGCGGGTTCGGCCAGGGTTACGTCATGGCCTTGCTGGGCCAGCCACAGCGACATGTGGCCCAGCCCCGCGCCGATGTCCAACACACGCAGTGGTCGGTCGGGCAATGCTTCGCTCAGATCAGCCTGCAGCACTGCCAGACGAACAGCGCCTTTGGCTCCGCCGTAGATTTTTTCCGCAAAGCGCGTGGCCAACTGGTCGAAGTGACGATCACTCATTTAGCGAACCTGCGTTCACTGTCCGCCAGCTTGCTGCGTACCACGGTGTCCATGTCGATCCCCAGTTCGCTGCACATCAGCAGCAGGTATAGAATGATGTCGCCCACTTCCTGCCCGGCATGGGCAAGTTTTTCAGGTGGCAGCTGGCGGGATTGGTCTTCAGTGAGCCATTGGAATATCTCGACCAGCTCGGACATTTCCACGCTGGCGGCCATCGCCAGGTTCTTCGGACTGTGAAACTGCTGCCAGTCGTTTTGATCGCGGATGCGATGCAGGCGTTGGGTGAGTTCTTGGAGGTTCATGTTGGGTCCTGAATCAATGAGTTTTCGCCGACGACTCAGCTATTGGTGCTTACTCTGAACTGTGGGAGCGAATTCATTCGCGAAAGCGGTGTGTCAGGCGAAAAAAATTTTGTCTGGTCGGGCCCCTTCGCGAATGAATTCGCTCCCACACAGTTTGCACAGGGCTACGTACCTCTGGAAAGATTCAACCACTGTGCAATGCCCAACCCCGCCGCCCGCCCGCTGGCGAAGCAGGCCGTCAGCAGGTAACCGCCGGTGGGCGCTTCCCAGTCGAGCATTTCGCCTGCGCAGAACACGCCGGGCAGCTGTTTGAGCATCAGGCGTTCATCCAGTGAGCCGAAGGTTACACCGCCTGCGGTGCTGATCGCTTCGTCCAGTGGTCGGGCTTTGACCAGTCGCAGCGGCAGGGCTTTGAGGGCCTGGCTCAATAGCGCGGGGTCTTCAAAAGCCTCGCGCGGCGCCAGCTCACGCAACAGCGCCGCCTTGACCCCGTCGATGCCAAGCTGGCTGTGCAAATGCTTGGACATTGAGCGCGAGCCCCGAGGTTTGGCCAAGGCAGTCTGTATCGCACTGAGGGTCTTGCCGGGCAGCAGGTCGATCAGGATGGTCGATGCACCCTGTTGATTAATTTCTTCACGGATCTGCGCCGATAACGCATAGATCAGGCTGCCTTCGACGCCGTTATCGGTGATGACGCATTCCCCCAGGCGTGGCGTCTGACCTTGCAGGCCGATACCGATATTCTTCAGCGGCGCGCCCGCAAACTTGCTGCGCAGCAGCTCGCTCCATTGCGCCACCTCAAAGCCGCAGTTAGAAGCTTGCAGCGCAGCGACGTCAACGCCGCGAGCTTCCAGCCAGGGTTGCCAGGCGCCATCGGAGCCCAGGCGCGCCCAACTGGCGCCGCCCAATGCCAGCAAGACGGCGTCGGCTTTAACGGTGGTTTCGCCCTCCGGGTGCGAGATGCGCAAGTTGTCCTCGGCGTCCCAGCCCAGCCAGCGATGGCGGGTGTGAATCGTCACGCCCGCATCCCGCAGGCGTTTGAGCCAGGCGCGCAACAGGGGTGCGGCTTTCATGTCTTTGGGGAATACCCGGCCCGAGCTACCGATGAAGGTCTCGATCCCCAGGTCATGAATCCACTGGCACAACGCATCGGCATCGAAGCCGCGCAGCAGCGGAGCGATCTCTGGCGCGCGTTGGGCATAGCGGGCCAGAAAGGCCGGGTAGGGCTCGGAATGGGTGATGTTCATGCCGCCAACCCCTGCCAGCAGAAACTTGCGGCCCACCGAGGGCATGCCGTCGTACAGATCGACCTTGATCCCGGCCTGACTCAACACCTCAGCCGCCATCAACCCGGCAGGGCCGCCGCCGATGATGGCGACGCGTGTATGAGTGGAGGTAGGGGGGGTGGTCATGGCGAGGTGCATATCTTTGCGTTTGGGTGGCGCATTCTACCCGAGATTTCTCCTCAGGCTTTTGCTGTGTCTGAACCGACGCCTTCGCGAATGAATTCGCTCCCACAAGGGCAGCGCGATCCTGTGGGAGCGAATTTATTCGCGAAGATGGCCGACTAGACGCTGGGCCTCACAACCCCTCCGACACCCACACCCTCTGCGCGCTGTGATGCAGGATCCCGTGGCGACGGGCCAGCGCCTGGCGGTCTTTGCTGTAGCCGCCGCCGATCACGCCCATCACCGGGATGTCGCGGCCGATGCAGTGGCGCAACACGGCTTCGTCCCTGGCGGCGACGCCCGCGTCGGTGAGTTTCAGGTAGCCGAGGGCGTCGTCCTGATGCACGTCGACGCCGGCGTCATAGAGCACCAGATCCGGCTGGTAAATCGGCAGCAGGTAATTGAGCAGATCATCGACTACCTTCAGGTACTCATCATCGCCCATGCCCATGGGCAGCGGGATGTCCCAGTCGCTCTGCGCCTTGCGGGCCGGGAAGTTCTTTTCGCAGTGCAGCGAGACGGTAATGGCGTCTTCGGTGTCGGCCAGGATCCGCGCCGTGCCATCCCCCTGATGCACGTCGCAATCGAAGATCAGCACTTTGTCCACGCGCCCGCTCTGCAGCAGGTAGTGGCTGATCACCGCCAGGTCGTTGAAGATGCAGAAACCCGCCGGGTAGTCGTAATGCGCGTGGTGAGTGCCGCCCGCCAGATGACAGGCCAAACCGTGCTGCAAGGCTTTCTCGGCGGTCAGCAACGAGCCGCCAACGGCGCGTACCGTACGCCGGGCCAGGTCCTCGCTCCAGGGCAGGCCCAGGCGGCGCTGATCCTCACGGGACAGGTCGCCGTCCATATAGCGGCGCACGTAAGACGGATCATGAGCCAGGGCTAGAATGTCAGCGGGGCAAATGTCCGGGCGCAGCAGTTGTGCGTCGGTGGTCAGGCCGCTTTCGATCAGGTGATCGCGCAGCAGACGGAATTTATCCATGGGGAAACGATGATCCGCCGGGAAATCCGGGCTGTAATCCTCGTGATAGATGAGCGGCAGGGACATTTTGCGTCCGGTCAGGGGTCGAAGCCGGATAGTGCCAGTTATGCCCTTGCGCGCCCAGCACCCTGAGCACTGCACGTTGGACTGGTGATTGCCACATGGACCGGTAATGGAGACAACCGATGGACCCGATACTCAAACTGGAAAGCGCACGATTGTTGCTGCGCCAGTGGCGAGATGAGGATTTGCCCGCGTTCGCCGACATGTGCGCGGACCCTCACGTCATGCGCTATTTTCCCGAGCTTTTGAGTCGTCTGGAAAGTGCTGCCCTGATTGGTCGCGTGCGCGGCCACTTTGCCGAACTCGGCTTCGGGTTGTGGGCGCTGGAGCGCAAGGACACTGGCCAGTTCATAGGGTTTACCGGCCTTGGCGTGGTGAGCTTCGAGGCGCATTTCACACCGGCCATCGAAATCGGCTGGCGGCTGGCCCATGAGCACTGGGGGTTCGGTTATGCCAGTGAAGCGGCCTGGACGGCTCTGCGCTGCGGCTTTGAGCGCCTGGGTGTCGATCAGATCGTGTCGTTTACCTCGGTCAGCAACGAGCCGTCCCAGAAAGTCATGCAGTCCATTGGCATGACCACCGACCCTGCCGATGATTTCGATCACCCGAGTTTGCCCGAGGATCATCCGCTGCGTCGCCACGTGCTCTATCGCATCACTCGCCAACAGTGGCTGGAAACCCTGCGCGCCTGAACAGGAAAACACCGTTAAATTCTGTATCATTTCGGCTTGTGTCACGCCTTAGCGTGGCCGCACCGTTTTATGCGAGGAGTGTTGAATGAGCCAAGTGCTGGATGATCTGGTTGCGTTGTTGAGCCTGGAAGCTATTGAAGAAAACCTGTTCCGTGGCCGCAGTCAGGATTTGGGCTTTCGCCAGCTCTTTGGCGGGCAAGTGTTGGGCCAGTCGCTGTCGGCGGCCAGCCAGACCGTCGAAGACGCTCGGCATGTTCATTCGTTGCACGGTTACTTCCTGCGCCCTGGGGATGCGGGGCTGCCAGTGGTGTATCAGGTTGACCGGGTTCGCGATGGCGGCAGTTTCAGCACCCGGCGGGTGACGGCGATCCAGAAAGGCCAGCCGATTTTCACCTGCAGCGCTTCGTTTCAATATGACGAGCAGGGTTTCGAGCATCAGACCTCGATGCCACAAATCGTTGGCCCGGAAAATCTGCCGTCCGAGCTAGAGCTGATGCAGCAGCGTGCCCACCTGATCCCCGAGCACATGCGCGACAAGATGCTGTGCCCCAAGCCCATCGAGTTCCGCCCGGTTACGGCCAGTGATCCGTACAACCCGCAGCCGACCGAAGCCGTGAAATACATCTGGTTCCGTGCCGACGGATCGCTGCCGGAGATCCCCGCGCTGCACAAATACTTGATGGCCTACGCCTCTGACTTCAATCTGCTGACCACCTCCTTGCTGCCCCATGGCAAGACGGTCTGGCAGAAGGACATGCAGGTCGCCAGCCTTGACCACTCGCTGTGGTTCCATGGCGACCTGCGTGCCGATGACTGGTTGCTGTACGCCATGGACAGCCCGTGGGCCGGTAATTCCCGGGGCTTTTCAAGGGGCAGCGTGTACAACCGGGCCGGCCAACTGGTGGCGTCGGTCAGCCAGGAAGGCTTGATCCGCCATCGCAAGGACTGGGCATGAGCCTTTCCGGGATTCGCCACTGGGTGTTCGACATGGACGGCACCCTGACCATCGCCGCCCATGATTTCCCGGCGATCAAGCGCGCGCTGGATATCCCTCAGGATCACGACATTCTGGGGCATCTGGCGGCGTTACCTGCTGATGTTTCAGCGGCCAAGCATGCCTGGCTGCTGGAGCACGAGCGCGAGCTGGCCCTGGCTTCGCAACCGGCTACTGGTGCGGTGGAACTGGTGCGGGAGTTGGCGGGGCGCGGCTACCGGCTGGGCATCTTGACCCGCAATGCCCGGGAATTGGCCCACGTGACGCTGCAAGCGATTGGCCTGGCGGATTGTTTTGCGGTGGACGATATTCTCGGTCGCGACGAAGCTGCCCACAAACCTGACCCGGCCGGTTTGCTGCACCTGGCCAAGGCCTGGCAGGTTGATCCGGCGCAGATGGTGATGGTCGGTGATTACCGTTTCGACCTGGATTGCGGACGTGCCGCCGGGGCGAAAACCATTCTGGTCAACCTGCCGGAAAACCCCTGGCCGGAGCTGGCCGACTGGCATGCGCAGGATTGTGTCGAGTTGCGCGCGCTGCTGGATTGATCGCAATTTCCCGGTGGGACCGGCTTTAGCCGGGAATGCGGTTTTCAAGCCGATGCAGATTCATCGGATGTACTGGCCTCTTCCCGGCTAAAGCCGGTCCCACGAGAATGTATTTCAATCCTGAAGCGCTGTTCAAAGATCCTTGAACAACACCGCCTGCCCTTCCGGCGAGGTGAAGATGCCGTTGCCGCTGTGGCCGACGTTCGGCACCACGATCAGGCGCTGGTTGAGGCCTTCGGGGTGGCGTTTTTGCAGGTATTTGAAGTAATTCTGGCCGCGCGCCAGGCGGTAGGGGCCTTGGGCTTCGGCGCTGCAGGATTTGTCCAGTGCCGGGTGCTTCGGATCTGTATCGTTCTGACCCAGCAGATACGTGACGTCACGCTTCACGTAGTCCTGTTCGATCTCGGCGGTCTTCACCTTGCCTGCATAACTGGGCATGTGATTCAGGCCGTATTTCCATTCGTTGAATCCCGGGCAGCTGGCTGCAGTCACAGGCTCCGGCCGCTCGCTGTCGAAATAGGCGTAGGACGACGGGTTGGCGATCACGTAACGCAGCTTGATCTTTTCTTTCATCAGCAGCACGTCTTCCTTGCCGCCGATCATCACGTAGCGCTGCACCACTTGTGCACCGCCGGAGTGCCCGGCGATGACGATTTCCTTCAGATTGGGAAACAGCTTGCTGTCGCTCAGGCGCCTGAGAATGTGGTCGATGACCAGAAACGAACTGACCGGCTTTGGTCCCACGGCAGTGGTGCCCGCCATCCAGTCATTGGCGTGCCAGCGCAGGATGTTGTCCGAGAGGTGATGCGCGGCAACGTCCTTTTCATCGAGAAATTGCGGCGCGATCAAGAGGGTCTTGTTGCGTTGCCTGGACTGGTTGGCCGCGCGTTCGATGCTGCGCAGATACGTCGGCGCGTTACGCAGTCGGCCGTGCAGCACAATCACCGCACGTTCGATCTGTGGTCGTGGCTGGGTCCAGTTCAGGCTCAGCCCCAGTGTGGCTTGAGCGCCATTGACCATGAGCCGGTCCGGGCTGATGGATTTGACCGCCTGATCCTCGGCGTGAGCGGCGAAACTCAGAAGAGTGCTGAACGACAGGATCAGAAGCGGTTTTATCATTGGGTCAGAGGCTCTTGGCGGCGAACGTGTCGCACTGGTTGATTTGGCCCTGGGCGAAGCCGGTCTTGAACCAGCGCACACGTTGGGCGGATGTTCCGTGAGTGAACGAATCAGGCACCACACGGCCCTGACCTTGTTTTTGCAGACGATCATCACCAATCGCGTTCGCTGCATTCAGCGCTTCTTCAATATCACCCGGCTCAAGCCAGTTCAAACGCTTTTGTGCATTGAAGGCCCAAACACCTGCGAGGCAGTCGGCCTGAAGCTCCTGACGGACCAGTAAACCGTTGGCGCCTTCCATGCGCTGACCGCTCTGGCGCGCCTGTTGCACTTTGGCGGAAACCCCGAGCAGCGTCTGCACGTGATGGCCCACTTCATGGGCGATCACGTAGGCTTGGGCGAAGTCGCCGGTCGCTTTGAAGCGTTGCGACATCTCCCGGAAAAAGTCCATGTCCAGGTACACCTGCTGATCCGCCGGGCAATAGAACGGGCCACTGGCAGAGGTCGCAAAGCCGCAGGCAGATTGCACCTGACCGCTGAACAGCACCAGCGTCGGGTCCTTGTACTGCCGACCATTGAGTTGGAAGGTCGCGCGCCAGGTGTCTTCGGTATCGCCCAGGATCGAGCGGACAAAGTCCGCCTGCTCATCGTTGGCCGGTGGTGCCTGGCGCGTCTCGGTGGTCGCCGGGGCTTGAGTCCCCTGGCCGGTCAGTTGTCCGAGGATCTGCATCGGGTCCTGGCCGGTCAACAGGCCGATGGCGACGATAATGATCACCCCGCCAATGCCCAGACCCTTGCCACCCAGACGCATCCCACCGCCGCCACCCCCGTCGCCACGCGCATCTACAACATTGTCGCTGCGGCGACCTTTTTTCCATAGCATGTGGGAATCCTCTTCTTAACTTGTAAGGAGTGTCGCTGCTACCCACGGCTCGCGCCAGTCCGATTGTCAGACGCGATACCTGAATGGGAGTTGAACAACGTACATCTTGCGCAGGAAGTAGAGGAGGGGATTGGCGATTAGTTCGCCATCATCGTGCGTGGATTATTTGCGGACCGGGCCTTGTTCACTTTTCACCGAATTCATGAACGCCTGCATGGCCGAAGACTGGACGCGGTGCCGCCGGGTAATCAGGCCATAAGGGGGCAGGCGGGCTTCGAATTTGATCGGCAGCACGGCCAGCAAATGGCGCCCCGGATAGTCCTCGACCACTGACAGCGGCGTGACGCCGAGCATGTCGGTCTGCTGCACCAGGGACAGCAAGGTCATGATCGAAGTGGTTTCGACAATGCTGCTGGGGATGTCGACCCGGGCGTTGTGAAACACCTGATTGATGATCGAGCGCATGGGGCTGGGATGCTGTTGCAGCACCCAGGTCATGTTCTGCATCTCGGCCCAGCCCAGCTCGGTGGCGCTGGCCATGGGGTGCTGGGCACCGGCCACGACGCACAGCTCTTCTTCACCCAGGCTGTCGAACAGCAGCTCTTCGGCCCGAGCGCCGCCGGGAATCCGCCCCAGTACGACATCCAGTTGATCCTGCAACAACGCCTGGACCAGCACATCGCTGGTGTCCACCTGAATGCTCATGGACAAGCGCGGGTGGCTTTTTTTGAGGTCGGCGATGGTGCGCGTCAGCAAGCCAGACGCCAGCGCCGGGATGGCCCCGACCGCCACCCGACCCAGATTGCCGGATTCCAGTGCTACTAACTCTTCGCGCATGCCGCTCAGTTCGGCGAACACCATGCGTGCGTAATAGATGACGGTTTCGCCGAACTGCGTGGCGCGCATGCCCCGTGGCAGGCGTTCGAACAGCTCGACGCCCAGCAGGTCTTCGGCTTCATGGAGCATTTTGGTCGCGGCGGGTTGGGTCATGCCGATGTTGTCGGCGGCGCGACGCAGGGAGCCCAATTCCTGAAGGGCCAACATCAACCGCAACTGGCGCAGGCGCAAGCGGCTGTGGATCACGTTGGCGTCAGGAATTCGGGTCATGGGGCTGGCTCGCGAAAAAGTCTGGGGCTGAGCCTGACAAGAAATCTCAGGCGTTGCCAGCCCCATCGTGTTCACACCACCGATTTCGGTTTGCTGGCGTGACGGCTGCGCAGGCCCAGCGCGCTCTGGATCGCTTTGGAAATCAGCGGCCAGAACAGCATCAGCAGCGCGGCAGTGGTCAGGCTGCCTACCAACGGGTTGGACCAGAAAATGCCCAGTTGCCCGTCGGAGAACAGCATCGACTGGCGGAACGCATCTTCGGCCTTGTCGCCCAGCACCGCCGCCAGCACCAGTGGTGCAATCGGGTAGCCGAGTTTCTTGAACAGATAACCCAGCGCGCCAAACACCAGCATCAGGCCCACATCGAACAGCGAGTTATGCACCGAGTACGCACCGATGGCGCAGACCATGATGATGATCGGGGCAATGATCGAGAACGGGATGCGCAAGATTGAGGCAAACAGCGGCACCGTTGCCAGCACCACGATCAGGCTGACCACGTTGCCCAGGTACATACTGGCGATCAGGCCCCAGACAAAATCGTGCTGTTCGACGAACAAGGTCGGCCCAGGGTGCAGACCCCAGATCATCAAACCGCCCAACATCACCGCTGCTGTGGCCGAGCCTGGGATGCCGAGGGTCAGCATGGGCAGCAAAGCGCTGGTGCCCGCGGCGTGGTCAGCGGTCTCAGGCGCAATCACGCCTTCGAGTTCGCCTTTGCCGAAGTTGTCGCGGTTCTTCGAGAAACGCCGCGCCAGGCTATAGCTCATGAATGACGCTGCGGTTGGCCCGCCCGGGGTAATGCCCATCCAGCAGCCGACGATGGTGCTGCGCACAATGGTCAGCCAGTAACGCGGCAGTTTGGCCCAGGTGCGCAGGATCACCATCGGCGTGATGCGCGCATGTTCGCCCCGGAACACCAAACCTTCTTCCACTGTGCAGAGGATTTCGCCGATGCCGAACAGGCCGATCACCGCCACTTCAAAACTGATCCCGGTCATCAGGATCGGTTGATCGAAGGTCAGGCGCAGGTTGCCGGACACGGTATCCATGCCGACGGCGGCCATGGCGAACCCAATCATCATCGCCACCACGGTTTTCAGCGGCGGGTTCTTGCTCATGCCAATGAAGGTACAGAACGCCAGCAGATACACCGCGAAGAACTCCGGCGAGCTGAACGACATGGCGAATTCGGCGATGCGCGTCGACAGAAAGGTCAGCAGCATCACGCCCACCAGCGCACCGATCAGCGCGGAACTGAACGCTGCCGTCAGGGCTTCGGCGGCGCGACCTTCCTTGGCCATGGGGTAGCCGTCGAAGGTGGTCGCCACCGATGAGGGCTCGCCGGGAATATTGAACAGGATCGAAGTGATCGAGCCCCCGAACAACGCGCCCCAGTACATGCACGACAGCAGGATGATGGCCGACACCGGCGACATGGTGAACGTCAGCGGCAGCAACAGCGCCACGCCGTTGGGCGCGCCCAGTCCAGGCAATACGCCGACCAGAATACCGAGCAGCACACCGACCACCATCAGCCCGATATGGCCGGGAGTGAGGATCAGGTTCATGCCGTGCAGCAGGGAGTCGAACTCGCTCATAGCATCGATCTCCCGGCAACCGCCAGCCAGTCACCGACAGGGCCTGCATGCAAGGGAACCTTGAACCACAGGGCAAAGATCAAGTAGCTGGCCAGCACTGCGCCGCCGGATACCGTGCAGACCATCAGCTTGCCGTACGGCTTGGGGCGAACCCGGTCGTGCAGCATGAACCAGGCGATGAACACCGCTGAGGCGATATAGATGCCGGTAAACGGCATGGCCGCCACAAACAGAGCAATGGGAATGAACACCGACAGCACGCTGCGAAACTGCTCGCGGCTGACAAAACCAATGCTCAGGGCGTGCCAGCGGATCAGCGTCAGCACAATGTTGCCCAGGCTGGCGCAGCTCAACAGCAGGCCGATGTAGAACGGGAAATAACCCGGCTCGGGACCCGCGTCACCCCAGCCGATACCTTGTTCAAGGCTGCCATACATCACCACTGCGCCGATCAGCAGGGTGAACAGCGCCAGGCCCAGCTCGACCCAGCGGGTGCCGACCAGCGACGTTGTTTCAGAAGAATGGGGCATGCAACACCTCCAGTGTGGAAGGCTGCCGGACGAGCGTCCGGCAGAGACAAATCACTCGCGCAACCAGCCGGCATCCTTGAACACCGGTGTGACGCGAGCGGTGTCTTGCTGGATATAGGCGGTGAGTTGATCGCCTTCGAGGAAGGTCGGCACCAAGGCGTTCTGCGTGACGTAGGCCTTGAACTCAGGCGCTTCGGACACCTTGCGCATCAGCTCGGTATAAAAGGCGCGCTGTTCGGCGGTCACCTTGCCGGGCATGAACACGGTACGCGGGAAGCGATATTGATCGACGCCCAGGCCTTGCTCGAGGCAGGTCGGTACGTCGGCCCAGGATTTATCCCCGGCGACTTTGGCCGTGTAACTCATGCGTTCCTTACTGAACACGCACAGCGGTTGCACCTGATCGCCGCGCCATTGGCTGATGCTTTCGCTCGGGTTGTTGACGTTGGCGGCGATGTGTTTGCCGGCCAGCTGCGTTGAGGCTTCGCTGCCACTTTTGAACGGGATGTACACCAGCTTGCTGCCAGTGGTTTTGTTCAGCAGCAGGGTCAGGGTCTGGTCGACGTCCTTGGACTGGCTGCCGCCCATGCGCATTTTCGAAGGGTCGGCCTTGACGGTCTCATAGAAGCTTTTTGCGTCTTTCCAGGGCGCGTCTTTGTAGGTCCAGAGGATGAAGTCATCTTCGGCAACGGCGGCGACCGGGGTCAGCTCCTGCCATTGATAACCGAGCTTGGACACCAGCGGCAGCAGGTAAATATTGTTGGTGCCGATCACCAGTTTGTCGGCATCGCCTTCGGACATCTTGATGTCCAGAAAAGCCTCGGCACCGTTGCCGCCGCCTTTGTTGAGCACGACCGTGTTGACGTCCAGCAGCTTGTGGGTGGTGATGATCGACTGGATCAAGCGGCCCAATTGGTCGGTACCGCCGCCAGGACCACCGGCAACAATGATTTCGACATTCTTGTCGGGCTGCCAGGCAGCCAGGGCAGGGAGGGTGCCGGCGGTTAATAAAGTGCAACCGAGCAGAAGACTGGACGCGCGTCGAAAGGATGCGGTTCGCATGATGAAACCTCTATTTCTTGTAATTGTTTTTTGAGCGATTCGTCCGACACGGGTATCGGCAAATCTTGGATCGAGTGTGGGAAGCTATCGTGCTGGCGTCTACTCAAAACATTGGATACACCGATAGCCTGGGGTTATAGGTTGAGGGGTGTTGGCGATGGATTTTTGATCTGTGGAGAGGTGTACTCAGATCCGTGGGAGCGAGCTTGCTCGCGAAGAGGCCATTACATCCGACAGTAATTTTTCGCCTGGACTACAGCTTTCGCGAGCAAGCTCGCTTTCACGGGTTAGGTGCTTGTCCACAGACCGGGGGATATCTGACCGAGCGATACTTCAGGGTTATCACCGCATGTGTTTTTTGGATTAGACGGTTGTCACTTGTTCTTGGTTGGCCGCGGACCTGTCCACAGTTCTAGGCGGACTCAGATCCGTGGGAGCGAGCTTGCTCGCGAAGAGGCCATTACATCCGACAGTAATTTTTCGCCTGGACTACAGCTTTCGCGAGCAAGCTCGCTCCCACGGGTTTGGTGCCTGTCCACAGTTCCGGTGAATATCTGCAGGAGCGATACTCCAGGGTTATCACCGTATGTATTTTTTTGATTAGACGGTTATCACTTCGCCTCGGATAGTGATCGCCACAGCAATACCCAAAACTACAAAAACAATAAAACGAGGTACGCACCATGGATCGCTCCAGTGCCCCCGTGCATCTGTCAGACGCAGGTGTCGCCCCCGCTTCATCCAGTCCGGCGATCGCCACCACGGCGCGCGCCACGTCAGTGCGCTGGCGGATTTTCGCGATTGTGTTTCTGCTGACCATGGTCAACCTGATCGACCGGGTTTCGCTGTCCATCGCCATGCCCACTATCGCCAGAGAATTCGAACTCTCCCCCAGCATGCAGGGCTTGATCCTCAGCAGTTTCTTCTGGGCCTACGCGCTGTTGCAGATCCCTGGCGGCTGGATGATCGACCGCTTCGGCCCGCGCCGGGTGATCACGTGGTCCACCGGGTTGTGGGGCACTTTTCAAGTGCTGGCCGGGTTCGCCACCGGTGGTGCTTCGCTGCTGTTTGCGCGGATGTTCCTCGGCGCGGCGGAAGCGCCTTTGTTCCCGTCCGGCGGCAAACTGATTTCTCTGTGGCTGGCGCCCAGCGAGCGCAGCCGCGGCGCGGTCATGATGGACAGCGGCAGCCCGTTGGGTGTGGCGCTGGGTGGTTTGATCATCGCCTACCTGATTGCAACTCTGGACTCCTGGCGCATGGCGTTCGTCATTGCCGGTGTCGCCACCTTGCTGCTGGGTTGGGTGTCGTGGCGTTACCTGCGCGACGATCCCTCCGCACACCCGCAGGTCAATCAGGCCGAGCTGGACAAGATCAACGCCGGTCGTGCCACCCCCGCTGCCGAAGCTGCGCGGGCACAGGTCAAAGGCCTGGGCATCGCCGCCCGTTCCCTGACCGGTTTGCTGGTGGGCCGCTCCAGCTGGGCGATGGTCTATTTCGGCCTGCTGACCTGGGGGCCAAGCTACCTGGCCCAGGCTCGTGGTTTTGACATTAAAGGCATTGGCGCGGCGACCTTCGTGATCTTCATCTTTGGTGCACTGGGTTCGTTGACTGGCGGCTTTCTGTGTGACGGCCTGATTCGCAAGGGTGTGCGCCGGGGCCTGGCGATTAAAGGCTTGCTGACTTTCTCCGGTCTGGTGGCCTTGGCCGCGCTGGTCTTGCTGCCGACCTTGACCGACCCGTTTGCGGCGGTTGGCGTGTTGGCCATGACTGCGTTCTTCCTGATGTGGGGTAGCTTGTACTGGAGCTTCCCGGCGCTGCTGGCGGCACCGGCCCGTGTCGGTTTGATCGGCAGCGTGATGAACCTGGCGGGCAGCATCGGCGGGATCTTCGTGCCGATTCTGGTCGGGGTGATCCTGCAATACTTCGGCGGCTTTGGTGCGGTGCTGACCTTCTTCGCGATCTGCGCGGCGCTGTTTGTCCTGGCCACTCTATTTATCAGCCTGGATGGTCAGCGGGAGGTGGCAGATGCCTGATTTGTACGACGGCCCCATCGTCGACGCCCACCATCATTTCTGGGACCCGCAGACCAACTACCACCCGTGGTTGGCCGAGGGCGCGAGCATCCCGTTTCGATACGGCGACTACTCGGCGATCAAGCGGCGTTACCTGCCGCCGGAATACTTCGCCGATGCAGGCCAGCATCACGTGGTGCAGACCGTCTACGTCGAGACCGAATGGGACCCCAGTGACCCGATTGGCGAGACGCGTTTTGTCGAGCAACTGACGGCTCGTTACGGCGTACCCAATGCCATCGTTGCTCAGGCCTGGCTCGATCACCCTGACGCGATTGATCTGCTCAACGCCCAGGCCGCCTTCGCAGGCGTGCGCAGCGTCAGGCACAAGCCCGGTGGTCCGGAATCACCCGAGCAAGTGGGTACCCAACGCAGCCTGATGAGCGACGAACACTGGCGCCGCAGCTTTGCCGCCTTGCATGAGCTGGGTCTGCATTTCGACTTGCAGACGCCGTGGTGGAACCTGCCAGAGGCCGAACGCCTGGCTCGGGATTTCCCGGAAAGCACGATCATCCTCAACCACGCAGGTCTGCCCTCGGATCGCAGCGAGCAAGGGTTGGCCGGTTGGCATGCAGCCATGAGCCGCCTGGCCGGGCAGCCCAATGTGATGGTGAAGATTTCCGGCCTCGGTCAGCGTGGCAAGCCCTGGCGCGCCGAGGACAACGCCTGGATCGTCCGCGAGATCATCGCCATGTTCGGCGCAGAGCGGGCGATGTTTGCCAGCAACTTCCCGGTGGACAGCCTGTGCGGCTCGTTCGACGACATTTATAGCGGCTTCAAGCAGATCGTTCGCGACCTTCCACAGGCCGATCAGCAACAGCTTTTCTACAGCAATGCGCAACGTGTCTATCGTTGCGAGCCTTCAGCCACTGCGCAGACGTGGCACGAACAGATGAGGAATCAAGCATGAGCAAGACCCGAATTGCGATGGTACTGGGTGATCCGGCTGGCATCGGCCCTGAGTTGATTGCCCGTCTGCTGGCCGAGCCGCAGGTGCGCAGCCAGGCCCAGGTGATCCTGATTGCCGATGAAGCTGAGATGCAGCGCGGCATGCAGATCGCTGGCAAGGAGTTTCCTTATCGTCAGGTGGAATCCCTGGATGACCTGAACTTCACCGACGACACGCCGCTGTTCTACAACTTCCGTGGCGATGCCTCCGGTGAATTCGCCCGCAGCGAAGCCAGTGTCATCGGCGGCCGTTATTGCCTGGACACGCTGAAAATCGCTGTTGAACTGACAGCCGCGAAAACCACCGATGCGGTGTTGTTCGGGCCACTGAACAAGACCTCGCTGCACATGGCGGGCATGGCCCACAGCGATGAATTGCACTGGTTTGCCGAGCTGTTGGGCTTTGATGGTCCGTTCTGTGAATTCAATGTGCTGGATAACCTGTGGACGTCACGGGTGACCTCCCACGTCGCGTTGTCGGCAGTGCCGGGCATGCTCAATCAGAACCGGGTCGTGGAAGCGATTCGCCTGATCGATACGGCGCTCAAACGCAACGGTCTGGAGCGTCCGCGCATTGGTGTATGTGGCTTGAATCCGCACAACGGCGACAACGGCTCGTTTGGTCGCGAGGAGCTGGACATCATTGGTCCGGCGGTGAAAACCGCGCAGGCGCAGGGCATTGCGGCTGACGGTCCGTACCCCGGCGACACGATTTTCCTCAAGGTGCAGGGCGATGCCAGCGCATTTGATGCGGTGGTGACCATGTATCACGACCAGGGGCAGATCGCGATCAAACTCATGGGCTTCTCCCGGGGCGTGACCGTGCAGGGTGGCTTGCCGATCCCGATCACCACGCCCGCGCACGGCACGGCATTTGATATCGCAGGGCAGGGCAAAGCCAACGTCGGCGCGATCCGCCAGGCTTTCGAAATCGCCTGCCGGATGGGGCGCAGTTCTTACTGATTCAACGCAGCAGCTCTTTTTTTGCCGCAGCTCGGTTTGCATAACGATCTGCGGTTTTTTTTTTTGCTAGCGCAACCGCTTTCGCAGCCTTCGGCAGCTCCTACAGGTGTGCCGGGTTTGTAGGAGCTGCCGAAGGCTGCGAATTGCGATAACCCGCGGCATGAACATGGCATTTTACCGATCACCCCAAGCTATCACTGGATACGCATAAGTGATTAGCCGTCGCCCCTCTCAGCTGGCTAAATTTCTCCATCGACTTGTCGATCAACAACTACAAAAAGCCGGTCCCGCGCCATGCAGGACATACCGGCGCATTAAGGAAATGTACCCATGAAAATCAAAGCGATTCGTACCCGTGTCTTCGAATGGAAAGGCAAGGTCGTCCCCCCTCAAGCGCACTTCTGCACCAATGCCAGCGACATCCTTTTCGAACGTGGCGACGCCATGGGGTCGTTCCGTTTTCACGGCTGGCTGGTGGTGGAAATCGAAACCGATACCGGCCTGGTCGGCATCGGTAACTGCGCCCTTGCACCGCGTGTGGCCAAGGAAATCATCGACACTTACCTGGCCCCCATCGCCATCGGCGAAGACCCGTTCGACAACGAATACATCTGGCAGAAAATGTATCGCCAAAGCCACGCCTGGGGCCGTAAAGGCATTGGCATGGCGGCCATCTCGGCCATTGACATCGCCATCTGGGACATCATGGGCAAGGCCGTGAACAAGCCGGTCTTCAAACTGCTAGGCGGCCGGACCAAGGAAAAGATCTGGACCTACGCCTCCAAACTGTACGCCAACGACAACCTGGATCTGTTCCTCGAGGAAGCCCAGGGCTATCTGAACCAAGGCTTCACGGCGTTGAAAATGCGCTTCGGTTATGGCCCCAAAGACGGCCCTGCGGGCATGCGTCGCAACATCGAGCAAGTGCGTGCGTTACGTGAATTGGCGGGTCCCGACGTGGACATCATGCTGGAGTGCTACATGGGCTGGACCCTGGAGTACGCCCGCCGCATGTTGCCGAAACTGGCTGAATTCGAACCGCGCTGGCTGGAAGAACCAGTGATTGCCGATGACATCGAAGGCTACATCGAGCTGAAAAAAATGAACATCATGCCGATCTCCGGCGGTGAGCACGAATTTACCTCTTATGGCTTCAAAGACCTGCTGGAACGCCGCGCGGTGGACGTGATCCAGTACGACACCAACCGCGTGGGCGGCATCACCGCTGCGCGCAAGATCAACGCCATGGCCGAAGCCTGGTCGGTGCCGGTCATCCCCCATGCCGGGCAGATGCACAACTACCACCTGACCATGTCCACCACCGCCTCGCCGATGGCCGAGTTCTTCCCGGTGTTCGACGTCGAAGTCGGCAACGAGCTGTTCTACTACGTGTTCAAGGGCGAGCCGCAGCCGGTCAATGGTTACATCCAGCTGGACGACAACAAACCGGGGCTTGGGCTGGAAATCTCAGACGAGTACCTGAGCGATTTCAACATCATTGAATGATGTAAGAAGTTTCAGCGTAACGGCGAACCCTGTAGGAGCGGATTCATCCGCGAGAGCGATATTTCAACTGACGAAGATGCTGTGAATGCACAGGCCCTTCGCGAATAAATTCGCTCCTACAGGTCCGCGTTCCAACATGGAAAAATACTGGAGGCTGCTAATGCGCCTTATCCAATTCGAACTCCCATCGGGTCAACGCCAGGTCGGCGTCGTAGACGGTGAGCGGGTTAATGTTGTACGTGAAACCTCAAGCACCCGCGAGCTGGCCTTGACGGCGATTCGCGGCGGTAAAAGCCTCGCCGATGAAGTCGCCAGCCGTGGCACCGAGCTGGGGCCTGATTACGCTGCACTGCTGCAAAACCGTCAGATCTTGCCACCGCTGGACCACGAAGACCCGGCCCATTGCCTGATCAGCGGCACGGGGCTGACCCATCTGGGCAGCGCGTCGGCGCGGGACAAGATGCATCAGCACGACGGTCAGGTTGAAGCAGGCATGACCGACACCATGAAAATCTTCAAGTGGGGCATTGAAGGCGGTAAACCGGCGGCAGGCCAGGTCGGTGCTCAGCCAGAATGGTTCTACAAGGGCGATGGCAGCATCGTCGTGCGCCCAGGTGCTGACTTCCCGGTGCCGTCATTTGCCGAAGATGCGGGCGAAGAACCTGAGCTGACCGGCCTGTATGTGATTGGTGACGACGGCCAGCCGTATCGCCTCGGTTATGCCTTGGGCAACGAGTTTTCCGATCACGTCATGGAGCGTCGCAATTACCTGTACCTGGCGCATTCCAAACTGCGTTACTGCGCCTATGGCCCTGAACTGCGAGTGGGCGAATTACCCCGGCACCTGTCCGGCATGAGTCGCGTGCTGCGCGATGGGCAAGTGCTGTGGGAGAAGGAATTTCTCAGCGGCGAGGACAACATGTGCCACAGCCTGGCGAACCTTGAATACCACCACTTCAAGTACGCGCAGTTTCTGCGACCGGGGGATGTGCACATTCATTACTTCGGCACCGCGACATTGTCGTTTGCCGACGGCATCAAAGCCCGGCCCGGTGATCGCTTCCAGATCAGCCTGGATGCCTTTGGTGCGCCGCTGGAAAACGGCATCGGCGAAGGCCCGCAGGCGGTGGGGATTGGGCAGATAAAAGCGCTGTAACCAGGGTTAGGTAAAACACTTGTGGGAGCGAATTCATTCGCGAAGAGGCCAGTACATTCGATAACTATTTATCGTCTGTTCTGCAGTATTCGCGAATGAATTCGCTCCCACAGGGTATGTGTCCAGAGGACGGCTTTACCTTCTAACCAGCAACACCCCCGACTCCATATGGTGGGTATACGGGAACTGGTCAAACAGCGCGCAACGCTCCACCCGGTGGGTGTCGTTGAGTTGGGCGATGTTGGCGGCCAGGGTTTCCGGGTTGCAGGAGATGTACAGGATGCGTTCGAAGCGACGGGTCAGCTCGCAGGTGTCCGGGTCCATCCCGGCGCGGGGCGGGTCGACGAACACGCTGCCAAACTCGTAGCTCTTCAAATCCACGCCATGCAGGCGGCGGAACGGACGCACCTCGTTCAGGGCTTCGGTGAGTTCCTCGGCGGACAGACGCACCAGCGTCACGTTATCCACAGCGTTATCGGCCAGGTTGCTCAACGCGGCGTTGACCGACGTCTTGCTGATTTCAGTGGCCAACACTTTGCGCACGCGAGTCGCCAGCGGCAGGGTGAAGTTGCCGTTGCCGCAATACAACTCCAGCAGATCGTCTTCACGATCGCCCAGCGCTGCATAAGCCCACTCAAGCATCTTCTGGTTCACCGTGCCGTTGGGCTGGGTGAACGCGCCTTCGGGCTGGCGATAGCTGAAGGTCCTGCCCGCCACGTCCAGCTCTTCGGTCACGTAATCGCGACCAATCACCAGACGCTGGCCCTTGGAGCGGCCAATCAGGCTGACGCCCAGATCCGCGGCCAACTGCTCGGCTTCGGCCATCCATTCGTCATCCAGCGGGCGGTGATAACACATCGTGATCATCGCATCGCCCGCCAGGGTGGTCAGGAAGTCCACCTGGAACAGCTTGTGATTGAGCACCTTGCTGGCTTCCCAGCGATCACGCAGCACCGGCATCAAGGCGTTGATGCGCAGGCTGGCAATCGGCAGGCCGTCGAGCAGGATCGGGTTCTTGTTATCGCCGGGTGTGAACATCGCGTAGTGACGCTTCTGGTCTTCGCGCCACAGGCGGAACTCGGCGCGCAGCCGGTAGTTGGCCGTGGGCGAGTCGAAGATCTGCGGCTCGGGCGCGTCGAACGGCGCCAGAAGCTCACGCAGGCGCTCGGCTTTGGCGGCAAGCTGCGTGTCGTAGCTCGCCGGGTCGAAGGGGATACTTGCACTCATGCCGGAAACCAACCCAATTTAACAACGAACAGGATCGACAGGATCACCAGCGCAGGGTTCAGCTCGCGCCACTGGCCTGACAACAATTTGATGCCTGTCCAGGCGATGAAACCAAAGGCAATGCCGTTGGCGATGGAATAAGTGAACGGCATCGCCAGGGCGGTGATCACCACGGGTGCGGCAACCGACAGGTCATCCCAGTCGATTTCGGCCAGGCCGGAGGTCATCAGCACAGCCACGAACAGCAAGGCCGGAGCGGTGGCGAACGCCGGAACACTGCCCGCCAGCGGGGCAAAGAACAATGCCAGCAGGAACAGGATCGCGACCACGATGGCGGTCAGGCCGGTGCGGCCACCCGCGCTCACGCCCGCAGCGGACTCGATGTAGCTGGTGGTGGTCGACGTACCCAGCAGCGAACCGGCCATGGCCGCGGTGCTGTCGGCGATCAGTGCACGGCCCATCTTTGGCATGTGGCCGTTCTTGTCCATCAGCCCGGCGCGTTTAGCCACGCCGATCAGCGTGCCGGAGTTGTCGAACAGGTCGACGAACAGGAAGGCGAAGATCACGCTGATCAGGCCGATATCAAAGGCGCCCTTGATATCCAGTTGCAGGAAGGTCGGGGCCAGAGATGGCGGCACGGACACGATGCCGCCGAATGGCGTGACGCCCAGCAGTATCGAAACGATGGTGACCGCCAGAATGCCGATCAGCACGGCGCCGCGGACCTTGAGTTTCTCCAGGGCCACAATCAGGAAGAAGCCCAGGGTGGCGAGCACCGGCGCGGGTTGCTTCAGATCCCCCATGCCGACCATCGTCGCCGGGTTGCTGACCACGATGCCCGCGTTATGCAGGGCGATCAGCGCCAGAAACAGGCCGATACCCGCAGCAATCGCCGAGCGCAGGGGGAGCGGAATGCTGTTGATGATCCATTCCCGGATGCGAAAGATCGACAGGATGAAAAACATCACCGCCGACAGGAACACCGCGCCCAACGCGACCTGCCAGGTATGGCCCAAGTGCAGCACGACGGTGTAAGTGAAGAACGCATTCAGACCCATGCCCGGCGCCAGGGCAATCGGGTAGTTGGCAATGATGCCCATGGTCGCCGAGCCGATGGCGGCTGCCAGGCAGGTGGCGACGAACAGCGCGCCCTTGTCCATGCCGGTTTCGCCGAGGATGCTCGGGTTGACGAACAGAATGTAGGCCATCGCCAGAAAGGTCGTGACGCCCGCGAGAATCTCGGTGCGCACGTTGGTGTTGTGTGCCTTGAGTTGAAACAGCCGTTCCAGCATGTCTGGCTCCCCGGTGACGCGCCTGCGCCGTGAATGAATCGACTCCAACAGCAAAGCACAGACTGCCAAAGCGGTCCGCGGATTTTGTGCCGGTCGGAAAAAGCCGCGCATGATACCAGCCGCGCGGGTTTATGACTGCTTGGCGATGAATGGTGTGCCAATGAAATGAAATACCCCAGTGGGACCGGCTTCAGCCGGGAAGAGGCCCGCTAATCCATTGCAGATGCGTCGACAGAAACACAGCCTTCCCGGCTAAAGCCGGTCCCACAGAGTCTGTTACCGCCCGTTGAACACCCCATCAAAAACCCTGAACGATTGCCAAACCTCACAAGTCGTACCCCTTAAGACGCAGAAAACTGCGCTGTTTGAATACCTACCGTGAGGTTCCCATGAGTTCACCAACACCCCAGGATTTCGCTGGCCACGCGATTACCCTGACGCTCAATGGTCAGGCACGACAGCTCACTGTTCAGCCGTGGACCACATTACTCGACCTGCTGCGCGATCAGCTGGACCTGGTTGGCAGCAAGAAAGGCTGCGACCACGGCCAGTGCGGCGCCTGCACTGTCCTGCGTGATGGCAAACGCATCAATTCCTGCCTGACCCTGGCGATCATGTGCAATGGCGCCGAGCTGACCACCATCGAAGGCCTGGCTGACGGCGATCAGTTGCACCCCATGCAGCAGGCGTTCATCAAACACGATGCGTTTCAGTGCGGCTACTGCACGCCGGGGCAGATCTGCTCTGCTGTCGGGCTGGCCAACGAAGGCCGGGCCAGCAGCACCGCCGAGATCAAGGAACTGATGAGCGGTAACCTGTGCCGCTGCGGCGCGTACAGCAACATCGTCGCTGCTGTGGAAGAAGCGCTGCCAAATACGCCTCAGTTCGAAAAAGCAGGGGGCAGCCGATGAATCCGTTTACCTACAGCCGTCCCAACAGCGTGGGCGAGGCCGTTAACCTCAGCAGCGCCGCCACCCGGTTCATTGCTGGCGGCACCAACCTGCTCGACTTGATGAAAGAAAACATCACCCGGCCCGAGCACCTGATCGACATTACCGGTTTGCCGCTCAATGAGGTGACTGAGACACCGGACGGCGGGCTGATGATTGGCGCGCTGGTGAGCAATGCCGACCTGGCCTGGCATCCGCTGATCGAAGAACGTTATCCACTGTTGTCTCAGGCCGTATTGGCTGGCGCCTCGCCGCAGCTGCGCAACATGGCGAGCACCGGCGGCAACCTGCTGCAGCGTACGCGTTGCTATTACTTCTACGACTCGACGGTGCCGTGCAACAAGCGCGAACCCGGCAGTGGCTGCCCGGCGCGTGATGGCCTGAACAGGATCCACGCGATCCTCGGCGCCAGTGATGAATGCGTCGCGACCCATCCATCTGACATGTGTGTGGCCTTGGCCGCTCTGGAAGCGGTGGTGCATGTCGAAGGTCGAGCCGGTTCGCGTCGTATCGAGTTTGCCGACTTTCATCGCCTCCCAGGGGATTCGCCGCAGCGCGATAATCAACTGGCCGACGACGAACTGATCACTGCCGTTGAGCTGCCCGCGCCAGGCTTTGCCGGGCAGGGCACGTACCTGAAGATTCGCGACCGTGCCTCCTACGCTTTTGCGTTGATCTCCGTGGCTGCGTCCCTGGAGCTTGATGGCGATGTCATCCGCGGTGCCCGTCTGGCGCTGGGTGGCGTGGCCCATAAACCATGGCGCGACAAAGCAGCCGAGAACGTGCTGATCGGCAAGCCAGTCTCACGGGACAGCTTCGCCGCTGCAGCCGATGCCCTGCTGGCCGATGCCGAGCCGCTTGAGCACAACGCATTCAAAGTCAAACTGGCTCGCCGGGCGATCATTCGCGCCCTGAGCGATGCTGCTGTGGGAGGAAACGCCCGATGAATACGCCCGTATCGCCAATCGGCCAGGCCCTGGACCGGGTCGACGGCAAGCTGAAAGTCACCGGTGGTGCCCGTTACGCCGGGGAATACCCGGAAACCGGCCTGCTGTACGGCAGCGTGGTGTCCAGCACCATCGCCCGCGGACGCGTGACCCACATCGACATCACCGAGGCGCTGCAGGTGCCGGGCGTGGTCATGGTGCTGGATCACAAGAACCGCCCGAAACTCGCCAGTTATGACGAAAGCTACGAAGACGCTGACTCGGCAGAGGGCTCGCCGTTTCGCCCGCTGTATAACGACAGAGTCCTGTACAGCGGCCAGCCGTTGGCGCTGGTCGTGGCCGAAACCCTGGAGCTGGCGCGGTACGCAGGCTCGCTGGTACGCATCGAATACCTGGTCGAAGGCCACGAAACCGATCTGCTGGCGTTGAGCGAGCAAAGCCACGCCGCACCTGCTGAATTGCCCAAGCCTCGCGGCAATTTCCAGGCCGAGTACGACGGGTCCGCGCTGCAGATCGATGCGCATTACAGCACCCCGATCGAGCATCACAACCCCATGGAGCCTCACGCTTCGACAGTGTTGTACCAGGCCGACGGCAGCCTGCACATCCACGACAAGACCCAAGGCACGCAGAACTGTCAGGACTACCTGCACAAGGTGTTCAACATCGACAAGGAAAAGATCCGCGTGTTTGCGGCCTTCGTCGGTGGCGCGTTCGGCTCCGGCCTGCGACCGCAGTATCAGTTGCCACTGGCCGTGATGGCCGCACTGGAACTCAAGCGCTCGGTTCGGGTGACGCTGACCCGGCAGCAGATGTTCACCTTTGGCTATCGCCCGCGCACCTTGCAGCACCTGCGTCTGGGCGCGACGGCCAATGGTCGGTTGACGGCTGTGGCCCACGAAGCGATTGGCCAGACCTCGCGCTTTGAGGATTTCACCGAACACGTCGTTGAGTGGAGCGGCATGCTCTACAAGTGCGACAACGTGGAGCTGACCTACAAACTGGCGCCGCTGGACGTGCACACCCCGCTGGACATGCGTGCTCCCGGTGCCGCACTCGGGGTCATCGGCCTGGAGTGCGCCATGGATGAACTGGCCTGCGCGCTGGCCATCGATCCGGTGCAACTGCGTCTGACCAATTTCGCCGACCGCAACGGCAATGAAGACAAGCCTTATTCCAGCAAAGAGCTGCGCGCCTGCTACGCCGAAGGTGCCGAGCGCTTTGGCTGGAGCCGACGCAATCCGGAACCGCGCAGCATGCGCGAAGGCCGACAGCTGGTCGGTTGGGGCATGGCCGGTGGGGTGTGGGAATCCATGCAGATGAAGGCCAGCGCCAAGGCCCACATCAATGCTCAAGGCAAACTGACCGTCAGCAGTGCTACCACTGATATCGGCACCGGCACTTACACGGTCATGACCCAGATTGCAGCGGCAGGGGCCGGTGTGTCGGTGGCCGATACCACTTTCCTGCTGGGCGATTCTTCACTGCCCACCGCGCCGCTTCAGGGTGGCTCGTTCACCGTGTCGTCAGTGGGGACGGCCGTCCAGCAGGCCAGCAAGGCATTGCGCCAGAAACTGTTTGAAGTGGCGTGCCAGGTCGATCCGCAGTTTGCGTCAGCACGGGCCGATCAAATGACCGTCGCCGAGGGTTATCTCAATCTGGGCGATCATCGCCTGGCGTTGAGCGAAGTGCTGAGCGGCTTGCCTGAGGGTCTCGAAGTCCAGGTGGATGCCGAGCCGGATAAAAAGCGCGAAGGTTATGCCACGGCCACGCATTCGGCGGTGTTTGTCGAAGTGCAGGTGGATGAGGACCTGGGCACTATTCGTGTGAGCCGTGTGGTCAGTGCGATTGCAGCCGGGCGTGTGGTCAACCCGAAAATGGCGCGCAGCCAGATCCTTGGCGGCGTGGTGTGGGGCATCGGCATGGCATTGCACGAGGAAACCCAGACCGACCACCAGCTGGGTCGCATCATGAACCACAGCCTGGCGGAGTATCACGTGCCCGTTCATGCGGATATCGGCGACATTGATGTGATTTTTGTCGAGGAAGAAGACAATATCGTCAATGCACTGGGCTCCAAGGGTGTTGGCGAGATTGGTATTGTCGGCGTCGCGGCAGCGGTGGCGAATGCGATCTACCACGCGACCGGCAAGCGCGTGCGGGACTTCCCGATCACGCTGGATAAGGTGCTCTAAGCCCAAAACGGGACCTGTAGGAGCTGCCGAAGGCTGCGAAAGCGGAGTGTCAGACACAACGCGTTCGCAGCCTTCGGCAGCTCCTACAGGGGGGCAGGCTTCCTAAACCTTCACCTCTTCCGCCTCGGCCACCACATCGCGCATGCGGTCGCGGTTGGCCAGGGTCGGGAACAGCTTGATCCAGATACCGGTCACCGCCAGGGTGCCCACGCCACCCATGACCACCGCCGGGACCACGCCGAACCAGTGCGCAGTCAGGCCTGATTCAAATTCCCCTAACTGATTCGAAGCCCCGATGAACAGACCGTTGACTGCGCTGACCCGTCCGCGCATTTCGTCGGGGGTTTCCAGCTGCACGAAAGACGCCCGGATCACCATGCTGATCATGTCGGCAGCACCCAGCACCACCAGCACGGCCATGGAAAACCAGAACGACGTCGACAGGCCGAAAGCAATAGTCGCCACGCCAAACACCCCCACCGCGGTAAACATCACCCGTCCGACGTGCCGCTCGACGTTGAAGCGCGCCAGCCACAACGACATCGCCAGCGCGCCCACCGCCGGCGCCGAGCGCAGCATACCCAGGCCCCACGGGCCGGTGAGCAGGATGTCCTTGGCGAAAACCGGCAGCAACGCGGTCGCGCCGCCCAGCAGCACGGCGAACAAATCCAGCGAAATGGCGCCCAGCACATCCCGGCGGCTGCGAATGAAGCGAATCCCCGCCAGCAGTGAGTGCAAGGTCGCCTTGCCCTTGTTCAACGGGTTTTGCCTGGCGGGCAGGCTGAGCATCAACGAGCAGGCAATCACATACAGAAGCACCGTCGGCCCGTAGACCCAACTGCTGCCAAACGCATAAAGAAAGCCGCCCAGTGCCGGGGCCACGATGGTTGCCGATTGCTGGGCCGACTGCGCAGCCGCCACGGCGCGGGGGAAGAGCGCAGGGGGTACGATGCTCGGCAGCAGGGCCTGGGTGGCCGGCATCTCGAATGATCGCGAGGCGCCCAATGCAAACGCCAGGATGAAAATCATCTCTCGTGTGACGCTGTCGGTGCTGCTGCCGATAAACAACGCCAGGGCGATACACGCCTGAGCGGTCTGACAGATCGCCGCTACCTTGCGCCGGTCATAGCGATCAGCGACGTGGCCCGTGTGCAACATGAACAGCACTCGAGGCGCGAACTCCACAAGCCCCACCAGACCCAGGTCCAGCACGTTGCCCGTCAGTTGATAGAGGTTCCAGCCAATCGCGACGGTCAGCATCTGGAAACCGCTGGCAGTGAAAATCCGTGCAAACCAGAACGCAACGAACGGCCGATGATGGCGCAACAACACAGGTGCTTGAGTCGACATGAGCAACGGCAGCCGAGCGGGAGGGGCGCTCAGATTAGCAGTTTGTAACAGCGCGTTGCATGAAAAGGGATCCAATCAATAAACAAGTTGTATGTATCCAGGCCCGACGTATGCGGTGCAAACACTATTTTTGTAGGAGCTGCCGAAGGCTGCGAAAGCATTTTTCCTGACGACCCATTCGCAGCCTTCGGCAGCTCCTACAAGGTTTTCAGGTGGGGTGTGCCTGATGAGGCAACTCGTCACGCGACAAAAGACCACAGGTTCTACAGGCCCAAATGGGACTACTCTTTGACAGTCAGTTGATCTGCGTCAATGCCCGCAAGGCATAAGAAGCGACAGGCGGCTTGACGGACTCCCCGAGACGCGAAACAAGATCGAACAATTTTGTGACGCAAGGCTCATAAACCTAAGGGGCAGTGGCTGCTGGCCTCAGGTCACCGGCCGTATCACCTGATAGAGGAAGACCTATGTTCGGTTTAGATGCAATTGAACTCGCCCGAATTCAGTTCGCGTTTACCATTTCGTTCCACATTCTGTTTCCTGCCATCACCATTGGTCTGGCAAGTTACCTGGCTGTGCTCGAAGGCCTGTGGCTCAAGACCCATAAAGACGTTTACCGTGACCTGTACCATTTCTGGTCCAAGATCTTTGCCGTCAACTTCGGCATGGGTGTGGTTTCAGGGTTGGTCATGGCGTACCAGTTCGGTACCAACTGGAGCCGTTTTTCGGACTTTGCCGGAGCCGTTACCGGGCCTCTGCTGACCTACGAAGTGCTCACCGCATTCTTCCTCGAAGCAGGCTTTCTGGGCGTGATGCTGTTCGGCTGGAACCGCGTTGGCCGCAATCTGCACTTCTTCTCGACGGTCATGGTCGCCATCGGCACCCTGATCTCGACGTTCTGGATCCTGGCGTCCAATAGCTGGATGCAGACGCCACAAGGTTTCGAAATCATCGATGGTCGGGTGATCCCGACTGACTGGTTCGCCGTGGTCTTCAACCCGTCGTTCCCGTATCGCCTGCTGCACATGTCCATCGCTGCCTTCGTGGCGACGGCATTCTTCGTCGGCTCGTCCGCTGCCTGGCATCTGTTGCGTGGCCGCGATACGCCGCAAGTGCGCAAGATGCTTTCCATGGCCATGTGGATGGCGCTGATCGTGGCGCCCGTTCAGGCAGTCGTGGGCGACTTCCACGGCTTGAACACCCTTGAGCATCAGCCAGCGAAGATCGCTGCCATTGAAGGTCACTGGGAAAACCACGGGGATGAGCCGACGCCGCTGATTCTCTTCGGTTGGCCGGACATGAAGGAAGAGCGCACCAAATACGCGCTGGAAATTCCTTACCTGGGCAGCCTGATCCTGACTCACAGCCTGGACAAGCAGGTCCCGGCACTCAAGGAATTCAAGCCTGAAGACCGTCCGAATTCGACCATCGTATTCTGGTCGTTCCGGGTCATGGTCGGCCTTGGCTTCCTGATGATCTTCACCGGTTTGTGGAGCCTGTGGCTGCGTAAGCGCGGTTCGCTGTACCAGAATCGTCTGTTCCTTTATCTGGCCTTGTGGATGGGGCCGTCTGGCCTGATCGCGATCCTGGCTGGCTGGTTCACGACTGAAATCGGCCGTCAGCCTTGGGTTGTTTATGGCCTGATGCGCACCGCCGATGCATCGTCCGGGCACAGCGTGGCGCAAATGAGCATCACCCTGGTGCTGTTCGTGGTGGTGTACTTCCTGCTGTTTGGTGCAGGTCTGGGTTACATGATGCGTCTGGTGCGCAAAGGCCCTAAAGCCTACGTGGAACATACGCCTCAAGGTGGTCCGGGTCAGAAGCGCACACCGGCACGCCCACTCTCTGCGGCCGTTGAAGGCGCAGAAGACGGCGATAATCTCGACAGTCTGGGTAAGGGGAACTGAGCCATGGGTATTGATCTTCCGCTTATCTGGGCCGTGATTATCATCTTCGGCATCATGATGTACGTCGTCATGGACGGCTTCGATCTGGGCATCGGGATCCTGTTCCCGTTCATGAAAGACAGCGGCGACCGTGACGTCATGATGAACACGGTCGCCCCGGTCTGGGAC
The DNA here is from genome assembly GCA_900475325.1 of Paucimonas lemoignei. GTDB lineage: Bacteria > Pseudomonadota > Gammaproteobacteria > Pseudomonadales > Pseudomonadaceae > Aquipseudomonas. The sequence goes on from LS483371.1 coordinate 1,030,548, forward strand.
GGCAACGAAACCTGGCTGGTACTGGGTGGTGCCGGCTTGTTCGGCGCCTTCCCGCTGGCCTATTCAGTGGTGCTGTCGGCGCTGTACCTGCCGCTGATCCTGATGCTCATGGGCCTGATCTTCCGGGGTGTTGCGTTCGAGTTCCGCTTCAAGGCCACCGAGGAAAAACGCCACTTGTGGGACAAGGCCTTCATTGGCGGCTCGCTGGCCGCGACCTTCTTTCAGGGTGTTGCGCTGGGGGCCTTCATTGACGGCATTCCGGTGGTCAATCGCCAGTTTGCCGGGGGCGGGCTGGACTGGCTCACGCCGTTCAGCATGTTCTGTGGCCTGGCGCTGATTGCCGCGTATGCGCTGCTCGGCTGCACCTGGCTGATCATGAAGACTGAAGGCGCTCTGCAAAAAGCCATGCATGACCTGGCGCGTCCTTTGGCTATTGCCGTGTTGGTCGTGATGGGCGTGGTCAGCCTGTGGACACCACTGGCCCACCCGGACATCGCCACACGCTGGTTCACCTTGCCGAATCTGTTCTGGTTCCTGCCGGTGCCAGTGCTGGTGCTGGTGACCATGTACGGCCTGTTCAAGGCCGTGGCGCGCTATGCCAACTACACGCCGTTCCTGCTGACGCTGTTGCTGATCTTCCTGGGCTATAGCGGCCTGGGTATCAGCTTGTGGCCAAACATCGTGCCACCGTCGATCTCCATCTGGGACGCGGCTTCACCCCCGCAGAGCCAAGGCTTCATGCTGGTGGGGACACTGTTCATCATCCCGTTCATCCTGGGTTACACCTTCTGGAGCTACTACGTATTCCGCGGCAAGGTCACTCACGAAGACGGTTACCACTAGCAGCGAGAGGAGATTGGCGATGTCTGGCAACGAATCTTTTCATGACGAGCAAGACCCGGCGATGAAAAAGCCGCTGTGGCAGCGATTGGCCTGGCTGGCGGGTATCTGGGCAGCAAGCGTTCTGGCGCTGTTCGTGGTTGCCAGCCTGCTCAAGCTGTTCATGAACGCTGCGGGTCTGACCACCCACTGATTGTGCAAATCCATCCCGCGTCCCATCGACGCGGTTTTCAACCCTCCTTCGCGGAGGGTTTTTTTTGGATGCAGTTCTTGCCCTGGAATGGCGTCTCTCGGACCTGACGACGTGGGACCGGCTTTAGCCGGGAAAGGGGCATTTCAGTCAATCAATCTCTAGCGAATGTACTTGCCTCTTCCCGGCTAAAGCCGGTCCCACAAGTAATGCGAATGGGCTTGCTTACTTGCGCGCCTTGAGAATCACGAACTTTGGCGTCGAGGCCACTTGCTCCACACCTCGAAACAGGCGAGCCAGCTTGGTGTGATACCCCAGGTGCCGATTGCCGACGACGTACAGCGCACCGCCGGGAACCAGCGCGTTGCGGGCTTGCTGGAACATGCGCCAGGCGAGGAAATCACCCACCACCTGTTGCTGGTGGAAAGGTGGGTTGCACAGCACGATGTCCAGCGAATCCGGTTCCTGACTGGCCAGGCCGTCATCAGCACGCAGCACCACGTCGCGATCGCCCAGGGCAAGCTGCCAGTTCTCGGCGGCCGATTGCACCGCCATATACGACTCATCGACCAGGGTGTAATGCGCCTGCGGGTTGCTCAGGGCGCTGGCAATGGCCAATACCCCATTGCCACAGCCCAGGTCTGCGACGCGCGCCGAGCCCAGGTTTTTCGGCAGATGAGGCAGCAAAGCCCGCGTGCCGATGTCCAGCCCTTCGCGGCAGAACACGTTGGCGTGGTTGAGCAGTTCAATCACGGGCTCGTCCAGCGTGTAGCGGGTCGGGTAGGGCGAAGGGACGATTGCCTTGGGCTGCGGCGTGGCGAACAGCAGCCGGGCTTTCTTCACGGCCAGCGAGGCGCTGACCGGGCCGACAAATTCTTCCAGCAGATCGCCCGCCGAGCGCGGCAGATGTTTGACCATTGCCGCTGCGACCACGCGAGCATCGGGCGCCAATTGACCTTGCAGACGGATCAGCTGTTCTTCCAGCAATGCCAGGGTTTTTGGTACGCGAATCAACACCCAGTCAAACGGCCCGTTGAACGCTTCGCTGGCCGGGATCAGCGTTACCGCGTCATAGGCCATGCCGTTACGTGTGAGGTTTTTCTGTAAGCCTTGAGCTGCCAGGAAGGAGTCGGTGCTGCTGGTGACCGTCGCATGCTGGGCCAGGCTGGCCGCCAGTGCGCCAAAGCTATCGTTGAGCACCAGCACTTTGCTTTGCAGCGTCAGCCCGTGCTCGGCAAGGTGATTGAGCAGGTACTCGTCGGCAGCGTCGAACGCCTGCAGCGGTTCGTCCTGCTGTTCCGGTTGGCGTATGAGATCAAGCTGGGCGAATGGCGTATCAAGCAGCGGCATGGGCGGGGAGACTCTGGGCAATCGACGGTTTATCACCAAGGCCCTATACAGCGGGCTTGCTGAAGGCGGTGATTTTACGTGCTTTTTACCAATTGGCACTCCTTCGTTTCCCCGACCTTTGCCGCAGGCTTAAAACATCCCGTTCAATGCTGCCTGGACCACTGCCGAAATCTTGTTGCAGGCCCCCATTTTCTGAATCGCGTTGGCCACGTGAAAATGCACAGTGCGTTCTTTCATGCTCAGAATGATGGCGATGTCCGCCGCCGTTTTGCCCTGCGCACTCCATTTCAGTATTTCGATTTCTCTTGTGGTGAGTTGCTGTTGCCGGGAATACCTCCTTAGATTTTCCAATGAAGCCGACCCCATATTGCCTCCGTGCTTCTCTAAGTCCTTAAGTTTATGTCCTGTTTTGCTGTTTGAGTTTAGGAAAAATCCGGCCATGCAAATCCCCCCGCAAAGGCCCTGCAGACCAGTGGAATGCTGGCCTTTCATCCCGGGGGCTCTAGCGATTCAGCCAAAACGCTATGGACCGGGGCTCGCCGGGTTGCGGCTGTGGCCATCGCCTGATGTGCGGCTATACGTTCAAGAGAGAATTGGTCTAAAGCGGTGTCTGTTTACCCAAGTCCTGTAGGCGCTGCCGAAGGCTGCGAAAGCATTTTCATGGCAGACCGGATTCGCAGCCTTAGGCAGCCCCTACAGAATCTGCGGTGTTTATCCGTCGCGCTTTGCGGGACACTAGCGGCCTGTTTTCATTTGCAGGAGGCCGGATCGCCCATGACCGCCAGCGCAGAAAAGTACACCCGCCAGACGCTCCTCAACGTAACGCCGCTGACGCCGAGCCTGTTCACCTTGCGCACCACCCGCGATGCGGGCTTTCGGTTCACCGCCGGGCAGTTTGCTCGCCTGGGCGTGACCAAGGCAGACGGCAGTATCGTGTGGCGCGCCTATTCCATGGTTTCGTCGCCCCACGATGAGTTTCTGGAGTTCTTCTCGATTGTCGTGCCGGACGGTGAATTCACCAGCGAACTGAGCCGCCTGCGCGAAGGCGATACGCTGCTGATTGAAAAACTGGCGACGGGTTATCTCACGGCGGACAGGTTTGTCGATGGCCGGGATTTGTGGCTGTTGTCCACAGGCACTGGCGTGGCGCCGTTCCTGTCGATTCTTCAGGACTTCGAGGTCTGGGAGAAATTCGAGCGCATTGTCCTGGTGTACAGCGCCCGGGAATCGAAGGAGCTGGCCTATCAGGAATTGATTGCCGGGCTGACCGAACGCGATTACCTGGCCGAATACGCTGACAAGTTGATCTACGTACCGGTGGTGACCCGCGAGCAGATCCCCGGTGCGCTGAACGGGCGGATTACGCAGTTGATTGAAAATGGCGGGCTGGAAAAAGCCGCTGGCTTGCCGCTCAATCCCGAGCATTCCCGGGTGATGATCTGTGGCAACCCGCAGATGATCGAAGACACCCGCGCCTTGCTCAAGGCACGCGACATGAACCTGAACCTGACTCGACGGCCGGGGCAGGTGGTGGTGGAGAATTATTGGTAAACGCGGGCTTTTCACTGACCTGTGGGAGCGAATTCATTCGCGAAGAGGGCAGACCTGAAAAAGCATCTGCGCCTGGAACACCGCCTTCGCGAATGAATTCGCTCCCACAGGTTTTTCGTCCGCCGCGCCATCGCGCGGCGTCAATGATCCTGCTTACAGCGGCTGCTTCGGATCCACCGTGATCGGCGCCGCAGGCTGATGCTGCTCTTTCAGCAGATCGCGAATCTCACCCAGCAACAGCTCTTGCTTGGTTGGCGTCGGTGGCAGGCTCGGGGCCTTGGCTTCTTCGCGTTTGAGGCGGTTGATCGCTTTTACGCCCATGAAGATGGCGAAGGCGACAATGATGAAGTCGATCACCGTCTGAATGAATTTGCCGTAAGCCAGCACCACGGCTGGCGCTGCGCCTTCTGCCGGTCGCAGGATAACGGCCAGGTCGCTGAAATCAACGCCGCCGATCAGCAGCCCCAGGGGCGGCATGATTACATCGCCGACGAACGACGAAACGATCTTGCCGAATGCCGCACCAATGATGATACCGACGGCCATATCGACCACGTTACCTTTGACGGCAAAGGCTTTGAACTCGCTAAGTACGCTCATGGGATATTCCTTGTTACAGATTATTGGGTCCATTGCAGTGTAAGACAGCTGCACGTGTTGCGCTGGGCACCTTTAGTCGACCGGGCTGTGTCGGGGAAGTTTTATCGGAGATAGCAAAAAGCTGTCATCCAGGCTCGTCTACGCGGCAGCGTGTCCTGCGCTATCATTGGCGACTTTTTACCAGAGGGGTTGTCATGGCCAAGGCCAAACGCTTGTATGGCTGCACTGAATGCGGCGCGACCTTCCCCAAGTGGGCCGGGCAGTGCACCGAATGCGGCGCCTGGAACACGCTGGTGGAAACCATGCTCGAAAGCGGCAGCGCAGCACCACCCAGTGGTCGCTCCAGCTGGACCGGGGCACAAACTCAGATCCGTACCCTGGCCGAAGTCAGCGTCGCTGAAATCCCGCGTTTCTCCACCAACTCCGCCGAGCTGGACCGGGTGCTGGGCGGTGGTTTGGTGGATGGCTCCGTGGTGTTGATCGGTGGCGACCCCGGCATCGGCAAATCCACGATCCTTTTGCAAACCCTGTGCGCCATCGCCGAGCGCATGCCTGCCTTGTACGTCACGGGTGAGGAATCCCAGCAACAGGTCGCCATGCGCGCCCGCCGTCTGAGCTTGCCCCAGGACAAGCTCAAGGTTATGACCGAAACCTGCATCGAAAACATCATTGCCACCGCCAAGGTCGAAAAGCCCAAGGTCATGGTGATCGACTCGATCCAGACGATTTTCACCGAGCAACTGCAGTCGGCCCCCGGTGGCGTGTCGCAGGTCCGGGAAAGCGCCGCATTGTTGGTGCGTTACGCCAAACAGAGCGGCACGGCAATCTTCCTGGTCGGCCATGTCACCAAGGAAGGCGCGCTGGCGGGGCCGCGGGTGCTTGAGCACATGGTTGATACGGTTCTGTATTTCGAAGGCGAGTCCGACGGGCGTCTGCGCCTGTTGCGCGCGGTCAAGAACCGCTTTGGTGCGGTCAACGAGTTGGGCGTGTTCGGCATGACCGACAAGGGCTTGAAGGAAGTGTCCAACCCTTCGGCGATTTTTCTGACCCGCGCTCAGGAAGAAGTCCCCGGCAGTGTGGTAATGGCGACCTGGGAAGGCACACGGCCGATGCTGGTGGAGGTTCAGGCGCTGGTGGATGACAGCCATATGTCCAACCCACGTCGGGTGACCTTGGGCCTGGACCAGAATCGTCTGGCGATGCTGTTGGCGGTTCTGCACCGGCACGGCGGCATTCCGACCCACGACCAGGATGTATTTCTCAACGTGGTGGGTGGCGTGAAGGTGCTGGAGACCGCGTCCGATCTGGCGTTGATGGCGGCAGTGATGTCCAGCCTGCGCAACCGGCCATTGCCTCATGATTTGCTGGTGTTTGGCGAAGTGGGCCTGTCCGGCGAAGTGCGTCCGGTGCCCAGCGGTCAGGAGCGTCTGAAGGAGGCGGCCAAGCATGGCTTCAAGCGGGCCATCGTCCCTAAAGGCAATGCGCCGAAGGAAGCGCCGCCAGGGTTGCAGGTCATTGCCGTGACCCGGTTGGAACAGGCGCTGGATGCGTTGTTTGAATAGAGTGGAGTTTCTGTAGGAGCTGCCGAAGGCTGCGAATGCGATGTGTCAGGTAAACAGCCTTCGCAGCCTTCGGCAGCTCCTACACATGCATCACACCTCTATCAACGCGGCCAGCTCTCGCTCCAGCTCATCATGATCGGCCAGGTTCAGCTCGATCAGCCGCCGTAGATGGCTGATGGATTCCAGCCCGATGTGCTCGCAGACAAAACCCAGCTGCCCTTGATCATCGTGGGTCAGCCGCACATCCATTTGCACGTGGACCTCATTGCTCAGCTTGATATCCACGGCAAACAGCTCGTCAGTGTCGGCCTGCCAGGGCTGCGGGCGCTCGATGAGCAAGCCCTTGAGGGATAAGTCCACCAACTGAACCTGCCAGCGTTTGTCGCCCTGACTAAGCTCGGTTTTCGCATCAAAGGCAATGCGCTTGAAACGTCTGCGGTCTGCGTGGGAGTCGGTCATCGAATCACTTCTCTTGGCATCGACTGACAACTGTCAGCGGTTCAACGCCGCTCAGCAGCGTCGTCTGTACCGACGATAGACCCGATCAGCGTCATCGAACAGTTTTTGCTGCCAGCTTTACACTTGGCCCCCTGCGAAACCGCTTCTTTATAGGTCGTCCAGCTGCATCCAGGTTCTTTTCGCCCTAGACCATCGTGGGGGTGGCCTTTCGCTCCGACATAGCTAAACTCCGGTAGCTGGCCTTCTAGTCATCCTGCTGGAATAAAAAAATGAAAAATAATAATAGCCTTATGCGCCATGTGCCTTGGCTGATCGTTGCAATTGTCGGGGCTTTTGCCCTTGGGGTCGTGGCCTTGCGCCGCGGTGAAGCAATTAACGCCTTGTGGATCGTGGTCGCTGCGGTTGCCATCTACCTGGTTGCGTATCGTTATTACAGTTTGTTCATTGCCCGCCATGTTATGCAGCTCGATCCGCTGCGTGCCACACCGGCGGTGGTCAACAACGACGGTCTGGACTATGTGCCGACCAACAAACACATCCTTTTTGGTCACCACTTTGCTGCCATCGCAGGCGCCGGCCCTCTGGTCGGTCCGGTGCTGGCTGCGCAAATGGGTTACCTGCCTGGCACGCTCTGGCTGATTGCCGGTGTGGTCCTGGCCGGTGCGGTGCAGGATTTCATGATCCTGTTCCTCTCCACACGCCGTAACGGTCGCTCCCTGGGCGACATGGTGCGTGAAGAAATGGGCCGCATTCCCGGCACCATCGCGCTGTTCGGTTGCTTCCTGATCATGATCATCATCCTTGCGGTGCTGGCGCTGATCGTGGTCAAGGCCCTGGCTGAAAGCCCGTGGGGCATGTTCACGGTCATGGCGACGATCCCGACGGCGATGTTCATGGGCGTCTACATGCGCTACATCAGGCCGGGCCGCATCGGGGAAATCTCGGTGATTGGCGTGGTGCTGTTGCTGCTCTCGATCTGGGCCGGTGGTCATGTCGCGGCCAGCCCTGAGTGGGCGCCGATGTTCACCTTCACGGGTGTGCAGATTACCTGGATGCTGGTGTGCTACGGCTTTGTCGCGGCGATGCTGCCGGTCTGGCTGCTGCTGGCACCACGTGATTACCTGTCGACCTTCCTGAAAATCGGCACCATCGTGGCCTTGGCCATCGGCATTCTGGTACTCGCGCCAGAGCTGAAAATGCCTGCGCTGACCCAGTTCACCGACGGCACCGGTCCGGTCTGGAAGGGCACGCTGTTCCCGTTCCTGTTCATCACCATCGCGTGCGGTGCGGTTTCGGGCTTCCATGCGCTGATCTCGTCCGGCACCACGCCCAAGCTGCTGGATAACGAAACCAACGCCCGTTACATCGGTTACGGCGGCATGCTCATGGAGTCCTTCGTGGCGATCATGGCCATGGTTGCCGCTTCGGTGATCGAGCCAGGTATCTACTTCGCCATGAACAGCCCGGCAGCGATTGTCGGCAGCGACGTGGTGACGGTGGCGCAGACGGTCAGCAGTTGGGGCTTTGCCATCACGCCTGAGCAGCTGACAGCGGTTGCCAAGGACATCGGCGAAAACACCGTACTGGCTCGTGCCGGTGGCGCGCCAACCCTGGCAGTCGGTATCGCGCAGATTCTGCACCAGGCATTGCCGGGCGCCAGCACCATGGCTTTCTGGTACCACTTCGCGATTCTGTTTGAAGCACTGTTCATCCTGACCGCAGTGGACGCCGGTACCCGTGCCGGTCGTTTCATGCTGCAGGACTTGCTGGGCAGCTTCGTGCCAGCCCTGAAACGCACTGAGTCCTGGACCGCCAACGCCATCGGCACCGGTGGTTGCGTGGCGCTGTGGGGTTACTTGCTGTATCAAGGCGTGATCGACCCGCTGGGTGGCATCAACACCTTGTGGCCGCTGTTCGGTATCTCCAACCAGATGCTGGCCGGTATCGCGCTGATGCTGGCGACGGTCGTGCTGATCAAAATGAAGCGTCAGCGGTACATCTGGGTCACCATGCTGCCAGCCACCTGGCTGTTGATCTGCACCGTGACGGCAGGCTTCATCAAGCTGTTCGACAGCAACCCGGCTGTTGGCTTCCTGGCTCTGGCCAAAAAATACAGCACCGCTGCTGACGCGGGTCAGATCCTGGCTCCGGCCAAGACCATGGACCAGATGCAACACGTGATCTTCAACGCTTACACCAACGCGACCTTGACGATTCTGTTCCTGTTCGTGGTGTTCAGCATCCTGTTCTACGCGCTGAAAGTTGGCGTCGCGGCATGGGGCAACAAAGAGCGTACGGACAAAGAAGCGCCTTTCCAGGCGTTGACGACTCCGACCAACATTTAAGTAACGGGAGCTGCATATGTTCAATGACCTGAGTCGCCTCGGGAAATACCTCGGTCAGGCTGCGCGCCTGATGGTGGGCATGCCCGACTACGACAACTACGTCGCGCATATGCAGGTCAAGCACCCTGACAAGCCGATGATGGATTACGAAACGTTCTTCCGGGAGCGCCAGGAAGCCCGATACGGCGGCAAGGGTGGACCTAAATGCTGTTGATGGGTTGATCAATGGCTGATTAGCCTCAAACGCGCCACGCTTGTCGTGGCGCGTTTTTGTTTGTGCGGCAACTGTGGGACCGGCCGGGAAGACGCCGGTATAGTCGCTGCATCTCCCGCGTTAGAGACACCGCTTTCCCGGCTAAAGCCGGTCCCACAGGATTGCGGTAAATTCTCGACATTGTGTTTACAGAAACAGGAGCACCCATGACCACCCCGCAACCCATCCCCGTCACGGTCCTCAGCGGCTTTCTCGGCGCAGGCAAGACGACGTTGCTGCGTCATTTGCTCAAGACCGAGCACGGCCTGAAAATCGCCGTGATCGAAAACGAATTCAGCGACGCCGGGATCGACACCCAACTGCTGGGCGCCGAGCCGGTGCAAGTCATGACCCTGTCAAATGGCTGTGTCTGCTGCACCATTCACACTGATCTGACCAAGGCGCTGTTCCTTTTGCTGGAGCGTCTGGACAGCGGTGAAATTGCCTTTGACCGGCTGGTGATCGAGTGCACCGGGCTTGCCGATCCGGCCCCTGTGGCACAGACCTTCTTCATCGACGAAGAACTGCGCGAGCGCTACATCCTCGACGGCATCATCACCTTGGTGGACGCGGCCAATGCCGACACGCACCTGGCGCAGACCATTGCTCAGGCGCAGATCGGCTTTGCTGATCGCCTGTTGGTGAGCAAGCGTGATCTGGTGGACGACGCCACCTTCGACGCACTCAGCGCACGCCTGACCCGCATCAACCGCCGCGCGCCCATCAGAACCGTGGATCACGGCCACATCGACCTGGCCGAGCTGCTGGATGTACGCGGCTTCAACCTGAATGCCGATCTGGGCGGCGGGATGAGCTTGCGTCCTGTGGCGCCAACCAGCCACTCACTGGACCGGATCAGCAGCCTGGTGCTACGCAGCGACCAGCCGCTGGATCTCGACCGGCTCAGCGAGTTCATGAACGAACTGCTCGAAGAACACGGCACACAACTGCTGCGCTACAAAGGCGTGCTCAGCATCGCAGGCGAACCCCGGCGTATGGTGTTCCAGGGCGTGTTGAAGCTGTACGGCTTCGATTGGGATACGGAATGGGAGGAGGGCGAAAAGCGCGAGAGTGTGATTGTGTTCATTGCCGATGATTTGCCGGAAGAGAAGATCCGGGCGGGGTTTGCCAAAGTGGCTGGATAAACACCGTATCCCTTGTAGGAGCTGCCGAAGGCTGCGAAAGCGATTTGTCAGACACACAGCCGTTCGCAGCCTTCGGCAGCTCCTACAAGTCTGGACATAACAAAAAGCCCGGCGTGATAGCCGGGCTTTTTTTACTGCTGCAAACGGGGCTTATTAAGCGCCGTATACCGGCAGTCTGGCGCAGATTGCTTTTACTTTTTCACGTACTGCGTCGATCACGGCTTCGTTGTTCAGGTCAGCCAGGATGTCGCAGATCCAGTTCGCCAGCTCTTTGCACTCTGCTTCCTTGAAGCCGCGAGTGGTCACTGCCGGGGTGCCGAAGCGCAGGCCGGAGGTGACGAACGGGGAGCGTGGGTCGTTAGGCACGGAGTTCTTGTTGACCGTGATGAAGGCGCGGCCCAGGGCAGCGTCTGCGTCTTTACCGGAAATGTCCTGCTTGATCAGCGACAGCAGGAACAGGTGGTTTTCAGTACCGCCGGACACCACGTCGAAACCGCGCTCGATGAACACGCCGGCCATGGTCTTGGCGTTTTTCACCACTTGTTGCTGGTAAGCCTTGAACTCAGGCTGCAGCGCTTCCTTGAAACACACGGCCTTGGCGGCGATGACGTGCTCCAGTGGGCCGCCCTGGGCACCCGGGAATACGGCGGAGTTCAGCTTCTTCTCGATCTCGGCGTTGGCGCGAGCCAGGATCAGACCGCCACGTGGACCGCGCAGGGTCTTGTGCGTAGTGGTGGTGACCACGTCAGCGAAAGGCACCGGGTTCGGGTAAACGCCAGCGGCTACCAGACCGGCTACGTGAGCCATGTCGACGAACAGGTAAGCACCGACCTTGTCAGCGATAGCGCGGAAACGCGGGAAGTCCAGGATCTGCGAGTAGGCAGAGAAACCGGCCACGATCATTTTCGGCTTGTGCTCAACAGCCAGACGCTCGACTTCGTCGTAGTCGATCATGCCGTTGCCATCGATGCCGTACTGAACAGCGTTGTACAGCTTGCCCGACGAGCTGACGCTGGCGCCGTGGGTCAGGTGACCGCCATGAGCCAGGCTCATGCCCAGAATGGTGTCGCCGCCCTGCAGCAAAGCCAGATAAACGGCGCTGTTGGCTTGCGAACCCGCGTGTGGCTGGACGTTGGCGTAATCAGCGCCGAACAGCTCTTTGGCGCGGTCGATGGCCAGTTGCTCAACCACGTCGACGTATTCGCAGCCGCCGTAGTAACGCTTGCCTGGATAACCTTCAGCGTACTTGTTGGTCAGGACCGAGCCCTGAGCTTCCATCACCGCTGGGCTGGTGTAGTTTTCCGAAGCGATCAGCTCGATGTGCTCTTCTTGGCGCTGAGCTTCTTGCTCCATGGCGGCAAAGAGATCGGAGTCGTACTTGGCGAGAGTCAAATCACGGCTGAACATGGCGGTCCTCAGGGATCGGGGCAGAAAAGGGGGGCATTCTAACCCAAGCGCTTTCTGGAGTGATATGAAACGCAGTCATGTTGTCTAGAAGCAGCTTCAAGTTTAAAGCTTCAAGCTTCAAGCAGAAGCGCGTGAAGCTTGAGGCTTGTAGCTGCCCTTCACGCTGCTTTTACTTGTAGCTTGCCGCTTGAAGCTTGCAGCTGCTGTTCATGCCCAATTGATTCAAACCGCCGCAGGCGGCCCCAATCAATCAAACATGAACAGCGCATCATTGCTGTACTGCGCCTCGAAACGGCTGGCGGGCATCGGGCGCCCGAACAGGAAGCCCTGCACTTCATCGCAGCCGTGTTCGCGCAGGAATTCCAACTGCTCGTGGGTCTCCACGCCTTCGGCGATGACCGCCAGGTTGAGGCTGTGCGCCATGGCAATGATGGCTCGGGCAATCTGCGCATCCTGCTCGCCGGAGGGCAGGCCATCGACGAAGGTGCGGTCGATCTTGAGGATGTCGATCGGGAATTGCTTGAGGTAATTGAGCGATGAATAACCCGTGCCGAAGTCATCAATGGCAATGCTGAGCCCCAGGCGCTTGAGGCCTGCGAGGATCTGCATGGCCTGATCCACTTCGCGCATCAGGATACTTTCGGTCAGTTCCAGCTCCAGGCAGGCGGGCGGCAGGCCGGTTTCCTTCAGGATGCTGGCGATCCGGTTGCCCAGTTGACCATCGGAAAACTGCCGTGCCGAGATGTTCACCGAGACCTTGGGTACGCGAACCTTGGCCTGATGCCAGGCTTTGAGCTGACGGCAAGCTTCGCTCAGCACCCAGTCGCCGACCTCAACCACCAGCCCGAGCTCCTCGAGCACCGGGATGAATTCCACCGGCGATACCAGCCCGCGCCGTGGATGGCGCCAGCGCAACAGAGCTTCGGCGCCCGTCAGGCGTTTGCCGTCACCACTGAATTGCGGCTGGTAGAACAGGGTGAATTCCTTTTGTTCCAGGGCGTGGCGCAGGTCGCTTTCCAGTTCCAGGCGCTCCAGCGCCGTGGCGTTCATGTCGGCCTGATAGAACTGGAAGTTATTTTTGCCGCGCTCCTTGGCGTGATACATGGCGGTATCAGCGTTTTTCATCAACTGGCTCAGCTCATTGCCATCCTGCGGGCTGAGGGCGATGCCGATACTGGCCGTCACGAAGAATTCGCGCCCCTCGAGGACGAACGGCGTCACCAGGCTGTTGAGGATCTGTTCGGCCACATTAATGGCTCGATTCAACGCAATCTGCCGCGACGGGCTGGGTTGCAGGAGCAAGGTGAATTCGTCACCGCCCATGCGCGCAACGGTGTCGTCATCGGAGACGCAGGCCAGCAACCGGGTGCCCATTTCCTGCAGCATGCGATCGCCAGCGGCGTGGCCCAGGGAGTCATTGATCGGTTTGAAACGGTCCAGGTCGAGGAACATCAGCACCACCCAGGCCTGTTGCCGCTCGGCCTGTTGCAGGGCGGTATGCAGGCGGTCCTGGAACAGCGAACGGTTGGGCAGATGGGTCAGGGCGTCGTAGTAGGCCAGGCGATGAATGCGTTGCTCGCTGGCCTTGCGCTCGCTGATGTCGGTGAAGAAACACACATAGCTGGCCAGATCGCCTTCGTCATCGAGTACCGCCGTGATGCCGACCCAGGCCGGGTAGTGCTCTTCGCTGCGGCGCTTGAGCCACACTTCGCCTTCCCAGCTGCCGCGCTGATGCAGTTGCTTGAGGATGTAACTCAGGTGCGCTTCCTGATGCTCATCGACGGTCAATATGCTCGGCAACTGGTCCAGGACTTGCGAGACCTCGTAGCCACTGACCCGGCTGAACGCTTCGTTGGCCTGGACGATGTAGCCCGCCGGGTCGGTGATCAGAATCGCCGAGGTTGAATGCTCGAATACCGTGGCCGCCATGCGCAGGTCTTTTTCGGCGCGACGCTGCTGACTGATGTCGCGGCCGACACCCAGAATGCCTTCAAACGTGCCTTGCTCGTCCCAGACCAGTACCAGACGCAACTCGATGGGGATTTTGCGACCGTCAGCCCGCAAGCAGTCAAACAGGAACAGCTGCGTGGGAATCTCGTGACGCAACGTGGCCAGTTCGTCCGGCTTGTCCAGCGCCTTGCTGATGCGCTCCAGCAACGCGTGGATGCCCACCAACTGATGGGGGTTGGCGACGGTGGATTTAAAGCCGTGCTTGAGGATCCACTCAGCGCTGTGACCGAGTACTGCAAGCACGGAAGGGCTGACGTAATTGGGGGTCAGGGTGTTATCGGTGGAAAAGATCACGTCGCTGATGCTTTCGGCCAGCATCCGGTAGCGTTTCTCACTGTCGCGCAGGGATTCGCTGGCTTCCAGTTGTTCAGTGATGTCCTTGGCGACGCCGATGATGCGTGTCACCTGATCGTCTTTGTCCCGAGCCAGGGCCTGCTCGCGGATGTCGAAGCGCCGCCACTGGTCGTCCCGCGAGCGAAAGCGCAGCTGGCATTGCAGCAATTTGCTGTGCCCGCGGTGGCGTTGGCGCAGACGCATGTCCTGGTAGATTTCAGCATCTTCGGGGTGCAGCAGGATTTCCCAGAAAAACTCGCCCATGCGCACCAGCTCGGCCTTGCTGTAGCCCAGCGTGCGGCCCAGGTGGTGGTTGCTGTAGATCATGCGCTGGCTGAGGACGTCCTGCACATAGAGGTGGTCCGGCACAGTGCGCACCACGTCGGACCAGAAACCCTCGCGCTCCTGCTGGGACAATTCCACCTGTTTGCGGCTGGTGATGTCGCCAATGCTGAGGATCACGGCGTGCATATCCTGCCGGTCTTCGGGCAGGCGCAGCACCAGCCACAGGTATTGGTCTTCGCCGCGTTCCTGGGTCAGGCGGATTTCGATTTCAAACTGATTGGTGCCGGACAACAACGCGTGGATCAATTGCGTGCCGATGCCCTCTCGGGCGCGGGGGCAACCCACGATCAAATGCTCCCAGGCCTGCTGGCTCGACTCCACCTGCAGCAAACTGAGCGCAACCTGATTGACCTCGGTGATGCGCAGCCTGCTCAACAGCACATTGAGCTGACCGGGCTGATTCCTGAGCAGTTCGTCCAGATCTTCGCTGGTCTGTACGTTCAGCGCTTGCAGATAAATCGGCAGTGCGGACATATCCAGCACACAGATCGCCACGCCCGCGCCTTCAAAGATGTCCTGATACCGGCGGCGACTTTCATGCAGCTGACGTTGGCGGCGGCGCAGGCTTAACAGCGCAAACAGCGGCAGGATCGACAGCAGCAGGGCAACCACGCACTTGCCAATCAGCGGGCCCAGCAATTGTTCGCGGGCGCTGGTCACGTCGAACAGGCCGCGCAGCTGCCAGTTACTGTTGGGCAGGGATTCGAGCAGGACACTTTCAGTTTCGCCCACGCTGCTGACCATCGGCTCTTTACTGGACGGTACGTCACGGAAGAGCAGGCGCGAGGTGGTGCGGTTTTCCAGGCGCCAGACCGGCTGAAAATCCTGAGTGGTCTGCAAGGTCAGGGATTTCAGGGCATCAGGCGCCAACCGCAGGACCCAGTAGTTGCGACTGAGGCTGCCAGGCTGGCGGATAAACAGATAGACCTGTGAGCCGTCCTGACTGTTGTCGTAATAAAAAGGTTGGCCCATGGCTTGCTGGAGGGTTTGCTTGAGGAAGCCGCC
Organism: Paucimonas lemoignei; assembly: GCA_900475325.1. Lineage (GTDB taxonomy): Bacteria > Pseudomonadota > Gammaproteobacteria > Pseudomonadales > Pseudomonadaceae > Aquipseudomonas. The sequence goes on from LS483371.1 coordinate 1,045,943, forward strand.
ATCATCGCCAGTGGCCATGCTGTCGGTGAGGATCTCCCCGGTCCCGCTCAGCCACGCCATGCTGCGCAAGGCGGGCAGCGATTGGCGCAGGCTGTTGAGCAACGGCGATTGCTGGCCAGGGCTTTGCGATTGTTGACTGTCGTCGGTCAGCAGGTTGAGCGCAACCTGGGCACTCAGGGCCATGTTCAGGCTCACGCGGTCAGCCAGTTGCACGCTGTAATCAAGGCTGCGCTGGCGTTGGCGATCCTGAGTCAGCTGGAACTGATCAATCAATTGCCAGATGATGAGTGCGAGCATGAGCAGCGTCAGCGCCGCGAGCCCGCCTTTCAATGAGCCGCGCAGCGGTTGACTTGAGGCGCCATTGGTCGCGCGCGAGGCAAGTGGGTGGGTAGATGTGGGCAACTTTGATCCTGACTACCGAACTGACGCAGCGAATACTAGCGCGACACGCACTATAAACCTGCCGCCCAAAGGGCGCCTAGCATGCCCTGAGTTGTGGCGAAGTGCCAGCCCCATACGGCTGGATGGTTTGCCCTGACGTGCGCATTCGGGTAGCTTTGCGCTACGCGCGGCATCTGCCGACTTCTGCATGAGTGACTCCACTGCACAGGCAGTAACCCTGATAGTCGCGACGCATGCGCGCAAGAGCGTACTGCAGACTTTGCTCCCACTCCCAAAGCTGCGCCGATCGGTCGCTGATCCTTAGTCAAGGCCCGGAATTGTCCGATGGCAAGTGCCGCAGATAAATAAAAGCTTTTTTGGGGACGGGGCACTAAGCTCGCGCGCAATCTACGCCACACATCAGTCAACGCAACATACCAGTCAACAGTCACAAACCAGGTTTTTACTCCATGGCCCAATACGTTTTCACCATGCATCGGCTGAGCAAAGTTGTGCCGCCGAAGCGGGAAATCCTTAAAAACATTTCTCTGTCGTTTTTTCCGGGCGCCAAGATCGGCGTTCTCGGCCTCAACGGTTCGGGTAAATCCACGCTGCTGAAAATCATGGCCGGGGTCGACACCGAATTCGACGGCGAAGCGCGTCCGATGCCAGAGCTGAACATTGGCTACCTGCCGCAAGAGCCGCAGCTGGATCCGACCAAGACCGTTCGTGAAGTGGTTGAAGAGGCCGTGAGCGTGATCAAGAACGCTCAGGCGCGTCTTGATCAGGTCTATGCCGAATACGCCGAGCCGGATGCTGACTTTGACAAGCTGGCCGCCGAGCAGGCCAAGCTTGAGTCGATCCTGCAGGCTGCGGATGGCCACAACCTTGATCGCCAGCTAGAAGTCGCCGCCGACGCGCTGCGCTTGCCAGCCTGGGATGCCAAGGTTGAAGTGCTGTCCGGTGGTGAGAAACGTCGCGTGGCCCTGTGCCGTCTGCTGCTGTCTGCACCGGACATGCTGCTGCTCGACGAACCGACCAACCACCTGGACGCCGATTCCGTCGCCTGGCTTGAACACTTCCTGCACGATTTCCCGGGCACCGTGGTTGCGATCACGCACGACCGGTACTTCCTCGACAACGTGGCTGGCTGGATTCTGGAACTCGACCGCGGCGCTGGTATTCCGTACGAAGGCAACTATTCGGGCTGGCTGGAAGCCAAGTCGGATCGTCTTGCTCAGGAATCCAAGCAGCAGTCGGCCCACGAAAAGGCCATGAAAGAAGAGCTGGAATGGGTTCGCAAGGGCGCCAAGGCGCGTCAGTCCAAATCCAAGGCGCGTCTGCAACGTTTCGAAGAAATGCAGTCCCAGGAATTCCAGAAGCGCAGCGAAACCAACGAGATCTACATCCCGGCCGGTCCGCGCCTGGGCGACAAGGTCATCGAGTTCAAAAACGTCAGCAAGGGTTACGGCGATCGCGTGTTGATCGACAACCTGTCGTTTGCCATGCCTAAAGGCGCCATCGTCGGCGTGATCGGCGGTAACGGTGCGGGTAAATCCACCCTGTTCCGCATGCTGATGGGCAAAGAGCAGCCGGATTCAGGCAGCATCGAAATCGGCGAAACCGTCCAACTGGCCTGCGTCGATCAGAGCCGCGACGACCTGGACGGCAGCAAGACCGTGTTCCAGCAGATTTCCGACGGCTCGGATCAGATCCGCATCGGCAACTATGAAATCCCGTCGCGCACTTATGTGGGCCGTTTCAACTTCAAGGGCGGCGATCAACAGAAGTTCGTCAAGGACCTCTCCGGTGGTGAGCGCGGCCGCTTGCACCTGGCGTTGACCTTGAAGGAAGGCGGCAACGTGTTGCTGCTCGACGAACCCTCAAACGACCTCGACGTGGAAACCCTGCGTTCGCTGGAAGAAGCGCTGCTGGACTTCCCTGGCGCCGCCATTGTGATCTCTCACGATCGGTGGTTCCTGGACCGGGTTGCTACACACATCCTGGCGTATGAAGACGACTCGCAAGCGTTGTTCTTCGAAGGCAACTACACCGAATACGAAGCCGATCGCAAAAAGCGTCTCGGCGACGCAGCGGCCCAGCCACACCGGGTACGCCACAAGAAACTGGCCTGATTATTCAGGTGGTACAAAAAACGGAGCCTTCGGGGCTCCGTTTTTTTTGGCCGGGATCCAGGATGTGGCTTCTGAAAACACACAAAGGTCCTGCTTGACCTCGGACCTGTGGGAGCGAATTCATTCGCGAAGAGGCCATTACATCCAATACATACCTGTCGGTAGAACGATCATTCGCGAATGAATTCGCTCCCACAGGGAAGGGTCATCAGCGTTCCGTAATCAAACATCCGGTTCTATCAGGATGACCTCAATCTGCTGATCCCCCGCAGGCCGCTTCCACAGCACTTCATCGCCCTTAAGTGCACCAACCAGCGCCCGGCCCAATGGCGACGCCCAGTTGATCAACCCGGCGCCTGCATCGGCCTGATCCTCGCCGACCAACTGCACCCGATGTTCGGTGTTGTCTTCATCGACATAGGTCACCCAACTGCCAATCTGCACCTTCTCCGTGGAAATCGCCGGGGTGACCACCTGGGCGCTTTGCAGGCGGCTGTTGAAGTAGCGCAGGTCGCGCTCCAGATCTGCCAGGCGCTGCTTGTCGTTGTCTTCGCCCTTGGCAGAGAGTTCGCTGTGCTGTGCTTGCAGCTCGGCGACACGGTTCTGCAACTGCAGCAGGCCGTGTGCGGTGACGTAGTTGGGTTGCTCGCTGACCAGACGCTCGACCGGTTGGCTGGCGTCGGCAGCGGCGTTGTCTTCATTGACGAAGGCGCGGCTCATGGCTTTTCTCCTCTAATGGAAGGTTGGGCCATGGGGCGGCGCGTTTAGTTTCGTCGGATGATCGGTTCGTGATGTCGTGTATTGCGCGGCACCTGTGGGAGCGAATTTATTCGCGAAGGCGGCAGCAATGATTCGGTGTTCGTTCAGGTATTGATAGGGTGGCGCATCCAACGCATTCGCGAATAAATTCGCTCCCACGGTGATCGGCGTTCAGCCATTCCACCGTGGGCATCCCGACGCTAATCAATAGTGATACCACTTCACCTCAAGCATCACTTCATTCTGCGGTGAGCTCAACTGGCTGAACTCGCGTTGTGCGCTCAGGCGCAGGCCGACGTTGCGCGACAGCTCCCACTGCTGATTGAGGCTGATGTTGCGGCGCACTTCGCCGTTGGTGAAGTAGTCGCCCTTGGCTTCAAGGCTCAGGTTGCCCAGCGGGTTACGCCACAGCACGCCGGTATTGAAACCCGCAGCGGGAGAGATGAACTCGGCAAAATCATTGTTGTGCTCGACCCGCGCCGTGCCCAGCGCAAAGCCGAGTACGCCTTCGCCCAGCTGCCAGGTGCCACCGGCACCGCCATTGACGTGCGAGACCAATGTTTCATCGCCATGCTTGCCCAGCACCCGCTCCAGTCCCCCCGTCACTTGCCATGACCAGGGTTGCAACAGCGCATTACGCGGGGTCAGGGAGCGGATAGTGGCCAGATCCAGTTGCTGCAATTGCCAGTGATTGCCTTCGTACTGACGCAACTTGAGTTGCAGAATCTCGATCTGCGCGCCCAGCGGGAAGCCATAAGCGTTGTCGTTGAGGTCGTGATAGGCCATGCGCAGGCCATATTCGGCAAAAGCTTTGTCATCACGAGTACCGACACCGGCTTGCCAGGTGCGGGACTCATGACCGTCTTCCGGCAGGCCTGGACGCTGAATGTCCAATTGTGGTGGTGGGTTCTGATTGATCGCCCGCAACAGCTCGAAGCTGCGTTGCGAACGCTCGCTGTCACGTTCCAGGCCATTGGCGCGGTAACGCTCCAGGCGATAGGCCGCGTCCTGAATCAATGCCCGACGTTCTTTGGGTTGCGCCAGATAGTGCGGATTCTGCAGCTGCTTCTGATCGGCGCTGACGTCCAATACCCATTGTTGTTCGGAGCTGTCCAGCGGCTTGGCGCGCTCCAGTAGCTCGCGCTCACGGGAAGGGCGGTAATCGATTTTCTCGACCAGGCCTGCGGCTTTGACGGCCTTGACCGTGTCGGTGGGTATGGCGGTCAGGGGGAATTGCTCAGTCAGTTGCAAACCCGGGCGCGCCACCTGCAGCAATTCCAGCAGGCGATAGGAGCAGTTTTCGTCGAAGAAGAAGTAGCCGAAACGAATCTGCTTCAATTCCCAGACGTGCTCAACCATGCGCCCGGTTTCTTCCGGCGTCAGGTTCAGGTGGTATTCCCACAGGTCGCGGTTTTCCAGGCTGCGGTATTCGGACAGCTTTTCCTGGTAAGGCACCAGTGCGAACAGGCCGGGGTAACCACCTGCCAGGCCTTTCCAGGCGTACAGGATGCTGTTGTCCATGCCTTCGATATAGGCGCCGAAGTTGATCGCATAGCTGAGCAACGCGGTGTTGTTGGTTTTCACGTCAGCCTGATCGATGCGCAGCAACGTATGGCCAAACATGGATGACGGGCTGTTGAGATAGGCCGCCGGGAAAATCATCACGGCGCTGTCAGGCGCGACGTCCTTGAACCACTGGGTGAACTCTTTGCATTCCAGTTTGGGCAAGTCGGTGAGGTGCAGTTGATCCTTCAACCAGCGGGTGCGGGATGGATAAACACACTGCGCATGCTTCTCCCCGGCACTGGCAGGGGCGTAGATCGCATCAAGGGTAGCGCTCAGCTCGGCCTTGGGGTCATGTGCACCGTTGGCCGAGAGAAAGAATTTTGGGTCGTCGACATAGCTGCGCCAGCCGCCGAGTTTTGCGGTTTCATAGTGCCCGAGTGAAATCCAGAACGGCTCATTGGCCAGTTGCTGCAAACGTTCATCGCTCGCATGTTGTGCGGCGGACAGCGGGGTGCAGACGCAGAGCGCCAGATACACAAGGCGTTTGAGCATAAAAAGCAACTATTCAGGGGAAGGACGGAAGTAGGGCGAGCCGGAGAATAGAGCGCAGCAAGCACAACAACGCCCGCCCTCCATGACAGAGAGGCGGGCGCAACGAGCTTATGCCTGGGTAGCGTATTTGGCCAGGGTTGGATCGTTTTTCAGCACGTCGAGGGTGTTGGTGTGAACGTCTTCAGCAGTGGCGTCGGCCTTGCTGAAAATCTGGTTGAAGTGCTCGTGAGTGACTGCGGCGAAATGCGCACGGTCTTGCGGTGCAACGCCCAGAACCACCGCGTAGGTGGTCAGTGCTTCACCCTGACCCATCGCCATGTCTTTGGACAGCTCGTCCATCATGCCATTCATGGCAATCCAGGATTTGCCGCCGTAAGTCAGCGCGCTGTTGGTGGAGCAGCCATTGGTGCCCGAGGTCATGCCGAAGGTGGCGTTACCGGACGTGCCGTTGGTAGTCGATGCGAGGAAGTGAGCGGGAGTACCGCGCTGACCTTCAAACAACATGTTGCCCCAACCGCAATCCGGGCCACCAGGAGCCTGGGCCATCGCGTTGATGGAAACAGCTGCGAAGAGAGTACCGAGAAGAATCCGTTTCATAGCTTTATTCTCTTTATATTCAACCAAGGGTCAGGGTTCATGGCTTCGTGATGCGCCAAGGCGACCAGCTGTTCAATGACTGGTACACCCAGACTTGGAGCTTAGGCGCGATACAAGGGTTCCGCTGGTTATTACAAAATGTTGTTGAAAAATAGAGCCCGGATTGACCGCTCTGGCTTGGGCATTGCCCCGCTCCTGAAGCTTTACCCCTGTTCCTGTCTTGCATGTCGTGGGCAGCGAGCGCCAGAATGCCGCCATCTGCCCCGCCTGATGTAAGGATGCCCGATGCCCGATACTGTAGCTGCCAGCCTGCGTCTTGCGCCTGAAGCGCTGACACGTCCTTTTTCCGCTGAACAGTTCAGCTTCTCGACGACCAATGATCTGGAGCCCTTTCGCGGTGTGCTCGGCCAGGAACGAGCAGTAGAAGCCCTGCAATTTGGCGTGGCCATGCCGCGCCCCGGTTACAACGTGTTTGTCATGGGCGAGCCCGGCACCGGCCGTTTCTCGTTCGTGAAGCGTTACCTCAAGGCCGAAGGCAAACGCCTGCAGACGCCGTGCGACTGGGTCTACGTCAATAATTTCGATGAGCCTCGCGAGCCCCGTGCACTGGAGTTGCCACCGGGCAGCGCCCATCAATTCATTTCCGATATCGGTGGCCTGATCGACAACCTGCTGGCGACGTTCCCGGCGGTGTTCGAACACCCCTCTTACCAGCAGAAGAAGAGCGGCATTGATCGCGCTTTCAACCAGCGCTACGACAAGGCCCTGGACGTGATCGAGCGTCTGGCCCTGGAAAAAGACATCGCGCTGTACCGCGACAGCACCAATATCGCCTTCACGCCGATGCTTGATGGCAAGGCGCTGGATGAGGCTGAGTTCTCGCAGTTGCCTGAGGTTGATCGCGAACGTTTTCACGAGGATATCTCCGGCCTTGAGGAGCGCTTGAACGAAGAGCTCGCCAGCCTGCCGCAGTGGAAGCGTGAATCCAGCAACCAGATGCGTCAGCTGAACGAAGAAACCATCACCCTGGCCTTGCAGCCCTTGCTGGCGCCGTTGTCCGAGCAATATGCGGAAAACGCGGCGGTGTGTGCTTATCTGCAAGCCATGCAGGTGTACCTGCTCAAAACCGTGGTCGAGCAACTGGTCGACGACAGCAAGACCGACGCCCAGGCCCGCAAGCTGCTCGAAGAGCAATACAGCCCGAGCCTGGTGGTGGGGCATTCGGCCAGTGGCGGCGCACCGGTGGTGTTCGAGCCGCATCCGACTTACGACAACCTGTTTGGTCGCATCGAGTACAGCACCGATCAAGGCGCGCTCTACACCACGTATCGGCAGCTACGGCCCGGTGCGTTGCATCGCGCCAATGGCGGCTTTCTGGTGCTGGAAGCGGAAAAGATGCTCAGCGAGCCTTATGTGTGGGACGCCCTCAAGCGTGCCTTGCAGTCGCGCAAGCTGAAAATGGAATCGCCATTGGGTGAAATGGGCCGCCTGGCCACGGTCAGCCTGACCCCGCAAGTGATTCCGTTGCAGGTCAAAGTGATCATCATCGGCGCACGTTCGCTGTATTACACCCTGCAAGACCTGGATCCGGACTTCCAGGAGATGTTCCGCGTGCTGGTGGATTTCGACGAAGACATCCCGATGTACGACGAAACCCTGGAGCAGTTCGCTCAGTTGCTGAAAACCCGTACTTCCGAAGAAGGCATGGCGCCACTGACCGCCGATGCCGTCGCGCGTCTGGCGACCTATAGCGCGCGTCTGGCCGAGCATCAGGGGCGCCTGTCGGCGCGCATCGGTGACTTGTTCCAGTTGGTCAGCGAGGCGGATTTCATTCGCCAGCTGGCCAGTGACGATAAAACCGACGCAGGCCATATCGAACGGGCGCTCAAGGCCAAGGCCACGCGTACCGGGCGAGTGTCGGCGCGGATCCTCGATGACATGCTGGCGGGGATCATCCTCATCGACACCGATGGCGCCGCAGTGGGCAAGTGCAATGGCCTGACGGTGCTTGAAGTCGGCGATTCGGCCTTCGGGGTGCCTGCGCGGATTTCCGCCACGGTCTATCCCGGTGGCAGCGGGATCGTCGACATCGAGCGGGAGGTCAACCTGGGTCAGCCGATTCACTCCAAGGGCGTGATGATCCTCACCGGTTATCTGGGCAGCCGCTATGCGCAGGAATTCCCGCTGGCGATCTCTGCGAGCATTGCGCTGGAGCAGTCCTACGGTTACGTGGATGGCGACAGTGCTTCGCTGGGCGAGGCGTGCACCTTGATCTCGGCGCTGTCGAAAACGCCGCTCAAGCAGTGTTTCGCGATTACCGGTTCGATCAACCAGTTCGGTGAAGTGCAGGCGGTGGGCGGGGTCAACGAGAAAATCGAAGGCTTCTTCCGACTCTGCGAAGCGCGCGGGCTGACGGGCGAGCAGGGCGCAATCATCCCGCAGGCCAACGTCGCGACGCTGATGCTGGATGAGCGTGTGCTGCAAGCGGTACGCGCCGGGCAGTTCCATGTTTACGCGGTGCGTCAGGCAGACGAAGCTTTGAGCCTGCTGGTGGGCGAGCCTGCGGGGGAGCCGGACGAGAATGGCGAATTCCCGGAAGGCAGCGTCAATGCACGGGTGGTCGAGCGACTGCGCGACATCGCCGAAATGCTCAGCGATGAGGATTTCAAGGAAGAACTGGAGAAAGAGCCCGCACAGTTATCTCCGGAGCTCAAAGCCTAAGCACCGCCGCATGAACCCTGTGGGAGCGAATTCATTCGCGAAGACGGCTGTACAGACGACGCATCTCTATCGACTGTACTGGCCTATTCGCGAATGAATTCGCTCCCACAAGGACTGGCGCTGGTTTTGATTTGCGCGTTATCTCCGATTCCATTGAGTGCGACGGGTATTGAACCAGATCCCGCCGCACCTCTGTGGGAGCGAATTCATTCGCGAAGACGGCTGTACAGACGACGCATCTCTATCGGCTGTACTGGCCTATTCGCGAATGAATTCGCTCCCACGGATCTGCATAGTGGCGCCAATCTCTTACAGGCTCATGATATTCATCACATGGCTATGTGCCGTTCATCCCCCCACCTTTCCCAATCCATCATTTCTTCTATCCTGTCTCCGTACCACGGTTGTCAAAGGGACTGACGCGCCTTACAGCACTTCAAGTGCGGCGAATACCGTAGCCAATAAGGAGCTCGCCATGCCGCGCAGCCTCTGCCTTACCCGCCAATGCCTGGGTCTGATGACCCGAATCGAATGTGCGATACGCCCCCTTTCAGGTGAAAACGGCATGTGGACGTTGCTGTTTGCCGCAGGAATGTCCGGGGAACAACCTTCCGCCATCAAATGCCAGGGGCCTTTCCCCGGGCCGACAGCTGCCGAGTCGGTGATGGCTACCATCGCTGAAAGCCTTGCGTTGCATGGTTATCAGCAAGTCGACGATGTCCCCATCTGGGGGCTGCACCTGCAAGGCGAGCTGCGCCGCATCAACGCCGACACTTCTCGGATTGCCCGCAGCTCACCATTCTGATCCGCCACTTTCACCCTGCATGCGATCCTGCCTCTAGCCTGACACGCCAAAGGCTGCAGTGATCGCCTCATCCCCCGTTCAGCGCGGCCTTCGGTCACATTCTGTGAATTCCCGAGGGGCTGATATACTCGCCCGCATTTCCCACCATCGGTAAGTTTCAATGGAACGCTTTGTCGAAAATGCCATGTATGCCTCGCGTTGGCTGCTGGCTCCGCTTTATTTCGGTCTGTCCCTGGGGTTGCTGGCTCTGGTGCTGAAATTCTTCCAGGAAATCTTCCACGTCCTGCCCAATGTGTTCGCACTGGCCGAGGCCGACCTTATTCTGGTCCTGCTGTCGCTGATCGACATGGCGCTGGTCGGTGGCCTGCTGGTCATGGTGATGATCTCGGGCTACGAGAACTTCGTTTCCCAGCTGGACATCGATGAAGGCAAGGAAAAGCTCAACTGGCTGGGCACCATGGACTCTTCGTCATTGAAGATGAAAGTGGCGGCGTCCATCGTTGCGATTTCCTCAATTCACCTGCTGCGCGTGTTCATGGACGCCAAGAACATCGAGCCGCAATACCTGATGTGGTACGTGATCATCCACATGACTTTCGTCGTTTCGGCGTTCGCCATGGGTTATCTGGATAAAGTCACCAAGCATTGATCGCCCGCTCACGTTAACCAGCAACGTGACAACGCGCCGCCCGGCCATCGAAAGATTGGACGGGCGGCGTCGTTTTGGGGTCGCAAATCCGTTACCTTGGGCAGCGCCCGGTTTAGCGGGAACAGTGTCCAACGAGGGATGTGCAGATGACCGAAAACGAATTGGCCGAGCACCTGCATGCCGGCAGTATCGATGAGCTGAATCTGATTTCCATAGAAGGCGGTATCTACTTGCTCGAAGCCCGCACCCAGGGTGTGGTGCAACTGCTCAGGGGTGAGCGGGGCGAAACGCGGCATTTGCGCTCAGTCGAGCATGCTCGCGAACTACTGCGGGAATTGCCCCCGGTGCCATTTCACCTGGTCCATGCCGTGGTCCACGATGAAATGTGCGGCATGCCTGTCGACAAGCGCGAAGCACTGCGGGTGCCGATCAGTTTTGAGTCGAAGTGGTAACAGCTGGAATGTCTGTTCTGTAGGAGCTGCCGAAGGCTGCGAAAGCGATTTGCCTAGTACGACGCTTTCGCAGCCTTCGGCAGCTCCTACAGGTCATATGACGCATCCGATGTGCTAGGCTGCTCGCCCTTTTGGTTCGGGGCGCTTTGTTTGAGCGCTCCCTTTGCGGAGCAGTGATATGTCCGAAGTCAACCTGTCCACCGACGAAACACGCGTCAGCTACGGCATCGGCCGTCAACTGGGCGACCAACTGCGCGACAACCCGCCACCGGGCGTCAACCTGGAAGCGATCATCGCGGGTTTGACCGATGCATTCGGTGGCCAGCCAAGCCGTGTGGGCGCTGAAGAAATGTCCGCCAGCTTCAAAGTCATTCGCGAAATCATGCAGGCTGAAGCCGCTGCCAAGGCTGAACAAGCTGCGGGCGCTGGCCTGGCTTACCTGGCTGAGAACGGCAAGCGCGAAGGCGTTACCACCCTGGCTTCCGGCCTGCAGTTCGAAGTGCTGACCACCGGTGACGGCGCCAAGCCATCGCGCGAAGATCAGGTGCGCACTCACTACCACGGCACGCTGATCGACGGCACCGTGTTCGACAGCTCCTACGAGCGTGGCGAGCCTGCTGAATTCCCGGTCGGCGGCGTGATCCCGGGCTGGACCGAAGCCCTGCAACTGATGAACGCTGGCAGCAAATGGCGTCTGCACGTGCCAAGCGAGCTGGCTTACGGCGCTCAAGGCGTTGGCAGCATCCCGCCGCACAGCGTGCTGGTATTCGACGTCGAGCTGCTCGACGTTCTCTGATCGACTTCAGTCAATCAGTCGTGTGCTGAACGAATCCCGGTGATTCGTTCAGCACCGGTCGCCAAAGGTGGATTCATGCTCAATGCAGTTCACTGATAGGGCGCAATGCCCGGGCGTAGCAGAACAGAAACAGATTACGCACCAGCTCCTTCAGCACGATCGGCTCGCTTGAGCTCAGGTCATGCACATCCAGATCACCCTGATCACGCAGCTCGTCCAGCGCTTCCTCTTCGAGCACAGCACACACCTCGCCGGTTTCGCGATGCAGAATTCGCAGGTAAGGGTGCGGCCGATCCAGCCAGGCATCGATCAAATAAGTCATGTCGTTCTCCTTGAAAGGTTTCAATGAGAATAATTCTTATTGGTGGAATAGCAAGTCTCTATTGAGAATTGTTCGCATTTTACGCTGAGTGGTTGATGTGGGTCATGTTCGGCGAGTGGGAGGGGGTTGACGTGGGACCGGCTTTAGCCGGGAAGAGGCCGGTACATACGCTGCATCATTGTCGTCAGGAACGCAGCCTTCCCGGCTAAAGCCGGTCCCACGGCGTCAACTTGAGGCTTCTCGTCACCTATAAAAAAGCCCGTCACATGGACGGGCTCTTTGGTTACAGCGGGCAATCAGTGAGTGCGGGCGACCGCGAATTCACTCAGCTCTACCAATGCATCGCGGTATTCGCTAGGCGGCAGAGCGTCCAGGCATTTGATGGCGCGAGCAACGTAATCGCGAGCCAGTTGCGCGGTGTAATCCAAGGCGCCGGCGCTTTCGACGGCGTCGCGGATGCTTTCCAGGTCTTCCAGGCCACCCTTCTGAATAGCCTGGCGGACCAGTGCAGCCTGTTCGGCTGTGCCTTCGCGCATGGTGTAGATCAGCGGCAGGGTCGGCTTGCCTTCGGCCAGATCGTCGCCGACGTTCTTGCCCAGGGTTTCAGCGTCGCCACGGTAGTCAAGCAGGTCGTCAACCAGCTGGAACGCCACACCCAGGTGATCGCCAAACGTGCGCAGGGCTTCGCTCTGCTCTTCGCTGGCGTTGCACAGGGCAGCAGCACTGTGGGTCGAGGCTTCGAACAGCATGGCTGTCTTGCCGCGAATCACTTCCATGTAGGTTTCTTCGGTGGTGCTGGCGTCGCGCACTTTTGACAACTGCAGCACTTCGCCCTCGGCGATGACGCGTGTCGCTTTCGACAGGATCTTCATCACCGGCATCGAGCCCAGTTCGACCATCATTTCGAACGAGCGCGAATAAAGGAAGTCACCGACCAGGACGCTGGGCGCGTTGCCCCACAGCGCGTTGGCGGTGGAGCGGCCGCGGCGCATGCCGGACATGTCGACCACGTCGTCATGCAGCAGGGTGGCGGTGTGCAGGAATTCAATGGTGGCAGCCAGCAGGCGCAGGTCATCGCCTTCACGGCCCAGTGCCTTGCCGCAGAGCAGCACAAGCAGGGGGCGCAGGCGTTTGCCGCCAGCGGAGGTGATGTAGTCGCCGATTTTCGAGACCAACGGTACCCGCGACGTCAGCTGCTTCTTGATAATGACGTCGACGGCACTGAAATCGTCCGCCACCGCGCGGTAGAAGGCTTGAGGTTGCATCAACGAGAGGTGCTCCAGAAGGGTTGCGCCGCATGCTAGGTTGCGGGTCAGAGCGTGTCAAGGTATGACATCCCGCCTCTTGCAAGCGTTCGAAGCGTTGCGTACAATCGCGCACCCTAACTTTCCTGGGCAGCACCTGCCTTACGCAATTGCGACCGGGCCGTTCCAGCCCCAAGCAGCCATGCCAGCCAATATCTCTACTTATAAAGAGCTGGGTGAGCAGGATTTTCGGAGAAATACCATGTCTTATGCAGTAATCGTTACCGGTGGCAAGCAGTACAAAGTTGCTCCAGGTGAATACCTGAAGATCGAGAAGCTGGAAATCGCTACCGGCGAATCCGTTACTTTTGATCGCGTTCTGTTGGTTGCCAATGGCGACGACGTTAACATCGGCGCACCAGTTGTTGCCGGCGCTACCGTTGTAGCTGAAGTGATCTCCCAAGGTCGCCACGACAAAATTCGCATCATCAAGTTCCGTCGTCGTAAGCACCACATGAAGCGTATGGGCCACCGCCAGTGGTACACCGAGATCAAAATCACCGGTATTCAGGCTTAATTTCAGCCTAATCCCTCACTAGGAGAATTGACTCATGGCACACAAAAAAGCTGGTGGTAGTACCCGTAACGGTCGCGATTCAGAAGCTAAACGCCTTGGCGTGAAGATGTATGGCGGCCAGGCAATCATTCCGGGCAACATCATCGTGCGTCAGCGCGGCACCCAATTCCACGCTGGCTACGGCGTTGGTATGGGCAAAGATCACACCCTGTTCGCGAAAGTGGAAGGCGTGATCAAGTTCCAGGTTAAAGGCGCCTTCGGTCGTCGCTACGTGAGCATCGTTCCGAAGACTGAAGTCTCCGCAGCGTAATCATGCAGCAGCTGGAAAAGCCCTGTCTCGCGACGGGGCTTTTTCGTTTTTGAAGGATGTAGGCTGTAAAAGGCTTTGGTGAGTCTCTTGCAAAACTGTTTGTGCGGGCTGTTGTGATGTTGACCTTTGAGGTCGCTGGTTTTTGATCGGTATCGCAACGCTCATTTTTGCAAGAGCCTTATGTAATTTATGTTGTTCTGCTCGTCCCTGTGGCGGGAGGCGTGCGTTATGAAATTTGTAGATGAAGTATCCATTCGAGTAAAAGCCGGTGATGGCGGCAACGGTTGCATGAGCTTCCGTCGCGAAAAATTCATCGAGAACGGCGGCCCTAACGGCGGCGACGGTGGTGATGGCGGCTCGATCTTCATGGTCGCCGACGAAAACCTCAACACCCTGGTCGACTACCGTTACACCCGTCACTTCGACGCCGAGCGTGGTTCGAATGGCGGCAGCGCGGATTGCACCGGCAAGAAGGGCGAAGAGCTGGTATTGCGCGTGCCGGTCGGCACCACTGTAATCGACGCCAGCACCCAGGAAATCATCGGCGACCTCACCAAGGCGGGTCAGCGTCTGCTGGTTGCCATGGGTGGGTGGCACGGCCTGGGTAACACCCGTTTCAAGTCCAGTACCAACCGTGCGCCGCGTCAGACCACCCCTGGCAAGCCAGGCGATCAGCGTGACCTCAAGCTTGAGTTGAAAGTACTGGCCGATGTGGGCCTGTTGGGCTTGCCGAATGCTGGCAAAAGTACCTTTATCCGTTCCGTATCCGCTGCCAAGCCGAAAGTGGCCGACTATCCGTTCACGACCCTGGTGCCGAACCTGGGTGTGGTCAGTGTCGATCGCTGGAAGAGTTTCGTTGTGGCTGACATCCCGGGCCTCATCGAAGGCGCATCGGATGGCGCAGGCCTGGGGATTCGCTTCCTCAAGCACTTGGCGCGTACTCGTTTGCTGCTGCACCTCGTCGACATGGCGCCGCTGGATGAAAGCAGCGCGCCGGACGCTGCTGAAATCATCACCAACGAGCTGGTCAAGTTCAGCCCGTCCCTGGCTGAGCGTGATCGCTGGCTGGTGCTGAACAAGTGCGACCAGATCCTTGAAGAAGAGCATGAAGCTCGGGTCAAAGAAATCGTTGATCGCCTGGAGTGGACCGGTCCTGTCTATGTCATCTCGGCAATCGCCAAAGAAGGCACCGAGCAGCTCAGCCGCGACATCATGCGTTACCTCGAAGAGCGCAGCCTTCGCATCGCCGAAGAGCCTGGTTATGCCGAGGAGCTGGCCGAGCTGGATCAGCGCATCGAAGACGAAGCGCGTGCCCAGTTGCAAGCGCTGGATGATCAGCGTGCCTTGCGCCGTAGCGGCGTTAAGAGCGTCCACGACATCGGTGACGATGATTGGGATGAAGAAGATGTGGATGATGAAGATGGTCCGGAAATCATTTACGTCCGCGACTGATCCTCTGCAGTAAACTAGACGCCGCTTATTTATAAGCGGCGTTTTTGTATCTGATATCTTGAATTTGTATCTACCAAAATTCTCTGGCTAAGGTTGGAAGATGATGCGCAGCAAAGTGACAGGTGCCCAACGCTGGGTCGTGAAGATTGGCAGTGCCTTGCTGACGGCTGATGGCAAGGGGCTGGATCGCTCGGCGATGGGTGTTTGGGTCGAACAGATGGTGGCGCTGCATGAGGCAGGCGTTGAATTGGTGCTGGTGTCTTCCGGGGCTGTGGCTGCGGGCATGAGCCGTTTGGGCTGGACCTCGCGACCCAGCGCCATGCATGAGCTTCAGGCTGCTGCCGCGATCGGTCAGATGGGCTTGGTTCAAGCGTGGGAATCCAGTTTTGCCGAGCACGGCCGCCACACGGCGCAGATTCTTCTGACCCACGACGATCTGTCAGATCGCAAGCGCTACCTCAACGCGCGCAGCACCTTGCGTACGCTGGTCGAGTTGGGCGTGGTGCCGGTCATCAACGAAAACGACACCGTGGTGACGGATGAAATTCGCTTTGGCGACAACGACACACTGGCTGCGCTGGTGGCTAATCTCGTCGAAGCTGATCTGTTGGTGATTCTTACGGATCGCGACGGCATGTTCGATGCCGATCCGCGCAACAACCCTGAAGCTCAATTGATCTACGAAGCGCGGGCCGATGATCCGGCGCTGGATGCCGTTGCGGGTGGCACTGGTGGTGCGCTGGGTCGTGGCGGTATGCAGACCAAGCTGCGGGCGGCGCGTCTGGCGGCTCGCTCGGGTGCGCACACGGTCATCGTGGGTGGGCGCATTGAGCGCGTACTGGCACGTCTGAAGGCGGGGGAGCGGCTGGGTACGCTGCTGTCGCCTGAGCGCGAGATGCTTGCTGCGCGTAAGCAGTGGCTGGCCGGGCATCTGCAGACGCGCGGCACACTGGTGCTGGATGAAGGTGCTGTTGCTGCGCTGAGTCGGGATCACAAAAGCCTGCTGCCGGTCGGCGTCAAGCTGGTGCAGGGCAGCTTCCGTCGCGGTGAGATGGTGGTCTGCGTAGCGCCGGATGGTCGTGAAATCGCCCGTGGCTTGAGTAACTACAGTGCGCTTGAGGCGCAAAAGATTATTGGTCAGTCCTCTGAGGCTATCGTGCGGGTGCTGGGCTACATGGCTGAGCCTGAGTTGGTGCATCGGGATAACCTGATTCTGGTGTGAATCGAGACGCTTTCCTGTAGGAGTGCCCACGTCGTCCGGACGCCGCGCTGTCGCGCAGCAAACATAAGATCTGTGGGAGCGAGCTTGCTCGCGAAAGCGTCATGTCAGGCGATAATTTATCAACAGATGTACCGCATCGCGAGCAAGCTCGCTCCCACAGGTCCTGTGTTTGCTGCGCTACAGCGCTGCGGCAGGGAGCACAGGGGAATTTCCTACAAGTCTCGTGTTTGATGGCGCGAAATCTATTGCAAGATAAGGAAGACGTAATGCGCGTACTGAAAGGACTGCTCGGAGCTTTGCTGGTGCTGCCGATGCTGGCTTCGGCCGAAGAGATCGGTCAGGTGTCGACGGTGTTCAAGCTCGTCGGTCCTAACGATCGTATCGTGGTTGAGGCGTTTGATGATCCGAAGGTCGATGGCGTGACCTGCTACCTGTCGCGCGCCAAGACTGGCGGCGTGAAGGGTGGTCTGGGGTTGGCTGAGGATCGTGCGGAGGCGTCCATCGCCTGTCGCCAGGTGGGGCCGATCCACTTCAAGGAAAACCTCAAGGACGGTGATGAGGTGTTCAAGGAGCGCACGTCGCTGGTCTTCAAGACCATGCAGGTCGTGCGCTTCTTCGATAAGAAGCGTAACGCGTTGGTGTATCTGGTCTACAGCGACCGAATCATCGAGGGTAGCCCGCAGAATGCGGTGACTGCGATTCCAATTCTGCCGTGGTCGCCCGCGCCCGCGCCGTAACATTGGTTGGGATGCGTGTGGGATTTTGTGGGAGCGAATTCATTCGCGAATGGGGTGGTTCAGCCGCCAAATATGTGTCGAATGTACCGGCCTCTTCGCGGATAAATCCGCTCCCACATTGATTTGCGATAGGTATGCCAAATCGCAGACAACAAAAAACCGACCCTTGGGTCGGTTTTTTAACAGCTCAAGCTTATCGCTTAGGCTGCTTTAGCAACGCTCAGGTCTTTGATGTGACCATTCAGGCGGCTCTTATGGCGAGCAGCTTTGTTCTTGTGGATGATGCCTTTATCGGCCATACGGTCGATAACAGGAACAGCCAGAACATAGGCAGCTTGCGCTTTTTCAGCGTCTTTTGCGTCGATGGCTTTAACTACATTCTTGATGTAGGTACGAACCATGGAACGCAGGCTGGCGTTGTGGCTGCGACGCTTCTCAGCCTGTTTTGCACGTTTTTTGGCGGAAGGTGTGTTGGCCACCGTCGAGCTCCTCGAAAGACTTTTTAGGAAATAGCTTACAAAATAGGCCGCGAATCATGCCGATGACTGGACTCATTGTCAAGGGTCGTCGATATGTTCCGCCGAGCGGTTGCCGCATTCGACCGGGATATTTATTTCCGGTGCGCGACCTGTAAACTCGCCGGCTTTGGCTCTGGGCTTTTGCGGCGCGGAGTATCGCATAAATGGACAGGTTAATCGCCGGTCCTTTAGCCAAGGCGCTAAATTCTTTAATGAACCTACTCAAATCATTGGCCGCCGTCAGCTCTATTACCCTGCTTTCAAGGGTGTTGGGCTTTATTCGGGACACCATCATCGCGCGTACATTTGGTGCCGGGATGGCAACGGATGCGTTCTTTATTGCGTTCAAATTGCCTAATCTGCTGCGAAGGATCTTCGCCGAGGGTGCTTTCTCCCAGGCCTTTGTGCCGATCCTGGCCGAATATAAAAGCCAGCAAGGCGAAGAGGCCACTCGCACCTTCGTGGCCTATGTCACAGGCCTGCTGACGCTGGTGTTGGCGATTGTCACGCTGCTTGGGGTCGTCGCGGCGCCCTGGGTGATCTGGGCCACTGCGCCAGGGTTTGCCGATACCCCGGAGAAGTTCGCCCTGACCTCGGACCTGCTGCGGGTGACCTTTCCTTATATATTGCTGATCTCCCTGTCCTCCCTGGCGGGCGCGATTCTCAACACATGGAACCGGTTTTCCGTTCCGGCTTTCGTGCCGACGCTGCTCAACGTCAGCATGATTTTCTTTGCGCTGTTCCTGACGCCTTACTTCGATCCCCCGGTCATGGCCTTGGGCTGGGCCGTTTTAGTGGGCGGGCTTCTGCAACTGCTCTATCAGCTGCCGCACCTGAAAAAGATCGGCATGTTGGTGCTGCCGCGTTTGAATCTGCGTGACAGCGGCGTCTGGCGGGTCATGAAGCAGATGCTGCCTGCTATCCTTGGCGTCTCCGTGAGTCAGATTTCTCTGATTATCAACACGATTTTTGCCTCGTTCCTTGTAGCCGGTTCAGTGTCCTGGATGTACTACGCCGACCGTTTGATGGAATTACCGTCAGGCGTGCTAGGCGTTGCGCTGGGCACGATCCTGTTGCCGATCCTGTCGAAAACCTACGCCAACAAGGACCGTCACGAGTATTCGCGAATCCTCGATTGGGGGCTGCGGCTGTGTTTTGTGCTGGTCCTGCCATGCACCCTGGCGCTGGGAATCCTCGCCGAGCCGTTGACCGTCTCCCTGTTTCAGTACGGCAAGTTCGATGCCGTGGATGCGGCCATGACCCAGCGTGCCTTGATCGCGTATTCCGTAGGTTTGCTGGGCATCATCGTGATCAAGGTCCTGGCGCCCGGCTTTTATGCGCAACAAAATATTCGCACCCCGGTGAAAATCGCCATCTTCACCCTCATAGTGACTCAGCTGCTGAACCTGGTTTTCATTGGGCCGCTGCAACATGCCGGGTTGGCGCTGGCGATCAGTGTCGGAGCGTGCATCAACGCTCTGCTGCTGTTTTGGCAGTTGCGCAAGCAGGATTTGTTTCAGCCGCAGCCAGGCTGGTTGAAGTTTTTCTTCAAGCTGGTGCTGGCGGTGGGCGTGATGTCCGGCGTGTTGCTGGGGCTGATGCACGTTATGCCGGAGTGGAGCGAGGGTCACATGCTGGAACGCTTCATTCGCCTGGGTGGGCTGGTCGCGGCGGGGCTCGTGGCCTATTTTGCGTCGCTGCTGCTGCTGGGGTTTCGCCTGAAAGATTTCGCCCGTAGCGCGGTGATGTAGGCAGCGGCGGTAAAGGGTGGTCGTCGGTTTTTTGCGTTACAGGCCGACGACTGTTGTTTTGCCTCGGTCAGTTGCCTGTCGTCCGGGGCTGTGTGTGGTTATAATCGGCCACTTTATGAGCAAGAAGTGCGTTATGCAGCTGGTTCGAGGCCTCCATAATCTGCGCCCCCAGCATCGGGGCTGCGTTGCCACTATTGGCAACTTTGACGGTGTTCACCGGGGCCACCAGGCTATTCTGGCGCGCTTGCGTGATCGTGCTGTCGAGTTGGGCGTGCCCAGTTGCGTGGTCATTTTCGAACCGCAACCGCGTGAGTTCTTTACTCCAGCCACGGCGCCGGCACGTTTGGCGCGCCTGCGCGACAAGCTTGAACTGCTGGCTGCCGAGGGTGTGGATCGAGTCCTGTGCCTGGCCTTCAACCAGCGTCTGAGCAAGCTCAGTGCGGCGGAGTTCGTCGATACCGTGCTGATCCAGGGCCTGGGGATACAACATCTTGAGGTGGGCGATGATTTCCGTTTCGGTTGCGACCGGATCGGCGATTTCGACTTCCTGCAACAAGCGGGCATTGCCCGTGGCTTCACGGTCGAGGCGGCGCAGACTGTCGAGATCGATGGCGTTCGCGTCAGCAGTACCAAGGTGCGCAATGCGCTGGCAGTGGCGGATTTCGCCCTTGCCGAGCGTATGCTCGGTCGCCCGTTCCGGATTACCGGACGCATCCTCCATGGCCAGAAGCTGGCTCGTCAGTTGGGTACGCCCACTGCCAACGTGCAGCTCAAGCGTCGTCGCGTTCCGTTGACCGGGGTTTACCTGGTCAGCGCGAGCATTGATGGCAACGTCTGGCCGGGGGTCGCCAACATCGGCGTGCGCCCGACCGTGGCAGGTGATGGCAGTGCCCACCTTGAAGTGCATCTTCTGGATTTTGCCGGTGATTTATACGACCGGCGTTTGACGGTGGCTTTCCACCACAAGCTGCGTGATGAGCAGCGTTTCGCCTCACTGGAGGCGCTCAAGACGGCGATCAATGCGGACGTCGCCGCCGCCCGTGCCCATTGGCATGGCTAACCGCTAATTAAGAGTTCGAAATGACCGACTATAAAGCCACGCTAAATCTTCCGGACACCGCCTTCCCAATGAAGGCCGGCCTGCCCCAGCGCGAGCCGCAAACTCTGCAGCGCTGGGACAGCATTGGCCTGTACCAGAAGCTGCGCGAAATTGGCAAGGATCGTCCAAAGTTCGTGCTGCACGACGGCCCTCCTTACGCCAACGGCAATATTCACATCGGTCACGCCGTTAACAAGATTCTCAAGGACATGATCACCCGCTCGAAAACCCTTTCGGGCTTCGACGCGCCTTATGTTCCAGGCTGGGACTGCCATGGCCTGCCGATCGAGCACAAGGTTGAAGTGACTCACGGCAAGAACCTGCCAGCCGACAAGACCCGCGAGCTGTGCCGCGCCTATGCTGCCGAGCAGATCGAAGGCCAGAAAGCCGAGTTCATCCGTCTGGGTGTACTGGGTGACTGGAGCAATCCATACCGCACCAT
This sequence comes from Paucimonas lemoignei, assembly GCA_900475325.1. Lineage (GTDB taxonomy): Bacteria > Pseudomonadota > Gammaproteobacteria > Pseudomonadales > Pseudomonadaceae > Aquipseudomonas. The sequence continues at coordinate 1,066,970 of LS483371.1, forward strand.
GGACTTTGCCAACGAAGCGGGCGAAATCCGCGCGCTGGCGGAAATGGTCAAGGGCGGTTTCGTGTTCAAGGGCCTCAAGCCTGTGAACTGGTGTTTCGATTGCGGCTCGGCGCTGGCTGAAGCTGAAGTCGAATACCAGGACAAGAAATCCTCCACCATCGACGTGGCGTTCCCGATTGCTGATGAAGCCAGGCTGGCGGCCGCATTCGGTCTGCCTTCGCTGAGCAAGCCTGCATCCATCGTGATCTGGACCACCACCCCGTGGACCATCCCGGCCAACCAGGCGCTGAACGTCCACCCGGAGTTCGAATACGCACTGGTTGATGTGGGCGACAAGCTGCTGGTGCTGGCTTCCGAGCTGGTCGAGTCATGCCTGGCGCGTTACAAGCTGGAAGGGACCGTCCTGGCGACCACCACCGGTGCCGCGCTGGAACTGATCAACTTCCGTCACCCGTTCTACGATCGCCTGTCGCCGGTTTACCTGGCCGACTACGTTGAGCTGGGCGCAGGTACGGGCGTGGTCCACTGCTCGCCAGCCTACGGCGTTGACGACTTCGTGATCAGCAAAAGCTACGGCCTGACCAACGACGACATCATCAGCCCGGTGCAGAGCAACGGCGTTTATGTCGAGTCGCTGGAGTTCTTCGGTGGCCAGTTCATCTTCAAGGCCAACCAGAACATCATCGACAAGCTGGCCGAAGTCGGCAGCCTGATGGACACAGAAACCATCACCCACAGCTACATGCACTGCTGGCGCCACAAGTCGCCACTGATCTACCGCGCCACCGCGCAGTGGTTCGTGGGCATGGACAAGCAGCCTGAGACCGGCGACACCCTGCGCGAGCGGGCCGTGAAAGCCATCGAAGACACCCAGTTCGTCCCGGCATGGGGTCAGGCTCGCCTGCACTCGATGATCGCCAATCGCCCGGACTGGTGCATCTCCCGTCAGCGCAACTGGGGCGTGCCGATCCCGTTCTTCCTGCATAAGGAAAGCGGCGAACTGCATCCACGTACCGTCGAGCTGATGGAAGAAGTGGCACTGCGCGTCGAGAAAGAAGGCATCGAGGCCTGGTTCAAGCTGGACGCCGCCGAGTTGCTGGGTGACGAAGCGCCGAAATACGACAAGATCTCCGACACCCTGGACGTCTGGTTCGATTCGGGCACCACGCACTGGCACGTACTGCGCGGCTCGCATCCTATGGGCCACGAAAGCGGCCCGCGCGCCGATCTGTACCTGGAAGGCTCCGACCAACACCGTGGCTGGTTCCATTCGTCACTGTTGACCGGCTGCATGCTGGATGACCACGCGCCGTACCGCGAACTGTTGACCCACGGCTTCGTCGTCGACGAGAACGGTCGCAAGATGTCCAAGTCGCTGAACAACGTCGTGGCCCCACAGAAGGTCAACGACTCCCTGGGCGCGGACATCATGCGTCTGTGGGTTTCGGCCACTGACTACTCCGGCGAAATGGCGGTCTCCGACCAGATCCTGCAGCGCAGCGCCGATGCCTACCGGCGGATCCGCAACACTGCACGCTTCCTGCTCTCGAACCTCAGCGGCTTCAACCCGGCCACTGACATCTTGCCGCCGGAAGAAATGCTGGCGCTGGATCGCTGGGCCGTTGATCGCGCGCTGCTGCTGCAGCGCGAGCTGGAAGAACACTACGGCGAATACCGGTTCTGGAACGTCTACTCCAAGATCCACAACTTCTGCGTGCAGGAGCTGGGTGGTTTCTACCTGGACATCATCAAGGACCGCCAGTACACCACCGCTGCCGACAGCACTGCGCGTCGCTCGTGCCAGACCGCGTTGTTCCACATCTCCGAAGCGCTGGTGCGCTGGATCGCGCCGATCCTGGCGTTCACCGCCGACGAGCTGTGGCAGTACCTGCCGGGCGAGCGCAACGAATCGGTGATGCTCAACACCTGGTACCAGGGCCTGAGCGAGATGCCTGCCGACTTCGAACTGGACCGCGCCTACTGGGAGCGGATCATGGCGGTGAAGGTCGCGGTCAACAAGGAAATGGAAAACCTTCGCGCAGCCAAGGCGATTGGCGGCAACCTGCAGGCCGAAGTGACCTTGTATGCCGAGGACTCGCTGGTCGCGGACCTGTCCAAACTGAGCAACGAACTGCGCTTCGTATTGATCACCTCCACGGCCAGCGTCGCGCCTCTGCTGGATGCGCCTGCTGATGCGGTGGTGACTGAAGTCGCTGGCCTGAAGCTGAAAGTGGTCAAGTCCGGCCACGCCAAGTGCGCGCGTTGCTGGCACCACCGTGAGGACGTCGGCGTGAATCCGGAGCACCCGGAAATCTGTGGTCGCTGCGTCGATAACATCAGCGGTGCAGGCGAGGTTCGTCACTATGCCTAAGTCAGGCGTTGGTCGTTTGTCCTGGCTGTGGTTGAGCCTGCTGGTCCTGGTCATTGACCAGGCCAGCAAATACTACTTCGAGAATCGTCTGGAATTGTACGAACAGATCGTCATCATTCCGGACTACTTCAGCTGGATGCTGGCTTACAACACCGGTGCGGCGTTCAGCTTCCTGGCTGACAGTTCCGGCTGGCAGCGATGGCTGTTCGCCCTGATCGCTGTCGTGGTCAGCGTGGTGCTGGTGGTCTGGCTCAAACGTCTGGGCCGGGATGAAACCTGGTTGGCCATTGCCTTGGCATTGGTGTTGGGCGGGGCATTGGGTAACTTGTACGACCGCGTGGCCATCGGGCATGTGATCGACTTTATCTTCGTCCACTGGAAGGAACACGGCTTCCCGGCGTTCAACGTCGCGGACAGCGCAATCACCGTTGGCGCAATCATGCTGGCGTTGGATATGTTCAAGAGCAAGAAAACCGGAGAATCCGTTAATGACTGAACAGTTATTGACCGAGCAACGCATCGGTCAGAACACGGAAGTCACCCTGCATTTTGCTTTGCGCCTGGAGAACGGCGACACGGTCGACAGCACATTTGAAAAGGCCCCGGCCACATTCAAGGTGGGTGACGGCAATCTGTTGCCAGGTTTCGAGGCCGCAATATTTGGCTTCAAGGCGGGTGATCGACGTACTGTGCAGGTTCTGCCGGAAAACGCCTTTGGCCAGCCCAACCCGCAAAACGTGCAGATCATCCCCCGTTCGCAGTTCCAGGACATGGAGCTGTCGGAAGGTTTGCTGGTGATCTTCAACGATGCGGCCAATACTGAGCTGCCGGGCGTGGTCAAAGCCTTCGATGACGCGCAAGTGACCATCGACTTCAACCACCCGCTGGCAGGCAAGACCCTTAACTTCGAAGTGGAAATCTTCGAGGTCAAGGCGCTCCAGGCGTAAGTCTGAACCTGAGCCCAGCGTCCAGAGTGGGTAAAAACGTCACGAGCGCAGGCAAGACAAGGCAAAAACAGGCGAAAAACGGCCGGGGTCGCGCCCGACTCTAGGTGTTCTAAATGAGCATTTTTCGCCTGTTTTTAACGCAGTATTGCCAAGCGCAGTAGTTTTTACCCAGTCTGGGTTCGGGCTGTTTCGCACGTGGATAAGAGGCACCTATGCAAATCAAACTCGCCAACCCCCGCGGCTTCTGCGCTGGAGTGGATCGTGCGATCGAAATCGTCAATCGCGCCCTGGAAGTGTTTGGCCCGCCGATCTATGTGCGCCATGAGGTGGTTCACAACAAATTTGTCGTCGAAGACCTGCGCGCTCGCGGTGCGATCTTCGTCGAAGAGCTGGACCAGGTGCCGGATGACGTCATCGTGATTTTCAGCGCTCATGGCGTTTCACAAGCCGTGCGCACCGAGGCCTCAGGCCGTGGTTTGAAAGTGTTCGACGCGACGTGCCCGCTGGTGACCAAGGTGCATATCGAAGTGGCCCGCTATAGCCGCGACGGGCGCGAATGCATCCTGATTGGCCACGAAGGTCATCCGGAAGTCGAAGGCACCATGGGCCAGTACGACGCCAGCAATGGCGGTGCGATCTATCTGGTCGAGGATGAGGAAGACGTCGCGAATCTGCAGGTGCGCAACCCGCAAGCTCTGGCGTTCGTGACTCAGACGACCTTGTCCATGGACGACACCAGCCGCGTGATTGACGCCCTGCGCACGCGCTTCCCGGCCATCGGTGGCCCGCGCAAGGACGACATCTGCTACGCCACGCAAAACCGCCAGGATGCAGTCAAGCAACTGGCTGACGAGTGCGATGTGGTTCTGGTGGTCGGAAGCCCGAACAGCTCCAACTCCAACCGCTTGCGCGAACTGGCTGAGCGCATGGCGACTCCGGCTTACCTGATCGATGGCGCCGAAGACATGCAGCGCAGTTGGTTCGACGGTGTCGAGCGCATCGGCATCACTGCAGGTGCCTCGGCTCCGGAAGTCCTGGTGCGTGGCGTGATCCAGCAACTGCACGCCTGGGGCGCAACCGGCGCAGATGAATTGGCAGGCCGCGAAGAGAACGTTACCTTCTCCATGCCCAAGGAATTGCGGGTCAAGTCGTTGTTGTGACTCGTTGATACGGATTCACTGTATTTTCCGTGGGAGCGAGCTTGCTCGCGAAAGCAGTGTTCCTGGCTCAAGAGATGTTCTGTCTGGCCCGGCCTCTTCGCGAGCAAGCTCGCTCCCACGGGTTTTGTATTCCTGCGGACAAGGCACGGATCTGTAGGAGCCAACTTGTTGGCGAGGCGGTGTGTCAGGTTTGGCGCCTCGCGAACAAGTTCGCTCCTACAGGCCCTGCGCTCCTATCCGCAAAGTTTTTCAGGCGTTATCTGACTCTCGATCCTCACTCTGCCAGTCTTGGCCAATTTCACCTGATGATGGCTCAAAGGTTGGTCAGCGTCGCAGATTGAAAGGGTTGCTGCGACAAACCCGCTGCCGACCGCAGCCCCTAACCCGTCGAAGGTTATGGATTCTGTGATCTGTCCGTTACCGACCACCGGCACGTTCCCAATCAATGCCTTGTCCATCAGCACCGGATCGTCCTTGGTGCCTTTGGGATCTACGACAATCTGCCAGCCGTTGCCCCAATTCCCCTCAATCGCCCGGATCATTACCAATTGATTGCGCACCACCGCCTCGTTACGTGCCGTTCGTACGCTGTGAGCCAACTGCTGCGCCACATCAAACCGCCTCTGCGCGGCGACGAACTCAGCCATCGCTGGCACTGCGATACTTGCCACTACCCCGACGACCACCAGCGTGACAAACAGCTCGATCAGTGTGAAACCTGACTGTTTCATGGGCTTTCCTCCCTGGAAATATTTTCAGCAGAACGCCATCCGGGCATTCGTCCCAGCCAAACAACCGTATATCCTCCTGTCAGCCTTGGGACGCGACTGCTGCCCTATAGTCGTAACGTTAAGGAGACACTCAATGACCCGCCGAGCCAAGGGCTTCAGCCTGATCGAATTGTTAGTCACTGTGTCTCTGGTCGGGATCCTGGCGGCCATTGCCGTGCCCAATTTCAGCAGCATGATGCAGAAGTCCAGGGCGGATTCCGAAGTGAGCGACCTGCAGCGAGCGCTCAACTTTGCGCGGCTTGAGGCGATAAACCGGGGGGTGAATATGAAAATACTCCCGACCACCGGAAGTGCCTGGACCACTGAGTTGAGCGTTGTGTTGTCTTCAAGCTCTGAAATCATTCGGGTCGTTGCGCCCCTGAGCAGCGGCGCGACATTGACCACCACCAATAACGTCGCCGCTCTCGAGTTCAATAACCTCGGTGGCCTGGCTTCACCTGCATCGGCGGTCGCAATGACTTACACATTGGGCAGCAATGTACGGACCGTGAATATAGGCTTGAACGGTCGAATCGTCTCGAGTGGAAATTGAACATGAGTAAGGGATGTAAGCCTCGCCAGAAAGGCATGACGCTGATCGAAGTACTGGTTTCCGTACTGATTCTGGCCATTGGCATATTGGGGGCAGCTGCTATTCAGTTGAATGCCCTGAAATACACCGACAGCTCGGCCATGACCAGCCAGGCGAGCTTCATCGCTTACGACATGATGGACAGGATCAGGGCGAACGTGGATGGCAATGCGGCGGGTAACGGCGCGAATAATGTACTGGCCCGTTATTCCCTGTCTTCATTGGCCACAGCGCCTTTGGTGGGGAATTTGAACGATGCGCGACTTCAGGATCTGTTTGACTTCAGAACCAATATCACCGCATTCGCAGGTGCTGATGGCGCGAGCAGCAAGATTGCTATCAATGGTCGTGAGGTGACCATCACCATTAACTGGAATGACGCCCGTGCGACTGGCGCCAGTGATGTTGCACTCTCTGCTTCAGCGGCTAGCGCAACTCAGCGGACATTCGAGCTGAAATCTCAGGTCGGCGTGACCGTGGTGACACCATGAGAAAGTTATCCAAAGGCTTCGGCCTGATCGAAATCATGGTGGCCTTGGTGCTGGGGCTGGTGATTTCCATGGGAGTGATCCAGATATTCGTCGCCTCGCGCGGCACCTACACCACTCAAAACACCTCAGCCCGGATGCAGGAAGACGCGCGTTTTGTGTTGAGTAAAATGATGCAGGAAATCCGCATGACTGGCATGTTTGGCTGTTTGAGTGTGGATAACCTGGTCCCGGCCAATGGCTCGATTGTCAAACCTGCAGCGTTCAATACCCCAGTATCGTGGAACAACGCCAATAGCTCGCTGACCCTGATCACTGCTGATATCGGCGGCTCAGGTGGCGCGCCAGACTGGACGGTTATTTCCGATTGCCAAAGCACCACGCAGCTGTATGCCGGTAAACAGCCGGCCGGCACAGGGCAGGTTGCGTTCCCGTTGCGTCAGCTCACTTACGTGCTCACAGGTACCGATCTGAAAGTCGTAGCAGGTACAGATCTGACCAAGGCGCAGCCCTTGCTCAGCAATGTCGGCGCCTTGGCTATCGACTTTGGTATGGCGGGTACGCCAATGACCTACTTTAGCGGCGTAGTTACCGCGGCCAACGCCGCGAATATCCGCAGCGTGCGCATACGGCTGACCCTCACCGATCCCAACGGCAGAGTCAGGGATCAGGTTTATAACGTGGTCGCTGCCGTGCGTAACCGATTTTGAACGGGGTTGTCTTGAAGAGGCTTAGCGCAATGAGTACACATCGACGCAGCCTGCCATCTTCCCAAAAGGGCATGGTGCTGGTGGTCAGCCTCATATTTCTGCTGCTGCTGACATTGCTCGGCGTATCAGCCATGCAGAATGCGACCATGCAGGAAAAAATGGCCAGTAGCGTGATGGTGCGTAATCAGTCTTTTCAGTTTGCCGAGGCGGCGTTGCGTCTAGGCGAAACGGCCGTTCAACAGAAGAATCTTGTCCCAGCTAAATGCAATTCGAACGCCACCTGCGCGCCGCCGCCGGAGTCTGTCAATTACCCTAATCCGGGCAGCAACAGCGCATCTGGAGTGACTTGGGTTCGAGCGGGAGAGAGCGCGGTTTATGCCCTGCAAAATATTGGCACCACCACCACCCCGATCAACCGCCCACCCACCTGTTCGGCCAATAGCACCGTGACCCTTTATCGCGTCACCGCTTCAGCACAACAAGGCAAATCGATTACCGTGCTGGAGAGCATCTATGCCAATTGTTAAAACGCTTCGCTGTGGATTGAAGTATGTCTACGGGGTGCTGTTGGCGTTGTACCTAATGGTTCCGGCGTATGCGGCGTTTATTCCAGCACAGGTCCCATTGTTGAGTTCATCGGCAGTCAAACCGAATGTGATGCTTCAGGTCGATAACTCCGGAAGTATGGACACTATCATCTTGGATGCGGGCTATGATCCTGTCCCGTCTAGGCCACGTATCTATCGAGTGGTTTATAGATGCAGTTTCTTTATTTTCTGTGGTTATTACCAGAGTGATGAAGTTGTACCTGCTAGCACCAATGCCGATTATGTTTTTATCAACACCTTAACTACAACAGGGTGTAATGATGGCTATAGCTTTTGGCGCAATAGCAGCTCTTCCGTTGTTTGTCTTCCTCTGGCAGATCCGCAAGGCAGTGGGAAAACCCGCTACCCTGTAAGCTACCTCTCCTATCTGGTCTCGCTAGCGTTGGTAAATACGGACCTCTCCAGAATTCCCACGGAAAGCCGCATGACCACTGCTATCGACGTAGCCAAAAAGCTGGTTGATGTGGCCAGTAAGCCGTCGGGCAATAACTCAGGGCTGCGCATGGGGCTGGCATCTTACAACGTCGTAAGGAGTGGCGATAGCGGTCCGGGGGGTAATATAAAGCAGCCTATCGTGGATATTAACGCCGTGCAGCCCAGGCTTTATGTTCCCGAAGTAACCGCTGCAACGGCTGATGCCAATTATAAAGCGTTAATTAAAGCAATCGACACGCTATCGGCAGAAGCTAACACGCCACTGGCTGAAACCTATTATCAAGTGACGCGCTATTTTCGCGGCCTAACACCGTTTCCTGCCTGGGATGCAACGTCTACGCTGGCGAAATCCCCCGCTGTTTTCACAAGCCCGATTCAATATCGCTGTCAGAAGAATTATGGTGTCGTTATTACAGATGGTTTGCCTACTTATGATCGGACATTTCCAACGGATGATCCCGACTATACTTCAGATCCCGCCATGTCACTACCGAACTGGGATCAGATAAATAATGATGGACCGTTGAAAGATGAGAGTAATGAAGGGGACAGTCTCTATCTTGATGATGTCGCCAAATTTGCCTATGACATTGATATGCGCAAGGATACCGGCTCGGTAAAAGTTGATCTGGCTCAGAAAAGCTGGGACGTTGGAGGTTTCCCTAAACAGAATATGAGCACCTACACCATCGGCTTCACGGTTGCAGATAAAATGCTTCAGGATGCTGCAAATGACAGTCATGGGCATGGAAAGTATTTTCAGGCGAATGACAATGCGGGCCTTACAGTAGCTTTGAATCTTGCGCTCAGCGATATCTACGCGAAAATAGGCTCGGGTGGTGGTGGGGCTGCTAACTCAGCCACCCTGACAGCCGGGACTCGTTTTTATCAGACGCGTTACGACCCTAGCGATTGGCACGGCACCGTCATGGCCTATGATCTGGATTCCACTACCGGCGCATTGTCAGACGTCAAGTGGACTACGGATAAACTCATTGTAAGCGGTGCTAAGGGTCAGGCTTTTGAATCTTGGAGCACAGACACGACGCCGAAAAAAATAGAGTTGAAGTACGATTCATTTTCGGCCGATCAGAAAACAACACTTAATAGCGGTCTGCCAACCGGAGTGACTGGCGCTGATCTGATCAATTGGGCCAGAGGCGCTTCAATTGCGAAATTGCGCCCGCGTACGATACTGCTTGGCGACATCATCAACTCGCCCTTGATCGCCTCTATTCCTACCGATAAAACTTCAGCTGACTTAGCAGGTAGCACGTCCTATAGCGATTACCTGAGGACCAAAACCCAATCCATGTCATATAGCTTATTAGTTAATGCCAATGACGGGTTTTTTAACGTGATAAATGCTGACGGCACCCGGCGATACGCCTACCTCCCCTCAACGGCGCTTTCTTCATTGGCCACTATTGCGACCACTGGCTATGGATCTGGCACCCATAAGTTTACAGTGGATGGGCAAATAGCGGTTTTTGACACCCAATTAGGTAACTCCTGGCGGACTGTTGCATTCGGTGGTGTGGGAGCGGGCGGAAGTGCTTATTTCGCGGTCAAACTTTTCGAAGGGACAGCAGATTCAACGGAGGCTCTGTGGGAGGTGACGGCGCCCGCTGATCAGAAAAGTGTTAACAACCCTTACTACAATCTTGGTTATGCCTATTCCAAACCGGATGTGGGTCGTATGATAGATGGCACAAGCGTTGTTGTACTGGGTAATGGCTATGGCAGTTTTACCGGCAGAGCATCCTTGTTTATTCTGAATGCCAATACCGGCGCGGTTATCAAGGAGATTCAGACGCCGATAGTTGATGCCGGTGAGACTTTCAATGGTTTGTCTTCAGTCAAGCTGGCCGTAAACTCTCAGAACATCGTTCAAGCCGCCTACGCTGGCGACTTGAAAGGCAGGATGTGGAAATTTGATCTGACCGGTGGCGTAAATGATTGGAAGGTTGCTTTTAGCGGTAAGCCACTGTTCAACACGTTAAATGGAATCAAGCAGCCCATCACGGTGCAGCCGATACTGCTGGACCACCCGAGCGGTAACGGGAAAATTGTCTATTTCGGTACTGGGAAATTTAGTGAAGTTGCGGACAAGACTTCTGTAGACCAGCAAACGTTCTATGCGGTGTGGGATGCTCCTACGGGTGTTGGCGGCCTCGTCCCAGGTAACCTGCAGCAGCAAAGCATCATCGATCCGCCTATCAGCGGTAAAAATGCGACGTACTACACTTCTACGAGCAACGACTTTGAATGGACCGCCAAAAGCGGTTGGTTCATATCACTTGCCACTGCAACCCCCTACCTCGGTGAGCGGATTATTTACCCGGCGCAAACCAGTCGGTCGCGGATTATTTTTACGACCGCTGCTGTTAACTCAAATGACCCGTGCGAAAGCGTCGGTACGGGGCGTATCTTCGAGCTGGATGCTGCCAAGGGCGGCATGCTGACGTATCAAGTTCTCGATACCAACGGGGATAACGATGTCAGTTCTGAGGACAGAATTGTTTCGGGCATGGGGATCGGTACGGGTATCCCTAACTTGGCGTCCATCGTTGCGGGTACTGCGTCGAACAATGACAACAAATACTTGATTGACTCCAGCGGTGGCGCAGCCCTGAAAATTGTTGAAAAAGGCGGCCCAGCCAACGTCTACCAACGCATCATGTGGCGACAAATTAAGTAAAGGAGTGCGGTCCATGCGTTTCAGATCCAAAGGCTTTACCTTGATCGAGCTCATGATTGTGGTGGCGATTGTCGGTATCCTCGCGGCCATTGCTTACCCCAACTACACCGAGTACACGAAGCGTTCTCAACGGTCGGCGATCGCAAGTCTTCTGTCTGAGCAGACCCAGGCGTTGGAACGCTATTACTCTCAGCGGGGGCAGTACAGCAATGTGGACGGTTCGCCTCTGACGCTTTCAGCTGGGAACGCCTTTTACACGATCGCAGCAGATCGCCAGCTCCAGACGTACACACTGACCGCAACTCCCATCGGCACAACCATGATGAAGGGCGACAAGTGCGGCAACTTTGTGATCACCAACACCGGTAAAATCAGCAACTCTACGGGGTTGGCAACCAGAGACTGCTGGGGCCGCTGAGCCCTTTTTCAGAACGAGAGCATGATGGCCAAGCAGGTTGTGATTATCGGTGGCGGTGTCATCGGCTTGTTGACGGCGTTCAACCTCGCTAGCGAGGTGGAGCATGTGACGCTGCTGGACCGTTCGGGTCTGGGGCTGGAGTCTTCGTGGGCGGGGGGCGGGATCGTTTCGCCGCTTTACCCCTGGCGTTACAGTTCGGCCGTCACGGCGTTGGCTCACTGGTCTCAGGATTTCTATCCGCAACTGGCTGAGCACCTTTATGCCCGCACGGGCATCGACCCCGAGGTGCACACCACGGGTCTGTACTGGCTGGACCTGGACGACGAGCAACAGGCGCTGGACTGGGCGGCTCGGCAAAACCGGCCGTTGAGCGCTGTGGATATCTCTGCCGTGCATGACGCCGTTCCCGTGCTGGGCGATGGCTACAACAGCGCGATCTACATGGCCAACGTCGCCAATGTGCGCAACCCACGCCTGGTCAAATCCTTGAAAGCTGCTTTGATGGCCTTGCCCAACGTCACGCTGATCGAGCAGTGCGAAGTGCTGGGTTTTGTCCGGGACGGCGAGCGGGTGCAGGGTGTAGCGACAACGCTCGGCGACATGCTTGGCGATGAGGTTGTACTCACGGCGGGTGCCTGGAGTGGTGAGCTGCTCAAGACCCTCGGGCTCGAGTTGCCGGTCGAACCCGTCAAAGGGCAGATGATTCTGTACAAATGCGCGGCGGATTTTCTGCCGAGCATGGTGCTGGCCAAGGGGCGCTATGCGATTCCACGGCGCGACGGCCACATTCTGGTGGGCAGCACGCTGGAGCACGAAGGCTTCGATAAAACCCCAACGGATGTCGCGCTGGAAAGCTTGAAAGCGTCCGCCGTGGAGTTGATTCCGGCGCTGGCGGATGCCGAGGTGGTCGGGCATTGGGCCGGTTTGCGTCCGGGGTCGCCAGAAGGCATTCCGTACATTGGCCCCCTGTCCGGGTTTGAAGGCCTGTGGCTGAACTGCGGGCATTATCGCAATGGTCTGGTGCTGGCACCGGCGTCCTGCCAGTTGCTGGCCGATTTGCTGCTGGGGCGTGAGCCGGTGATTGATGCCGCGCCGTATGCGCCGGATGGCCGGGTCAGCGGGATTTTGTAGGAGCTGCCGGAGGCTGCGAAGGCAATGTGTCAGGTAGATTGCGTTCGCAGCCTTCGGCAGCTCCTACAGATGGACTTCTACTTTTCTACTCCAACCCCAACTTCTTCAACCGATAGCGCATCGACCGAAATGAAAGGTTCAGGCGCTGGGCGGCGGCGGTTCTGTTCCAGCGGGTTTCTTCCAGGGCCTGGAGGATTAGCTTGCGCTCGATGCTTTCCAGGTAGTCCTCGAGGTTGTCGATGTCGGCGAGGTTGGCGCTGTCCTGCTCGACGGGCGCGGAGTGCGCCAGGCGCAGGTCGGTGACGTTGATCTGGTCGTTCTCGCACAGCGTATAGGCGCGTTCGAGGATGTTCTCCAGTTCGCGCACGTTGCCGGGGAAGCGATAGCCCTTGAGTGCCTGGAGGGCCTGAGGCGCCAGTTGCGCAGGGGCGCCGTCGCTTGCCAGGCGTTTGAGCATATGAGCGGCCAGTTGTTCGATGTCTTCGTGTCGCTCGCGTAACGGGGGCACAAGCAGCTCAATGACGTTCAGCCGGTAATACAGGTCCTGACGGAACCGCCCGGCGGCGACTTCGGCGCTGAGGTCTTTGTGGGTGGCGCACAGCACCCGCACATCTACCACCGACTCTTGCTGGTCACCGACGGCGCGAATGGATTTCTCCTGGATCGCGCGCAGCAGTTTGACCTGCATCGCCATGGGCAGGTCTGCCACTTCATCGAGAAACAACGTGCCGCCATTGGCCGCCTGAAACAGCCCGGGTTTGTCTTCGTGGGCGCCGCTGAAGCTGCCTTTGCGATGGCCGAAGAATTCGCTTTCCATCAGTTCAGTCGGGATCGCGCCGCAGTTGACCGGCACAAACGGCCGTTCAACCCGGGGGCCTTGTTCGTGGATCAAGCGGGCCACCAGCTCTTTGCCACTGCCGGATTCACCGCTGATGTAGATCGGTGCCTGACTGCGGGCCAGCTTGCCGATCTGCTGACGCAACGCGCAAATCGGCGCCGAGTCGCCCAGCAAGCGGCGATCAATGTTGCGTTCGGGTAGGCTTTGCGTTTGCAGACGCAGGGCGCTGCTGACCAGCTCGCGCAGTCGGCCAAGGTCCACCGGCTTGGTGAGGAAGTCAAAGGCGCCGGCCTTGAGGGCATGAATGGCCGTGTCGAGGTTGCCGTGTGCAGTGATCATCGCCACGGGCACCTGAGCATGGCGCTGCTGGATATGCTGCACCAACTCCAGGCCATTGCCGTCGGGCAGGCGCATGTCGGTCAGGCACAGGTCGAAGGTCTCGCGGGCCAGCCAGTCATGGGCTTCCTTGACGTTGCGGGCGCTACGGGTGGCGAGTTTCATCCGCCCCAGCGTGATCTCCAGGAGTTCGCGGATATCGGGTTCGTCATCGACAATCAGGATTTTTGGCCGTTGGCTCATGGTCAACTCAACTTCAACGGGTGGGCGAAGGTAATACGCAGGCAACTGCCGCCACCTTCCCGAAATGTGTAGTCCAGATGCGCCTGATTGCTTTCGCAAAGCTCCCGTGAAAGATAAAGGCCCAGGCCGGTGCCTTTGCTTTCGGTGGTGAAGAACGGTTCGAACAGCTTGGTGAGGTGCTCGTTGGCAACGCCTTGGCCATCGTCCAGCACTTCCAGAATCGGCTGGTCGCTGGTGGGGTCCTGGAACAGCCTGAGCCACACTTGCGCTTGCTCGTTGTGCTTACCACTGTAGCGCAAAGCGTTTTGCAGCAGATTATTCACCACCTGATTGAGCTGTTCAGCATCCATGCGCGTGGTGAGCGGGGCAGGGCTGATGTCCAGGTGGACGAGCTGATTGGGCTTGATCTGGGTGCGAACTTCGGCGACGAACGTTTCCAGCCAGCTTTGCAGGTCCAGCAACTCGGGTTCGGCGTCGCGGCGACGGGACAGCTGCAACACGTTTTCAATGACCCGGTTCATGCGCCGCGACTGGTCCTGAATGATTTGCCCCAGGCGACGATCTGCGCCGTGCAGGTCTTCGGACTCGTAAAGCAATTGCGCGGCATGGCTGATCGCGCCCAGTGGGTTGCGGACTTCGTGGGCGATACTCGCCGTCAGCCGACCAAGGGCAGCGAGCTTGAGCTGCTGGGCCTGGCGCGATATCAACGACAGGTCTTCGAGGAAGATCAGGGTCTGGCGCTGGTCGCCTCGGTTGAGCGCGACAAACCCCGGTTGCAGGATCGGGCCGCTGGCGCTGGTGGAAATGCTGTGCGGATCCAGTGCCGGGTTGACCAGCCATTGGCGCAGCCGCGTCACCAATTGTGGCGAATAACTGTCGATGACCTGCCCGGTCAATTGCTCATGACCCAGCAACGATAGCGCGCTCTGGTTGGCCAGCAGCACGCGGCGTCGGGCGTCGAGCACGATAATGCCGGTACGCATGCGCTGCAGAATCAGTGCGTTGAGTTCTTCGAGGTTGTCGACGTCGGCAGCGCGGCGCTCGGCCAGGGCTTCGCTGATCAGCAGGCGGCCGGTCAGGGCCTGCACCATCAACGCGGCTGCAAAGCATAGTGCCCCCAGCGAGCCGGCCTGCACGTAATGGTTGGCGGCAGTGGGGCTGTTGAAGCTGAGGTAGAACGTCAGATAGATGATGCCGATGGCCGACACGGCCGCAATGAGCAGACCCATGCGGCCGCGCAACAGCACATTACTGATGGCCACGGAGGCAATGAGCACGTTGCCGATCCCGCTCGGAGGCCCGCCGCCGGCGTAGAACAGCCCGGACAGCAGCAGCGCGTCAGCTATGGCCAGGGCAAATAGCTGACCTTTGTGGCGTGGGCGCTCCAGGAGCACCACGACGAGAATATTGAACACCAGGTACAACCAGCACCCGGCGCGGAACAGGTCGGGGTTGGCCATCTCCAGCAGCTCGGTGTCCAGGCTGCTGGAAATCAACAGCACCAGCATGATGCCGATGGTCAGTCGATAGAGATGATAAAGCCGCAGTATGCGCTGAGCCTGAGGACTGCCGAGTGACAGTGCTTTAGCGATCACGTGCCGCAGGGCCTTCTAGCCGATGGGCCTCGCTGCAATACCATTGGTTTGCCTGGCTTAGCGCTCGGTCTTGTGGCAAATGCACACCGCATTGGGCGCAGCGGACCATCGGCGCAGCAGCGCTTTCGGCGGCAGGAGCGTTGGGTTTACGGCGTGGAGCAGGGGGGTTGATCAGACGCTTGATGAACCACACGGCCGCAGCGATCAGCGCGACCCACATAATTAAGCGAATCATGATGTCCAGCTTGGTGATTGGAGATTTTCGCAGTGTAGCGAAGGCGGGGGGTTGTGTCTCTGAGGGTGATGCGGTCGTAAGGAAAACCTGAAAGCTGTGGGAGCGACCGGGGTGGCGCTCCACCTTGCTCGCGAAGGCGATACTTCTGCAGTGAGAAAGGCGCTGGATATACCGGCCCCTTCGCGAGCAAGCTCGCTCCCACGGTCATTGGGGGTTCCAAAACAAAAAAAGGCCCGAAGGCCTTTTTTGTTTTACGCATGGATCAGTCGAACAGACCCAGCGTCATGTAGCTGAACCACGAACGGTCTTTAGTGCCTGCCGCTTCCGCTGCTTCGCGCTCCTGTTCGTCGAGCTCTGCCTGATTTTCCGGCAGCAGCTCTTTCGGGATGGCGTCCTTGGCATCCTGGTACTGACGGATCACATCCTGGTTGGCGCGGGTCTGGCCCGGCGGCAGCGGCGGATTGCTTTCGATCAGGCCCAATGTCGCCTTGGACAGCCACGAACGGTTGTCGGCCTCGGCTTCACGTGGCACGAACTGACCGTCGACCAGTTGCGGGTGGTTCGGGTAGTTAGCCTTGAGCACTTCCAGGCTGGTGGCCGACAGGTCGTCCAGGTGCAGACGCTGGTAGGACTCGACCATCACTGCCAGGCCGTCGCCCACGGATGGGGTTTCCTGGAAGTTTTCGATCACGTAACGGCCACGGTTGGCAGCAGCGACGTAAGCCTGACGGGTCAGGTAATAGTCGGCTACGTGGATTTCGTAGGAAGCCAGCAGGTTGCGCAGGTAGATCATGCGCTGCTTGGCGTCTGGCGCGTAACGGCTGTTCGGAAAGCGACTGGTCAGCTGCGCGAACTCGTTGAACGAGTCACGTGCTGCGCCCGGGTCACGCTTGGTCTGGTCCAGCGGCAGGAAGCGCGCCAGCAGGCCAACGTCCTGGTCGAAGGATGTCAGGCCTTTCATGTAGTAGGCGTAGTCGACATTCGGATGCTGTGGGTGCAAACGGATGAAACGCTCGGCAGCAGACTTCGCGGCCTCAGGTTCCCCGCTCTTGTAGTTCGAGTAGATCAGCTCAAGCTGAGCCTGATCGGCATAGCGCCCGAACGGATAACGCGACTCCAGCGCCTTGAGCTTGTCAGTGGCGGTCGAATAGCTGTTGTTGCCCAGGTCGGCCTGCGCCTGCTGGTACAGCTCGACTTCGCTGAGGTTCTCGTCGATCACTTCCTTCGACGAGCAGGCAGCGGTGAGTGCGAGGATGGCGATCAGCAGCAGGTGTTTCACTTGCATGGCGGCTTGCGTCCCTATAACGGTCGCTGTCTTGGGCGAGACCGTCCTGTTATGATGAGCGCCCCGCGGAACCCCCGGGGCAAAAGACGCCGTATTTAACCACAAGCGCGCTGCCGAAACCAAAGGCTAGCCGCCACCTAGTCTGGCCATGTCCGAAAATATAGAACTTCGCGCAGAGGTGCCGTCCGAATTGGGCGGTCAACGCCTCGATCAAGTCGCTGCACAATTATTCGCTGAGCACTCGCGCTCGCGCCTTTCTGCCTGGATCAAGGACGGCCGTTTGACGGTGGACGGAGGCGTATTGCGCCCTCGTGACATCGTGCACGGTGGTGCTGTTCTGCAACTGATTGCCGAGCAGGAGGCCCAGGGTGAATGGGTCGCCCAGGACATCGAACTCGATATCGTCTATGAAGACGACCAGATTCTGGTCATCAACAAGCCTGCCGGTCTGGTGGTGCACCCTGCTGCCGGTCACGCCGATGGCACGCTGCTCAACGCCTTGCTGCACCACGTGCCGGACATCATCAATGTGCCGCGCGCCGGTATCGTGCACCGTCTCGACAAGGACACCACCGGTCTGATGGTGGTGGCCAAGACGATTCAGGCGCAGACCCAGCTGGTCACGCAACTGCAAAGCCGCACGGTCAGCCGTATCTATGAATGCATCGTGATCGGTGTGGTCACGGCGGGCGGCAAGATCGACGCACCGATTGGCCGTCACGGTCAGCAGCGCCAGCGCATGGCGGTGATGGAAGGCGGCAAGCAGGCGGTGAGTCATTACCGCGTGCTCGAACGTTTCCGCTCCCACACTCATGTGCGGGTAAAGCTGGAAACGGGGCGGACCCACCAGATTCGCGTCCACATGGCGCACATCAACTATCCGTTGGTGGGTGATCAGGCCTACGGTGGCCGCTTCCGCATCCCACCGGCAGCCAGCATGACCATGGTCGATTCGCTGAAAACCTTTCCGCGTCAGGCGTTGCATGCTCGCTTCCTGGAGCTGGATCATCCGACGACCGGTAAGCGCATGAGCTGGGAATCGCCTCTGCCTGACGACTTTGTCTGGCTGCTGTCGTTGCTCAAGCAGGACCGCGAGGCGTTCATCGGGTGAATGACTGGCTGATCCCTGACTGGCCCGCGCCTGCGGGGATCAAGTCGCGCGTCACCACTCGCAGCGGCGGCGTCAGTCTTGCGCCGTTCGATAGCTTCAATCTAGGCGACCATGTGGGTGATGATCCAGAGGCCGTGGCTGCCAATCGCCTTCGTTTGACTTCACAGCTGGGTATTCAGGCTGCGTGGCTCAAGCAGGTGCATGGAGTCGTGGTAGCAGAAGCCGATCCGACTCGGGTCGTTGAAGCTGATGCCAGCTGGACCGCAACGCCCGCAATTGCCTGCACCATCATGACTGCTGATTGCCTGCCTGCCCTGTTTTGCGACCGGGCCGGTACTCGCGTGGCGGCGGCGCATGCCGGTTGGCGTGGGCTGGCGGCGGGCGTTCTTGAAGCGGCTGCTGATAGCCTGAACGTCGCACCTGCTGAAATACTCGTCTGGCTCGGCCCGGCTATTGGGCAAAAGTCGTTCGAAGTCGGTGAGGAAGTTCGCGAAGCTTTTATAAGCACGCATCCGCAAACCGACGCAGCTTTTATACCCAGCAGCAATCCCGGCCGCTTCATGGCTGACATTTATGCCCTGGCCCGCCTGCGGCTGGCAGCTCACGGCATTACCGCCGTTTACGGTGGTGGATTCGATACCGTCACCGATCCACGCTTCTATTCCTATCGCCAAAGCGCCAGCAATGGCCGCTTTGCTTCGTTGATCTGGATAGATCGCGCCTGATCTTTTTCTCTGCGGCGGTTGGTCTGAATCCGTATTGAAGGGCCTGGCCACTTCGCGAGTTTCAGCACAATTTCTGTAGGAGCTGCCGAAGGCTGCGAAAGATGTGATGCTGACACACCGCGATTCGCAGCCTTCGGCAGCTCCTACAGGACCGAGGTGACTGTGGAACGAGTTCATTCGCCAAACGATCATCTAGACTTCCCTCTGCAACGTTGACTCGTGTCAATCAAATTCAGCTTGAATCTCACGCAATTGCCCGCATGTAGTGGGCTATCCAGCAGGTTTTTTTCATAGGTGTGTTTATTTGCTCCGGCCTGCTTATAGAGGAAGGTGACTAATGCGTATCGATAGATTGACCAGCAAATTACAGTTAGCGTTATCTGATTCCCAATCCCTGGCCGTCGGCCTCGACCATCCGGCCATTGAGTCTGCGCACTTGATGCAGGCGTTGCTTGATCAGCAGGGCGGCACAATCAAGCCGTTGCTGCTGCAGGTGGGCTTTGACATCAACAGCCTGCGCAAAGAGTTGAGCAAAGAGCTCGACCAACTGCCAAAAATCCAGAACCCCACCGGCGACGTGAATATGTCGCAGGACTTGGCGCGCCTGCTCAATCAGGCCGATCGCCTTGCGCAGCAGAAAGGCGACCAGTTCATCTCCAGCGAGCTGGTTCTGCTGGCGGCCATGGACGAGAACAGCAAGCTCGGTAAATTGCTGCTCGGCCAGGGCGTGAGCAAGAAAGCGCTTGAGAATGCGATTACCAACCTGCGCGGCGGTTCGGCGGTCAACGACCCTAATGTCGAAGAGTCCCGTCAGGCGTTGGACAAATACACCGTTGACCTGACCAAGCGCGCCGAAGAAGGCAAGCTTGACCCGGTGATTGGCCGTGACGACGAAATTCGTCGCACCATTCAGGTCCTGCAACGCCGGACCAAGAACAACCCGGTGTTGATCGGCGAACCCGGCGTAGGTAAGACCGCCATTGCCGAAGGGCTGGCGCAGCGAATCATCAATGGTGAAGTGCCGGATGGCCTCAAGGGCAAGCGCTTGCTGTCCCTGGACATGGGCTCGCTGATCGCCGGTGCCAAGTTCCGCGGTGAGTTCGAGGAGCGTCTCAAGTCGCTGCTCAACGAGCTGTCCAAGCAGGACGGGCAGATCATCCTGTTCATCGACGAGCTGCACACCATGGTCGGCGCTGGTAAAGGCGAGGGCTCCATGGATGCAGGCAACATGCTCAAGCCTGCCCTGGCCCGTGGCGAGCTGCATTGCGTCGGCGCGACGACCCTCAATGAATATCGACAATATATAGAGAAGGATGCGGCCCTCGAACGTCGCTTCCAGAAAGTGCTGGTGGACGAGCCGAGTGAGGAAGACACCATCGCGATCCTGCGGGGCCTCAAAGAGCGTTATGAGGTCCACCACAAAGTGGCGATCACTGACGGCGCGATCATTGCTGCCGCCAAGTTGAGCCATCGCTACATCACGGATCGTCAGTTGCCGGACAAGGCCATCGACCTGATCGACGAAGCCGCCAGCCGCATCCGTATGGAAATCGACTCCAAGCCGGAAGTGCTCGATCGTCTTGAGCGTCGCCTGATTCAGTTGAAGGTCGAATCCCAGGCTTTAAAGAAAGAAGACGACGAAGCGGCAATCAAGCGTCTGGAAAAACTGAAAGAAGAAATCGTCCGTCTGGAACGTGAATACGCTGACCTGGAAGAAATCTGGACGTCTGAAAAGGCTGAGGTGACTGGTTCGGCGCAGATTCAGCAGAAGATCGAGCAGTCGCGTCAGGAGCTGGAAGCCGCGCGCCGTCGTGGCGACCTGAACCGTATGGCTGAATTGCAGTACGGGATCATCCCGGACCTGGAACGCAGCCTGCAAATGGTCGATCAGCACGGCAAGCCTGAAAACCAGTTGCTGCGCAGCAAGGTCACCGAGGAAGAGATCGCTGAGGTCGTGTCCAAGTGGACCGGTATTCCGGTGGCCAAGATGCTCGAAGGTGAGCGTGAAAAGCTGCTGAAGATGGAAAGTCTGCTGCACAACCGTGTCATCGGCCAGGACGAAGCGGTGATCGCGGTCTCCAACGCGGTGCGTCGCTCCCGTGCGGGGTTGTCCGACCCGAATCGCCCAAGTGGCTCGTTCATGTTCCTGGGCCCGACCGGCGTGGGTAAGACCGAGCTGTGCAAGGCGCTGGCCGAGTTCCTGTTCGACACCGAAGAGGCCATGGTGCGTATCGATATGTCCGAGTTCATGGAGAAACATTCCGTGGCTCGTCTGATCGGCGCTCCGCCTGGCTATGTGGGTTATGAAGAGGGCGGTTATCTGACCGAGGCGGTGCGGCGCAAGCCTTACTCGGTGATCCTGCTGGATGAAGTGGAGAAGGCGCACCCGGATGTGTTCAACATCCTGCTGCAAGTGCTCGAAGACGGCCGCCTGACTGACAGCCACGGGCGTACCGTGGATTTCCGCAATACCGTGATTGTCATGACGTCCAACCTGGGCTCGGCACAGATCCAGGAGCTGGTGGGTGATCGCGAAGCGCAGCGTGCTGCGGTCATGGATGCGGTGAGCACTCACTTCCGGCCGGAGTTCCTTAACCGGATCGACGAGGTGGTGATTTTCGAACCGCTGGCTCGGGATCAGATCGCCGGCATCACGGACATTCAGCTGGCTCGCTTGCGCAGCCGTCTGACCGAACGTGAGCTGTCGCTGGAGCTGAGCCCTGAGGCGATGGATAAGCTCATCGCGGTGGGTTACGACCCTGTGTATGGCGCGCGGCCTCTCAAGCGTGCGATCCAGCGCTGGATCGAAAACCCGTTGGCGCAGTTGATCCTGTCGGGGGGCTTCATGCCGGGTTCGAGTGTGACCGGCACCGTGGTCGATGACGAAATCGTTTTCAACTGATAGGATTCGCCGCTCAGGTTCGCCGGTGATGTTTATCGCTGGCGACCCTGGCGCTGTGAATAGACTGATTTGCGAGGGCTGAAAGGCCATCTGAAAAAAAATCGCAAATCATTGTCTTAAAAGCAATTTAAGGGGTTGACACCTCTTTTTAAAATTGTAGAATAGCGCGCCTCAGAGACGTGAACGCAGCGATGCAAACACATCGAAGAGGTTGAATTAACAAGTTAACAGCGCGTTAGTTCAGAGCTTTAAAGTTGTAGAAGTTGCATCTGAAATCGATAAGTTCCGCGATAGCTCAGTTGGTAGAGCAAGTGACTGTTAATCACTGGGTCCCTGGTTCGAGTCCAGGTCGTGGAGCCAGATTTCAACATGTAGCTGTATCGGGGTATAGCGCAGTCCGGTAGCGCGCCTGCTTTGGGAGCAGGATGTCAGGAGTTCGAATCCCCTTACCCCGACCATTTTTGGGTCGTTAGCTCAGTTGGTAGAGCAGTTGGCTTTTAACCAATTGGTCGTAGGTTCGAATCCCACACGACCCACCATTTTTGGCCTCAACAGTAATGTTGGGGCCGAATCTTATAGATCTGGTGCCATTCGCATCAGATCGCAGACGGCTAGTTGAGGCGTCTTTAAAAAGTTTCAAACGGGGTATAGCGCAGTCCG
Organism: Paucimonas lemoignei; assembly: GCA_900475325.1. GTDB lineage: Bacteria > Pseudomonadota > Gammaproteobacteria > Pseudomonadales > Pseudomonadaceae > Aquipseudomonas. The sequence continues at coordinate 1,089,231 of LS483371.1, forward strand.
GTAGCGCGCCTGCTTTGGGAGCAGGATGTCAGGAGTTCGAATCCCCTTACCCCGACCATATTTACAAAGAAGCCCGATTTTCGCCTTGTGCGTGATCGGGCTTTTTTGCGTCTGTGCGTTTTCAATCTGGAGCATTGATTTCGTGTAGGCGTTGTCGGAGGTTAGGACGGCGACGAATGCGGTTTGTCTGGCCCACCGCCTTCGCGCCCGTCGTAACCTCCGAGTGCTCCGACAGCGATCGCTACTAGCCTGGCACCGCATCAGCCACTTCCACCCGGTTACGTCCTCGCTGCTTCGCGAAATACAGCGCCCTGTCAGCGGCCTTCAATAAGTCATAGTGCGTGGTGCGTTGGTCAGGGGCCACCATGGCGACGCCCAGGCTGACGGTCAGTGTCTTGAATGGGGACTTCACGTGGGGCATGTCCAGATTGCCGATGGCTTTGCAGACCATTTCGGCCGTCATCAGTGCATGGTCTTCATTGCTGGACTGGGAAATGATGGCGAACTCTTCGCCGCCATATCGCGCCACGAAGTCACCGCTGCGGCGCACATGATCCCTGAGCGCCAACGCCACCTGACGCAAGGCATCATCACCAGCCTGATGCCCGTAGTGGTCGTTGTACTGCTTGAAAAAATCCACATCGAGCATCGCCAGCATCAAGCCCTGACCATTGCGGCGCGCGCGGTTCCATTCGCTATTGAGGGTTTCATCGAACTGGCGGCGGTTGGGGATCCCGGTCAACCCGTCAGTGTTGCTGATGGCCGCCAATTGCAGGTTGGAGCGTTCCAGTTCCAGCGTGCGGCCCTTTACGCGGCTTTCCAGCTCAAGCTCACGCACTTGCAACTCCTCCAACAGCACCGCAAAACCGATGCCGATCAGGCACAAGGTGAAAATGAACTCCTGAGCGCGCAGCACCTGCAATTGCATGGGTAAATCGCCAAACGGCTTGAGCCCGGTGGTCATCATCACGGTGATCGACAATGAAAGCAGTGCCACGAAGACGGATGTCCAGCGGATGCCAAACCGAAATGCAATCACGGCCGCGCAGGGCAGTAGCAGCGTCGGCGAGCCGGTGAACTGGTCCATTGCGCCGCCAAAGTGGATGGCAACCGCAGCCACCAGCATCAGTACGGTGATGGCCACCAAGATGTTGTCGAATCGCGTGATACGTTTTTCCTGGCGCGATGGCTGGACGAACGCGAGCAGCAGCGGGGTGTAGATCAGCAGGCCGAGGGCATCACCGAACCACCAGAGGCGCACCAGCGTAAGGTACCCGCTGGTTGCGCCGGAGACCTGCTGCAGTACAACCGCAGCCAGTAGGCTGGCGATGAGCGCACCCAACAATGGCCCGGCGAGGATGAATTTGACCAGGTCTTCCAGCCTCTGCAATCGCAGGCACGCGCCAGTGCGTTGCAACAGCACGAAGGTGATGAGCACTTCGCTCAGGTTGACCACGCTGAGCAGTACTGTTTCAAGCCAGTTGACGGTGCCCAGATTGCCCAGCAGTTCCGAGCAGAGCGTAACTGCCGCCAGCAGCGGCAGGCGCCGTCCTTCGGTGCGCAATAATGCCGTCAGCAGCACCGCGTTGGGCAGCCAGACGACCACGACGTTGTCTTGCGTAATGGCGCACAGGGACGTCAGCTTGAGGCTGGCGAAGTGAATCAGCAGAAGCAGCGCGCAGAATAGCCAACCGGGTCGCTTCCAGAATGTATCGGGGGTGATCATCACCGCTTTCCCTGTCCGGTTCGGCGCGAATGATCGTCTGGGGCTAACAACGTTGTCAACGCCGGACCTGAGGCGAGCAATGGTCCGGCAGATGTGGATAGGCCTTGGGGACGACTTTATTCGCGAAAAGGCCAGGACATTCAATGCATCTTCATCGGCTTCAACGTTGCCTTCGCGAATAAATTCGCTCCCACGGGCACGGTGCTCAACTAACGGACAATCACCACCGGGTAACCGTCGATCGGATGATCGTGGATCAGCACCTCAAGGCCGAACACCTCGTGCAGCAGTTGCGGCAGCAAGACTTCGGTGGGAGTACCCAGTGCCCGGATCCTGCCCTCGGCGAGCAATAGCAGACGATCGCAATAGCGCGCCGCCAGGTTGAGATCGTGCAGGACCAGCGCCACGCTGGCGCCGTCTGCGGCCAGTTGCCGAACCTGTTGCAGGGTAGCGTGCTGATGCCGTGGGTCCAGCGCTGCCGTGGGTTCATCCAGCAGCAGTGTTTTGCCCGGCGCTGCGGGCCACAGTTGGGCGAGGGCGCGTGCCAGCTGAACGCGCTGGCATTCGCCACCAGACAATTGGGTGTAAGCCCGTTCGCTCAGATGCTGCAGCGCGCCGCGCTTGAGTACTTCGTCGACTATCTGGGCATCGGCCCGAGCACCGCTGGCGTGGGGCAAGCGGCCGAAGCCGACGACCTGGCGCACGATGAAATCGAACTCCAGGGTCGACGTTTGCGGCAATACAGTCATGCGCTGCGCCCGTTCGCGACCTGTCCAGGCGCTCAGCGCTTGCCCTTCGAGTTGCACTGTTCCCGTGGTCGCCGTCAGCTCCCCGCTCAGTACGCCGAACAGGCTGCTTTTCCCGGCGCCGTTGGGGCCAAGCACGCCCAGAACTTCACCTTCACGCAGCACCAGGTCGATGTCCCGCAGGCGCCAGTTGTCACGGGTTTGCAGGCTCAGCCCGCAGACGTTCAGCATCAGATGCCCCGCCGAATCAGCAGATACAGAAAGAACGGCGCGCCCAACAGTGCCGTGACAATCCCCAGCGGCAGCTCGGCCGGGGTCAGCAGCATGCGGGCGAGGGTATCGGCCAACAGCAACAGACTGGCTCCGCCCAGAAGTGATGCGGGCAGCAGCAGTCGATGATCGGGACCGGCCAGCAGCCGCAATAGATGCGGTACCACCAGCCCGACAAAGCCGATCAGGCCTGCCGCAGCCACCGCAGCGCCCACCCCCAGCGCGGTACACAGAATCAGTGCAGCCTTGAGCCGCTCGACTTCGATGCCCAGGTGCCTGGCCTCTGATTCGCCGAGCAGCAGCACATTCAGGGCCGCCGCACGGCGCGGCAACCATGCCGCCACGCCCAGGGCGATCAGCAGCAACGGCCAGAGCCGGGCATAGCTGGCGCCATTGAGGCTACCCAGGTTCCATGAGGTCAATTGGCGAAGGGTCGCGTCGTCCGCCAGATAGCCCAGCAGGCCGATCACTGCCGCCGCCATGGCAGTAATCGCAATACCGGCGAGCAGCATGATGCCGACCCGCGTTTGACCATTGCGACAGCCCAGTCGATAAACCACCGCCGTTACGCCCAGGCCACCGGCAAACGCGCACAGCGACAGCAGATACGGCTGAAACCAGAGCGGTGCCGCCATGCCGCCGAGGCAGATGGCGAACGCGGCTCCGAGTGCAGCACCGGTCGAGACCCCGATAAGGCCCGGATCAGCCAGCGGGTTACGAAACAGGGCTTGAATGGCGACCCCGGTGATGGCCAATACTGCACCGACTGCGATGCCGAGCAACGTACGTGGCAGGCGAATCTGGCCGATGACCAGCAACGCTTGCTCATTGGCATTGACCGGTAGCCCGGCCAAATGCGCCAGCGCTCTCAGGGTGTCAGCCAATGCCAGGTTCAGCGGGCCGAGGGTCAGGGACAGCAGGATGCTGGCCAGCATCACCGCGCCCAACCCCAGCAACAAGGGTTTTGCCTGAAGCCGTGCGGTCATGGTTGCTCAGCTGCGGCGGGCGCAAGGCTTGGGTGCAAGATTTTGGCCAGCGCCTCAGCCGCTGCGGGCAGGCGTGGCCCGAGGCCGCCGACCAGCAACGTCGCATCCAGTGGCAGCAGATGGTGTTCCTTCGCGGCGCGGCTGCTGGTCAGGCCAGGGTTTTGTGCGATCAAGGCTTGGGCGGCAGCGGGGCCGTCAACGCGTCGGTCGGCGATCACAATGAAGGCAGGGTTCAGACCCACCAGCATTTCGTTCGAAATAGGTTTGTAGCCGCTGTGGGTTGCCAGATTCTTTGCGCCTGCCTGGGTCAGCAACCAATCGCCTACCGTGTCACTGCCAGCGACCAGCGGGCGATCACCTGCGCCGCCTACCAGCAACAAGACATTGGGTGCCGGGTCCTTGTTGGCCGCCAATCGTTTGGACAGGTTCTGCAAGGTACTGCTGAAGGTCGCGAAACGCTCTTGTGCCTGCTCGTTCTTGCCGAGCCACTGGCCCAGGTGAGTCAGGTTTTTTTCAAGCGCGGTCAGGCTCGCCTCGGATGAGAGCACCTCAACCCGTACCGACGCTCGACGCAATTGCTCAAGTACCGGTGGAGGTCCCATTTCTTCGGTGCCCACCAGCACATCAGGACCCAGCGCAAGGATGCCTTCGGCGCTTAGCTGGCGCTGATAGCCGATTTTCGGCAGACGCTCCAGGGTCGACGGATGCTGGCTAGTGGTATCTACAGCCACCAGTTGAGCATTGCCACCCAGCTCGACGATCCATTCGCTGACCGAACCCCCGGCAGAAACCCAGCGCTGCGGCAGGTCAGCCGCCTGTGCGCATTGCGCCACCATCCACAGGCTGACTGCGGCACATAGCGCCCGGGCGCAAGAAAAGGGGAGGGCTTGGCGGCTCATGACACACATCCTTTAGGCTGGCCGACCGACCTGGAATGGACGTAGGCCGGGTCGGAGAAAGTCGCGAATATATACTATTCGCAAATGACATGCTTTCTCGTTGGGCGCTTCTTCATCCATTAGCGCGCCGCATTGAGGATTTAGTGAAAGCTTTCAGCTGTGTAACAACATTTTCATAAAAGAGTCGGTATGATGCCGGTCTTCGTTGGGGAGTAGCCTGCTTCTGAGTCATATCGGAAGCGTTCGTATCAACATTCTCGGCAGCAGCCGTGGTACGAACACCTTTTGGTTGGCGAGACCAGCGACACATCCATGCCTAAAGTCGGGCGTGTGGACGTGTCGCTGACTCATAGCCCGACTGGAACAGACCGTGAATCCCATTTCCCTGATTTTCCTCGCCTTGGCCATGTCCACAGACGCTTTTGCAGCGGCTATCGGCAAAGGCTCCAGCCTGCACAAGCCCCGTTTTATCGAAGCGCTGCGTACCGGCCTTATTTTCGGTGTGATCGAGGCGATCACGCCGATTATTGGTTGGGCTATCGGCCATGCGGCGTCGCGTTTTGTGGAGAGCTGGGACCACTGGATTGCGTTCACCCTGCTGCTGATCCTGGGCCTGCACATGATCTACAACGGGTTGAAGCATGAGGAAGAAAGCGCCGAAGAGAAACCTGGGCAGCACTCATTCATGATTCTGGCCGTCACGGCGTTTGCCACCAGCATCGATGCGCTGGCGGTGGGCGTGGGGCTGGCTTTTGTCGACGTGAATATTCTGCTGGCGGCGGGTGCTATTGGCCTGGCAACCATGACCATGGTGACCATCGGCGTGATGCTGGGTCGAGTGCTGGGCACGCTGGTCGGCAAGCGCGCGGAGATCGTGGGTGGCGTGGTCTTGATGCTGGTGGGTGCGACTATTCTGTACGAGCATTTGTCGGTTTAAGCGGGACGCTGCCTGTGTAGGAGCTGCCGCAGGCTGCGAATCGGGTCGAGCCAGTTGCATTGCTTTCGCAGCCTTCGGCAGCTCCTACAAGATTTGGGTCAGCTTTTTACTGCAAATGCCGCACCCAGGGCCTCAAGGCGGCTTGCCATGGGCGACAGGTCTTTGCTGCATTGGATCAGTGTGACCACATCCTTTGCGTTGTTCTGGGCAATGGCATGGACGGCGGTCAGGCGCTGGTTGATGCCCAGCGATGCGCTGGACTGCTGATCGGTGGTATTGGCGATCAGTACGTTCAAGCGATGAATCTGCTGGACATCCTCGGCCGTGCTTTTCAACAGTTGCGACCCCAGCTGGCTGGCTTTTACGCAGCGGCCGACTTCCTCTCCACTGTTGCGCATCGAAGTGGCGGCTGCGCGGCTTTCCTTTTGCAGCGACTCAACGATTTGCCGAATCTCCTCGACAGAGCCTGCCGTCTTTTGCGCCAGGCCACGAACCTCATCGGCGACCACGGCAAACCCGCGACCTTGCTCCCCGGCACGGGCTGCTTCGATGGCGGCGTTCAGCGCGAGCAGATTGGTTTGCTCGGCGATTTCGCGAATCACGTTGATCACCTTGCCGATCTGTTCTGCCTGATTGGCGAGAGACTGCACGCTCTGGTTCGCACCATTGATGGATGACTCAAGGTTGGCGATGTCCGCGCTGGCCTGATCGACTGACGCGCGGCCTTGTATCAACTGGTCGTTGGCCTTGTTCGCCCCTTCATGCGCCTGGCTGGCGTGTTGCGCGATGTCGTCTATCGCACGGCTCAGCAGCTGCATGGCGTCGGCCATACCGGCGATTTCCGCCAATTGCTCCTGTGCGCCCTTATCGAGGGTGTCTCCTGCGACTGATAACTGACGGCCCATGGTGCTCAAGCCGCCAGTCTCGTGAATCACCCCACCAACGGTGTTGGTGATCAGGGTCAGGAATTCGTCAAAACGTTGGGACGAATGCATGCCGGTGCCGCTGTCAGTCACGCCCGCACGCGTGTCCAGCCGTGCGGCAGCCAGAAGAATCTTGTCGAGCAGGTTCTGGTTTTCGCTGGCGTCGCGATGGCTCTGTACGGCCAGGTAAATCAGGATCGCGCTTTCGGCCACCACATAACCCGCGTGGATGAACACCATGCCCCAGCCGGTATGGTTCTGCATGACAAACACGGGGTAGCCCGCATGTTGCAGCACATGGAACAGTACGTGGTGAACCGCGATGGTCGCGGCGGCGACGACGATGGGCAGCCAGTCCCGGTAGAAGGTCAGCACGGCGAGAAGGGCGAAGATACCGAAGTGGATCTCGACCATGCCCTGCATCTGGTTGATGTGCAGCCCCGCCATGAGCATCAGCGCGACGCCCATCAGGCAGCGCATTAGCCGGGTGCCCCGCAACACGGTATAGAGCGCGGTCATGATGGCAGCAACTGCGCCGCCGACAAACAGCGCTTGTGCATACGTTGCGTAAACGGTTGCCAGCCCCAGCGAATACACAAAACATATCCACAGCAGCCCAAGCATGATGCGGTCGGCTTTACAGTAATGCTCGGCAAAGCGAGGTGCTGGCTTCATTGTGAAAAATCCTCAATATCCATGTCTGGAACCGCATTGAGGATGGAGTATGCCTGCGTCCATGATGCGAAAGACAGCCGAATGCCATCACTGTCGTTTTTAGGTACGGAGGGTTGGGAAATGACCTGTGGGAGCGAATTCATTCGCGAATGCGGCGGTACAAACGACGCATCTCTATCGGATGTACCGGCCCTTTCGCGAATGAATTCGCTCCCACGGGTGTGTAAGGCATGCCGCGCTACTACGGACGCATTGATTCTGAGCTGACCGAGGTTACGAGGGCTGCGAAGGCGGTGTGTCTGGCACGCCGCTGTTCGCAGCCATCTGAGGCATCAATGCAGCTTCATGCGTGGCTCGGTGCCTTTGCCGATCCGGCTGCCGAGCATTAGCATCAGGGTGCGGAAGGTGCCGTAAAGCGCCATCTGGTGCATGCGGTACAGGGAGATGTAAAACATCCGCGCCAGCCAGCCTTCAAGCATGACGCTGCCGGTCAGGTTGCCCATCAGGTTACCCACCGCCGAGAACTTGGACAGGGAAATCAGCGAGCCGTAGTCGGTGTACTTGTACTCCGACAGCGCCTTGCCTTCGATGCGCTGACGCAAGGATTTGACCAGCAAAGACGCCTGCTGGTGCGCCGCCTGAGCCCGTGGCGGCACGTTACGGTCCGAACCTTTCTGCGGGCAGGCCGCGCAATCACCGAAAGCGAAAATGTTGTCATCGCGGGTGGTCTGCAATGTAGTGCGCACTTGCAGCTGATTGATGCGATTGGTTTCCAGCCCGTCGATTTCCTGCAGGAAGCCCGGTGCGCGAATGCCCGCCGCCCAGACTTTAAGCTGCGCAGGGATCACCTGGCCGCTGGCCGTGATCAGCGAATCAGCGGTCACTTCACTGACTGCTGCGTTGGTCAGCACCGTCACCCCGAGCTTCTCCAGGGTTTTATGCACCGGCCCGCCAATGCGTTCCGGCAGAGCAGGCAACACGCGCGGGCCCGCTTCGATCACGGTGATACGCAAGTTCTCCGGCTTGATCCGGCCCAGGCCGTAAGCGGCCAGTTCATGTGCGGCGTTGTGCAGCTCGGCGGCCAGCTCGACCCCGGTGGCCCCGGCACCGACGATGGCGACCGAGATTTCCTGGGTTATATCAGCCTGCCCGGCGTGGGCGCGCAGGTAGTGATTGAGCAGTTGCTGGTGGAATTTCTCGGCCTGCAGGCGGCTGTCCAGGAACAGGCAGTGATCCGCTGCGCCCAGCGTATTGAAGTCATTGGTGGTGCTGCCGACGGCAATCACCAGGGAGTCATATTCCAGGCTGCGCGCCGGGACCAGTTCCAGGCCTTGATCATCCAGCGTCGCGGCCAGATGAATCTGACGCGCCGCGCGGTCCAGGCCGGTCATGCGCCCGAGCTGGAACTGGAAGTGATTCCACTTGGCCTGGGCCACGTAGTTCAGCTCGTCTTCATAGGAATTGAGCGAGCCAGCCGCCACTTCGTGCAGCAGCGGCTTCCAGATGTGCGTCAGGTTGGCGTCGACCAGCGTCACGCTGGCCGTGCCTTTCTTGCCCAGGGTTTTACCCAGGCCCGTGGCCAGCTCCAGACCGCCGGCGCCGCCGCCAACGATGACAATACGATGAGTCATAGGGATATCTCATAAGGTTTAAGGAATTCGGGGAGGCTGAGTCGATCTGCGCGAGCGCCAACGTGCTGCTCATAGCGTCAGATAACTCAAAAGTCGGCTCAACAGGCCCAGGGTAACCACCACTGCAACCACCACGATCAGGAGCAGCCATGGCCGGAAAGGCCGGCGCTCGACTTGATGCTCGGGGGCTTGCAGGTACTCTTCGACACGCTTTTGGTCTTCAGGGTTCAGGCGACTGGACATGGGAGCCTCACAAAAGAGGACGGTTATTCGACGAGCAACTCCAGCGGTTCGACACGCAAGGGGTCATCAAGGCGAATGATTCCGCTTTGTATCACTCGCGCGGTGATTCCGCCATGCCCACGCACTGCTTGAAAAGTCCCGTGGCCGAGGCGCTGTTCAAGCCGCGCGCACGGCTGGCACCAGCCGGTGGTTTCCAGAATTGCCTGGCCGATCTTGAAGCGACGGCCCTTGAGGCTGAACAGGTTGATGCCGCTGATTACCAGATTGCGTCGCAGGTCCTGGGGCACGATGGGTTGGTCGGCGGGGCGGTTCAATAGTGAGCCCACCACGGCCAGGTGCTCCCACTGAATCAGCGTTACCTGCCGCGCATTACGCGGGCCGGGGCGAGCGTGGTCGCCGGTCAGTCCTGCCTCTCGGCGGGCTTCCACGGCCTCCAGTTCGATCATTTCGCCACGGGATTCCGGGCGGACACCAATCCAGCGCACGCGGCCGGTTTGCGGGACATCTGCCAGCAGTTCTTGCAGGGGGCTCATAAGCTGATTCCAACATCAAATACGACACTGCGACCCAGGTTGGTCCGCAAAAAATCCGGTGCGTCGGGGTGGGCAAACAGCACCCGGGCAAACGTCGGCCCGACCAGCGACAGCGAGCGCCAACCCTGGCGAAGGTACTCGGTGGGCGGCGGGAAGTGGCTGTTGAGGTCTAGTACTTCGCGCTTGAGGCTGGCGAAGGCGATGATGTCCAGCTCACCCAGGTCCAGGCCTCGCTCCTGATAGTTATGCGCTTTTTTGCGCAAGGTCGGCGCCAGGCGTTGCAGCAGTTCCGAGGCGGGGATGCGCTTGGGCTTGGCTTCACGACGGACCAACTGGCTCAGGGAGAACGCGCCACGACGGCGGGCCAGCTCTTCGCGCCACTCGTCATTGAGGCGACGGCCTTCATCGAGCACGAAGAACACCTCGAAACAGGCATCACGAAACAGCACGTCCGGCGGTTCCTGCCCGGCTGCGGTGAAGTCTTCGTTGCGGTGAGGGATATTCAGGCCCTGCAGCAAGCGCTGACAAACCCATCGCTCACGCTCCCACTTGCGCGCATTGGAAAGAAACGCGTTGGCTTGTTCGGCCTGGATCGTGAGCAGGCGTAGGTAGTCTGAGTCATCCATGGGGCCAAGCTTAGCGTTCAAGGCGGGGTGACTGGAAGAAGGTTTCGTGGCACACCATGAAGAATCTAACGGGATCGCTGGACCTGTGGGAGCGAGCTTGCTCGCGAAGGCGCCGGAACAGCCGAATATATTTCTGCAGGTAGGAACATTGCCTTGGGTCGTACGGGATTGCAGGCGAGCATAGAGTTTCCCGCACAAGCCACATCCACAATGATGACCACTCCCCACCAGGATCAACCAACCCGGCATCTATTTCCGCTATCTTGTCCGCCCACGCATCCATCCGGGAGATTTGCACCCTTGAAACTCTGGACCCTCCTGCTGTTGAGCTTATTGCCGTTTGCCGCCCAGGCGATCGAGGTCGGTGACCCGCTGCCGCCCTGGAGCCTGTTCGATCAGTTCGATGAGCCTTACGCCATGGACCCGCCCAACACCCAGACCATCCTGGTCGCCAGCAGCATGAGCGCGGGCAAGATCATGGAAAAGGCGCTCAAGGACAAACCCAAGGGGTTTCTTGAGGCCCGCAAGACCGTGTTCATCGCCAACATCGAGCCCATGCCAGCGTACGTCACCAAGTTCTTTGCGGTGCCGAAGATGCGCAAGGTCTACTCTTATCGGGTAGCACTTGATCGCGAAGCCCAGATCGCGCCCGGTTATGGTGGTAATCCTGCCGCCGTTCAGTGGCTGCAGTTGAAAGATGGCAAGCTGGTTGAGCGACGCGAATTCAACGGCCCTGATGCACTTCGGGAGGCACTTGAGCAACCATGATCGGCGCGCTGGTCCTGACCCCGCAGACTCTGATTGTCGGCTGGCTGCTGTATGTGCCGCTGCTGATCGGGTCGGTCTGGCGCTCGCCCTGGATAGAACTGTTCACCGATAGCCGTCGCCAGCACGTGCTGTTCGCCACGGTTTTCGCGCTGTTTCTGCTGTGGCTGGTGCGGCGTGATTTCGACACCGGCGTGTCTTACCACTTCATCGGCATGACCGCCGTGACCCTGCTGCTGGACTGGCCGCTGGCAATCGTCGGCGGGCTGGTGGCGCAGTTGGGTTTGCTGGCAATGGGTCGACAGGATCTCGCCGCGCTGGGCGTGAATGGCCTGCTATTTATCGGTTTGCCGGTGCTGATCACCGAAGCCTGCGCCATGGCGGTGGAGCGGGCGCAGCCCAAAAGCCCGTTTGTTTACATCTTCTGTTCGGGATTCCTGGCCGCTGCATTGGCGAGCCTGGCGTGTTTGCTGCTGTCGCTTGCCGTGTTGTGGCTCGACGGGATTTTCCAGATGCCGATCTTTCTTGAGGACTTTATCGGCTACCTCTGGCTGATCATTTTTCCCGAGGCGTTCATCAACGGCATGATCATCAGCGCCTTGGTGGTGTTCAGCCCGCACTGGCTGGAAACGTTCAACCGCACGCGGTATTTGTCGGCGCCGTGGAAGGATGAGTAGGGCTTTTCTGTAGTCGCTCGCGAGGCAGCGATGGCGGTGTGTCTGATGCCATCGTGATCTGTGGGAGCGAATTCATTCGCGAAAGCGTCGTGTCAGACACAGGTGTTTATACTGTCGGGCCTCTTCGCGAATGAATTCGCTCCCACAGAAATGGCATTCCAATTCAAATTTCAGGTTTCTGCCTTAATCAATGCCGCTCCGGAAAATCCCCGGAGAACAGCTCATCTTCCGCATCCGGGCTGACCGGAATGGCGTGTTCTTCAGACGCCCAGGCGCCCAGGTCAATCAGCTTGCAGCGTTCGGAGCAGAAAGGCCGTGAGGGGCTGGCAGCGCTCCATTCCACGGGTGCACCGCAGGTGGGGCAGTCGACAGTTGTTGGTGTGCTCATGCCTGTTCTCCCGGCAAAGTTAAATAGTAGTGATGCAGGCGCTCGACTTCGCTTTGCAGCCAGGCGGTGTCACGGTCATTGACCACCACATCGTCGGCGCGGCTCAATCGGTCTTCACGACTGGCCTGGGCCTTGAGAATCGCCTGCACTTGCTCCTGGCTCGAATGGTCGCGCAGCATGGTGCGTTCCATTTGCAGTTGCTGCGGCGCATCAATAACCAGAATGCGTCGTGCCATCTTCCATTGCCCGGATTCGATCAGGAGCGGCGAGACCAGAATGGCGTAAGGCGACGTTGCACTGGTCAGGTCCCTGCGGATCTCCTGACCAATCAACGGGTGCAGCAGGGCTTCAAGCCAGCGGCGCTGTTCGGCGTCTTCGAAGATCAAACCGCGCAGGGCTGCACGATTAAGGGTGCCATCGACTTGCAGCACCGTCGGGCCGAAGTGCTCGGCAATCAACGGCAGAGCAGGGCGCCCGGGTTCAACCACCCAGCGCGCGGCGTGGTCGGCATCTACCACATGAACCCCGAGGTCGATGAAGCACTGAGCAGCAGCACTTTTGCCACTGCCAATGCCGCCTGTGAGGCCAAGAATCCAGGGTTTGAAAGCAGCTTGGGTCATCTGAAACCGGCGAAGTGCATATAAGAGTCGGTTATTTGACCACCCCAGAGCAAAGCGATCCACCCCGCGATGGCCAGATAAGGACCAAAGGGGATCGGTGTGCTGGTCTCGGCATTGCGCAAGCGCAAGGTGATCACACCCAGCACCGCGCCCACCAGCGACGACAACAGGATGGTCAGCGGCAGGATCTGCCAGCCACCCCATGCGCCGAGCATGGCCAGTAACTTGAAATCGCCATAGCCCATGCCTTCCTTGCCGGTGACCAGCTTGAACAGCCAGAACACCGTCCACAACGTCAGATAACCCGCCACCGCGCCCCACAGCGCGTCACCCAATGAGGTGAACAAGCCGAACGAATTGACGATCAGCCCGATCCACAGCAACGGCAGCACCAGCGAATCCGGCAGCAACTGGTGATCAGCATCAATCAGGCTCATGGCCAACAGGCCCCAACTGAGCAACAGCATCGCCGCTGCGGGCCAGCCGAAACCGAAATGCCAGGCGACAAACCCGGACAACAGGCCACACGCCAGTTCTACCAACGGGTAACGCTTGCTGATGGGCGTCTTGCAGCTGGAGCACTTGCCACGCAGCAGCAGGTAGCTGACCACGGGCAGGTTTTCCCACGGGCGAATCGGGTGGGCGCATTTCGGGCAGCGGGAGTGGGGCAGGATCAGGTTAAAGGTTTCGCCTTGCGCCTCGGCGGGCAGGCCAAGCATTTCCCGGGACTGCACCTTCCAGTCGCGCTCCATCATGATTGGCAGGCGATAGACCAGGACGTTGAGGAAACTGCCTACCAGTAAGCCCAGGATCAGCGCGGATAGAACGAAGGCCAGCGGGGAGCTGGCCAGGAGGTCGAGGATGAGCATGGTTAAAAGGCATTTCCCATTTGAAAGATGGGCAAATACATCGCAAGCACAAGACCGCCCACTACAACACCCAAGAACACCATGATGATAGGCTCCAACAGGCTGGTCATGCTGTTGACCATATTGTCTACTTCGTCTTCGTAGTAAGTGGCTACCTTATCAAGCATGGTATCTAGCGCGCCGGATTCTTCACCGATAGCAGTCATCTGGATAGCAAGCGATGGGAACACCCCCGTGCTGCGCATGGAGTAGTTCAGCTGCATACCGGTAGCAACGTCATTCTTGACCTTATTCACCGCATTGCGAAACACCACGTTACCGGTGGCTCCAGCAACCGAGTCCAATGCTTCCACCAGTGGCACGCCAGCGGCAAAAGTCGTTGCCAATGTTCGGGCGAAACGGGCCACCGAGGATTTGTAAATCAGCTGCCCCACAATCGGCACTTTGAGCAGGATTCTATCCTTGCGGTTTCTGAATTCTTCGGACGTTCTGTTGAGGTGCTTGAAGACAAAGACGCTGGCAACGATGACCCCAATAATTCCTAGCCACCATCTTTGGGTGAACTCTGAAAGCCCGACCACCATCTGGGTGAAGATAGGCAATTCAGCCCCGAAGCTGGCAAAAACCTGCTGGAATTGCGGGACTACCTTGACGAGCAAAATACCGGTAACAAGGATGGCGACAATCATTACCGCAATTGGGTAAGTCATTGCCTTTTTAATCTTGGATTTCAACGCCTCGGTCTTTTCTTTATAAGTCGCGACCCGGGCCAGCAACGTTTCCAGTGCGCCGGATTGTTCTCCGGCACTGACCAGATTGCAGTACAAGTCGTCGAAATACCGCGGCCTCTTTTTCAAGGCAGCGGCGAAGTTGTTACCCGCCGCCACGTCATCGCGCAGTTCCTCGATCAGTTTGCGCATATTGGGGTTGTCCGCGCCGTCGATGATGATGTCGAAGGACTGCAGTAGCGGGACGCCAGCCTTCATCATGGTCGACATCTGCCGGGTGAAGAAGGCAATGTCCAGTGGCTTGACTGCTTTACCCTGGCCAAACAGCGACATCGGCTTCTTGCGCACTTTGGTGGGGGTGATGCCTTGTTTGCGCAACTGCGCCTTGATCAGCGCCGGGTTATGGCCGCTCATCTCGCCGATGGTTTTCGCACCCTGTTTGTCAGTGCCTTCCCAAGTGTAAACAATGACTTTTGCTGCTTTGCTGGCCATGCTTAATCCTTGGTCACGCGATTGACTTCTTCAAGGCTGGTAATGCCCTGCATAGCTTTGATCAGCCCGGAGGTGCGTAAATCGTTAAAACCGTCTTTGCGCATTTGAATGGAAATATCCAGCGAATTGCCTTCTTCCATAATGATGCGCTCCAGTTCCGGAGTTTTCTTGACCACTTCGTAAATCCCCACCCGACCTTTATAGCCACCGTTGCACAGGTTACAGCCCACGGGCGTATAAATCTTGAAGGTGCCGATCTTGTCTTCTGGAAAGCCTTCCTTGATCAAGGTCTCCCTAGGGATGTCTGCTTCTTTCTTGCAATGCGGGCACAACTTGCGCGCCAGCCGTTGGGCAATGATCAGGTTGATGGCGGTGGCGATGTTGAAGGCTGCGACGCCCATATGGTGCAAACGAGTCAGGGTTTCTGCAGCACTGTTGGTGTGCAGCGTCGACAGTACCATGTGGCCGGTTTGCGAAGCCTTGATGGCGATCTCGGCCGTTTCCAGGTCACGGATCTCGCCGACCATGATCACGTCGGGATCCTGACGCAGAAACGCCCGGAGGGCCTGGGAGAAGTCCATTCCTTGACGCGGATTGACGTTGACCTGGTTAATGCCTTCCAGGTTGATCTCCACCGGGTCTTCGGCCGTGGAGATATTGATGTCCACGGTATTGAGGATATTCAGGCCGGTGTATAGCGACACGGTTTTACCCGAACCGGTGGGGCCGGTGACCAGAATCATGCCTTGAGGTTGTTTCAAAGCTTCCAGATACAGCGCTTTCTGTTCCGGCTCATAGCCCAATGCGTCGATGCCCATCTGCGCGCTGGTCGGGTCGAGAATCCGCATCACGATTTTCTCGCCCCAAAGTGTCGGGAGCGTATTCATCCGGAAGTCGATGGACTTGGTTTTCGACACCCTAAGCTTGACCCGGCCATCCTGCGGCTTGCGACGCTCCGAAATATCCAGCCCGGCCATCACCTTCAAGCGAGCTGCAATACGACTGGCAAGATTGATGGGTGGCTTGGCGACTTCGTGGAGAATGCCGTCGGTACGCAGGCGAACCCGGAAGGATTTCTCATAGGGCTCAAAGTGCAAGTCTGATGAGCCGAGGCGAATGGCATCCAGCAGCATTTTATTGACGAAGCGGACTACAGGGGCATCGTCGGCGTCGTTTTCACCCGCAATCGATGTTTCTTTGACATCGGTAGCGGATTGACTTTCCTGGTCCAGGTCTACATCGGCGATAGAACCCAGCGCCCCGTGGCTGTCGAACAGCTTCTCGATGGCGTCAGTCAGCTTGTCGTCTTCGACCAGAATGGCTTCGACATTAAGGCCGGTGCTGAACTGGATATCGGTGACGGCCTGATGGCTGGTGGGGTCTGAGATGCCTATATAAAGCTTGTTGCCGCGCCGCCACAAAGGCAGGGCGTGGTGCTGACGCACGAGTTTTTCGCTAACCAGCTCTTTCGGCTGGGCTTCCTTGTCCACCGCGTTAAGGTCGACAAAGGGGACGCCGAACTGATCGGACGCCATTTCCGCCAGCGTCAGCGCCTGCACCAGACGGTTTTGCACCAGGTAATGGATCAGTGAAACCTTGTCACGCCGCGCTTGCTGATAAGCCTGCTGCGCCACCTTTTCATCAATAAGCTCGGCGACCACCAATTGTTTGGCCAAACCGGTCAGGACAACATCACTCATAACACCACCAGACCCATACAGTGTGTGGTTTATAGCCTAGTCGGACGACGCTGCCAATGACGCAGCGCAAGGTGACGAAAATTGTCACTATATGCGGCTTTGGGTGGCTGGATTGAGGGTGGTTAGCAGAAGGATTAGCAATAAAGCATGATGGAAATCAGATTGGCACGACCTATGCTAAGACCTGTTCAAGCACCACCTATTTGACACACCGGAGCAGTTCCTATGAAGGCAGTACAAAAAGGCTTTACGTTGATCGAGTTGATGATCGTTGTTGCGATCGTCGGTATCCTGGCAGCGGTGGCAATTCCGCAATACGGCGACTACACCTCTCGCGCTCGCGCTTCCGCAACTTTTAGCGAGCTTGCATCCTACAAAACGGCTGTTGGCTTGTGCGCGCAAGAAACCGGTGGGCTGAATGACTGCGCTGCGGGTACAAATGGTGTGCCGGCTGCAGTTGATACAACCAACTTGGTTGGTCTGGCTGTTGCTAAAACCGGCGAAATCACCGGTAGCAGCGCAGCGAACACCACTGGCGGCACGGCTCTGAAGTTCAAGTACACCCCTAACTTGGCCGCTGGCGCAGCGAACATGACTTGGGTTATGTCTGACACTATTTGTGATAAAGATCGTGGTTTGAAACCAGGCACTTCCGGCTGCGCGAAGTAACATTCGCTTGATTTGTTGAAACAGACAGCGTTGCCTTCCGGGTTATCACTTCCGTTAACAGACTAAGCTTGCCCTACCGGACGCCGAAATAGCTCAGCCCGGTAGAGCAGCGCACTCGTAACGCGAAGGTCGCAGGTTCGATTCCTGTTTTCGGCACCGCAGACCCAAAAAGCCCGATCCATCTGGATCGGGCTTTTTCGTTTCCGCTATCCGCCACCCCAGGTTCAGGCCTTGACCTCATACAACCCGAATTTCCTGCCGTCGACACAGCGCACTTTGGGCCCGTCTATATAAGCCATGTCGTGGCCGTCGTGGTCGACCAGACGTTGCGGTGGGGAGAGGACGAGGATGCCGATGTCACCGCTCCAGTCCCGGCGCGGGTCGTGTTCGAGGTAGGCGTAGACCCTGCGGTTCTGGATGCGCCACACCGGGTGGCGTTGGTCGGCGGCGCGTACGTCGTAGGTGGCAGTGGGGTCGAATTTGAACTGAGCAGTCATGGGCATGTGTCCTTCTCGATCCATGCCGACTGCTCAACGACCCGGGCCGATGCGTAGTTGTTGTTAAATGCTGTGTTCAGGTTAGTACAGGATTGTTTAGGGACGAAGTCGAAGTTGGGATCCTGGGTTTGCCTGAAGGCTTCTGGACATACATAAAATCCATGACTGACCTCGGACCTGTGGGAGCGAATTTATTCGCGAAGACGGCGTCACTCACGATAGAGGTGCATTGAATGTACCGACCTCTTCGCGAATAAATTCGCTCCCACAGAAAAGCATCATTGGCCCAATGAAATTGCTGTCAGCCCTCAGAGGCTCAAGCGCATCGACAAATCCACCGCCTTCACATCCTTGGTCAGGGTGCCAATGGAAATGTAGTCCACGCCGGTTTCGGCGATGACTCGCAGGGTGTCGTCGTTGATGCCGCCGCTGGCTTCCAGTTTCGCCCGGCCTGCGTTGAGGCGTACGGCTTCGCGCATGTCGTCCAGGCTCAGTTCATCGAGCATGACGATATCCGCACCTGCATCCAGTGCCTGACGCAGTTCGGCGAGGCTCTCGACTTCAACCTCCACCGGTTTGCCAGGGGCGATCTTGTGGGCGGCAGTGATCGCCTCGGCAATGCCGCCGCAGGCTGCGATGTGGTTTTCCTTGATCAGAAACGCGTCGAACAGCCCGATGCGGTGGTTGTGGCAGCCGCCGCAGGTCACTGCATATTTCTGCGCCATGCGCAGGCCCGGCAAGGTCTTGCGGGTGTCGAGCAGTTTGACCTGGGTGTCGCTGACCATGTCCGCATAGTGCTGCGCCTTGGTGGCAACCCCGGACAGCATCTGCAAAAAGTTAAGCGCGCTGCGTTCACCGGTCAGCAGTGAGCGCGCCGGACCTTCAAGGTGGAACAGCGCCTGATTGGGCTGCACACGGTCGCCGTCCACCACCTGCCAATGCACCGCGACGCGCGGGTCCAGCTGGCGAAATACCGCATCGACCCACGCCGTGCCCGCGATAACCGCTGCGTCTCTGGAAATGATCGTCGCCTTGGCCAGTCGTTCGGCAGGGATCAATTGAGCGGTGATGTCGCCACTGCCGACGTCCTCCAGCAACGCACGGCGTACGTTGGCTTCGATTTCGGCATTCAGGGTGGCGAGTTGTAGATTCGGCATAGCGGACTCCAATTCCAGATGGCCGGAGTATAAGGCAGGTTGCTTGCCTGACCACAGCCGGCACTCGAGCTACACGCCAGTGCCCTGGCACGCGGCCTGCAGCTGGTCGGGTTTTAAAAAAATCTTGCGATATAACGCGTTTTCCGCGGTCTATCCCTGCACACGTTATTCCGTCCTG
Organism: Paucimonas lemoignei; assembly: GCA_900475325.1. Lineage (GTDB taxonomy): Bacteria > Pseudomonadota > Gammaproteobacteria > Pseudomonadales > Pseudomonadaceae > Aquipseudomonas. The sequence goes on from LS483371.1 coordinate 1,108,166, forward strand.
CCTGCTGAAATAGTTGTTTCATTGAAGACTGCGCTGGCTAATCGAATATAGTTTGAAACATAATGTGCCTTCTATTTGGCGTCATACATTTGACGTGGTGCGAAGTGCCCGGTTTGTGATGAGGTCGAGACATGTTCGCTGGCAGGTGGCGTGATGCATAACGAAGACAAGGTGGTGCCGCTGACTAAGGCTAACGCCGATCCAGCGCTGAATTCGCCTCTGGCGCGGCTGCCTGTCGTTTTGCTTCAGGTGCGCGATAAAGCCGCGCAGCAAATCAAGGACGCTCTGCAGGAGCTGTTCGACAACGCCGATGACACGCTGTTTGAAATGGCGGATCGCGCGCACAACAACACCGAGCAAAACTCTTTTTTTGAAGCCATGCGCGACTTGCGCCTCAAGCGCAAAAGCATCGAGCGGGCGTTTCTCGATAAATTCTATGAAGCGTTTCTGCGCATCGGCCAATACCAGATTATCGAGCCGACCATTGAGACACCGGTGTCCTTCGACAAGCTGTCGCTGGTGCATAACGACGATCTGGAAAAAACCGTTGCCGTGGATGCGATGGTCGCCAAGGTGCTCAGCCGCGACGGCATTGCCCTCGATCAACTGACCACGCGCCTGAACCATCTGATTACCCAGCCCCTGACTGTCGAGAGCAATCCGATGGGTCCGGCGCTGCTGTGCGACTTTTTTCTACAGGCCGGGCGCAGCCTGGGCGTCGGCATCAAGGTCAAGCTGATCATCCTCAAGTTGTTTGAGAAATATGTCCTGAGTGACGCCGATGAACTGTACGGCGAAGCCAATCAGTTGCTGATCGCCACTGGTGTGCTGCCGGAGCTCAAGGCTCTGCCAGCGCGTCGCTCCACAGACCGCGCCGCTCGCCAGCCCCGTGAGCGGGTCAGCGAGCAGTTCGCCGAACCGGGCGTGGCGCAGGCCGCGGACAAACTGGATCACAGCGTCCAGGAAGTGTTTTCGGCGTTGCAGGAGTTGCTGCTGCAAGTGCGCGGTAACCTCGCGCCGCGACATCATGAGGCGGGAGTCGAGCCACGCCCGATCTCAAGCCAGGATTTGTTGCGCCTGCTCTCGCACTTGCAGCAATACGTGCCGCCTGCGGATGCGCCGGAGGATTTCGACCTGCGCAATCAGCTTGAACAACTGCTCTCCCGGGTCAGCCTGAAAAGCGGCAAGTTCCGCGTGGTCGGGGTCGTCGATGAAGACGTCATCAACCTGATCTCCATGCTCTTCGAGTTCATTCTGGATGACCGCAACCTGCCAGCCTCGCTGCGTGCCTTGATCGGGCGCCTGCAGATTCCGATGCTCAAGGTGGCAGTGCTGGACAAGAGTTTTTTCAGCCGTGGCACCCACCCGGCGCGCCGCTTGTTGAATGAAATTGCCTCGGCCGCGTTGGGCTGGGGCGGGCGCGATGATTATCAGCGCGACTCGCTGTACATGCGGGTTGAGCAGATTGTGCAGCGCTTGCTTAATGATTTTGTCGATGACCCGGCCATCTTCTCCGAATTGCTGGTGGATTTCCTGGCATTCACCAGCGATGAGCGCCGCCGCAGTGAACTGCTGGAGCAGCGTACCCGGGACGCCGAAGAAGGCCGTGCTCGCGCCGAACTGGCGCGTCAGCGGGTTCAGCAGGAGCTGAATCAGCGCTTGCTCGGCAAAGTCTTGCCCGAGGTGGTAGTCCGCTTGCTGCAAGAGGCCTGGAGCAAAGTACTGCTGCTGACCTGTCTCAAGCATGGCGATGAGTCACTTGAATGGGAGGCCGGGTTGGCTGCCATGGACGACTTGATCTGGAGCGTCGAGCTGCACGAAGAAGCCGAAGCGCGCCAGCGTCTGCTGGACTTGGTGCCAGGTTTGCTTAAAGCCCTACGCGACGGCCTGGCCAGCGCGGCGTTCGACCCGTTTGCGACCAGCGAATTTTTCAGCCAGCTGGAAACCCTGCATGTGCAGGCATTCCAGCATTTCTCGCGTATTCAGGATGCGGGCGGCGATGCCCTCGACGAAGAGTCCGGCAGTCATGACAGCGATGCTGGCATCACGAATGGCCCGGTCATGATCGAGGTGGTTGAAGAAATCGTCTTGATCGCGCCCGGTGAGCAGCTGCTTAACGAGCCTGTGCTGCGCTTGCCCGATGACGACGTGGGGCTGGTCCAGGTTGACCAGCTGCGCCTGGGCGGTTGGGTCGAGATTCAGGAAGATGAAGACCACAGACTGCGCTGCAAGCTGGCGGCCATCGTCGAGCCTAGCGGGCGTTATGTGTTCGTCAATCGCACGGGCATGAAGGTCCTGGAAAAAACCCGCATGGGCCTGGCCGTGGAATTCCGTCGCGGCACCATCCGCCTGCTGGACGATGCGCTGCTGTTCGACCGTGCACTGGAGTCGGTGCTGGGGAATTTGCGCAAGCTCAAGGGGGCTTGATCTCTCGTCGGGGTTATTAGTTGTGAGGGGCGGTGTGTCAGGTACATCGCCTTCGCGACCGTCGTAACCTCCGATTGCTCCTACAGGGGATATGTGCGCCCTCTGAAGTCTTCCTACATCCCACGTTCCCGATTTACTCCCCCCTATTTGGTTTATCGCGGGCATACTTGAGCCTATCGATTTATCTGTTGAAGGAACCTTCATGCAACTCGATTGCGCAAGCGGCTGGTGCCACGGCGTGCATCACTGCCCCTCGCCCAACTTCAATGCGCGGCCTGCCGGTGAAGTGTCTCTTTTGGTGATCCACAACATCAGCCTGCCGCCCGCTCAGTTCAAGACCGGCAAAGTGCAGGCGTTTTTCCAGAACCAACTGGATGTCACAGAGCACCCGTACTTTGCCGGGATTGCGGACCTTAAAGTGTCAGCGCATTTTCTGATCGAGCGTGATGGCGAGGTCACTCAGTTCGTCTCTTGTCTTGAACGTGCGTGGCATGCCGGGGTTTCCAGCTTCGAGGGTCGGGAAACCTGCAATGATTTTTCCGTGGGGATCGAGCTGGAAGGCACGGACGAGCAGCCTTTCAGTGACGCGCAATACGCGGCGCTGGTTGATCTGACACGCCAGTTGCAGGCGGCATTTCCGGCTATCACGGCGGACCGAATCTGCGGTCACAGCGACATCGCGCCCGGTCGCAAGACTGATCCGGGCCCCTATTTCGAATGGCCGCGTTATAAAGCGGCCTTGCAGGTTTGATGAGGGACAGGCAATGAGTTTTCTGGTGTTACTGCTGGCCGTCTTGATCGAGAAGTTCTCGGCGTTGCGCCAACGTGTCCAGCGCGACGGGATGTGGCTGGCGGAACTGCGCAGGCTTGAAGCAAAACCGCGAACTGCCTCGCGGCCTTGGCTGATTCTGATGCTGACGGTGCTGTTGCCGGTCTTGCTGCTGGCGTTGATTCTGCTGGTGCTCGGCTCTGTCGCCAATGGCTGGCTGGCGTTGCCTGTGCACGTGCTGGTGTTGATTTACAGCCTCGGACGCGGCGATTTGCTGGCAGCGCTGGGGCCGTTTCGTGATGCCTGCCGACGCGGCGATGCGCAAGCGGCCGTGCATGTGGCCGAACGTGACATGGGCGCGAAGGCCGATAACGCCGAAGAGCTGCTGCGTGGCGTACAAAGCCACTTGCTGTGGCAGGCCTATCAAAGTTTCTTTGCGGTCATTTTCTGGTACGCCTTGCTCGGGCCGGTGGCAGCGTTGGCCTATCGCCTGCTGGCCTTGGCTGCAGAACACGCCAGAACGCCTGCGGTAGCGGACAATGCCGGGCAGCTGCGCCATGCGTTCGATTGGGTGCCGGTGCGCCTGCTGGCGGCGAGTTTCGCGCTGGTGGGTAACTTCGTGGCGGTCACCCGGGTGATGCTGCACGAACTGCTCAACTGGAACATCAGCGCTGCACAGTTGATCAGCAAGATCGGCTGTGTCGCCGGTGAAGTGCCAGCGCCGGTGGTCGGCGTGGAAGGGGTCAATAGCCTGGATGTGCTCTGGGAGTTGCTCGTACGTGCGGCGATTGTCTGGTATGCCGGGTTTGCGTTGTGGACGTTGTTGATCTGATCTGTGTAAGCAGGGAGCAACCTGTGGGAGCGAATTCATTCGCGAATACGGTGGTACAAACGACGAACCTATCGGATGTACCGGCCCTTTCGCGAATGAATTCGCTCCCACAGGGTTGGGCATTGCGTCTGAATCACCCCCACCCAAACACCTCGCAGGCATTGCGGGTGCTAGCCTCGGCCAGTTGCTCTGCCGTCACTCCCATCAACTTCGCCAGTGCTTCACAGATGTCCGGTAAATGCTCCGGGCTATTGCGTTGCCCGGGGTACATCGCGGGCGCCATGTCCGGGGAATCGGTTTCCAGCACGATGCAGTCCAGCGGCAATTGGGCGATGACTCGATGCATGCGCAGCGCCTGCGGCCAGGTCGCAGCGCCGCCCAGGCCCAGTTTGAAACCCAGCTTGATGTATTCCCGCGCTTCCTCCTGGCTACCCGCGAACGCATGAATAATGCCGCTACGCCCCAGCTTGAAACGCTTGAGCGTAGCGATCACGTCCGCATGGCTGCGCCGCACGTGCAGCAATGCGGGCAGTTTGAAATCCGCAGCCAAGTGCAGTTGGGCTTCGAATACGTGCTGCTGACGTTCCCGATCCAGTGTCTCGACGTAATAATCCAGGCCGATTTCACCCACTGCGCACAGCTGAGGGTGGCCGTGCAGCCGGGCCAGCCAGTCGCCCAGTTCAGCGAGATGTTCCGGCTGATGCTCGTCGATGTACACCGGGTGCAAACCAAGCGCCGCATGCAGCGCCGGATTCTCCAGCGTCAGGTCCCAGACCCGCTGCCAGTTGCGCTGGTAAACCCCGAGTACCACCATCTGCTCCACACCCAAGGCCTTGCTGTTGGCGAGGATCGCAGCGCGATCGGCGTCAAAGTCAGCAAAATCCAGGTGGGTGTGGGTGTCGATCAGCTTCACACTCAGGCCTCGTGAATGCGTTGCTTGAAGGTCCGCACAATGGCGTGAACGCCAGGCTGGTAATGGTTCTTCTCGATAGCGGCCAGGGCCAGCTCCAGCGCGGTGCTGGCAATCAGCTGGTGCTGTTGGGCCATGGCATTGACCGGCAAAGGCAGGAAGTCCAGCAACTGCGTATCGCCAAACGTACCCAGATGGAACTGGGCCGGGTTGACTGCACGGCTTTGCAGCACATCGAAAATCCCCTGTAGCAGAACGTATGACGTGGTGACCAGCGCATCCGGGAAATGCCCCAGGCGGTCGAATATTTCGCGCATCAGTCGCTGCCCGCATTGGCGGCTGAAGGCTTCGCCATGCTCGATCATCACCGATCCCTGAAACCCGTCCAGGGCGTGCTCGAAACCACTGCTGCGCGCACGGCTGATACTCAACTCCGGGCGTGCGCCGATCAGGGCAATGTGCGCCGGCTTGGTCACTAAAAGGCTGCGGGTCAGCTGCAGGCTGGCGTCGTGGTCGTCACTGACCACGGAGCAGAAGTGGCTGGCGTCCATTTCCCGGTCGATGGCGATGACCGGCAGCCCTTTGCTTTGCAGCTCGCGATAGCTGTCGTCGCTGGCAGGCAGACAACTGGCGACGAACAAGGCATCGCAGCGGCGGGCGCGGAACAGCTGGAGCAATTGCAGCTCGCTGACAGGGTCGTCGTCGGAGCTGGCAATCAGCAATTGATAGCCGTGGGCCCGGGCGCCTTGCTCCAGGAGTTTGGCGATGCGCGCGTAACTGGGGTTTTCCAGGTCCGGCAGAATGAAGCCCAGGGTACGCGTGTGGCGGCTGCGCAGTCCGGCAGCCTGAGGGTTGGGGCGAAATCCATGTTCTTCGACAACAGCCTGAACCCGTTCCACAGTCGCGTTGCTGATGCGCTGTTGTTCGGCCTTGCCATTGATCACGTAACTGGCGGTCGTCACGGAGACGCCGGCCAGGCGTGCAATATCACTGAGCTTCACTCGTGATTCCTTTTGTTATTGAGCGCCTCGTCATTCGGCGGCAATTTTCGCTGATCTGAGCTCATCTTGACAGCAGACCATCGTCCACCGGGAAGTTCTCAGTTTATTTGCTATCACCCGGCCGCTTCTGACCGCAGGGCGGGTCGCGAAAAACCCGCTTCAACCGGGGACAAGAATCAAGTAACGTGCCGGGCTATTCAGATTAAACGATTCAGCAAATTTTTTTCGGGTTGCCGTCATTGCGCCCCCGGTGATGTCACATGTTCATTCCCGAGCATCACCTAAGCTGTCGATCAGCTCTTGATCGTTCTTAAAACAAGAAACAAGCGCCCACCCGCGCTGTTAAGGAGACAGGCATGCTCGAACTCACCTTAGAGCAAATATCCATGGGCCAGACGGCTGTGGATAAGTCCGCCGCGTTGCAATTGATTGCCGATCATCTGGTTGCCGACGGGCTTGTGGCTGATGGCTATCTGACGGGTTTGCAGAACCGCGAAAAGCAAGGCTCGACCTTCCTGGGCCAGGGCATCGCCATCCCCCACGGCACCCCGGAAACCCGCGACCAGGTCTTCACCACCGGCGTGCGCCTGGTGCAGTTTCCTGATGGCGTGGACTGGGGTGACGGGCAGATGGTCTATCTGGCGATCGGTATCGCGGCCAAGTCCGACGAACACCTGCGCCTGCTGCAACTGTTGACCCGCGCCTTGGGCGAAGACGATATTGGCCAGGCCTTGCGCACCGCAGATAGCCCCGAAGCGCTGCTCAAGCTGCTGCAAGGCGCGCGGCAGGAGCTGGCGCTGGACAGCCAACTGATCAGCCTGGGCGTTTCCGCTGACGATTTTGAAGAGTTGGTCTGGCGCGGCGCCCGTCTGCTGCGCAAGGCCGACTGCGTGAGTAATGGCTTTGCTGCCGTCTTGCAGCAGGTCGAAGCGCTATCCCTGGGTGATGGCCTGTGGTGGCTGCACAGCGAGCAGACCGTCAAGCGTCCAGGCCTGGCATTCGTCACCCCGGACAAACCGATTCGCTATCTGGGCCAACCGCTGACCGGGCTGTTCTGCCTCGCCAGCCTGGGGGAAGCCCATCAAGCGTTGCTTGAGCGGCTGTGCTCGTTGCTGATTGAAGGTCGCGGCCATGAATTGGGTCAGGCCACCAGCAATCGCGCTGTGTTGCAGGCCTTGGGCGGTGAAGTGCCCGCTGAATGGCCGACCCAGCGCGTGCCGCTGGCCAACGCCCATGGTCTGCATGCCCGCCCGGCGAAGATCCTTGCGCAACTTGCCAAAGAGTTCGGCGGCGAAGTGCGCGTGCGTGTCGTGGATACCGGCGAAAGTGCTGTCTCGGCAAAAAGCCTGAGCAAGCTGCTGAGCCTGGGTGCTCGTCGTGGGCAGGTGCTGGAATTCATCGCTGAACCGAGTATCGCCGCTGACGCGTTGCCTGCATTGCTGGCGGCGGTGGAGCAAGGCCTGGGTGAAGCGATTGAGCCGCTGCCCGCTGGTTCCTCGCCCGCACCGATGGCGGCTGCTGTCGAGAAGCCGGTGCAGAACGTTGCGCCGAAACAAATGCTGGCACCTGCCGATGGCAGTCAGATCGCAGCTGTACCCGCGTCGCCGGGCATCGCCATTGGCCCGGCGCATATTCACGTGCTGCAGGCTTTCGATTACCCGCAGCAGGGTGAGTCGGCCGCGGTCGAGCAACAGCGCCTGGATGACGCCCTGATCGAAGTCCGCCAGGACATCGCCGGTTTGATCGAGCGCAGCAAGGCCAAAGCGATTCGCGAGATTTTTATCACCCACCTGGAAATGCTCGATGACCCTGAGCTGACGGGCGAAGTGACGGTGCGCTTGAAGCAGGGCGAAAGTGCCGCCGCAGCCTGGGCCAGCGTGATCGACACTGCCGCTTGTCAGCAGGAGCAATTGCAGGACGCTCTGCTGGCCGAGCGTGCTGCGGATTTGCGTGATGTGGGGCGCCGCGTGCTGGCGCAGATTTGCGGCATCGAAACCCTGGTTGCACCGGATGAACCGTACATTCTGGTGATGGATGAAGTCGGGCCTTCTGATGTGGCGCGTCTTGATCCGGCTGATGTGGCGGGCATCCTGACGGCTCGTGGCGGCGCTACCGCCCACAGCGCCATCGTCGCACGCGCGTTGGGTATTCCGGCGTTGGTCGGCGCAGGCGATGGGGTATTGCAACTCAAGCCTGGCACGGTGCTGTTGCTCGACGGCCAGAAAGGCCGCCTGAGTGTTGCGCCGGATGCCGAGACCTTGCGTCGCGCCGTCGAAGAGCGCGACAACCGCGAGCAGCGTCTGCAAGCCGCCGCCGAAAAACGCATGGAGCCTGCGGTCACCCGTGACGGTCATGCTGTGGAAGTATTCGCCAATATCGGCGACAGCGCCGGTACGCCCGCTGCCGTGGAACAAGGCGCGGAAGGCATCGGCCTGCTGCGCACCGAATTGCTGTTCATGGCCCACTCCCAGGCGCCGGATGAGGCGACCCAGGAAGCCGAATACCGCCGCGTGCTGGACGACCTGCAAGGTCGGCCGCTGGTGGTGCGCACTCTGGACGTGGGCGGTGACAAGCCGCTGCCGTACTGGCCCATCGATAAAGAAGAAAACCCGTTCCTCGGCGTGCGCGGCATTCGCCTGACCCTGCAACGTCCGGACGTCATGGAAAGCCAACTGCGTGCCTTGCTGCGCGCGGCTGACAATCGCCCGTTGCGCATCATGTTTCCCATGGTTGGCACCGTTGAAGAATGGCGCCAGGCCCGAGACATGACTGAACGCCTGCGTCTGGAGATCCCGGTCGCTGACTTGCAGATCGGCATCATGATCGAAGTGCCGTCCGCAGCGTTGCTGGCGCCCGTGCTGGCCAAAGAAGTGGATTTCTTCAGTGTCGGCACCAACGACCTGACGCAGTACACCCTGGCCATCGACCGCGGCCACCCGACGCTGTCGGCCCAGGCTGATGGTCTGCACCCGTCGGTCTTGCAGTTGATCGACATCACCGTGCGCGCCGCCCATGCCAATGGCAAGTGGGTGGGCGTCTGCGGCGAGCTGGCGGCGGATCCGCTGGCGGTGCCGGTGCTGGTCGGTCTCGGGGTGGATGAACTGAGTGTTTCGGCACGCAGCATTGGCGAGGTCAAAGCCTGTGTGCGGGAACTGAATGTGAGCAGTGCGAAACAACTGGCGCAAACCGCGCTGACGGTGGGCAGTGCCGCCGAAGTCCGCGCTCTAGTGGAGGCTTTGTAATGGCCAAGATTCTGACCCTGACCATGAACCCGGCGCTGGACCTGACCGTTCAGTTGGGCCCGTTGCAACTGGGGCAAGTCAATCGCAGCGAGGCCATGCTCAGCCACGCGGCCGGTAAAGGCCTGAACGTGGCCCAGGTGCTGGCTGATCTGGGGCATGAACTGACGGTTGCCGGGTTTCTCGGTATCGACAATCAACAGCCCTTCGAGGCTTTGTTCGCCCGGCGTGGTTTTGTCGACGAGTTCGTTCGCGTGCCTGGGGAAACCCGCAGCAATATCAAACTGGCCGAAGCGTCCGGTCGCATCACCGACCTGAACGGCCCTGGCCCGATGGTCAGTGAAGAAGCTCAGCAGGCGCTTTATGTGCGGGTCGAGCAGATTGCCGAGCAATTTGATGCAGTGGTCGTAGCGGGTAGCTTGCCGCGCGGGGTCAGCCCTGAATGGCTGCACAAGTTGCTGGTGCGGATCAAAGACCTGGGCCTCAAGGTGGCGCTGGACAGCAGCGGCCTGGCCTTGCGTGCAGGCCTCGCTGCCGGGCCTTGGTTGATCAAGCCCAACACCGAAGAGCTGGCCGACGCGCTGGACGCACCGATCATTTCCATCGCTGCCCAGGCCGAAGCGGCTGCCAATCTGCGCGCACGGGGTATCGAGCATGTGGTGATTTCCCAAGGCTCCGAAGGCGTGCACTGGTTCAGCGCCAATACCGCGCTGCAATCGCTACCGCCGAAAGTCACCGTCGCCAGCACGGTGGGCGCCGGGGATTCGCTGCTGGCCGGGATGGTCCACGGTTTGCTCAGCGGCCACTCGCCGCAACAAACCCTGCGCACCGCCACCGCGATTGCGGCCATGGCCGTGACCCAGATTGGTTTTGGCATCAGCGACACCGCGCAACTCAAACGCCTTGAAGGTGGTGTGAGCGTGCGCACTCTCGCGGAAAAATAAGAGATCACAGGTTAGTGGTCATCTGTAGGAGCTGCCGCAGGCTGCGAAAGTAATGGATCAGGCACACCGCCTTCGCAGCCTTCGGCAGCTCCTACAAAAATGCATTTGAATTCAGTTGGTCATGCACTGGATAACAAGAGAGAACCGGTAATGAATCTAATCATTGTGACAGCCTGCCCAAACGGCAAGGTCAGCAGCGTCCTCAGTGCTCGGTTGCTTGATGCCGCTGCCCAGCGTCTGGGCTGGAGCACCAGCGTTGAAGTCGTGGACCCACGCAACCCCGAATCGAAGCTGACTGCCGAACAAATCGCGACGGCGGATTGGGTGCTGGTGGTCAATACCGGTGAGGTCGACCTGACACGCTTTGTCGGCAAGCGCCTGCTGCAAGACACGCCGGCCCATGCGTTGCAGGATGTGGATGGTTTCCTCCAGCGTGCTGCCGAGCAGGCCCAGGTGTATGCCGCGCCGGTTGCCTCGTCGGCGCCTGCCGTTACCGGTGCTGCTGGCGTGCCGCGTCTGGTTGCGGTCACGGCTTGCCCAACGGGTGTGGCGCATACGTTCATGGCGGCCGAAGCCATACAACAGGCCGCCAAGCGCCTGGGGTATGAGCTGCACGTCGAGACTCAAGGCTCGGTCGGTGCGCGCAACCCGCTGACCGCCCAGGCCATCGCCGACGCTGACGTCGTGCTGCTGGCAGCTGACATCGAAGTCAATACCGAGCGTTTTGCAGGCAAGAAGATTTATCGCTGTGGCACCGGCATCGCGCTGAAGCAATCCGAAGCAACACTGAAAAAAGCCCTGGCTGAGGCGCAGGTCGAATCCACAGGCAGCGCTTCGAATGCACCCGCCAAGCAGGAAAAGACCGGCGTTTACAAGCATCTGCTGACCGGTGTGTCCTACATGCTGCCGATGGTGGTAGCGGGTGGTCTGTTGATTGCGCTGTCATTTGTATTCGGCATCGAGGCATTCAAGGAGCAGGGCACGCTGGCCGCTGCCTTGATGCAGATTGGCGGTGAAGCCGCGTTCAAACTGATGGTGCCTTTGCTGGCAGGTTACATCGCCTATTCCATTGCTGACCGTCCAGGCCTGGCACCGGGCATGATCGGCGGTTTGTTGGCCAGCACCTTGGGCGCCGGTTTTATCGGCGGGATCGCGGCCGGTTTCATTGCCGGTTACAGCGCCTGGGCCGTCAATCGTTATGCGCGCCTGCCCGCCAGCGTCGAAGCGTTGAAGCCGATCCTGATCATTCCGTTGTTATCGAGCCTGTTCACCGGGCTGGTGATGATTTACGTGGTGGGCAAACCGGTTGCCGGGCTGCTGGAAAGCCTTACGCATTTCCTCGAAACCATGGGCACCACCAACGCGATTCTGCTCGGCGTCGTGCTTGGCGCGATGATGTGTGTCGACCTGGGGGGGCCGATCAACAAGGCCTCGTACGCGTTTTCGGTGGGTTTGCTGGCATCCCAGAGTTACGCGCCGATGGCCGCCGCAATGGCCGCGGGTATGGTGCCGCCGATTGGCATGGGCATCGCCAGTTTCATTGCCCGACGCAAGTTTGCCCAGAGTGAACGCGAAGCGGGCAAGGCGGCGTTCGTGCTGGGCCTGTGCTTTATCTCCGAGGGCGCGATTCCGTTTGCGGCCAAGGACCCACTGCGGGTAATCCCGGCGAGCATTGCCGGTGGCGCACTGACGGGCGCTTTGTCGATGTATTTTGGCTGCAAACTGATGGCCCCTCACGGCGGCTTGTTTGTAATGCTGATCCCCAATGCCATCAACCACGCGCTGTTGTACCTGCTGGCGATTGTTGCGGGCAGCCTGGTGACAGGCGTGACCTACGCGCTGCTCAAGCGGCCGGAAGTGGCGGAGATGGAGGTTGCTCCCGCGCAGGCGTAATAGGATGCCTGTACGGACCTCTTCGCGAATGAATTCGCTCCCACAGGGTGAACGCGTTTTAACTGTGGGAGCGAATTCATTCGCGAAAGCTGCCTTCCTGGCGATGAAAATCTTTCATTGTCACAAATGCCCAACCTTGCGCTGCTAGCTTTTCCCCTTACTTTCCAAGGGGAATACTCATGACTCAGTTCGATCTGACACGCCGCCGCATCATTCAGGCGGCAGGCGCGGGCCTGCTGCTGCCGGGTTTGGCACCAGCGGTTATCGCATCGGTTCAGGATCGCCCGAAAATCACCGACGGCGTGCAATCGGGCGACGTGCTGGGGGATCGCGCCATGGTCTGGAGCCGCAGCGACCGGCCTTCGCGCATGGTGGTGGAGTGGGATACCCGCAGCATGTTCACCAATCCGCGCCGGGTGGTGTCGGCACTGGCTGATCAGCGCACCGATTTCACGGCTCGGGTCGAACTCAGCGAATTGCCCGCTGATCAGGCGATTTTTTATCGGGTGCAGTTCGAAGATGCTCAATCGGGCGTGACCAGTGAACCCTGGTTCGGCCATTTGCGTAGCGTGCCTCAGCAACGTCGCGACCTGCGCTTCGTCTGGAGTGGCGATACCGTCGGCCAAGGCTTCGGGATCAATCCAGACATCGGTGGCATGCGCATTTACGAGGCCATGCGCCTGCGTCTCCCGGATTTCTTCATCCACAGTGGCGATACGATTTACGCCGATGGCCCGGTCCCGGCGCAGATCGTCACTGAAGGCGGCCGTGTCTGGCGCAACATCACCACCGAAGCCAAGAGCAAGGTTGCCGAGACCCTTGACGAGTATCGTGGCGCCTACCGCTACAACCTGATGGACGACAACCTGCGTCGCTTCAACGCCGAGGTGCCGCAGATCTGGCAGTGGGACGACCACGAAGTCACCAACAATTGGTCACCCAGCAAGCAGCTCGATGATCGTTACAAGGTCAAGGATGTGCAACTGCTGGCTTCTCGCGGGCGGCAGGCCTTTCTCGAGTACGCGCCCATGCGTATTCAGCAGGCCGATAACGGCGGGCGGATTTACCGCAAGTTGAGTTATGGGCCGATGCTCGATGTGTTCGTGCTCGACATGCGCAGCTACCGCGACGGCAACGACGCCAACCTGGCAGACAAACCGGGGATCACCACGGCATTCCTTGGCCGTACTCAGCTGGACTGGCTCAAGGCTGAGCTCAAGGCTTCCAACGCGCAGTGGAAAGTCATCGCCGCCGATATGCCCATTGGCCTGGGCGTGCCGGATGGCGAAGTGAGCCCCGGCGTGGCGCGCTGGGAAGCCATCGCCAATGGCAACGACGGCCCGGCTGCAGGACGAGAACTGGAAGTCGCCGAACTGCTGGGCTTTTTGCGGGCGCAGAAAGTCCGTGATTGCGTGTGGCTCACTGCTGATGTGCATTACTGCGCGGCGCACCATTACCAGCCGAATCGCGCGGTGTTTCAGGATTTCGATCCGTTCTGGGAGTTCGTCGCCGGGCCGTTGAACGCGGGCAGCTTCGGGCCTAATCCACTGGATAAAACCTTCGGCCCCGAACTGGTCTTCCAGAAGGCACCACCGGCACAGAACACCTCGCCATTCGCCGGCTTTCAATTCTTCGGCGAAGTGAACATCGACGGCCAGAGCGCCGAGATGACCGTGACGTTGCGGGATCTTGACGGGGTTTCGGTGTTCGAGAAGAAGCTGGTGCCCGCGCGGGATACCGCGTAGTTCTTTTGCAGGTGGTCCCGTGTCGTCCAGACGCCGCCCGGCCGTCCCTACGGCTCGGGGGATGAATCCGGGGCGGCGAATAACCTGTGGGAGCGAATTCATTCGCGAAGACGAACGTACAGGCGATGCATATCGGTTGATATTGACCGGCCCCTTCGCGAATGAATTCGCTCCCACCGTTGGGCTGCGGGGTGTCAGGCAGATCGCATTCGCATTCGCTGCCCTGCACGGCTAAAGCCCTACGGCGGGTGTCGGCCTCCCGACCAAAATCCCTGACCCGCTCTCGTCTATGCTGGCTTATCATTAGCCACCTAACGACAGGACAGGGTTGAGCGCATGCTGGAAATCTTCTACCAAACCCTGGCTATCACCGCGCCGGTCTTCGCCATGTTGTTCCTCGGCGTGCTGCTTAAGCGGATCAACTGGATCGATGACGGTTTCATCATGACCGCGTCGAGTCTGGTGTTTAACGTGACGATGCCCGCGCTGTTGTTTCTGGGCATCATCCATGCGGACCTGCGGGCGGCTTTGCAGCCGTCGCTGCTGATCTTCTTCTCCGTGATTACCCTGGCAGGTTTTGCGTTTGCCTGGGCCTGGGCGATCTGGCGGGTGCCTCTGGTGGATCGCGGGATTTTTGTTCAGGGTGCGTTTCGCGGTAACAACGGCGTGATCGGTCTGGCCCTGGCTGCGAGTATGTACGGCGACTATGGGATCTCCCTGGGCGCTATCCTTGCCGCGCTGGTCATCCTCTTCTACAACGCGCTGTCGACCATCGTGCTGGCGGTGTACAGCCCGGTGATCAAGTCTGACCCGTGGAGCCTGTTCAAAAGCGTGCTGGGCAACCCGCTGATCATCAGCATCATCCTCGCGTCACCCTTCGCCTATTTCAAGATTCCCCTGCCGCACTGGTTCGAGACCTCGGGCAACTACCTGGCGCAAATGACCTTGCCGTTGGCTCTGATCTGTATTGGCGGCACGTTGTCGCTCAATTCGTTGCGTCAGAGTGGCGAGCTGGCGATCAGCGCCAGCGTGATGAAGATGATCACTTTGCCGGTGCTCTCCACTCTGGCAGCGTGGCTGTGCGGCTTTCGCGGCGCGGAGCTGGGCATTCTGTTTCTGTATTTCGCCAGCCCAACGGCGGCTTCCAGCTATGTCATGGCCCGCGCGGCCAATGGCAATCATCAACTGGCAGCGGCAATTATCGTTATCACCACGCTGGCAGCGGCGGTCACTACCAACATCGGGGTTTTCATACTGCAATGGGGCGGCTGGATCTAGGCCCCCGGCAGGGTCTTGCACGCCGGTTCGCTCTGCGGTGGCGGTTGCGCGGGATAGCGCTGGGGCAGGATATGCACCGGCGTTGTGACGACCATACCGTCGCTGAACGTTGCCTCGACAAAGCTGGCTGTCCAGCCCCGCGTGGGGTTTTTCAAGCTGATCACCAGCCTGTCTGTGGCGCTGTTCAGCTCTTGTGGCTGATAACGAATCCCGCAGGCATGGCGAAAATCCCGGGCCAGTGCATTCGTGGCTGTCCACTGCACCACTTTGGTGGGCGGCTCTGAAAACAGCACGGCGTAACGTTGCTGGGCTCGGTCCGCATCGCTCTGCATGCTGATCGACGGCATCGGACGGCTTTGACGCAAGCGGTTGATGAACGGTACCAGCGCACTTTCCACGTAGTGTTGAATGCCGTAATGGCTTGAGTTAGGCGCAACCCGCAGGGCTTTTTCCCCCGGCAACTGGTTGAAGAAGAACCGCGCGTTGTCCGGCACGAAGAAGTCGTCGCCACTGGCATTGACGATGTATTTGGGGATGGCAAGGCGATGGGCGTAGGCGCTGTCCAGATAGCGCAGCGGGTCCTCGATTTGCATCAGTTTGTCGAAGTTGGCGGTCTTGATCTGCTGGGTAATGCCTTCACGCTGATAGGCGCCAAATGCCACGGGCCAGCTTTTTCCGTAAGTCTGCCAGGTGTGCTCCAGCACTTTGTCCATCCCGAGGATATCGATCACAAACGGCACGATGGCCGTGATTCGCTCATCGGTCAGCGCTGCCAGCCAACTGACCCAGCCACGCTTGGAGGCGCCGGTGGCGATAAACCTGTCGACCTTCCACGGCTTTAATTCACGCTCGGCAAGGTCCATGGTGCGGATCATCGATTGCATCATCGGAATGTGCAGAGAGAGCGTCGGCCTTTGCTCGGGATTTTTCAGGAAGAGCTTCCAGCTATGGGCCACGCTGTCATCCTCGCGGCGGGCGACCCCATCATCGTTGTAGCTCAGGTATTGGTTCGGGACGTTGCTGGTGGTGATGACGATGGTGCGTGTGCGTTTTGCAATCGACAGCGCCATGGTTTGAGTGAAGTCAGTGGCGGGTTCTGCTTCTTTTCGAGGTCTTGGGTGGTTGGTGCCATTGTTGGCCACCAGCAATGCCTGGCCGGGCAGGGCTCCTTGGGGAATATAGATGGCGACTTCGTGAACCCATTCGCCCGGTTCCACCAAGGCCAGAGGCGACCAGTATTGCGAGCGCAGTTCAAAGGTGCGTTTTTCGACCTCAGGCAGTGACTCGACACCGGTTGCCCGGTAATTGAGAGGCTTGGACGCCTGGGCGTTTTTATAGCCGGTCAGCACTGCGCTGAAGTCTCTGACATCTTCAACAAACGGCGCAGGCTCTGAGGTCTTGGCAGACAAGTTGCCAGCGGCGAGCAAGGTCAGGGCAAGCGCAACTGACGAGGTCCTCAAGTAACGGAGCAGTGGCATATTATCTTCCTGAATGTGTGGCGAGCAGCGCGATGGGCGGGGCGCGCTGAGGCCGCTCAGTTTTCTTCAGGAAGCGAGATTGTGCAGTAGGACCTTTCTGGCGTGCTCGTAGGGTAAGTCGGAAGGATCGGTGCGACGTTAATGCTGGCGCCGCCACGCCTTGATCGTGCCGAGCAGCACCACGGCGGCCAGTACCGGCAGGACGTAAACCAGCATCAGCCGTTCGAGCCGCTCCGCCAGGGGCATGCCCGTGGTGAACGACACGATGTGCAGGCCGTAAACCGCGTACAGCGCCAACAGCATCAGGCCTTCGACGCGCGTGAGTCGGTAGCCTGAATAGAACAGCGGCAGGCACAGCGCAACCACGCCAAGCATCACCGGTAGATCGAACTCCAGAGCGTTGGGCGATACCGAAAGCGGCACGGGTGCAATCAGGGCGGTGATGCCTAGCACGCCCAGCAGGTTGAACAGCGTACTGCCGATCACATTGCCGACCGCGATGTCCCGTTCGCCGCGCAGTGCGGCAACCAGCGAGGTGGTCAGGCCCGGCAGCGACGTGCTGACCGCGATCACGGTCAGTCCGATGACCCGTTCGGACAGGCCCAGGTCCACAGCGATCACCACCGAGGCGGCCACCAGCAAGTGACTGCCCATCACCACAAAAGCTATCCCGCCGATCAACGCGCCCAGGCGCAGTAGCAGTGGGCCGGTCTGGCGCGGGCTGACCGGGCTGCTGGACGGGCGATAGGCAAAGCCCTGCGCAGACTGGCGCAGCAGCATGACCAGATAGATCACCAGGCCGGTGAGCAGGATCACGCCATCGAACGTCGTCAGCACGCCGTTGGCGGACAGCGCAAACACCAGCACGCTGGCGGCAATCATCAGAGGGATTTCCAGGCGTACCAGTTGGCGCGTCACCCGCAGGGGGATGATCAGCGCGCACAGGCCCAGCGTGACCAGCACATTGAAGATCGTGCCGCCCACCACACTGCCCACGGCGATGTCGGCGCTTGAGCTGAACGCTGCCTGCAGACCAACCGCCATTTGCGGCGCGCTGCTGCCGAGCGCGACGAAGGTCAGGCCGATGAACAGCGGGCGAATCCGTAGCGTGGTCGCCAGGCTCACGGCGGCGCGTACCGACAGGAGTGCGCCGATCACCAGCAGCACAAGGCCAATGACCCATTGCAGGACGTCGAGGGGGGGCAGGGAGAATAGTTCGAGAATTCGGGGCGTCCTTAGTCGACCAGACTTTGCACACGCACGGGCGCGGTACCACTGCGTAGCATGCCCAATCGCTCGGCTGCTTCGCGGGAAAGGTCGATCAGCCGACCGCGGGTATGCGGGCCGCGATCATTGATGCGCACGATAACTGTTTTGTCGTTGTTCAGATTAGTCACCCGCACACGAGTGCCAAAGGGCAGGCGCCGGTGGGCGGCCGTCAAGCCGTGTTGGTCAAAGCGTTCGCCACTGGCGGTGCGATTGCCGTGGTGTTGGGAGCCGTAGTACGAAGCGTTGCCGGTTTCATCGTAGCCGCGCGGGTCAATGACCCCGGTGGCACAACCAGCGAGCAGGGAGAGCAGGGCAGAGGCAGCGAGAAGCCGCAGCATGGAGTGCGATCCTGAAGAAGTTGAGAGAAGACACCTGTGGGAGCGAATTCATTCGCGAATGCGGTGTGTCAGTCACCACGCAATTCGCGAATGAATTCGCTCCCACAGGGTCATGTACAGCCTGCTTTAGCCTTCCAGCTTCTTCTTCAGCAGCTCATTGACCTGCTGCGGGTTGGCTTTGCCTTTGGAGACTTTCATCGCCTGGCCGACGAAGAAACCGAACATCTTGCCGCGCTTGGCTTCGTCTGCAGCGCGGTATTGCTCGACCTGTTCGGCGTTGCCCGCGAGCATTTCGTCGAGCATCGACTCGATGGCGCCGCTGTCGGTGACTTGCTTCAGGCCGCGCTTGTCGATGACTTCATCGGCGCTGCCTTCACCATTGGCCATGGCCTCGAAGACCATTTTGGCGATCTTGCCGGAAATGGTGTTGTCGGTGATGCGTTGCAGCATGCCGCCCAGTTGCTCAGCGCTGACTGGCGATTCTTCAATCTCCAGGCCTTGCTTGTTCAACAGGCTGCCCAGCTCGACCATGACCCAGTTGGCGGCCAGCTTGGCGTCACCGCTGATGCTTACCACTTTCTCGAAGTAGTCAGCCTGCTCGCGGCTCGAAGCCAGCACGCTGGCGTCATAGGCCGACAGACCGAACTGGCTCTGGAAGCGTTCGCGCTTCTGCGGCGGTAATTCCGGCAGGGTGGCGCGGGTTTCTTCGATGAACGAGTCTTCGATGACCACCGGCAGCAAGTCAGGATCGGGGAAGTAACGGTAGTCGTTGGCTTCCTCTTTACTGCGCATGGCGCGGGTTTCGTCTTTGTTCGGGTCATACAGGCGGGTCTGCTGGATGACTTTGCCGCCGTCTTCGATCAGGTCGATCTGGCGCTGGATCTCGCTGTTGATCGCCTTTTCGATGAAGCGGAACGAGTTGACGTTCTTGATCTCGCAGCGGGTGCCGAACTCGACCTGGCCTTTGGGGCGGATCGAAACGTTGCAGTCGCAACGCAGCGAACCTTCGGCCATGTTGCCGTCGCAGATGCCGAGGTAGCGGACCAAAGCGTGCATGGCTTTGACGTAAGCCACGGCTTCCTTGGCTGAACGCATGTCCGGCTCGGAAACGATTTCCAGCAGCGGTGTGCCCGCACGGTTCAGGTCGATACCGGTCATGCCGCTGAAGTCTTCGTGCAGGCTTTTACCCGCGTCTTCTTCAAGGTGCGCGCGGGTGATGCCGACGCGTTTGACCGTGCCGTCTTCCAGGGTGATGTCCAGGTGGCCCTTGCCGACAATCGGCAATTCCATCTGGCTGATCTGATAGCCCTTGGGCAGGTCCGGGTAGAAGTAGTTTTTGCGGGCGAACACGTTGTGCTGGACGATTTCAGCGTCCACCGCCAAGCCAAACTTGACGGCCATGCGCACGGCTTCTTTGTTTAGCACCGGCAGAACGCCCGGCATGCCCAGGTCAACCAGGCTGGCCTGGGTGTTGGGCTCGGAGCCGAAAGCGACAGAGCTACCGGAGAAAATCTTTGATTGGGTCGAAAGCTGGGTGTGAATCTCCAGCCCGATGACGACTTCCCATTGCATGTGGTTTCTCCTTAGAAGCCGCTAGGCGTGCGCAGATGCCAATCGGTGACTTGCTGATACTGGTGAGCAACGTTCAGCAAGCGGCCTTCCTGGAAGTACGGTGCGAGCAATTGCACGCCCACTGGCAGCCCTTCGACAAAACCGGCTGGCATGGACAAGCCCGGCAGGCCCGCGAGGTTGGCGGTGATGGTGTAGAAGTCTTCCAGGTATTCGGCAATCGGGTCGTTGGTCTTGGCGCCGATTTTCCAGGCCGGGTTAGGCGTGGTCGGGCCGAGGATCACGTCCACTTCGGCGAAGGCATTCATGAAATCGTTCTTGATCAGGCGACGGATTTTCTGCGCCTGCAAGTAGTAAGCGTCGTAATAGCCAGCGGACAGCGCGTAGGCACCGACCATGATCCGGCGTTGTACTTCCGGGCCGAAACCTTCGGCGCGGGAACGTTTGTACAGGTCGGTCAGGTCTTTCGGATCTTCGCAGCGGTAGCCGAAACGCACGCCGTCGAAACGCGACAGGTTCGAGGAGGCTTCAGCTGGAGCGATCACGTAATAAGCCGGGATGCCGTGTTGCAGGTTCGGCAGGCTGATTTCCTTGACCACGGCGCCGAGCTTTTCCAGCTCCTTGACGCTTTGCTGAACGAGGTCAGCGATGCGCGGGTCGAGACCGGCACTGAAATATTCCTTGGGAATACCGATGCGCAGGCCTTGCAGCGATGCGTTCAGGTTGGCGCTGTAATCCGGGACCGGCTCGTCGATGCTGGTGGAATCCTGCGGGTCGAAACCGGCCATGCCTTGCAGCAGCAGCGCGCAGTCTTCGGCAGTGCGTGCCATCGGGCCTGCCTGATCGAGGCTGGAGGCGTAGGCGATCATGCCCCAGCGCGACACGCGGCCGTAGGTCGGTTTCAGGCCGGTCAGGTTGGTCAGTGCGGCAGGCTGGCGAATCGAGCCGCCGGTGTCGGTGCCGGTTGCGGCAGGCAGCAGGCGCGCAGCCACGGCAGCAGCGGAGCCACCGGACGAACCACCAGGTACGTGCTCAAGGTTCCACGGGTTTTTCACCGCGCCGTAGTGGCTCGACTCGTTGGCCGACCCCATGGCGAATTCGTCCATGTTGGTCTTGCCCAGCGTGACGGTGCCAGCAGCGGCCAGCTTGGCAACCACGGTGGCGTCGTAAGGCGCTTTGAAGTTGTCGAGCATCTTCGAGGCGCAGCTGGTGCGGATACCCTGGGTGCAGAACAGATCCTTGTGGGCCAGTGGCGCGCCCAGCAGTGGATTGTTTTCACCGGCAGCGCGACGGGCGTCAGCAGCTTGCGCCTGGGTAATGGCCAGGTCTTCGGTCAGGGTGATGAAGCTGTTGAGCTGCGGGTCGAGCTGCGCGATGCGCGTGAGCAGGACACGGGTCAATTCTTCGGAAGAAAACTTTTTATCGGCGAGCCCGCGAGCGATCTCGGCCAGAGTCATTTGATGCATTGAAGGCACATTCCCTTAGTCGATGACTTTTGGAACCAGATAAAGCCCGTCTTGGACCGCTGGTGCGATGGCTTGATAGGTTTCCCGACGATTTCGCTCGGTCACCACGTCTTCGCGCAGGCGTTGCGACGCCTCCAAGGGGTGGGCGAGGGGTTCGATGCCGGTCGTATCGACCGCCTGCATCTGGTCAACCAGCCCGAGAATGCTATTAAGTGCTTCGGTAGTACGCGGGATATCGGCGTCATTCAGGCCAAGTCGGGCCAGATGAGCGATCTTTTCCACGTCGGAGCGATCAAGCGCCATGGGGTTCTCCAGTGGAATGCATACGGAGGGTATCCGTGTGTTAGATTGAGGAACACTATCGCATTTCTACGGTCATAAGGCCGCGAACGTCTAGGGTCATGCTCGGAAAAACCGCTAATTTAACATATTGGCTCCTTGCCCAAAATCCCTGTCGTTGTTAGAGTTTGCCGCACTTTTTTACCCACGCGTTCCCTAGGGTCCCTTTCCCATGTTCAAGAAACTGCGTGGCATGTTTTCCAGCGATCTGTCTATCGACCTGGGCACTGCCAACACCCTTATTTACGTGCGTGAGCGCGGTATCGTTCTGAATGAACCATCAGTTGTGGCCATTCGGACCCACGGAAACCAGAAGAGCGTCGTCGCTGTCGGGATGGAAGCCAAGCGCATGCTCGGCCGTACTCCTGGCAACATCGCTGCCATTCGCCCAATGAAAGACGGCGTTATCGCCGACTTCAGCGTGTGCGAAAAGATGCTGCAGTACTTCATCAACAAGGTTCACGAAAACAGCTTCCTGCAGCCTAGCCCGCGTGTGCTGATCTGCGTGCCGTGCAAATCCACCCAGGTGGAACGTCGTGCCATTCGCGAGTCTGCGCTGGGCGCCGGTGCTCGTGAAGTGTTCCTGATCGAAGAACCGATGGCTGCTGCCATCGGTGCCGGCCTGCCGGTTGAAGAAGCACGCGGTTCGATGGTTGTGGATATCGGTGGCGGTACCACTGAAATCGCCCTGATCTCGCTCAACGGTGTGGTTTACGCTGAATCCGTACGTGTGGGCGGCGACCGTTTCGACGAAGCCATCATCACTTACGTGCGTCGCAACTACGGCAGCCTGATCGGCGAATCCACAGCCGAGCGCATCAAGCAGGAAATCGGTACGGCCTACCCAGGTGGTGAAGTGCGTGAAGTCGACGTGCGCGGCCGTAACCTGGCTGAAGGCGTTCCACGTGCCTTCACGCTGAACTCCAACGAAGTGCTCGAAGCGCTGCAGGAATCCCTGGCGACCATCGTTCAGGCGGTGAAAAGCGCCCTTGAGCAATCGCCTCCAGAACTGGCTTCGGATATCGCCGAGCGCGGTCTGGTATTGACCGGTGGTGGCGCCTTGCTGCGTGACCTCGACAAATTGCTGGCCCAGGAAACAGGTCTGCCGGTGATCGTTGCCGAAGACCCGCTGACCTGTGTAGCGCGTGGCGGTGGCCGTGCGCTGGAAATGATGGATAAGCACACCATGGATCTGCTCTCCAGCGAATAATTCGCGGCGAGCACCTATCATGCAGCTGTTCGCACACAGGTAGCGCTTTGGCTACCTGTGTACGTTAGGCTCACGCCAAAATCTTCCATCTGTCCAGGCCGGTTTGATGTCGCATGAATAACAGTCGCATTAATAACAACAGCCGATTGAAATCTTGCCCCGGAGGAGCGGCCTATTAAACCGCTTTTCGCTAAAGGCCCATCGCTGGGCGTGCGCCTGTTGGTGCTGGTCGTGTTATCGGTAGCGCTGATGGTGGTGGATGCGCGGTTTACCGTGCTCAAGCCTGTGCGTAGCCAGATGTCACTGGTACTGATGCAGTCCTACTGGATCGTCGATCTGCCGCAACGTCTGTATCAGGGGGTTGCCAGCCAGTTCGGCAGCCGTACCGAACTGATCGCCGAAAACGAAAAACTCAAGACCGAAGCCTTGCTCCTGCAAGGGCGCCTGCAAAAGCTTGCCGCCCTGACCGAGCAAAACGTTCGGCTGCGCGAGTTGCTCAACTCGTCTGCGCTGGTCAACGAAAAGGTCGAAGTCGCCGAATTGATCGGCATGGACCCCAACCCGTTCACCCATCGGATCATCATCAACAAAGGCGAGCGCGACGGCGTTGTCCTGGGTCAGCCGGTGCTTGATGCCCGTGGCCTGATGGGCCAGGTGGTTGAGCTCATGCCCTACACCTCTCGCGTGTTGCTGCTGACCGATACGACCCACAGCATTCCGGTGCAGGTCAATCGTAACGGGCTGCGGGCCATTGCCAGTGGTACCGGCAACCCTGAGCGCCTTGAACTGCGTCACGTCGCCGATACGGCTGACATCAAGGAAGGCGACCTTTTGGTCAGTTCCGGCCTGGGCCAGCGTTTCCCTGCCGGTTACCCGGTGGCGACGGTCAAAGAAGTCATCCATGACTCCGGCCAACCGTTTGCCATCGTGCGCGCCGTGCCGACGGCGGCGCTGAATCGCAGCCGCTATCTGTTGCTGGTGTTCTCCGATGGGCGCTCCCCGGAAGAGCGCGCGGCTGAAGCCGCTCAGGCGCAGGAATCCGAGAAAGCAGCCACGCCTGGCGCAGCGCCAGCGGCCAATGCCGCCGTGCCTGCTGCTGCCCAGGCCGCACCCATCAGTCATGGCGCTGCGGCGGCTGCCGCTGCTGCCGTACCAGCGGCGCCAGCGACTCATACCCCAGCGACCCCTGCGCCAAAACCGGTGGTCAAGCCCGCAGCGAGCAAGCCGCCGGTCAAACCTGCGGCGACTCAACCGGCTACTACGCCAGCCGCCCCTCGGGAGAGAATCGATGGTTAGTCACGCCTCGGGACGCAATGGGTGGGTCGTCTGGTTCACCTTTGCAATCGGCTTGTTGTTAAGCGTTTCGCCTCTGCCGCAGTTCATGGAAATCTTTCGTCCGCTCTGGCTGGCGCTGCTGGTCACGTTCTGGGCGCTGTACCTGCCGCACAAGGTGGGCATGGTGACAGCGTGGCTGCTGGGCCTGATGGAAGATGTGCTGTATGGCACGCTGCTTGGGCAAAACGCATTGACGCTTTGCCTGATCACCTTCCTGGTTATGTCTCTGCAACAACGGCTGCGCATGTTCCCCATGTGGCAGCAGTGTCTGATTCTGTTAGTGATTTTCGGCCTCGCACAACTGGCGCAGCTGTGGCTCAGCGCCTTGACCGGCAACCGTCAGCCGACCCTGGCGCTGGTGCTCCCAGCCCTGGTCAGCGCGCTGTTGTGGCCATGGGTCAGTTATGGCCTGCGGGGCTTGAGCAAGCGTTTGAAAATCAACTGACGCAGCGTGATGGTTGACCTGTGCGAGTTGTATCGCGCAGGTCGGCGTCACGATCATCGACACGGAGATGTCCTCATGCCCCAGCTCTTTCTGGCCTCCGGTTCGCCGCGCCGCCGGGAACTACTGACTCAGATCGGCGTGCCCTTCACGGTGCTCGGCGCCGAGATCGACGAAACTCCCCTCGCTCATGAATCTGCCGCGGCCTACGTTGAACGACTGGCGCGCGGCAAGGCTGCGGCTGGCCTGGCGACGCTGACCGGCGAGCAGGGTTGTGTGTTGGGCGCGGACACGGCGGTGGTGCTTGAGGGGAAAATCCTTGGCAAGCCGGTCGATGAGGCTGATGCGCTGGCGATGCTGACGGCCTTGTCAGGTCGGGAGCACGAAGTACTGACTGCCGTCGCCGTTCTGGGCCCGCAAGGTTGTGAAACCCGTGTAGTCAGCAGCCTCGTTCGGTTCAGGCAGATTTCTCCAGCTGAAATGCGGGCCTACTGGGCCAGCGGCGAACCTCGCGACAAGGCGGGGAGCTATGCTGTTCAAGGCTTGGCGGCGATCTTTGTCGAGAGTCTGAGCGGCAGTTATTCGGCAGTCGTTGGCCTGCCCTTGTGCGAAACCGCAGAACTGCTCGGCCATTTCGGCATACCCTGTTGGCAATGCCTGGAAGGTGACAAGCCATGAGTGAAGAGATTCTGATCAACATCACACCGATGGAATCGCGTGTGGCCGTGGTCGAAAACGGTGTACTGCAAGAGGTGCATGTCGAACGCACCCAACGTCGGGGCATCGTCGGCAATATCTACAAAGGCAAGGTGGTGAGGGTGTTGCCGGGTATGCAGGCGGCGTTCATCGACATCGGGCTGGACCGCGCCGCGTTCATTCATGCGTCGGAAATCTCCATGCGCGAAGGCCCGGCGGTCGAAAGTATCGCCTCGCTGGTTCATGAAGGTCAGAGCCTGGTGGTGCAAGTCACCAAGGACCCCATCGGCAGCAAGGGCGCGCGGCTGACGACCCAACTGTCGATCCCTTCGCGGTATCTGGTGTATATGCCCCGGACCGCGCACGTCGGCATCTCGCTGAAGATCGAAGATGAAGCCGAGCGTGAACGTCTGAAGAAAGTCGTCACTGACTGCGTCGCGCTTGAGGGCATCAAGGAAGCCGGAGGTTTCATCCTGCGCACTGCCGCCGAAGGTGCGGGTGCCGATGAAATCCTCATGGACATCCGCTACCTGCGCCGCCTCTGGGATCAGATTGGCGATCAGATCAAGACCGTCAGCCCTCCCAATGTGATCTACGAAGACCTGGGGCTGGCCCTGCGCACCTTGCGTGACCTGGTCAGCCCACGGATCGAAAAGATCCGTATCGATTCCCGGGAAACCTTCCAGAAAACCACGCAGTTCGTCGCCGAACTGATGCCGGAAATCGCTGACCGCCTTGAGCATTACCCTGGCGAGCGGCCGATCTTCGACCTGTACGGCGTGGAAGATGAGATCCAGAAGGCGCTGGAGCGCAAGGTGCCGCTCAAGTCCGGTGGCTATCTGGTGATCGATCCCGCCGAGGCGATGAGCACCATCGACGTCAACACCGGTGCATTTGTTGGCCACCGCAATCTCGAAGAGACGATCTTCAAGACCAACCTGGAAGCCGCCACTGCCATTGCCCGGCAACTGCGCCTGCGCAACCTGGGTGGCATCATCATTATCGACTTCATAGACATGGAAGACGGTGAGCATCAGCGTCAGGTGTTACGTACCCTGGAGAAGCAGCTGGAGCGCGATCACGCCAAGACCAACATCATTGGCATCACCGAGCTGGGGTTGGTGCAGATGACCCGCAAGCGCACCCGTGAGAGTCTTGAGCAGGTGCTGTGCGAGCCGTGTCATGCGTGTCAGGGGCGCGGCAAGCTGAAGACCCCGGAAACGGTCTGTTACGAGATTTTCCGTGAGATTCTGCGTGAAGCCCGTGCCTATCAGGCGGTGGGCTACCGTGTACTGGCAAACCAGAGGGTGGTGGACCGGCTGCTCGACGAGGAATCCGGCAATGTGGCTGAGCTGGAAAGCTTTATTGGCCGCACGATTCGCTTTCAGGTAGAAACCATGTATTCCCAGGAACAATACGACGTGGTGCTGCTCTGACATGATGCCGCGCTGCCCCGACGCGGCTGCAAAGACACGTATTTGTACATGAACTGATAACGGTGCCCCAGGGCCAGCGGCAGGGAAGCCGTTATAACGAGAACTATGCGTGAGCAATGAGCCAACCCCTGACAGCACCTGGACGATTGAGTCGGGCTCGTTGACGCAAGCCGTTTATCCCGCGCTGCGACTGGCGGAGGCTCTGCCATGAATCGCCTGCCAGTTTTTTTTGCGGCGCTGACGCGCTGGGGCTTGAGTGTCTGCGCGCTGGTTCTGGTGCTCGCGGCGTTGTATGTCAGCGTGGGCCGCGAACTCACCCCGCTGGTGGCCAATTATCGCGTCGAAGTTCAGACCCGTGCGCAGACCGCCGTGGGTATGCCGCTCGCCATCGGCAGTCTGGAAGGGAGCTGGCGAGGTTTTTCGCCGGTCTTCATTGCCCATGATGTGATGCTGGGTGAAGGCGCCAACTCCGTGCGCCTCGACCAGGTGAGTGCCGAGCCTGATCTGTGGGCCAGCCTGTTGGCCTGGGATCTGCGCCTTTCTCATGTACAGGTCGAGGGCCTGCAATTGAGCGTCAAGGAAGACCCGCAAGGTCACTGGACGCTGCAAGGTCTGCCCATCACCGATGACAAGCCGCTTGATCCCGAACAATTGCTCAACCAGATGCAGATGGTTTCACGGCTGTCCCTGTCCAACAGTCAGGTGACGTTGCAGCCGTTCGAGCAAACCCCTCTGACACTCACCTACGTCAACCTCAGCCTGGCCACCGGTTCCAGTCGCCAACGTCTGGATGCCCGACTGACGCTGCCCGACGGTCAGCCGCTGGCGTTGAATGTGCGTTCGCGGGTTGAATCCAGAGCCTGGAAAGATGGCGAAGCGGATGTTTACCTCAGCCTGCCGCAAAGTGACTGGGCCCATTGGTTGCCTGAAAGCCTGACTCGCCAGATGAACATCTCGACCCTCAAGGCCGGTGGTGAATTCTGGTTGACCTGGGGCAAGGGCTCGCTGCAAACCGCTGTCGCCCGGCTCAATGCACCGCAGGTCAAGGCAGGCTACGCGGCGCGCAAGGCGTCTAAAATCGACAATCTGGCTCTAAACGCCTGGTTTCGTCGCACGGACGAGGGCTTTGATGTCAACGTCAATTCCCTGGCCATGGACCTGGGCAAAAAGCGTTGGGAGAGCCGTATCCAGCTCAATCAGCAGGGTGCGACGGCCGAGCGCGAGGAGCTTTGGCATGTGCAGGCTGATCGCCTGGACCTGACGCCCATCACGCCATTGCTGGAATCCGTCGCCCCCGTGCCGGATGCGCTGATGGAAGTCATTCACAACCTCAAAGTCACTGGCGCGCTGCGCAATGTCCTGCTGGATCTGCGGCCTCAGGCCGAGGGTGATAAACGTCTGAGCTTCGCTGCCAATCTGGAAAATGTCGGTTTCAACGCTTACCACGGTGCGCCTGCGGCCGGGAATGTGAGCGGTGCGATCAGCGGCGATCTTGGGCAGGGCGAACTGCGGCTGGCTTCCGACAACTTCATGCTGCACCTGTACCCGATTTTCAATAATCAGTGGACGTACCCCAAAGCCAATGCGCGCCTGACCTGGAAGCTGGACAGCGAAACGTTCACCTTGATTGCCCCGTACATCAAAGTCCTCGGGGACGAAGGCAAGATCGCGGCTGACTTCCTGATCCGCCTGCATCTGGACCATGAGCGCGCCCAGGAAGACTACATGGACCTGCGGGTCGGCATGGTGGACGGTGACGGCAGTTACACCAGCAAATACTTGCCCGCTGTGCTCAGCTCGGCGCTGGACGAGTGGCTACGGACGGCCGTAATTGGCGGCAAGGTCGATCAGGGTTTCTTCCAGTATCAGGGCTCGTTGAGCAAAGGTGCGCCGCAGACCGCCCAGGTCATCAGCCTGTTCTTCAAGGTCCGCGACGCAACTCTGGCGTTTCAACCGGGTTGGCCACAGCTCACCGGTGTCGATGGCAAGGTTTATGTCGAAAACAGCGGCGTGCGGATCAAGGCCAGTAAAGGTCGGCTGCTCAACACCGATGTCAGCAACGTCCAGGTCAACATTCCTCACGCGCCCGCCGGGCAACCCAGCCATTTGCTGGTGGACGGCGATTTCTCCGGTGCCCTGGCCGATGGCGTGAAGATTCTCCAGGAGGCGCCCATCGGAACCGCCAGCACATTCGCGGGCTGGCAGGCTGAAGGGCCGATCAAGGGCAAGCTGAAACTCGACATCCCGCTGGTCAAAGGCCAGGAACCGAAGATCGCAGTGGATTTCAGCACTGAAAAGGCGCGCCTGAAGATCAGCGAGCCGGTGCTGGAACTGACCCAGCTCAAGGGTGATTTCCGTTTCGACAATGCCAAGGGGTTGAGCGGCAAGGGCGTGCGGGCCCAGGCCTTCGACCGTCCGATCACTGCCGAAATTGCCGCCGAGGGCAAGCCGGGCGCGAACCTCACCCGAGTGGTCGCCAATGGTCAGATCGCGGTGCCAAAACTCACCGAGTGGCTGGGCGTGACCCAGGCCTTGCCGGTGTCCGGTGAGCTGCCGTATCAATTGCAGCTGACCTTGGGCAACGACAGCCAACTGCGGATCAACTCCAATCTCGTGGGCACCGTCATCGACTTGCCTGCGCCCTTCGGCAAGCTGGCCGACGACAGCCGCAACAGCGAGTTCCGCATGAGCCTGGAAGGGCCACAGCGGCGTTACGACTTCAGCTATGGCAACCTCGCCAGCCTGGCGTTCGCGTCCCCGGCGGGCAAGCTTGCCGATGGGCGTGGCGAACTGTTTCTCGGTGATGGCGGGGCCATCGTGCCGGACGCCAAGGGCCTGCGGGTTCGTGGTTCGTTGAGCGAACTGGATGTCGCGCCGTGGCAGGCCATGGTCAGCAAATATGCCGGTGACGACCCGGGTGGTAGTGCCAAGCAGCTGGTCAATAACGTCGATCTGCAGATTGGCAAATTGACCGCCATGGGCACCACGCTGGATCAGGCCGATGTGAAACTCAAGCGCAGCGACACAGCCTGGACCCTGGGGCTTGACAGCCAGTTGATCAAAGGCAGTGCGACCCTGCCGGACGCCAAGGCTGCGCCGATTGGCATTGATCTGCTTTATGTGCGGCTTCCTGCATCCGACCCGAATGCGGCGGTTGTCGAGAACGCGCCTGATCCTCTGGCCGATGTCGACCCCACTAAGGTCCCGGCAATGAACATCAAGATCACTCAGGTTTTCCAGGGCGATCAATTGGTCGGCGCCTGGTCTCTGAATACTCGCCCTACGGCGACCGGGATTCGCTTCACCGACGTGAGCATGGGTCTCAAGGGCTTGCTGTTGCAAGGCGAAGGGGTCTGGGAAGGTACGCCCGGTGCTACCAGCAGTTGGTACAAAGGCCGCATGGCCGGTAAGAATCTGGCAGATGTGCTCAAGGGCTGGGGATTTGCGCCAACGGTCACCAGTGAAGATTTCGAGTTGAACGCCGATGGCCGCTGGCCGGGCTCGCCCGCCTGGGTGTCGGCCAAGCGTTTCTCCGGCAGCCTGGATGCAACCTTGCGTCAGGGGCAGTTCGTTGAAGTCGAAGGCGGCGCGTCGGCATTGCGTGTCTTCGGGCTGCTTAACTTCAATTCCATCGGCCGGCGTCTGCGTCTGGACTTCTCCGACTTGCTGGGCAAAGGCTTGAGCTACGATCGGGTCAAAGGCCTGCTGGTGGCCAGCGATGGTGTTTACGTAACCCGCAAACCCATCACGCTGACCGGCCCATCAAGCAACCTGGAGCTCAATGGCACCCTGGACATGGTCAAGGATCGCGTTGATGCCAAGCTGCTGGTGACCTTGCCGGTGACCAATAACCTGCCCATCGCGGCGTTGATCGTCGGGGCGCCCGCCATTGGTGGGGCGCTGTTTCTGGTCGACAAGCTGCTCGGTGATCGTGTCGCCCGCTTCGCCAGCGTGCAGTACAAGGTCGAAGGCCCGTGGAAAGAGCCTAAGATTACCTTCGACAAGCCATTCGAGAAGCCCCAGTAGTTGGCGGTGGAGTACAGTGGGAGCCATCGCCTCGCAAACTGGTCGCACAGAGACCTCGTAGATTAAGAAAGTCGCGTGTTGTTTGACTGGAGGGAGCCATGTCTTTTGCCGTAATTCAGATGGTCAGCCAGAGCGACGTGCTGGGTAATCTGGCCCGGGCCCGGCAGTTGCTGGAGCAGGCTGCAACCGCCGGTGCGCGGCTGGCCGTGTTGCCGGAAAACTTCGCCGCCATGGGCCGTCGCGATGTCGCCGATATCGGTCGGGCGGAGGCGAATGGGCATGGGCCGATCCTGCCATGGTTGAAACTCGCCGCCCGCGACCTCAAGTTATGGATAGTTGCCGGGACATTGCCCCTGCCGCCGAGTGATCGGCCCGATGGCAAAGTTACCGCCTGTTCCTTGTTGATTGATGAACACGGCGAGCAGGTTGCTCGCTACGACAAGCTGCATCTGTTTGATGTGGATGTGGCAGATGCCCGGGGCCGCTATCGCGAATCTGATGACTATGCTCATGGCAGCAACGTTGTCGTCGTCGACACGCCGGTGGGGCGTCTGGGGTTGAGCGTGTGTTACGACCTGCGCTTTCCAGAACTGTATAGCGCGCTACGT
Source organism: Paucimonas lemoignei (assembly GCA_900475325.1). Lineage (GTDB taxonomy): Bacteria > Pseudomonadota > Gammaproteobacteria > Pseudomonadales > Pseudomonadaceae > Aquipseudomonas. The sequence continues at coordinate 1,139,416 of LS483371.1, forward strand.
GCAGCAGGCGCTGAATTGATTACCGCGCCGTCGGCCTTCACCGCCGTCACGGGTGCGGCGCACTGGGAGATTCTGATCCGGGCGCGGGCCATCGAAACCCAGTGTTACCTGCTGGCGGCCGCGCAGGGCGGGGTTCATCCGGGGCCACGGGAAACATACGGGCATGCCGCGATCATCGACCCCTGGGGTCGGGTCCTGGCCGAGCAGGCACAGGGTGAAGCCGTGCTGCTGGCCGAACGCGACAGTCAAGAACAGGCGTCCATAAGGGCGCGGATGCCGGTGTCCAGTCACCGGCGCTTTTTTTCGCAGGACGCATTGCTGCGGCCTGTGCAGACCTCGGAGTGAATATGAGCGACTTGTCCTCTGTCAGCGAACACCTTCTGGCACCTGGTGGCTTGAACCTCGATAGCTTGCAATCAGTGCTGGGCGAATTGGCCGGGCCGGGTATCGATGCCGCCGATCTGTATTTTCAGGGGCAGATTTCCGAATCCTGGTCGCTGGAAGACGGCATCGTCAAAGAGGGCAGCTTCAACCTCGATCAAGGCGTTGGCGTGCGCGCCCAGTCCGGTGAAAAAACCGGCTTTGCCTACAGCAACGCAATCACCCACGAAGCCTTGACGACGGCTGCTCGTGCAGCCCGGTCGATTTCCCGTGCGGGTCAGAACGGCACGGTGCAGGCCTTTACCTCGCAAGATGTGGCCCAGCTGTATGCGCCGGATAACCCGCTGGAAGTCATGACCCGTGCCGAGAAAGTCGAACTGCTCAAGCGCGTCGACGTGGCCACTCGCGCACTGGATTCACGTATTCAGCAAGTGACCGTGAGCATGGCTGGCGTGTGGGAGCGGATTCTCGTCGCCTCCACCGATGGTAGCCTCGCTGCCGACGTGCGTCCGCTGGTGCGTTTCAATGTCAGCGTCATCGTTGAACAGAACGGCCGTCGCGAGCGTGGCGGTCATGGCGGTGGCGGTCGTACCGATTACCGTTACTTCCTCAGCGATGACCGCGCCATGGGCTATGCCCGCGAGGCGCTGCGTCAGGCGCTGGTCAACCTTGAGGCGATTCCTGCGCCGGCTGGCACGCTGCCCGTGGTGCTGGGTTCGGGTTGGTCGGGTGTTCTGCTGCACGAAGCCGTCGGCCATGGCCTGGAAGGCGATTTCAATCGCAAGGGCAGCTCGGCCTACAGCGGGCGCATGGGTGAAATGGTTGCTTCCAAACTCTGCACCATCGTCGATGACGGCACCCTGGCTGGGCGTCGTGGCTCGCTGAGCGTCGATGACGAAGGCACGCCGACCGAATGCACCACGCTCATCGAAAACGGCGTCCTCAAGGGCTACATGCAGGACAAGCTTAATGCGCGGCTGATGGGCGTCGCCCGTACCGGCAATGGTCGTCGCGAATCCTACGCACACCTGCCGATGCCACGCATGACCAACACGTACATGCTGGCAGGGCAGAGCGATCCGCAGGAAATCATCGCCTCGGTCAAACGTGGCATCTACTGCGCCAACCTGGGTGGCGGTCAGGTGGACATCACCAGCGGCAAGTTCGTGTTCTCTACCAGCGAAGCCTATCTGATCGAAGACGGCAAAATCACTGCGCCAGTCAAAGGCGCCACGCTGATTGGTAACGGCCCGGAAGCCATGAGCAAGGTGTCGATGGTCGGCAACGACCTGTCGCTGGACAGCGGCGTAGGCACTTGCGGCAAGGATGGGCAGTCAGTTCCGGTAGGCGTGGGTCAGCCGACCCTGAAGATCGATGCGATCACGGTGGGCGGTACAGGGGGGTGATTCGTACAAATACCCGTAGGAGCGACTTTAGCCGCGATTTGCGCGACTTTCGCGCCCTTCGCGGCTAAAGCCGCTCCTACGGAATTTCACGAGGATCAACGCAAACCGCGTTGCTTCTCGTCCAGATCACGAATGTATTTGAAGATTTTTCGGCTGGAGGCTGGTGCTTTGTTCTGCGCCAGCTCGTGTTGGGCCTGACGGATCAACGAGCGCAGTTGCTGGCGATCCGCTTCCGGATAGTCAGTCACAAATGCTTCGAGAACCGCGTCGTCACCGGCGATCAGGCGATCACGCCAGCGCTCCAGACCGTGAAACCGTTCATTGTATTGGCGAGTGGAGGCATCGAGTTGGTCCAGAAGCACCAGAATGGCGTCCAGGTCCTGATCGCGCATCAGCTTGCCGATGAACATGATGTGCCGTTTGCGTGCGATGTTCGCAGTGTGCTTGGGCGCATCGGCCAGTGCTTTACGCAAGGCGTCGGTCAAGGGCAACTTGTTCAGCAAGTCAGGCTTGAGTGTCGTCAGGCGCTCGCCAAGATCAACCAGAGCATGCAGCTCGCGTTTGACCTGGGTTTTGCTTTTCTCCCCGTCGAGGGAGTCGTCGTAAGAATCAACCATGGGGGCAGTCCGCAAATAAACGCCGCCATGATAACCAGTCGGGGGCCACTTGTCCGGCCCGCTCGGTATTCGGCTCGTGCCGAAAGCAGAATTTGATGGAGAAAGTCATGAGTGCATCACAAAGCGTCGGCCCACAAGCCTTGCCCGCACTGCAGGATCAAGTCGAGCAAATCATCGCCGAAGCCCGGCGTCAGGGTGCCAGTGCCTGTGAAGTGGCAGTGTCCTTGGAGCAGGGGTTGTCGACTTCGGTGCGTCAGCGCGAAGTGGAGACCGTGGAGTTCAACCGCGACCAGGGTTTCGGTATCACTTTGTATGTCGGCCAGCGCAAAGGCTCGGCCAGCACCTCGGCCAGTGGCGCAGATGCCATTCGCGAGACCGTTGCTGCGGCCTTGGCCATTGCCAAACACACCTCAGAAGACGAAAGCTCCGGGCTGGCCGACGCGGCCTTGATGGCCAAGGAACAGCAGGATTTCGATCTGTTCCACGCCTGGGACATTACCCCTGAGCAAGCCATCGAGAAGGCCTTGATCTGTGAGGCGGCGGCGTTCGATGCCGACGCCCGGATCAAGAATGCCGACGGTACGACCCTCAATACCCACCAAGGCTGCCGTGTTTACGGCAACAGTCATGGTTTCATCGGCGGCTATGCGTCCACACGCCACAGCCTGAGCTGCGTGATGATTGCCGAAGGCGAAGGCCAGATGCAGCGCGATTACTGGTATGACGTGAGTCGTCAGGGCGAATTGCTGGCCGATCCACTGAGCATCGGGCGCAAGGCAGCCGAGCGCGCTGCCAGCCGTCTGGGCGCGCGTCCTGTGCCGACCTGTGAAGTACCGGTGTTGTTTTCCGCTGAATTGGCTGGGGGATTGTTCGGCAGCTTTCTTGGGGCGATTTCTGGCGGCAACCTGTATCGCAAGTCTTCGTTCCTTGAAGGCTGCATCGGTCAGCGCCTGTTCCCTGAATGGCTGACCCTGGATGAGCGTCCACACCTGATGCGCGCCATGGGCAGTTCGGCGTTTGATGGCGATGGTCTGGCGACCTATGCCAAGCCGTTTGTCGAGAATGGCGAGCTGGTCTCCTACATTCTCAGCACTTATTCGGGTCGCAAGCTGGGTTTGCCAAGCACGGCCAACTCAGGCGGTGTCCACAACCTGTTCGTTACCCACGGAACAGAAGACCAGGCAGCGCTGATCCGCCGGATGGGGCGTGGGCTGCTGGTCACCGAGTTGATGGGCAGCGGCCTGAACATGGTGACGGGTGACTATTCCCGAGGCGCGGCGGGTTTCTGGGTCGAGAATGGCGAGATTCAATTCCCGGTTCAGGAAGTGACCATTGCCGGCAATATGCGCGACATGTTCAAGCAGATCGTCGCCGTTGGCAGCGATCTTGAGTTGCGCAGCAATATTCGCACGGGCTCGGTGCTGATCGAGCGCATGACCGTGGCCGGTAGCTGATTCATCTTTTCTTGTAGGAGCTGCCGAAGGCTGCGAAGGCAATCTGCCTGATACACCTAATTCGCAGCCTTCGACAGCTCCTACAAGGCTTCGCTTTGCCCCGCCTGTCCCTATGCTCATCTAAAACCCTTCACCCTCTGCGGTTGTTTTGATTCTCAATATCATTTAATAATGAATATCATTATCCAAAATGAGCCGTGGTCATGGGTCCTGTTCTGCATCTGCTTTCTGCGCACCTGGAAAACTGGCGAACGCTGAGTTTGAGAATCCGCTGCGCGTTTGAACCTGACGAGCCGCGGCTTATTGACCACTACCTGGCTGAAGGCCGTTATCTGGCGCGCTTCACCGCCACCCCTCAGCGCCTGATCGCTGAAACCTCCTTTCGACTGCTCATGGATACCGCCCGCGACACGATGCTGCCCTGGCATTGGCGCTCTCTGTGCGTCGACCAGGCCTGGCGACCGTTGCGTGATTTGCAGGCGCTGATCCAATCCCCGGCTGACCAGGAGCGCTGGCAGGCCTGCACCTGGCAATTGGCGACCTGTCTGCTGCAACCCTCGATATCTCTCACTGAACTGGTGCAAGGAAACTGCGATGAGTAATACCCGTATCGAACGCGACAGCATGGGCGAGCTACAGGTCCCGGCCGAGGCGCTGTATGGCGCTCAGACTCAGCGTGCGGTGAATAACTTCCCCATCAGCAACTTGCGCATGCCCGCGCAGTTCGTTCGCGCATTGTTGCTCGCCAAGGCCGCTGCCGCCCATGCGAACCTTGAGCTGGAGCAGATTACCGCCGGGCAGAGCGAAGCGATTGTCAGCGCTTGCCAGGAATTGCTGAGCGGCGACTACATGGCGCATTTCCCGGTGGATGTGTTCCAGACAGGTTCCGGCACCAGTACCAACATGAACGCTAACGAAGTGATCGCGACCCTCGCCAGCCGAGTGCTGGGCGACAAGGTCAACGCCAACGATCACGTGAACTGCGGGCAAAGCAGCAACGACATCATTCCGACCACCATTCATGTCAGCGCTGCGCTGGCTTTGCATGAACAACTGCTGCCTGCGCTGACGCATCTGGTGCAGGTCATCGAGCGTAAGGCCGATGAGGTTCACCCGTTCATCAAGACTGGCCGCACGCATTTGATGGACGCGATGCCTGTGCGCATGAGCCAGGTGCTTAATGGTTGGGCACAGCAGATCCGCGCCAACATCGAGCATCTGCAAGCGTTGCTACCGAGCCTGCAGGCGCTGGCCCAGGGCGGCACCGCTGTAGGCACGGGAATCAACGCCCACCCTGAGTTCGCGAAACGCTTCAGCAACCATTTGAGTCGCTTGAGCAATGTCGAATTTGTACCCGGCAAGGACTTGTTCGCGCTGATCGGTTCGCAGGACACCGCGGTTGCAGTTTCGGGGCAGCTCAAGGGCGCAGCCGTGTCGCTGATGAAAATCGCCAACGACCTGCGCTGGATGAATTCCGGCCCATTGGCTGGGCTGGGAGAAATCGAGCTGGAAGCATTGCAGCCGGGCTCTTCCATCATGCCGGGTAAGGTTAATCCGGTGATTCCGGAAGCCACGGCCATGGTGGCGGCTCAGGTGATCGGCAACGACGCAGCGATCACCGTCGCGGGTCAGTCAGGCAATTTCGAGTTGAACGTGATGTTGCCGATCATTGCTCAGAACCTGTTGAGCAGTATCGAGCTGCTGGCCAACTCCAGCCGCCTGCTGGCCGACAAGGCCATCGCGACCTTCAAGGTCAACGAAGCCAAGCTCAAGGAGGCGCTGTCTCGCAACCCGATTCTGGTGACGGCGCTGAACCCGATTATCGGTTACCAGAAGGCCGCCGAGATCGCCAAGACCGCTTACAAACAAGGCCGGCCGATTATCGACGTCGCCCTTGAACACACCGATCTGCAACGCAGCCAACTGGAAGCGTTGCTGGACCCGGAAAAACTCACCGCTGGCGGGATCTGACCTGTCGGCCATCGCTTGAGGAGTCGTGCCATGGAGCATTGGAAACGCACCATCGAAAAGGCCAACCACTGTTTCATCGCCGGTGAGCTGGTCGACGCTCGTGAGTTGTATTTGCAAGCCCTGGCGCTGGCTCAAGTGCTGTTCGAGCGTTGGCCCAACCCTGATGAAGCGGTGGCCGCCTGTGTCATTTCCCATCACAACCTGGCAGACCTGCATCTGAGCCTGGGCCAGCCGGAGGAGAGCGCCGAGTACTTGTGCGCGATCCATCAGCGGCTGCTGCAGGTTGTGCAGGACCGGCGCTTGCCGCCGTCATTGCGCCAGGCAGCGCTGCGCCATAGCAGTAAAACCTACGCCGAGCTGCTGAGTTTCATCAGCGAACACGGCGAATACCCGCGAACCCATCGGCTGCTCAACAGTGGCGGCGAACACTCGCGCTCGTCCTTGCAACGCAATGCCGCTGCCACGTCCGGCCTTTATTACGGAGTACATTGATATGCCGTTTACCCTGCCTGCCTTGCCTTATGCCTACGACGCCCTGGAACCGCACATCGATGCGCAGACCATGGAAATCCACTACAGCAAGCACCACCAGACCTACATCAACAACCTCAATGCCGCCGTCGAAGGTACTGAATGGGCTGAATGGCCAATCGAGAAACTGGTCGCCGCTGTGGGTCAACTGCCAGAGAAACTACGCCCGGCTGTGATCAATCAGGGTGGCGGTCATGCCAACCATTCGTTGTTCTGGGCAGTCATGGCGCCCAACGGTGGTGGTTTGCCCGAAGGTCCGGTGGCCAAGGCGATCGACGAGCAACTGGGCGGCTTCGATGCCTTCAAGGACGCTTTCACCAAGGCGGCGCTGACTCGTTTCGGCAGCGGCTGGGCATGGTTGAGTGTCACTCCCGAGAAAAAGCTGGTGGTGGAGAGCAGTGGCAACCAGGACAGCCCGTTGATGAACGGCAATACGCCGATCCTCGGCCTGGACGTCTGGGAGCACGCGTACTACCTGCTCTATCAGAACCGTCGCCCGGAATACATCAACGCGTTCTATAACGTCATCAACTGGGCGGAAGTCGCTCGGCGTTACCAGGCTGCGCTGGCCTGAACCTTCATCAATCAGATTCAAGGCCGTTTATGCGCACGCAAATACTTACCATCAGCACCGGGCGGCGGTGTCGCCTGGCATTGGGTTCGGTAGTGCTGTTGGCAGGTGTGGCTCTGCTGGTTTCACAGGGTCTTGAGTGGTTGAACTTCGCGGGCCTTTGATACGTGGGGGCAGGGCAGTGGTGCGCGGGGTTACATTCGCTCCCTCGTCAGGGTAAAAACCCCTTATAATCCATGGTTTTTACCCTTTGACGCGAGAATACCGTGAGCTTACCTGCCTGCCCAAAATGCAATTCCGAATACACCTACGAAGACGGCGCTCAGCTGATCTGCCCGGAATGCGCTTACGAATGGTCCGCCGACGGCTCCGCTGAAGCAGCCGAAGACGTCAAGGTCATCAAGGACTCCGTAGGCAACACCCTGCAGGATGGCGACACCGTCACCGTCATCAAGGACCTTAAAGTCAAAGGTTCGTCCCTGGTGGTCAAGGTGGGCACCAAGGTGAAGAATATTCGTCTGGTGGATGGCGATCACGATATCGACTGCAAGATCGACGGCATCGGCGCGATGAAATTGAAGTCGGAGTTTGTGAAGAAGGGGTGAGTGGGTGTAGCTGAAACTGGGTCAATTCCAGTTTTGAATGACCTGAATCCGAAGTTCGAAAGGACTTCGGATTTTTCATATCTGGCGTACAGGGTTTGCGGAAATTTCCTGTGTGGGCTTTTAACCTGACACTTCTAGCCTGATCGCGTAATAACGATCTGGGGCAGGTCATCCGACTCAGATGAGGTCATCGTGAGGTTGGCGCGAAAGCCAAGTCGATCGAGCATGTCGACCATGGCGTCAATCGTGAATTTCTCTACCTTGCCGTTTGCCAGCTCAGAGACGCGCGACTGCGTGAGGTTCAGCAGGATTGCGGCGTCACTTTGTTTGAGATTCAGCTGCTTCAGGCAATTTGTGATGAAGATCGAGAGATCCATTTTGAGAGCCATTTTGCTGGCTGTCTCAGGGTCATGAGAGACGTGGAACGGACTGGCGTGCAATTGAAGAGCCATCGGGCGCCTATGCGATTATCTAAAATTTAAGATAAAAGCTTAGCGCATTCTGATTTATTTAGTGAAGAGACGTCCTGGGGCGGGCATTTGGGACCCGTAGACGCCAACAAGAATTGAAATGCTTTTTTCGGTAGGAGGTCCCGCGCCGTCTTCGACTCCGCGCTGTTGCGCAGCAAACACGGAGCCGTGGGAGCGAGCTTGCTCGCGAAAGCGATATTTCTGCCTTCAGAAATATATCCGCATGTCCTGGCCTCTTCGCGAGCAAGCTCGCTCCCACAAAAAAGCATTTCAATTCAATCAGTTATTTTATGTTTTATAGGCGTGGCCGGACGGCATATGGAACGAAGTAAGCACTACTACCGGACAACATAAACCGTAACGAGCGATTGTTACTTACTCACCCTCATCAAACTTGTTCTCGATCAACTCCACGAGCCCGTCCAGCGCTGCCTGTGCGTCATCGCCTTCGGTCAGCAAGTGGATGTCGGTGCCTTTACCGGCGGCGAGCATCATGACGGCCATGATGCTTTTGCCATCGACCATGCTTTCCGGGCTACGGCCGACGCGGATCTGGCAGGGGAATTTGCCGGCAACGCCAACGAACTTGGCTGCGGCGCGGGCGTGCAGGCCCAACTTGTTGATGATGGTGATTTGACGAGCGGGCATCGCAGGGAAAGTCCTTTCAGCTTAGGTCGCGGTGGCGGACCTGAACATTTTTGAGGGATTGTTGCAGGACCTGACCCAGGCGTTCGGTCAGGTAGACCGAGCGGTGGTGCCCGCCAGTGCAGCCAATGGCAATCGTGACATAGGAGCGGTTGCTGGCCGCGAAGCGCGGGAGCCATTTGTTGAGGTAGGTGAAGATGTCCTGAAACATCTCTTCGACATCAGGCTGAGCGGCCAGGTAATCAACAACCGGCTGATCCAGCCCTGACTGCTCGCGCAGCTCGGGCTTCCAATACGGGTTGGGCAGGCAGCGCACGTCGAACACCAGGTCGGCGTCAATGGGCATGCCGCGTTTGAACCCGAACGATTCGATCAAAAACGCAGTACCGGGTTCCGGCTTGTTCAACAGCCGCAGTTTGAGTGTGTCGCGAAGCTGGTACAGGTTCAGATGGGTTGTATTGATCTTCAGATCAGCCAGGTCGATGATCGGCCCAAGCAGGCTGGTCTCATCGCGGATGGCTTCTGCCAGCGAGCGATTGGCATTGCTCAGCGGGTGGCGACGGCGGGTTTCCGAGAAACGCTTGAACAGGGTCGACTCGTCCGCATCCAGGTAGAGCACATCGCACTGGATATTACGCGCACGGACTTCTTCAAGCATCTGGGGGAAACGGGTCAGGTGGCTTGGCAAGTTACGGGCATCAATGGACACGGCCAGTAATGGCTCGGCCAGCTCGGTGTTGATCAGCGCGCGTTCGGCGAGTTCGGGAAGCAGCCCGGCGGGAAGGTTGTCAACGCAATAGAACCCGTTGTCTTCCAATACATCCAGAGCCGTACTTTTGCCCGACCCCGAGCGACCGCTAACGATGATCATCCGCATGGTTTAATGCCCGTTCTGCTCATCCAGCACTACCTGATACAGCGCCTGATTAGTGTCGGCGCTACGTAAACGGTCACGTACTTCTTTGCGGTCGAGCATGCTGGCAATCTGGCGCAGCAGCTCAAGGTGCGCATCGGTGGCAGCTTCCGGAACCAGCAACACAAACAGCAGGTCCACCGGCGCACCATCGATGGCGTCGAAATCAACAGGTGCGTCCAGATGCAGCAAGGCGCTGATCGGGGATTCGCAGCCTTTCAAGCGGCAATGAGGAATGGCAATGCCATTACCAAAGCCGGTAGACCCGAGTTTCTCGCGGGCGACAAGACTCTCGAACACGGTTTGCGAATCCAGATCAGGCACTTCTCTGCCGATCAGGTTGGCAATTTGTTCGAGGACGCGTTTCTTACTGCCGCCCGGCACGTTCACCAGGGAACGGCCGGGGGTCAGGATATTTTCAATTCGGATCATTTTTGGGGGGTATCAGCGAGCCGTCGCACCTTGAAGGTGGCCGATCTGCTTTTCCTTATGCTTGAGCAGTTGTCTATCCAGCTTGTCGGTCAGAAGATCAATCGCGGCGTACATATCATCATGCTCCGCATTGGCGACGATCTTCCCTCCGGGGATGTGCAGGGTGGCTTCGATTTTCTGTTTCAGCTTCTCGACCTCCATGATGACCTGCACATTGGTTATTTTGTCGAAGTGGCGCTCTAATCGTCCGAGTTTCTCGTTGATGTAGTCGCGTAGCGCGTCGGTCACATCCAGTTGATGCCCACTGATGTTGACTTGCATACCGCTTTCTCCTTATTGCCAGTGCATAAAGAGGCAGGCTTTTGCCTGCCACTGGAACGCTGTGGCTAGCAACCTGGGCTGCATACGACCTGCGTGGGCAAGGGTCGGTACAGGGCCTCTCGTCACATCAGTCGCTTACGTTCGCTGGAGGGCGCTATGCCAAGTGATTCGCGGTACTTGGCGACTGTGCGGCGGGCTACTTGAATGCCTTGTGCCTCCAGTAAACCAGCGATCTTGCTGTCACTCAACGGCTTTTTCTGATTTTCCGCGGCAACCAGTTTTTTGATGATCGCGCGAATGGCTGTGGACGAACACTCACCGCCTTCAGAGGTACTTACGTGGCTTGAAAAGAAATATTTCAGCTCGTAAATACCGCGCGGGGTATGCATGAATTTTTGCGTGGTGACGCGCGAAATAGTCGATTCGTGCATGCCGACCGCTTCAGCGATGTCATGCAGTACCAACGGCTTCATCGCCTCATCGCCGTACTCGAGAAAGCCGCGTTGATGCTCGACGATCTGGGTCGCGACCTTCATCAATGTTTCGTTGCGGCTCTGCAGGCTCTTGATGAACCAGCGAGCTTCCTGTAACTGATTGCGCATGAAGGTGTTGTCGGCGCTGGTATCTGCCCGGCGCACGAAGCCTGCGTACTGCGGATTGACCCGCAGGCGCGGCACGGATTCCTGATTGAGTTCCACCAGCCAGCGCTCGTTGTCCTTGCGCACGATCACATCGGGCACCACGTATTCCGCTTCTGTGGATTCGATTTGCGAGCCGGGGCGAGGGTTGAGGCTTTGGACCAGTTCGATGACCTGACGCAGCTCGTCTTCCTTGAGTTTCATGCGCCGCATCAACTGCGCATAGTCACGGCTGCCGAGCAGGTCGATGAAATCACTGACCAGACGTTGCGCTTCGGCCAGCCAGCGGGTCTTGGCGGGTAGCTGGCGCAATTGCAGCATCAGGCATTCGCTCAGGTTGCGAGCGCCAATGCCGGCTGGTTCAAACTGTTGGATGCGGTGCAGCACGGCTTCGATCTCATCAAGCTCGATATCGAGTTCGGGATCAAAGGCGTCGAGAATTTCTTCGAGGGTTTCGTCGAGGTAGCCCTGATTGTTGATGCAGTCGATCAAGGTCACCGCGATCAGGCGATCAGTGTCGGACATCGGTGCCAGATTCAACTGCCACAGCAAATGGCTCTGCAGGCTTTCACCCACCGATGTACGCGTCGTGAAATCCCACTCGTCGTCATCGTTGCTGGGCAGGCTGCTGGCGCTGGTCTGGTAAACGTCTTCCCAGGCAGTATCCACGGGCAGTTCGTTGGGAATGCGCTCGTTCCAGTCGCCTTCCTCGAGGTTGTCCACAGTTGGCGCGGATTCCTGGTAGGTCGGTTCCTGAACGTCAGGGTTGGGCTTTTGCTCGATGTTGTCAGCCAGCGGGTCGGCGTTGTCGAAGTCGTCGCCTTCTTCCTGGCGTTCCAGCATGGGATTGGACTCCAGCGCCTCCTGAATCTCCTGTTGGAGGTCCAGCGTAGACAGTTGGAGTAAGCGGATGGCCTGTTGCAGCTGCGGCGTCATCGTCAGCTGCTGGCCCATTCTTAAGACTAGCGATGGTTTCATGGCTGGGGCTTAACACCTTATTCGCCGGCGCACATGCGCCATCCACTACAGAGCGCCGGGGCGCCAACATAAGCAAATTATATGCCTGAAACCGAAGTGTTTGCCTAGAGTGTGATGGCGTTTTATGCGTCATCCATGGGTAAACACCCCAGGCCTTTCCTTCTGGCCGTTCAGGCCGCCCGCGCTTACAGGCGGAACTCGTGTCCGAGGTAAACCTCTTTGACCAACTGGTTGGCCAGGATGGTTTCCGAGTCGCCTTCTGCGATCAGTTGCCCATCATTGACGATGTAGGCGGTTTCGCAGATGTCCAGAGTTTCGCGCACGTTGTGATCGGTGATCAGAACGCCGATGCCCTTGGCCTTCAAGTGATGGATGATCTGCTTGATATCGCCCACCGAAATGGGGTCAACGCCGGCGAAAGGTTCATCCAGCAGGATGAACTTCGGCGATGTTGCCAGAGCGCGTGCGATCTCGACGCGACGACGTTCGCCACCGGACAGGCTCATACCGAGGTTGTCGCGGATGTGCGTGATGTGAAATTCCTGCAGCAGGCTTTCGAGTTCTTTGTTGCGCGCGGCGCGGTCCAGCTCAGGGCGTGTTTCGAGGATCGCCATGATGTTGTCCGAAACTGACAGCTTGCGAAAGATCGAGGCTTCCTGGGGTAGATAGCCGATACCCGCGCGAGCACGTCCGTGCATCGGCTGATGGCTGACGTCCAGGTCGTCGATCAATACGCGGCCCTGGTCAGCTTGCACAAGCCCGACAATCATGTAGAAGCAGGTGGTCTTGCCAGCGCCGTTGGGGCCCAGCAAGCCAACGATCTGACCGCTTTCAATCGAAATGCTCACATCGCGAACGACCTGGCGACTCTTGTAGCTCTTAGCCAAATGCTGGGCTTTCAGCGTCGCCATTACGGGGCCTTCTGCTGGTCAGGTTTCTTTTTCGGCTGGATAACCATGTCGATGCGCGGGCGCGGCGTAGTGACTTTGCTGCCGCCATTGGCGCGTCCGGCGCTGACAATCTGCTTGACGGTGTCGTAGACGATTTTTTCGCCTTCGGACGTGTTGCCGTCATTGATGACCTTGGCCTTGTCGATCAGCACGATACGGTCCTGAGCCGCGTAATACTGGATGGTGATCGCATAAGCCTGGACGATGGGTTTGTCCACCGCGGGTTTCTGCTCGTAATAAGCAAGGTTGCCCACTGCGGTAAATACATCGACTTCGCCCTGAGCGTTACGCGTGATGGTCACCGTGTTGCCGGTGATCTTCATTGAGCCCTGGGTGATGATCACGCTGCCTTTATAAGTGGCTACGCCTTTCTTGTCGTCGAGTTGTGCGTCGTCGGACTGGATGTGGATCGGCTGATCACGATCAGTCGGCAGGGACCAGGCGCTCGCGCTTCCCAGTGCTGCGCCCAGGCCAAGCAAAAAAGGAAGGGTTTTAACGAGCCTCATACTGTCCTCTTACGTTAGAAAGCAGGTCCATCCTGCCTTCGTTCAAATACGCTTTCATTCCCTTGGCCGTGGTCACACCGCCCGCGCCGTCGATTCTAACGGCTTGCTCGGTCTGCGCATATTGCTTCTGCGGGAATACGGTCATTCGACTGCTGGTAATAATGGTCGTACGTTTTTTGTCGTCGGTGCGTGCCACACGCACTGAATCGATCAGCTCGACCTGTTCGCCACCCGGCGATACCTCGCCCGTCTTGCTCTGGATGTGCCAGGGAAAGAGGGTGCCGCGGTACATTTGCAAGTCCGGCGTGGTCAGCATCGTCACGTCCGTGGCCTTGATGTGCTCGACCTTGTCGGCGGTCATTGCATACTGAAGCTTGCCGTCCGGCAGGTACTGAACGCTGCGAGCGTTGATCGCGTAAAAGTCGATCGCGCTTTCGTCAATCGCCGCAGAGGGCTGATCCATGAAGCTTTCGGGGCTGATGTTCCAGTAGCCCACAGCAGCCAGCAATAATGCCAGCACGCCAAGGACAAGAAACGATCGAATCTTTTTGCTGAACATAAATGGCTTCTATAAGTAGGCGGCGTGGGCTGCTTCCAGGCTGCCCTGGGCGCTCATGATCATTTCGCAGAATTCGCGTGCAGCGCCTTCTCCGCCGCGCGCCTGAGTGATGCCGTGTGCATGTTGCCGGACGAAACTGGCTGCGTTCGCAACCGCCATGCCCAGGGCCACGCGTCGAATGACCGGCAAGTCTGGCAGATCATCACCCAAATAGGCGACTTGTTCGTAACTTAGGCCTAATTTAGCCAGTAGTTCGTCAAGAACAACCAGTTTGTCCTCGCGGCCCTGGTAGAGGTGCTCAATGCCCAGGTTCTTGGCCCGGCGCTCTACCACAGGCGTCTTGCGCCCACTGATGATAGCTGTGGTTACGCCGGACGCGATCAGCATCTTGATGCCTTGGCCGTCCAGCGTATTGAAGGTCTTGAACTCGCTGCCATCTTCCAGGAAGTACAGGCGGCCATCGGTGAGCACGCCGTCTACGTCAAAAATTGCCAGCTTGATGTTCTTGCCGCGTTGCAGCAGATCCGTGGTCATTTACAGGTCTCCATTACATGACGCCTGCGCGCAGCAGGTCCTGCAAGTTGAATGCGCCGACGGGATGGTCGTTTTCATCGACGACAATCAACGCCCCGATCTTGTGATCTTCCATTATTTTCAGCGCTTCGGCTGCGAGCATTTCCGGACGTGCGGTCTTGCCGTGCACGGTCATCACTTCATCAATGGTGGTCAGGCGAATATCGATGGGGCGGTCCAGGGTGCGGCGCAGGTCGCCGTCCGTAAAAATCCCGGCCAGTCGCCCATCGGCTTCAAGGATGGCGGTCATACCCAGGCCCTTGCGGGTCATTTCCATCAACGAGTCGCGCAACAACGTGCCGCGCTGGACTTTGGGCAGCTGATCGCCGGTATGCATGACGTGCTCGACCTTGAGCAGCAAGCGCCTGCCCAGTGCGCCGCCAGGGTGGGAGAACGCAAAGTCCTCGGCCGTAAAACCACGCGCTTCCAGCAGTGCTACGGCCAGGGCGTCGCCCATCACCAGGGCAGCTGTAGTCGATGAGGTAGGCGCCAGATTCAGCGGGCAGGCCTCATGCTCGACATGGGCGTTCAGGTTCACGTCCGCCGCTTTGGCCAGGGTCGAGGCCGGATTGCCGGTCAGGCTGATCATCTTGATACCCAGGCGCTTGATCAGCGGCAGCAGGGTGACGATCTCTGCCGTGGTGCCCGAGTTGGACAAGGCCAGGATGATATCGTCCGAAGTGATCATGCCCATGTCACCGTGGCTGGCTTCAGCCGGGTGAACGAAAAACGAGGTCGTCCCGGTGCTTGCCAGCGTCGCAGCAATCTTCTTGCCGATATGACCTGACTTGCCCATCCCAACCACCACGACGCGGCCTTTGCTGGCCAGAATCATCTCGCAGGCGCGAACAAAGTCGGCGTCGATATGGCCGAGCAGGCCTTCAACGGCTTCGATTTCGAGGCGGATTGTGCGTTGTGCTGATTGGATCAGGTCGCTGGATAGGGTCATTTGAAAAGGAGTCGGCTTGCTAAAAGGCGGCGATTATAGCGGTAATGCGCGAATCCCTCACGTCTGATCGTCGCTCTTCGTGGGATTCGTCTCGTCGCCGTTACATCCCGACCGCCTGCCAGTGGGGGTATCCTCAGGAGTTGTAGGGCTTGTCGCAAAAATTTGTGCGGTTACGCATTGAGCAGGGTTCGCTCTTGGGCGCGCCATACTGCGGTGGTATAGTTCGCGGCTTGTTCGGTCTACCTAGACAGCATGTCGTCCGCCACAGGCCCGGCAGCTGAGCGTAAGGCTGTATCGCAAGGAGTTTAGATGAGCGCCGATAACGCCTACGCGATCGAGTTGAAGGGCGTGTCCTTCAAGCGCGGTACGCGCAGCATTTTCGAAAATATCGATATTCGCATTCCCCGTGGCAAAGTCACCGGCATCATGGGACCTTCGGGCAGCGGCAAGACCACTTTGCTGCGTCTGATGGGCGCCCAGTTGCGGCCTACTGCTGGCCAGGTGTGGGTCAACGGGCAGAATTTGCCCGAACTGTCTCGCAGCGACCTGTTCGATGCCCGCAAGCACATGGGTGTGTTGTTTCAGAGCGGTGCTCTGTTTACTGACCTGGATGTTTTCGAGAACGTTGCCTTTCCGCTGCGCGTCCATACCCAGTTGCCCGAAGAAATGATCCGCGACATCGTCCTGCTCAAATTGCAGGCTGTCGGGCTTCGTGGCGCCCTCGAATTGATGCCGGACGAGCTGTCTGGCGGCATGAAGCGTCGCGTGGCGCTTGCTCGGGCCATCGCGCTTGATCCGCAGATTCTGATGTACGACGAACCCTTCGTGGGGCAGGACCCGATTGCCATGGGGGTCCTGGTGCGGCTGATCAAGCTGCTCAATGACGCCCTGGGCATCACCAGTGTCGTGGTGTCCCATGATCTGGACGAGACAGCCAGCATTGCCGATTACCTTTATGTGGTCGGCGATGGGCAAGTGCTGGGGCAGGGCACGCCGGAAGAGTTGATGGGCTCGGACAACCCGCGCATTCGTCAATTCATGACCGGCGACCCGGACGGGCCTGTGCCGTTTCATTATCCGGCAGCGGATTATCGCGAAGATCTTTTGGGGAAGCGCTGATGCGCAACAAGTCATTAATGGAGCGGATTCGACTGCTGGGTCGAAGCGCAATCGATATCGTCACCGTGTTCGGGCGCTCGGGAATCTTCCTGGTACACGCCTTGTTCGGGCGCGGGGGCATCAGCGGCGGTTTCCAGTTGCTGGTCAAACAGCTTTATTCAGTGGGTGTCATGTCCCTGGCGATCATCGTCGTGTCCGGCATGTTCATCGGCATGGTCCTGTCGCTGCAGGGTTTCAGCATCCTGGCCAAGTACGGCTCCGAGCAGGCGGTCGGTCAAATGGTCGCGCTGACGTTGTTGCGTGAACTTGGCCCCGTGGTTACTGCCTTACTGTTCGCGGGGCGTGCAGGTTCTGCCTTGACTGCAGAAATCGGCAACATGAAATCCACCGAGCAGTTGTCCAGCCTGGAGATGATTGGCGTCGATCCGCTCAAGTACATCGTCGCGCCGCGGCTGTGGGCAGGGTTTATCTCGCTGCCACTGCTGGCGATGATCTTTAGCGTGGTCGGCATCTGGGGAGGCTCGTGGGTCGCTATTGACTGGCTGGGCGTTTACGAAGGCTCCTTCTGGTCGAACATGCAAAACAGTGTTTCTTTTAGCGGCGATGTGATCAATGGCGTTATCAAGAGCGTCGTATTTGCCTTTGTAGTGACCTGGATCGCCGTGTTCCAGGGTTACGATTGCGAGCCCACGTCAGAGGGGATCAGTCGCGCCACGACCAAAACAGTCGTATATGCCTCGTTGGCCGTACTGGGCCTGGACTTTATTCTGACCGCCTTGATGTTTGGAGATTTCTGATGCAAAACCGCACCATCGAAACCGGTGTCGGCCTGTTCCTGCTGGCCGGGATTTTGGCTCTGCTCCTGCTTGCCCTGCGTGTTAGCGGTCTGAGCGCCAGTGCCGCCACCGACAGCTATAAACTTTATGCAAATTTCGACAATATCGCCGGTTTGACTGTCAGAGCTAAGGTCAGCATGGCGGGCGTCACGATTGGCAAGGTCACCGCGATCGATCTGGATCGCGATACCTTCACTGGTCGGGTAACGATGGAAGTGCAGAAAAAGGTGGATAACCTGCCGATTGATTCCACTGCATCGATCTTGACGGCCGGCTTGCTGGGTGAGAAATACGTGGGTATCAGCGTGGGTGGCGACGACGGGTTGCTCAAGGATGGCAGTACCATCCATGACACGCAGTCGTCCCTGGTGCTGGAAGACCTGATCGGAAAATTCCTGCTCAATACCGTGAGTAAAGACGCTAAATGAGGAGCTTTTACATGATCTCTATCGTGCGCCGTGGTCTGCTGGTGTTGCTGGCATTGCTACCGATGCTTGCCAATGCTGCCGCCGCACCGACCGCTCATGATCTGGTGGATCGCACCACCAAGGAATTGTTGAGCGATCTGGCAGCCAACAAAGAGCAATACAAGAGCAATCCAGGCGCCTTTTATGACGCGCTGAACCGCATTGTCGGCCCTGTCGTGGACGCTGATGGCATTTCCAAAAGCATCATGACCGTCAAATATTCACGCAATGCTTCGCCGGCTCAGATGCAGCGCTTCCAGGAAAACTTCAAGCGCAGCCTGATGCAGTTCTACGGCAATGCCTTGCTGGAATACAACAACCAGGGCATCACCGTTTCTCCGGAAAAAGCCGAAGGCGCTGATCGCACCAGTGTCGACATGCAGGTCAAGGGCAATAACGGTGCTGTCTACCCAGTGTCCTACACCCTGGTCAAACTGGGTGGTGAGTGGAAAGTCCGTAACGTGATCATCAACGGCATCAACATCGGCAAGCTGTTCCGCGATCAGTTCGCCGATTCGATGCAGCGCAATGGCAACAACCTGGATGACACCATCAACAACTGGGCTGGCGAAGTCGCCAAGGCCAAGGAAGTCACCGCCGAAGCTGCTGAAAAGGCCGCCCAATGAGTGAGGCTGCCGTTCGCCTTGGTGCGCCGGGTGAGTTGCAGTTGACTGGCGTGCTGGATTACAGCACCGGCCCGGCCCTGCGCAAGCAGGGTGCGGCGCTGATCGGTTCAAGCGAATTGCCCGGCGTGGTGCTTGATTGCTCCGGGGTCGAGAAATCCAGCAGTGTGGGCTTGGCTCTGTTGCTGGCATTCATGCGCGATGCGCGGGATGCCGGCAAGTCCGTCAGCGTTCGCGCCATGCCCGATGACATGCGCAAGATCGCTCAAGTGTCCGAGTTGACCGAGCTATTTAACGAACATTAATGATTCACAACGAAAGCCCCCTCGTCCGGGTCCCGTAAAGCGGGGTTCGCATTGACCGGGCTTTTTTGTATGATGGCCGACCCGCGCGCGTCGGGCGCCAATGAGGTTAAGCATGCACGCCGTAGAAGTTAAGAGCTTCCTTGAAGGAAAGCTGCCCGAGATTCAGGTCGAAGTTGAAGGCGAAGGCTGCAACTTCCAGCTGAACGTGATCAATGACGAGATGGCTAGCCTGAGCCCGGTCAAGCGTCAGCAGCAGATCTATGCGCATTTGAACCCCTGGATCGCCGATGGCAGCATCCACGCGGTCACTATGAAATTTTTCAGCCGCGCTGCATGGGCCGAGCGCACCTGAGCCAATTGGCGTCGAGATTCTAATGGATAAACTGATTATTACTGGCGGCGTTCGTCTTGACGGCGAAATCCGCATTTCCGGGGCGAAAAACTCTGCCCTGCCGATTCTTGCCGCTACGTTGCTGGCCGATGGGCCGGTGACCGTGCAGAACCTGCCGCACCTGCACGACATCACCACCATGATCGAGCTGTTCGGCCGCATGGGCATCGAGCCTGTGATCGACGAAAAGCTCAGCGTTGAAATCGACGCCCGCACCATCAAGACCCTGATTGCGCCGTATGAGCTGGTTAAAACCATGCGCGCCTCGATCCTGGTGCTGGGTCCGATGGTTGCTCGCTTCGGCGAGGCTGAAGTTGCCCTGCCTGGCGGTTGCGCCATTGGTTCGCGTCCGGTTGACCTGCACATCCGTGGTCTTGAAGCCATGGGCGCGATCATTGACGTGGAAGGCGGCTACATCAAGGCCAAGGCGCCGGAAGGCGGCTTGCACGGTGCCAACTTCTTCTTCGATACCGTCAGCGTAACCGGTACCGAAAACATCATGATGGCCGCGAGCCTGGCCAACGGCCGCAGCGTTCTGCAGAACGCCGCCCGCGAGCCGGAAGTGGTCGACCTGGCTAACTTCCTGATTGCCATGGGTGCCAAGATCCACGGCGCCGGTACTGACACCATCACCATTGATGGCGTGAAGCGTCTGGGTTCGGCGACTTATAAAGTCATGCCCGACCGCATCGAGACCGGCACCTATCTGGTTGCCGCTGCTGCCACTGGCGGTCGCGTCAAGGTCAAGGACACCGATCCAACCATCCTCGAAGCGGTATTGCTCAAGCTTCAAGAGGCGGGTGCAGAAGTCACCAGCGGCGTGGACTGGATCGAACTGAACATGCATGGCAAGCGGCCTAAAGCCGTTAACGTGCGTACCGCTCCGTACCCGGCGTTCCCGACTGACATGCAGGCGCAGTTTATCTCGCTCAACGCGATTGCCGAAGGCACTGGCGCAGTCATCGAGACCATCTTCGAAAACCGCTTCATGCACGTTTACGAGATGCACCGCATGGGCGCTCAGATTCAGGTCGAAGGCAACACTGCCATCGTGACCGGCACCCAGGTTCTCAAAGGCGCGCCAGTGATGGCGACCGACCTGCGTGCATCGGCCAGTCTGGTTATCTCGGCGCTGGTTGCTCAGGGTGACACCCTGATCGATCGCATCTACCACATAGATCGTGGCTACGAGTGCATCGAAGAGAAACTGCAGATGCTGGGCGCGAAGATCCGCCGCGTTCCGGGCTAGTCGTCATCTGACCTGCTGCCCGAAGCTGAAACCGGCTTTGGGCAGCACATGATTCGTTTCACCTCCTGCCGCTGTGATCGGGCATGAGGCTTGTTCGGCGCCGATTGCGTGCGGACAAAAGCTTCCTGATAAGGACTGACGTTTCCCATGTTGACCATCGCACTGTCCAAGGGCCGCATCCTCGACGACACCCTGCCGCTTCTTGCTGAAGCAGGCATTGTGCCGACCGAGAATCCGGACAAGAGCCGCAAGCTGATTATCCCCACGACCCAGGCCGATGTACGCCTGTTGATCGTGCGTGCCACCGACGTGCCGACGTATGTCGAGCACGGCGCCGCTGATCTGGGTGTTGCCGGTAAAGATGTGCTGATGGAATACACCGGCCAGGGTCTGTACGAGCCACTGGACCTGCAGATTGCCAAGTGCCGGCTGATGACTGCTGGCGCCATCGGTGCGGTCGAGCCCAAGGGCCGCCTGCGGGTAGCGACCAAGTTCGTCAATGTCGCCAAGCGCTACTATGCCGAGCAAGGCCGCCAGGTCGACATCATCAAGTTGTACGGCTCTATGGAGCTGGCACCGCTGATTGGTCTGGCCGACAAGATCATTGACGTCGTAGATACCGGCAACACGCTGCGTGCCAACGGCCTGGAGCCTCAGGAACTGATCGCCACCATCAGCTCGCGTCTGGTGGTGAACAAGGCTTCCATGAAAATGCAGCACGCCCGTATCCAGTCGCTCATCGACACCCTGCGCAATGCAGTGGAGTCCCGACACCGCGGCTGACCTACCCGCGCGGCCTTGAGTCGCGCCCGTCTATCCGCCTCATAGCCAGAATTCTCAGGTGCCCAAGCGGATCGACTGCTAGTTTAGGGTGCCTGAGTTTTTGCCAATCCTATGAGGCTCTCGCTATGACCGCACCGACTGCAATTCGCCGACTCAACGCTGCTGATCCGGATTTCGCACATCATCTGGATCATCTGCTGAGCTGGGAAAGTGTGTCTGATGATTCGGTCAACGAGCGTGTGCTCGAGATCATCAAGGCTGTGCGCGAGCGTGGCGATGCGGCCCTGGTGGAATTCACCCAGCGCTTTGACGGTTTGCAGGTCGCTTCCATGGCTGACTTGATTCTGCCTCGCGCCCGTCTTGAACTGGCCCTGACCCGCATCACCCCGGAACAGCGCCAGGCGCTGGAAAAGGCCGCTGATCGTGTGCGCATGTACCACGAAAAGCAGAAGCAGGATTCCTGGACCTACACCGAAGCCGACGGCACCGTGTTGGGTCAGAAGGTCACGCCGCTGGATCGCGCAGGTTTGTACGTGCCGGGCGGCAAGGCTTCGTACCCGTCCTCGGTATTGATGAACGCCATCCCCGCGAAGGTTGCTGGTGTCACCGAGGTGGTCATGGTGGTGCCGACGCCTCGTGGTGAAATCAACGAACTGGTGCTCGCTGCCGCTTGTATTGCCGGTGTGGACCGCGTGTTCACCATTGGCGGCGCCCAGGCTGTTGCTGCGTTGGCTTACGGCACTGAAAGCGTACCGCGTGTCGACAAGGTCGTCGGCCCCGGCAACATCTATGTCGCCACTGCCAAGCGCCATGTGTTTGGGCAAGTGGGTATCGACATGATTGCCGGCCCTTCGGAAATTCTGGTGGTCTGTGACGGCCAGACCGACCCGGACTGGATCGCCATGGACCTCTTCTCCCAGGCCGAGCATGACGAAGACGCTCAAGCGATTCTGGTCAGCCCCGATGCTGAGTTTCTCGACAAGGTGGCCGCCAGCATTGCCAAATTGATGCCGACCCTGGAGCGCGCGGAAATCATCGACAAGTCGATCAATGGCCGTGGCGCCTTGATCAAGGTCGCTGATATGCAGCAGGCCATTGAGGTCGCCAACCGCATCGCGCCGGAGCACCTCGAGTTGTCCGTCGCCGATCCGGAAGCCTGGCTGCCGCAGATCCGTCACGCGGGCGCGATCTTCATGGGGCGTCACACGTCCGAAGCCCTCGGTGATTACTGCGCCGGCCCCAACCACGTTTTGCCGACCTCCGGCACAGCGCGCTTTTCGTCGCCGCTGGGGGTTTATGATTTCCAGAAGCGCTCGTCGATCATCTACTGCTCGCAGCAGGGTGCATCGGAACTGGGCAAAACAGCATCGGTACTGGCTCGTGGCGAATCACTGACTGCGCACGCGCGCAGCGCCGAGTACCGCATCATCGATAGCGAAGGGCAGGGGAAGTAATCATGAGTAAATTCTGGAGTCCTTTCGTTAACGCTCTGGTGCCTTACGTGCCGGGTGAGCAGCCGAAGCTGACCAAGCTGGTGAAGCTCAACACCAATGAGAACCCATACGGGCCGTCGCCCAAAGCCCTGGCTGCCATGCGCGCCGAGCTGACCGATGACCTGCGCCTTTATCCGGATCCGAACGGCGACCGGCTCAAACAGGCGGTTGCTGATTACTACGATGTGAAACCCAATCAGGTGTTCCTCGGCAACGGTTCCGATGAAGTCCTGGCACACGCCTTTAATGCTTTCTTCCAGCACGGCAAACCGCTGCTGTTCCCGGATATCAGCTACAGCTTCTATCCAGTGTATTGCGGGCTGTATGACATCGAGTACGACGCTATCCCGCTGGACGAGCAGTTCCAGATTCGTGTCGAGGATTATGCAAAGCCAAACGGCGGGATCATTTTCCCCAATCCGAACGCCCCGACGGGGTGTGTTGTGGCGCTGGGGGCTGTGGAAGCGATGCTCAAGGCCAGCCCTGATTCGGTGGTGATCGTCGACGAGGCTTACATCGACTTCGGTGGCGAGACCGCGATCAGTCTGGTGAACCGCTATCCCAACCTGCTGGTCACCCAGACACTGTCCAAGTCCCGCTCGTTGGCCGGTTTGCGTGTCGGTCTGGCAGTCGGTCACCCGGATCTGGTCGAGGCGCTGGAGCGGGTCAAGAACAGCTTCAACTCCTATCCGCTGGACCGCTTGGCAATTGTCGGCGCAGCGGTGGCGTTTGAGGATCGTGAGCACTTTGACTTTACCCGCAAGGCCGTGATCGCCAGCCGTGAAGCGCTGACGAGCGAGTTGCAGGCCAAGGGGTTTGAAGTGCTGCCATCAGCGGCCAACTTCATCTTTGCTCGCCACCCGCAACATGACGCAGCCGGTATCGCCGCGAAGCTGCGCGAGCAGGGCGTGATCGTTCGTCACTTCAAGCAAGAGCGGATTGCTCAGTTCCTGCGCATCAGCGTTGGCACACCAGAGCAGAACCAGGCGCTGCTGGATGGGTTGGCGGGGTTGTAATAGCCCCACTATGACGTGGGACCGGCTTTAGCCGGGAAGAGGCCAGTGCAGTCGACACATTCATATCGTCAGCAATGCCCTCTTCCCGGCTAAAGCCGGTCCCACGACAGCAAGCCTTGGCGGTGCGGCTTTTTATTATTGCTCCTCAACCGGCACCGCCGCAGGCGCTGGCGGTGGTCGCAGGCCTACTTCGGCGTTTAGCTTCATTTCCTTGCCATTGCGCATGACCTCAATGGCAATCTTGTCAGTCGGCCGGGTGCGGGCTACCTGATTCATCGAACGGCGGCCGTCACCGGCTGGTTCGCCATTGATGCTCAGGATTACATCACCCAGCTGCAAACCGGCTTTCTGCGCCGGCCCATCGCGGAAAATCCCTGCTACGACGATGCCCGGACGATCCTTCAAGCCGAAGGACTCAGCCAGCTCCTGGGTCAGCGGCTGTACTTCAATACCCAGCCAGCCACGAATCACCTGACCGTGTTCGATGATCGACTTCATGACGTCCATTGCCAGTTTGGTCGGAATCGCAAACCCAATGCCCTGAGAACCGCCAGACTTGGAGAAAATCGCTGTGTTGATCCCGGTCAGGTTGCCATTGGCGTCCACCAGCGCGCCACCGGAGTTGCCGGGGTTGATCGCCGCGTCGGTCTGGATGAAATCTTCGTATGTGTTCAAGCCCAGCTGATTACGGCCCGTGGCGCTGATAATGCCCATGGTCACGGTCTGGCCGACGCCGAACGGGTTGCCAATCGCCAGTGCTACATCGCCGATGCGGATGCTGTCAGAGCGGCCAATGGTGATGGCGGGAATGTTTTTCAGGTCAATCTTCAATACCGCGAGGTCGGTTTCCGGGTCGCTGCCAATCACCCGCGCGATGGTTTCGCGGCCGTCCTTGAGCGCCACAACAATTTGATCGGCGCCGCTGGTCACGTGGTTATTGGTGAGGATGTAGCCTTCGGGGCTCATCAATACGCCGGAGCCGAGGCTGGACTCCATGCGTTTCTGTTTAGGCAGGTTGTCGCCAAAGAAACGCCGGAATTGCGGATCCTCGAACAGCGGGCGAGCGGTTTTGTTGACCATCTTGGTGGTGTAAAGGTTGACCACCGCGGGGGCTGCCATGCTGACGGCATCGGCGTAGGAAACCGGACCCTGCTGGACGCTGGTGGTCTGCGGTGCCTGCTGCAGGTTAACGTCCAGGCTGGGCAGCCCGACCCACTCAGGGAAGCGCTGGATGATGAGTAGCGCGATGAGCACACCGGCCAGCAATGGCCAACCGAAAAACCGCAGTGCCTTGAACATTGAGCGAATCCTGAGAGTAAATCCGGCGCTGCGGCCTGTTGACCATCTGCGCCATAATGGGCGGCATTATACGAGCAGTTGGGGGCGTGTCTTCTAAATTAAGAACTTGTGCAGCGAAGGCCTTTCCAACGCTGACCCTCTCAGCTCAAAACCCATTATCAGGAGTCTTTTATGGCTGTTGCGCTCAGCACTCTGGTAGAAGAAGCCGACCGTTATCTGGGCAGCGCCCGCATTCAGGATTATTGCCCCAACGGCTTACAGGTCGAAGGTCGGCCGCAGGTCATGCGCATCGTCAGCGGCGTGACTGCCAGCCAGGCGTTGCTGGACGCTGCCGTCGAGGCGCAGGCGGATCTGATCCTTGTGCACCACGGCTACTTCTGGAAAGGCGAGAACCCCTGCGTCACCGGGATGAAACAACGGCGCCTTAAAACCTTGCTCAAACATGACATCAGTCTGCTGGCCTATCACTTGCCTCTGGATGTACACCCGGAAGTGGGCAACAACGTGCAACTGGCCCGTCAGCTGGACATCACGGTCGAAGGGCCGCTGGATCCTGATAATTCGCGGGTGGTCGGGTTGGTCGGGTCGCTGAATGAGCCGCTGATGCCCCGTGATTTCGCCCGTCGCGTACAGGAAGCGCTGGGACGCGAACCGCTGCTGATCGAAGGCCCCGAGATGATTCGCCGCGTGGGCTGGTGCACTGGCGGCGGTCAGGGCTACATCGATCAGGCAGTTCTGGCCGGGGTCGATCTGTTTATCAGCGGTGAGGCCTCGGAGCAGACGGTCCACAGTGCCCGGGAGAATGGCATCAGCTTTATCGCGGCCGGCCACCACGCCACGGAGCGTTATGGCGTGCAAGCCCTGGGCGACTATCTGGCCCGGCGGTTTGCGCTTGAGCACTTGTTCATCGATTGCCCGAACCCGGTCTGAGCACCCAAACGAGGGGGTATATCCATAGAACCTTTCGATCTATCCAGCCCCCTGAATAGAAGAAGGCGCTGTGCTAGAGTGCCGCCTCGAACACGGCCCGCTGGCCGTCCCGGGCGTTGTCCGGTCTAAAAACGAACGCAACCCGTGAGTAACCATGGTCGACAAACTGACGCATCTGAAACAGCTGGAGGCGGAAAGCATCCACATCATCCGCGAGGTCGCCGCCGAGTTTGATAACCCGGTGATGCTGTACTCCGTCGGTAAAGACTCCGCCGTCATGCTCCACCTGGCGCGCAAGGCGTTCTTCCCGGGCAAACTGCCGTTCCCGGTGATGCACGTCGACACCCGCTGGAAATTCCAGGAAATGTACAAATTCCGCGACCAGATGGTCGAGGATCTGGGCCTGGACCTCATCGTCCACGTCAACCCCGATGGCGTCGCGCAGGGTATCAACCCGCTGACCCACGGCAGTGCCAAACACACTGACATCATGAAAACCGAGGGCCTGAAACAGGCGCTCGACAAACACGGCTTCGATGCCGCATTCGGTGGCGCCCGCCGCGACGAAGAGAAGTCCCGCGCCAAAGAGCGCGTGTACTCCTTCCGCGACACCAAGCACCGCTGGGACCCGAAGAACCAGCGTCCCGAGCTGTGGAACGTTTATAACGGCAACGTCAACAAAGGCGAGTCGATCCGGGTGTTCCCGCTGTCCAACTGGACCGAGCTGGATATCTGGCAGTACATCTACTTGGAAGGCATTCCGATTGTCCCGCTGTACTTCGCCGCCGAGCGCGAAGTCATCGAGATGAACGGTACCTGGATCATGATCGACGACGATCGTCTGCGTAATCATCTGTCCGATGAAGACAAAAAGCGCATCGTCAAGAAGAAGGTCCGCTTCCGCACACTTGGCGACTACCCGTTGACGGGCGCAGTCGAGTCCGAGGCCATCAGCCTCACTGACATCATTCAGGAAATGCTGCTGACGCGAACTTCCGAACGCCAGGGCCGGGTCATCGACCACGATGGCGCTGGTTCGATGGAAGAGAAGAAGCGCCAAGGGTATTTCTAAAGAGCAGCTACAAGCTTCAAGCGGCAAGCTGCAAGTGAATCAAAAGCAGGCGATCGAAATGGATTTCGAGAAACTCATGGTTTGGCAAAGAGCCAAAGCTTTGGCGGTCAACCTTTATATGGAAATTGCGTCCTGTCCCGATATGGCTTTCAGGAGTCAGATTACGCGCTCGGGGCTGTCTGTACCGAGCAATATTGCGGAAGGTATGGAGCGTTTCACAGCAAAGGAAAAGTGCCGCTTTTTGTGGATTGCGAAGGCATCCTGCGGCGAGCTGAGAACTCAGCTCATTATTGGCAGTGAAATTGGTTACATCGCTGAGCCACTTGCAGCAGCCTGGATTATCGAAACCCGTGAGCTTTCAAAGATGCTCTGCGGGCTGATCAATAAAATCTCTGACTAGCTGTACGCCGACAAGCTTACCGCTTGAAGCTTACAGCTTGGAGCTCGAATGAAATGAGTCATGCATCTGATTTGATCAGCGAGGACATCCTCGCCTATCTGGGCCAGCACGAACGCAAGGAAATGCTGCGCTTTCTAACCTGTGGCAACGTCGATGACGGCAAGAGCACGCTGATCGGGCGTCTGCTGCACGACTCCAAGATGATCTATGAAGATCACCTGGAAGCCATCACCCGGGATTCGAAGAAATCCGGCACCACGGGCGATGATGTCGACCTGGCGTTGCTGGTTGACGGTCTGCAGGCCGAGCGCGAGCAGGGCATCACCATTGATGTCGCTTACCGCTATTTCTCCACCGCCCGGCGCAAGTTCATCATTGCCGACACCCCAGGCCATGAGCAGTACACCCGCAACATGGCCACGGGCGCTTCGACCTGTGACCTGGCGATCATTCTGGTAGATGCCCGCTATGGCGTGCAGACCCAGACCCGTCGCCACAGCTACATCGCGTCCTTGTTGGGCATCAAGCACATCGTGGTTGCCATCAACAAGATGGACCTTAATGGCTTCGATGAAAGCGTCTTCGAGTCGATCAAGTCCGACTACCTGAAGTTCGCCGACGGCATCGCCTTCAAGCCGACCACCATGGCCTTCGTGCCAATGTCGGCCCTCAAGGGCGACAACGTGGTGAACAAGAGCGAGCGTTCGCCGTGGTACACCGGTCAGTCGCTGATGGAGATTCTTGAAACCGTCGAGATCGCCAACGACCGCAACTACACTGACATGCGTTTCCCGGTGCAGTACGTCAACCGTCCAAACCTGAACTTCCGTGGGTTTGCCGGTACCTTGGCCAGCGGTATCGTGCACAAGGGCGATGACGTGGTTGTGCTGCCTTCGGGCAAGAGCAGCCGTGTGAAATCCATCGTCACCTTCGAAGGTGAGCTGGAGAGCGCCGGGCCGGGTCAGGCTGTCACGTTGACCATGGAAGACGAGATCGACATCTCCCGTGGCGACCTGCTGGTGCATGCTGACAACGTTCCACAGGTTGCTGATGCGTTCGACGCCATGCTGGTGTGGATGGCTGAAGAGCCGATGCTGCCGGGCAAGAAATACGACATCAAACGCGCCACCAGCTATGTGCCGGGTTCGATTGCCAGCATCACCCACCGGGTTGATGTGAACACTTTGGCTGAAGGTCCTGCCAGTTCTCTGGGCCTGAACGAGATTGGTCGCGTCAAGATCAGCCTGGATTCAGCCATCGCACTGGACGGTTACGACAGCAACCGCACCACCGGTTCGTTCATCGTCATTGATCGTTTGACCAATGGCACCGTAGCGGCAGGCATGATCATCGCCAAACCGGTCGGTGGCGCGGGTGCCAATCACCATGGTGAACTGGCTCATGTCGCTACTGAGGAGCGCGCCCAGCGTTTCGGTCAGCAACCGGCCACCGTGTTGTTCAGCGGCTTGTCTGGCGCTGGCAAGAGCACCCTGGCGTATGCGGTCGAGCGCAAGCTGTTCGACATGGGCCGCGCGGTGTACGTGCTCGATGGTCAGAACCTGCGTCACGACCTGAATAAAGGCCTGCCACAGGATCGCGCCGGACGTACTGAAAACTGGCGTCGTGCCGCTCACGTGGCGCGTCAGTTCAACCAGGCGGGCTTGATTACTCTGGCCGCCTTCGTTGCACCGGATGCTGAAGGTCGCGAACAAGCCAAATCGCTGATTGGTGCTGATCGCCTGCTGACTGTTTATGTCCAGGCATCCCCGGCTGCCTGCCGCGCGCGTGACCCACAAGGCCTGTACGCGGCTGATGGCGACAACATCCCGGGCGAGTCCTTCCCGTACGATGTGCCGCTCAACGCCGACCTGGTCATCGACACCCAGTCGCTGAACCTGGAAGAAAGCGTCAAGCACGTGCTGGAACTGCTGCGCAGCCGCGGCGCGATCTAAGCCTCGTTTGCTGCACTTAAAACCCGCCAGAGATGGCGGGTTTTTTGTTGGCGGTATGGCGCTCCTACGGGCGATCACCGAGCCTGTGGGAGCTTGCTCGCGAATGAAGCGCTGCGGTGTGTCAGGCATACCGAGTTATCGTTCTTCGCGAGCAAGCTCGGCTCCCACATAAATCCTGGGCATCCGTTGGAGAGAGGGTTGCCCGCGATAAGACCGTGCAAAATAATATTTGAATGCGGTATATATTTACGACGCAGACTTGGATGTTTGCTGATTATTTGAGTGCTCATTTATTAACTTTCAAAAGGTGAAAGTATGAGTATTCAATATGGTCAATTTAACAATAGCGGTGCATCTGTGTTGCCACCGAATCAAAAAATGACGCCCGGGCAGTTTCTACAATCATCCAATGGACGCTTCCGTCTTGAGTTGCAAGGTGATGGCAATCTTGTGATCAGGGATAACGGACATGCGATCTGGGTGGCTGATGGTAATCAGCCTCATAGCAGCACCCTAAAGCGCAAGCAGGTAGGGGCACCATGGCTCGTCGTCAGCAACAGCGCCTTTCTCTACGATCCATCCAGGTCTAGGCTGTGGATTGCGAGAAGTACCGATACCAAGGAAAAATCCTGCTGGTATCACAGCCATCTATCGATCCAGGATGACGCTAATCTTGTGATTTATGATGGTCAAGCGGGCGAGCTGTTATGGGCTCGTTTTGGCTTCGTACCTGGAAGATCTCCAAGAAAAAAAGTTCCAGTTTATGGGCCTTATAACTTATTTAAGTACGAATTCTGATATGGATTCATTCTTAACGCTGCACTGGGCAGTCAGACCTGAGCGGGTCCATGTTGCATTTGTGTAGAAGTTCCATGTCCTGATTTCCCCAAATGTAACACCTGCTGGTGCAATCACCCGCTATGCACCCTGATAGTAAAGCGCAAGCTATGATTATTTTGATTTTGTTCATGCTTCCTCCGTTTTTGAAAAGCATAGAGGTCAACAAAAAATATAAATAGTCGCCGCCTTCTTCGAAGACTGTAGGAGCTTTCTCTTGCAAGTTTTTGGTCAAGCGACCAGCCACAAAAAAGCCCGCCATTCACAAGGAGTGGCGGGCTTTTTCACGACCGGACGCTTACGGCTTTTTCAGGCCGTAATGCTCGTCGAGCATGCCGGGGGCGTTGGGGGTCTTGGGCGCGTAGTCTTTCGGCGCTTCGGTGCTGCGTGGTGGGGTCAGCCGGTCCCGGTGGATCTGATTGGCCTCTGGGTGCAGGGCGGCCAGCAGGCGTTGACGAGTCTGTTCGTCGGTCGCCAGACGGTTGGCGCCTTCAGACAGATGCTCCTGCACGTCCTGATAGCTCTGAGAGAGCTTCTGAACCAGATTGGCCGTGCTGTTGAAGTGGGTGACCACTTCATTCTGATAATTATCGAAACGCTCCTGAACATCATCCAGCTGACGCTGTGTTCCGTTGGGGGCAGCGTTGGGCAGCAAGCGCGCGACCAGAAATCCGATGACGACACCAACAACCAGTGCGATGGTCGGCAACAACCAAACTAAGAGCGAGAGTTCCACGAGTCCTTCCTCTATAAACGGCTTTGCTTTACGTTAACGGCTCGAACCTGCTCTGTATACCGCGACACGCTCACGGATACGCTATTGGCAGACAATCAGCTAGACGAGTCGACCCACTGTGAGGTCACGGAGTTCATTCTTGCTCATGCGCGAAACCCCTGTATTGATCGATGGCCCTGTGGGTCAACTTGAAGCGCTTTACCTGGATCTGCCCGAAGCGACGGGCCTGGCCTTGATTTGCCACCCGAACCCGATTCAGGGCGGCACCATGCTCAACAAGGTGGTCTCGACCTTGCAGCGCACGGCTCGGGACGCTGGCCTGATAACATTGCGTTTCAATTACCGTGGCGTAGGCGCCAGTGCCGGTACATCCGAAGCAGGCGCTGGTGAAATCGAAGACGCCCAGGCCGTCGCCCGCTGGCTGCTTGAAAAACACCCTGAGCTGCCTCTGACCCTGTTCGGTTTCTCCTTCGGCGGTTTTGTTGCCGCAAGCCTGGGCGGTCGCCTTGAGACCGCGGGGCAGAGCCTCGGTCACCTGTTCATGGTCGCGCCTGCGGTCATGCGTCTGAATGAGCAGACCCCGCTGCCGCAGAACTGCCCTCTGACAGTGATCCAGCCGGAAACCGACGAGGTGGTCGAGCCGCAGCTGGTCTACGACTGGTCGGCGACGCTGCCGCGCCCACATGACCTGCTGAAAGTGGCAGAATGCGGACACTTTTTTCACGGCAAGCTGACCGACCTGAAAGATCTGGTCATGCCGCGCCTCTCGAATTGATCACAGCACCATAAGCGACCCGCCATGACCACTCGTATCCTGACCGGCATCACCACCACCGGAACGCCTCACCTTGGCAACTACGCGGGCGCGATTCGCCCGGCCATCGTTGCCAGCCGCCAGAGCGATGCTGATTCGTTCTACTTCCTGGCTGATTACCATGCCTTGATCAAATGCGACGACCCCCTGCGCATTCAGCGCTCGCGTCAGGAACTCGCAGCGACCTGGCTGGCTTCGGGTCTGGATGTGGACCGCGTGACCTTCTATCGCCAGTCCGACATTCCGGAAATAACCGAGCTGACCTGGCTGCTGACCTGCGTCGCGGCCAAAGGCCTGCTGAACCGTGCCCATGCCTACAAGGCTTCGGTGGACAAAAATGTCGAGGTCGGCGAAGACCCGGACGCGGGCGTCACCATGGGCTTGTTCAGCTATCCGGTCCTGATGGCGGCGGACATTCTGATGTTCAACGCGCATAAGGTGCCGGTCGGTCGCGATCAGGTGCAGCACGTGGAAATGGCTCGCGATATCGGCCAGCGCTTTAACCACCTGTTTGGTCAGGGCAAAGAATTTTTCGTGATGCCTGAAGCGGTCATCGAAGAAAGCGTCGCGACGCTGCCGGGGCTCGACGGGCGCAAGATGTCGAAGAGCTACGACAACACCATCCCGCTGTTCAGCAACGTCAAGGATCTGAAGGACGCCATCTCGCGCATCGTCACTGACTCCAAGGCACCCGGCGAAGCCAAGGACCCGGACAACTCGCACCTGTTCACCCTCTATTCGGCATTCGCCACGCCAGAGCAGGGCGCGGAGTTTCGTTCCGAGCTGTTGCAGGGCCTGGGTTGGGGCGAAGCCAAAAGCCGTCTGTTTACCTTGCTGGACAGCGAGCTGAGCGAGAAGCGGGAGCACTACAATCGCTTGCTTGAGCGCCCGGCTGATCTGGAAGACATTCTGCTGGCTGGCGCTGCAAAAGCCCGCAAGATCGCCACGCCCTTCCTGGGCGAGTTGCGTGAAGCGGTGGGTCTGCGTTCATTCCGTAGCGTTGTGCAGGTGGCTGACAGCGGCAAGAAAAAAGCCGTCAAAGGCGCACGGTTTGTCAGCTTCCGCGAAGCCGACGGCAGTTTCCGTTTCCGTCTGCTGGCGGCGGATGGCGAGCAGCTGTTGTTGTCGCGTAATTTCCCTGATGGCAAAGCGGCGGGTGCGGTCAGCAAGCAGTTGCAGCAGGGCGGCGAGCTGGATATTCGCAGCGAAACAAGCAGCTTCAGCCTGTGGCTTGACGACCAGTGCGTGGCAGACAGCCCGGCATTTGCCGACGCTACCGCGCGCGATACCGCCATCGAAAGCCTGAAACTGGCCCTCGCGCCGCAACAGGACTAATTGCCAACCCCGCGGGCCGTCGCTACAGTGACGACCCGTTTTTGTTGCCTTGCTAACGAATATGACCCCTCTAGAACGATATCAAGCAGATCTCAAGCGTCCCGACTTCTTCCATGATGCGGCGCAGGAAACTGCCGTGCGCCACTTGCAGCGTCTTTACGACGATCTGGTGGCTGCGCATCAGAGCAAGCCGGGGATGTTCGGCAAGTTGTTTGGCAAGAAAGAACAGGCCCCGGTAAAAGGCTTGTACTTCTGGGGGGGCGTTGGCCGGGGCAAGACTTATCTGGTCGACACTTTCTTTGAAGCGCTGCCGTTCGAGGACAAAGTCCGCACTCACTTCCACCGCTTCATGAAGCGCGTGCACGAAGAGATGAAGACCCTCAAGGGCGAGCGCAACCCGCTGACCATCATCGCCAAGCGTTTTTCAGATGAAGCACGAGTGATCTGCTTCGATGAGTTTTTCGTCTCGGACATCACCGACGCGATGATCCTCGGCACCCTGATGGAAGAGCTGTTCAAAAACGGCGTGAC
The DNA here is from genome assembly GCA_900475325.1 of Paucimonas lemoignei. Lineage (GTDB taxonomy): Bacteria > Pseudomonadota > Gammaproteobacteria > Pseudomonadales > Pseudomonadaceae > Aquipseudomonas. The sequence continues at coordinate 1,173,074 of LS483371.1, forward strand.
CCTGGTCGCGACCTCGAACATCGTCCCCGATGGCCTGTACAAAGACGGCTTGCAGCGTGCCCGCTTCCTGCCCGCTATTGCGCTGATCAAGCAGAACACCGACATCGTCAACGTCGACAGTGGTGTGGATTACCGCCTGCGTCACCTTGAACAGGCCGAGCTGTTCCACTTCCCGCTGGACGAAGCAGCCCAGGAAAGCCTGCGCAAGAGCTTCAAGGCGCTGACCCCGGATTGCGCTCAGACCGTCGAAAACGACGTGCTGATGGTCGAGAACCGCGAAATTCGTGCGCTGCGCACCTGCGACGACGTGGCCTGGTTCGACTTCCGCGAACTGTGCGACGGCCCGCGTAGCCAGAACGACTACATCGAGCTGGGCAAGATCTACCACGCGGTGTTGCTCAGCGGCGTCGAGCAGATGAGCGTCACCACCGACGACATCGCCCGACGCTTCATCAACATGGTCGACGAATTCTACGACCGCAACGTCAAGCTGATCATTTCTGCTGAAGTCGAGTTGAAGGATCTGTACACCGGCGGTCGTCTGAACTTCGAGTTCCAGCGGACCCTGAGCCGCTTGCTGGAAATGCAGTCCCACGAGTTTCTGTCCCGGGCGCATAAGCCCTAGCGGGGAGCTGCAAGCTTGAAGCTTCAAGCTGCAAGAGGGGGATATGCACAACCCTTCTTGCAGCTTTTAGCTTGAGGCTTGCAGCCAAGCGGCCCTCAGGCCGCTTGTTGAAACTGCTGTCGATACTGGTTGGGTGACAACTCCGTATGCTGGCGAAACAGCCTGGCGAAGAAGCTGGCGTCGTCGTAGCCCACTTCGTAACTGATGGTCTTGATGCTCTTGCGCGTGCCGGACAGCAAGCCTTTGGCGGTTTCAATGCGCAGCCGTTGCAAGTAGTGCAGAGGCTTGTCCCCGGTGGCGGACTGGAAGCGGCGCATGAAATTGCGGATGCTCATGCCATGCTCACGTGCCACATCCTCGAAGCGAAACTTGTCGGCAAAGTGCTCTTCCAGCCAATGCTGAATCTGCAAGATCACCACATCCTGATGCAGCTTCTGCCCGCCGAAACCCATGCGGCCGGGTGAGTAGTTGCGCTGCACTTCGTAAAGAATGTCCCGGGCCACCGTCTGTGCCACGTTGGCGCCGCAAAAGCGTTCAATCAGGTAAATGTACAGATCGCACGCCGACGTAGTGCCGCCCGCGCAGTAAAGGTTGTCGGCGTCTGTCAGGTGTTTCTCCTGATTGAGCAGAATCTTGGGAAAGCGCTCACTGAACTCGCTGAAATATCGCCAGTAAGTCGTCGCCTCCTTCCCGTCCAGCAGGCCTGATTCCGCCAGCCAGAAAACACCGCTGGCTTCACCGCACAGCACGGCGCCATTGGCGTGTTGCTGGCGCAGCCAGGGAATCACTTGCGGGTAACGTTCGCGCACATTATCGAAGTCATCCCAGAAGGCTGGAATCACGATCACATCGCTCTGGCCAAGTGCGCCGTCCACCGGCAGCACTACCTCGCTGAAACTGCTGACGGGCTTGCCATCCGGGCTGACAAGCCGGGTTTCGAACGCGGGCTTTCGGCCCTGACCCAGCTGTTTGCTGTAGCGCAGGCTGGCGATGTGGAAAAAGTCCTTGGCTTGCATCAGCGTGGATGCGAACACCCCGTCTATGGCCAGGATGCTGACGCGCCGCAACGGCGCGGAGGCTTGGGTCGGCATATTCTGTTGGTCTTTTATTTTTATACAAAAAGGGGAAAGCGGTCATGCAGCGGCTGGATCGTCTTATTTTTTGTCGGATGTGTCCAGTGTCCTCGCACACTTGAGGGGCATAGGCTTTGGGCAGTCCCGAACTTAACCCCGTCAAGAGGTGGCCAATGATCCCCAGAACCCTTTTCAGCCCTGAACATGAGCAGTTCCGCGACAGCGTGCGCAAGTTTCTGGAGCGAGAGGCTGCGCCGTTTCACAGCCAGTGGGAGAAACAGGGCTACATCGACAGGAAGCTGTGGAGCAAGGCGGGGGAGCAGGGGATGTTGTGCTCCCATATGCCCGAAGAGTACGGCGGCATGGCAGTGGACTTTCTTTACAGCGCCATCGTGATCGAAGAGATTGGTCGTCTCGGCCTGACCGGGATTGGTTTTTCCCTGCACTCTGACATCGTTGCGCCGTACATCCTGCATTACGGCAGTGAGGCCTTGAAGCAAAAGTACCTGCCGCAACTGGTCTCCGGCGAGCGCGTGACAGCAATCGCCATGACCGAGCCCGGCGCAGGCTCGGACCTGCAAGGGGTGAAGACGAGCGCCGTGCTCGATGGTGACGAGTACGTGATCAACGGCTCCAAGACCTTCATCACCAATGGTTATCTGGCTGACCTGGTGATTGTCGTGGCCAAGACCGACCCCAAGGCCGGGGCCAAAGGCACCAGCCTGTTTCTGGTGGAGTCCGAAACACCGGGCTTTGCCAAGGGCAAGCGCCTGGAGAAGGTCGGCATGAAGGCTCAAGACACCTCCGAGCTGTTCTTTCAGGATGTACGGGTGCCCAAGGAAAACCTGCTGGGTCAGGCCGGTATGGGTTTCGCCTACCTGATGCAGGAACTGCCGCAGGAAAGACTCACGGTCGCCATTGGCGCAATCTCGTCAGCCGAGGCAGCAGTGCAATGGACCCTGGATTACACCCGTGAGCGCAAGGCGTTCGGGCAGGCCATTGCAGACTTTCAGAACACCCGCTTCAAGCTTGCCGAAATGGCCACTGAAGTGCAGATCGGTCGGGTCTTCATCGATCGCTGCCTGGAGCTGCACCTGAAGGGCAAGCTGGATGTGCCGACAGCCGCCATGGCCAAATACTGGGCCACCGACCTGCAATGCAAGGTGCTCGACGAGTGCGTGCAGTTGCATGGCGGTTACGGTTTCATGTGGGAGTATCCGATTGCCCGGGCCTGGGCCGATGCGCGAGTGCAGCGCATTTATGCGGGGACCAACGAAATCATGAAAGAGATCATTGCCCGGAGTTTGTAGGCAGTGATGGGAGCGGGCTTGTGGGACCGGCTTTAGCCGGGAGACGATATTTAAAAAGGCCTGGATGCATCCGCTGTACAGGCCTCTTCCCGGCTAAAGCCGGTCCCACAAAATCTAGATAGCTATGTTAAGGCGCAGGATTCGGATGATCCTTGTGGATCGCCTCGATACCGGCCAGAACCTCGTCGGACAATTGCAGCTCGAAGCTGGCGATGTTGCTGTCCAGCTGCTCAAGCGTGGTGGCACCAATGATGTTGCTGGTGACAAATGGCTGGCGAGTGACAAAGGCCAGTGCCATTTGCGCCGGGTCCAGGCCATTTTCGCGCGCCAGGGCCACGTAACGTGCGCAGGCCGCTTCCGACTGCGGATTGAAGTAGCGAGTGAAGCGGCTGTACAGGCTCAGGCGACCTTTGGCTGGACGCGCGCCATTTTCGTACTTGCCCGACAGCATGCCGAACGCCAGTGGCGAATAAGCCAGCAGCCCGCACTCTTCACGAATGGCCACTTCCGCCAGACCCACTTCAAAGCTGCGGTTGAGCAGGTTGTAGGGGTTCTGAATCGACACCGCCCGTGGCCAGCCACGGCTTTCGGCCAGTTGCAGGAATTTCATGGTGCCCCATGGCGTTTCGTTGGAGAGGCCGATGTGGCGAATCTTGCCAGCCTTGACCTGTTCATCCAGGGCTTCGAGCGTTTCTTCCAGGGGTGTGAATTCCTCGTCGGTGTGGGTGTAACCCAGCTTGCCGAAGAAGTTGGTGCTACGTTCTGGCCAGTGCAACTGATAAAGGTCCAGGTAGTCGGTCTGCAGGCGCGCGAGACTGGCGTCCAGGGCCGCGACGATGTGCTCACGGTTGTGTTTCAGGCTGCCGCCACGGATATGTTCAATGGCGTTGCCGGGGCCTGCGATCTTGCTGGCCAGGATCCAGTCGGCGCGGTCACCTTGCTTCTTGAACCAGTTGCCGATGACTTTTTCAGTGCTGGCGTAGGTTTCAGGCTTGGGCGGGACCGGATACATCTCGGCGGTATCGAGGAAATTGATCCCGGCGGATTTGGCGCGTTCGATCTGGGCAAAGCCTTCAGCTTCGGTGTTTTGCTCGCCCCAGGTCATGGTGCCGAGGCAGATGGCACTGACTTTCAGGTCGGTTCTGCCGAGTTGGCGGTAATCCATTTGCGTCTCCTTTATTGGGAGAACCATAAAAGCAGGTTGAAATTTATTTCGCAATCCGCATAATCCGCCGGCTCTTTGCGGTGGAAGTGATGCTCCGCCAGCCGAGAAACATCTTGCCGTATGACAGATGCGCCGACCCGAGCCCTCGGCAGCGTCTTTATGCCGGCTGCCTTTGACATGCTACTTGTCAAAGTACGATCTATTCAGTAAGATCCGCCGTCTCAATTTATCAGGGCGGCCCCTGAGGCTAAATAATGAAAACTTATACTGCTAAACCGGAAACAGTTCAGCGCGAGTGGTTCGTAGTCGATGCTGCTGGTCAGACCCTCGGTCGTCTGGCTACAGAAATCGCTAGCCGTCTGCGTGGCAAACACAAGCCGGAATACACTCCGCACGTTGACACCGGTGATTACATCGTTGTTATCAACGCTGAGCAAATCCGCGTTACCGGTGCTAAAACCACCGACAAAATCTACTACTCTCACTCCGGTTTTCCGGGCGGGATCAAGTCGATCAACTTTGAAAAGCTGATCGCCAAAGCTCCTGAGCGCGTGCTCGAGACCGCGGTTAAAGGCATGCTGCCTAAGAACCCGCTGGGTCGCGACATGTATCGTAAGCTGAAAGTCTATGCGGGCACTGCACACCCTCATACTGCTCAGCAGCCCCAAGAACTGAAGTTTTAACGGAATAGTTCATTATGTCGGCTACTCAAAATTACGGCACCGGCCGTCGCAAAACCGCAACCGCACGCGTTTTCCTGCGTCCAGGTACCGGTAACATCTCCATCAACAACCGTTCGCTGGACAATTTCTTCGGCCGCGAAACTGCCCGCATGGTAGTTCGTCAGCCGCTGGAACTGACTGAGACTGTCGAGAAGTTCGACATCTACGTCACTGTCATCGGCGGTGGTGTAAGTGGTCAAGCTGGCGCAATCCGCCACGGTATCACTCGCGCTCTGATGCAGTACGACGAAACCCTGCGTGGCGCTCTGCGCAAAGCTGGCTTCGTTACTCGCGACGCCCGTGAAGTTGAACGTAAGAAAGTCGGTCTGCGTAAAGCGCGTAAGCGTCCGCAGTACTCGAAGCGTTAATTCGCTCTTCGTTCAAAAAGAACGCCCAGCCTCCTCACGGAGCTGGGCGTTTTTTTATGGGCGTCTATTATACATGTGACAACGTGACTCATTCCGCGCAGGCCCCGGATTACAAGGCATGCGGCTTTTCGGCAAATGTAATGCCCTTGTAGTTTGAAGGGTTTCTATTTACCATTCGGCAAAATTTGGATACCCGAATTTTATTTAACTAGACGCCTGATTAAACAGGCCACATAGCTGATGGGAGAGGACGGAATGAGCAATGACGGCGTGAATGCAGGCCGGCGTCGCTTCCTCGTGGCGGCCACATCTGTGGTTGGTGCAGCAGGAGCGGTGGGGGCTGCGGTCCCGTTCGTGGGGTCATGGTTTCCCAGTGCCAAGGCGAAAGCTGCGGGCGCACCAGTGAAGGTAAACATCAGCAAAATCGAAGCAGGGCAGCAGATGATCGCGGAGTGGCGCGGTCAGCCAGTGTTCATTGTTCGTCGCACCGAAGAAATCCTGGGCAACCTGGGCAAAATCACGGGTCAGTTGTCCGATCCCGAGTCCAAAAACTCGGTCCAGCCCGCTTACGTTGACCCCGTTGTCCGCTCGATCAAGCCGGAAATCCTGCTGTTGATCGGCATCTGCACCCACTTGGGTTGCTCCCCGACCTTCCGTCCCGAAGTCGCTCCTGCCGATCTGGGCAAAGACTGGGTAGGGGGTTACTTCTGTCCTTGTCATGGCTCTCACTACGACCTCGCTGGCCGGGTCTACAAGTCGCAACCCGCGCCTTTGAATCTGCCGGTGCCGCCGCATTCCTATGAGTCGGACAATATCATTGTCATTGGCGTCGATCAGGAGAACGCGTGATGAGCAAGTTCATGGATTGGATAGATGCTCGTTTCCCGGCCACAAAGATGTGGGAAGACCATCTCAGCAAGTATTACGCCCCAAAAAACTTCAATTTCTTCTACTTCTTCGGCTCGCTGGCTTTGCTGGTGTTGGTCAATCAGATTCTCACCGGTGTCTGGCTGACCATGAGCTACACCCCTTCGGCCGAAGAAGCCTTTGCGTCTGTCGAATACATCATGCGCGACGTCGAGTACGGCTCAATCCTGCGTCTGCTGCATTCCACCGGCGCTTCAGCGTTCTTCATCGTGGTTTATCTGCACATGTTTCGCGGCCTGCTTTATGGCTCGTATCAGAAGCCGCGCGAGCTGGTGTGGATCTTCGGCATGCTGATCTACCTGGCGCTCATGGCCGAGGCTTTCATGGGCTATCTGCTGCCTTGGGGGCAGATGTCCTATTGGGGCGCGCAGGTAATCATTTCACTGTTCGGCGCTATCCCCGTCATCGGCGATGATCTGACCCAGTGGATTCGCGGCGATTACCTGATCTCCGGGATCACCCTCAACCGCTTCTTCGCGCTGCACGTGGTCGCGCTGCCCATCGTGGTCCTTGGTCTGGTGGTCCTGCATATCCTGGCGCTGCATGAAGTGGGTTCGAACAACCCCGATGGCGTCGATATCAAGAAGCACAAAGACGAAAACGGTATCCCGCTGGATGGTATTCCGTTCCACCCTTACTACACCCTCAAAGACATCGTCGGCGTGGTGGTGTTCTTGTTCGTGTTCTGCTCCATTGTGTTCTTCTTCCCCGAAATGGGAGGCTACTTCCTCGAAAAGCCTAACTTCGAGGTAGCAAACGCATTCAAGACGCCCGAGCACATCGCGCCGGTCTGGTACTTCACACCGTTCTACGCCATCTTGCGCGCCATCCCTGACAAGCTCATGGGGGTCATGGCCATGGGCGCGGCCATTGCGGTGCTGTTTGTGCTGCCCTGGCTGGACCGAAGCCCGGTCAAGTCCATGCGTTACAAGGGCTGGATGAGCAAGATCTGGTTGCTGGTGTTCTGTGTATCTTTCGTGATCCTCGGTGTACTGGGCGTCCTGGCTCCCACGCCTGAGCGCACGTTGCTGTCGCAGGTGTGCACCTTCCTGTACTTCGCCTACTTCATTCTGATGCCGTTCTATACCCGGCTCGAGAAGACCAAACCGGTTCCAGAAAGGGTGACTGGCTGATGAAAAAGCTATTTGCGGTATTGTTTCTTGCTGCTCTGCCAATGCTGTCATTTGCCGCCGAGCACGGTGGCCCTGAGCTGGAAAGCGTGGACATCGACGTATCTGACAAGGCCGCCATGCAGGATGGTGCGCGAACCTTCGCCAACTATTGCATGGGCTGCCACAGCGCCAAATTCCAGCGTTACGAACGGGTGGCCGATGACTTGGGTATTCCCCATGAGCTGATGCTCGAAAAACTGGTGTTCACCGGTGCCAAGATTGGTGACCACATGAATATCGGCATGCAGTCCAGCGACGCCAAGACCTGGTTCGGCGCTGCCCCACCGGATTTGACCCTCGTGGCGCGGGTACGGGGTACAGACTGGCTGTACGGTTACCTGCGTTCGTTCTACGAAGACCCGGCTCGGCCGTGGGGCGTGAACAACAAAGTGTTTCCCAACGTCGGCATGCCCAACGTGCTGTCAGGCTTGCAAGGTCGTCAGGTCGTAGGCTGCAAGCAGGTCCAGATGATCGAGGATGGCAAGAAGCAGTTCGACCCGCTGACCGGTGCGCCGCTGACGCATGAGGCCTGTGATCAACTGACCATCGTGCCCAAGACCGGTAGCCTGACTCCCGAGCAGTTCGACGAGAAGATCAAGAATCTGGTGACCTTCCTGGCTTATTCGGCGAACCCGGTAAAATTGCAGCATCAGCGGATCGGTACCTACGTGCTGCTTTATCTGGCCTTCTTCTTTGTCTTCGCTTATCTGCTCAAGCGTGAATACTGGAAGGACGTTCACTGACTTTGTAACGCCAAGACAACACTTCGCGCCTTCGGGCGCCTCTCAAGGCAAAAACGCAGGGCAAATGTCGCTGTGACGGTAAGATTGCAGAATTTACATGTCGTAAATGAGCTATCTTGTCGCCCGCACCGATCACTGCCTCAATGCGGTCGTTGCGGGAGGCGCCCGAGGGCGCGTTTCGTTTTCCGTTTTTCATAAATTCAACAAGCGAGGAGGACCGCCATGGGCGTGACCAACCGGTTGGCCTGTTACTCCGACCCCGCCGACCACTATTCCCATCGCGTGCGCATTGTGCTCGCCGAGAAAGGTGTCAGCGCCGAAATCATCGATGTTGTGTCGGGTACCCACCCGGCGAAATTGATCGAGGTCAATCCCTACGGCAGCGTGCCGACCCTGGTTGATCGTGACCTGGCGTTGTACGAGTCGACCGTGGTGATGGAATATCTGGATGAGCGTTATCCGCATCCGCCTTTGCTGCCGGTCTACCCGGTGGCGCGTGCCAACAGCCGCCTGTTGATCCATCGGATCCAGCGTGACTGGTGCGCACTGGTCGACCTGATCCTGGAGCCGCGCAGCAAAGAAAGCGCTCGGGTCCAGGCTCGAAAAGAGCTGCGCGAAAGCCTGACCGGCGTTTCGCCACTGTTCGCCGAGAAAGCTTTTTTCCTCAGTGACGAGCAAAGCTTGGTCGATTGCTGTCTATTGCCCATACTCTGGCGCTTGCCCGTGCTGGGTATCGAATTGCCACGGCCTGCCAAGCCGTTGCTTGATTATATGGAGCGCCAATTTGCGCGTGAGGCATTTCAGGCAAGTCTGTCTGCTGCCGAACGTGACATGCGCTAAGGCCTAAGGAGCCGTTGATGAACTCCAGTCGCCCTTATCTGATTCGTGCTCTCTATGAGTGGATCGTCGATAACGATTGCACCCCGCATATGCTGGTCAATGCGGAATACCCATCGGTACAGGTCCCGCAAGGGTTTGCCAACGATGGGCAAATTGTCCTGAACATCTCCCCGTCGGCTGTTCGCCATCTGCATATGGATAACGACGCGGTCAGCTTTGAAGGCCGCTTCGGTGGCGTTCCGCATACCCTGTACGTCCCTGTGGCGGCCATTCTGGGCATCTACGCCCGGGAGAATGGGCAGGGTATGGTTTTCGATCTGGAGCCTGCGTTCGAAGACGACGAAAGCATTGAGCAGGATGACGAGACTCCACCTGATGACGAGCCACCGCGTCCTACCGGCCGGCCAAGTCTGAAAGTCGTGAAGTAATCGCGTTCAAGAAAAAGGCGACCCTAGGGTCGCCTTTTTTGTGCGTGGTGTTTGAGCCGATCAGTCGATGTATTCGAACAGCTTCACGATCTTCTGCACGCCTGAAACGCCTTGCACCAGGTTAGTGGCGCGGGTGGCTTCCTGCTGGGTCACCAGGCCCAGCAGATAAACGATGCCGTTCTCGGTCACGACTTTGATGCGCGAACCGGGAATGGCGCTGTCGGTCAGCATCTGGCTTTTGATCTTGGTGGTCAGCCAGGCGTCGTTATTGCGAGCGAGGATGGACGAGGGCTCCATGACCTGGAGCTCGTTATTGACCTTCTTCACGCGTTGCACGCCGGTGGCTTCTTTCTCTGCCAGGGCTTTGAGGTCCGCGCGAGGTGTCTGGCCAGCCAGCAGCACGATGCCGTTGTAGCTGGTTACGACGATGTGCGAGTTCTGATCCAGGTCCGGGCTGGCTTTGGCGATGTTCACCGCCGCTTTGGTTTCGATCAGTGAATCATCGATCTTGCTGCCGAACGTGCGCGTGCCGCGATCATCTTCGATCGGGTTGTCACGGGTTGCTGTCAGGACCGAACTGCATCCACTGACGCTTAGACACAGCGTCAGGGCTAGCAGGCTTAGGCGATTAGGGGTCATTCTTCACTCCCGAACAGTTGGCTGTCGATCAGATCACACAAGCAATGGATCGCCAGCAGATGGACTTCTTGAATTCGTGCGGTCACTTTTGCCGGTACGCGGATTTCCACATCTTCCGGTAAAAGCAGCGACGCCATGTCGCCACCGTCGCGTCCCGTCAATGCTACGACAATCATTTCACGATCATGTGCGGCCTGGATCGCTTGAATTATGTTGGCCGAGTTGCCGCTGGTGGAAATCGCCAGGAGCACGTCACCGGGCTGGCCCAGTGCGCGGATCTGTTTGGAGAAGATTTCGTTGTAGCTGTAATCGTTGGCAATCGAGGTGATGGTGGAGCTGTCCGTGGTCAGCGCAATGGCGGGCAGGCTCGGACGTTCCCGCTCGAAACGGTTGAGCAATTCCGAAGAAAAATGCTGCGCGTCGCCAGCCGAACCGCCATTGCCACACGACAGCATCTTGCCCTCGTTGAGCAGCGCATTGACCATAACCTGGCTGGCTTGCTCGATGTACGGTGCGAGGACTTCCATCGACTGTTGCTTGGCATCGATGCTGGCCTGGAAAAGCTGGCGGATTCGGGATTGCATGTCCATCGGGGTGACCTTAATTAGAGCGTATCGCGGCTATTGGGGCGAATTCAGGCGTGTCCTGAAGGCTTCCCGGCACAAACCTGTGCAAGCACTGCAGAGCAGTAGCGAAATCGGTATTGGGTGGTGTTGCAGGCGTTGCGTGCTGTTTGCTCGGGCATTGGCAGGCATCAACTTTCAAAAGCATGTTTGATCCATTTCAGGGGAGAGCCGCAATCTGCCGCGCCCTCGACCGCTACAACGTCAAACCGGCAGGCTGAATCAGCCCATCGTGTTTCTTTCTGCAGGAACAGCTGCGCGGCGAGAATCACCTTTTGCTGTTTGCGAAAATCGACGCTTTCAATCGCACCGCCCCAGGCGGAATGTCGCCGGTAGCGAACTTCGACGAATACTACTGTATCTCCGTCGAGCATGACCAGATCAAGCTCACCTCGTTTGCATGACCAGTTCTGTGCGATGAGCTGCAAACCGTGCTGCTGTAAATGCTGCAGGGCGTAGGCCTCAGCCTCGCGCCCTGCATTCAGGCGGGTGTTGCCCTGCATTTACTGAGCGGTGTCCGGCAGGCGCTGGATCTTGCCATCGACGAACTGGGCCCATGGCAGTTGACGTTCAACGCGGCGCGTCGGGCTCATGCTCAAGCTACCGGACAGACCATCGACACGGCTTTCCGGCAGGGTTTTGAGCTGGCTCAGACGCGGTGCCAAGCGGTAGGCATCCACGCCCATGGCGTAGAGTCGGCCCAGAGGTCCTGCCGCTGCTGGCCATTGAGTGATCACTTGCTGACGCAATGGATCAGTGGAGCTGAGCAGCCAAGGCGTATCGCAGAAAAGGACGCCATTGAGGTCCATGTATTGCGCATGATCGTTGCTGTTGGTGAACAGGTGCGAAGTGGCGTACACCGGGACATCACCCGCGTACTGGAACACCATGGTCGGCTTGATCTGCTGAGCCTGCTGTGGAGTCGCGGCAAGGAACATGAAGTCGATGTCCTGGCGACGCGTCGGCTGCGCGGCCACTTGGGTGCCTACCGTGCTTTGCAGGCGCTGTGCGCGACCTTCGCTGTTGCGCAGCTGGAACAGGTCCGCCACTTGCTGGGCGAGGGCAACGGGTTGGTCAACGTGTTCGGCGGCGATCAGCGTGCCGCCTTTGGCTTGCCAGCTCTGACGGAAGGCTTCAAGGACGCGATCACCCCATTCACCTTTCGGCACCATGGCAACGGCACTGCGCTTGCCATCAGCCCAGGCACGGCGCGCGACTTCGCGGGCTTCGTCTTCGGCGGCGAGGCCGAACTGAAACAGTTGCTGCGGACCTTCGTTGCCCACGTCGCTATAGTTCAGAGCCAGCGTCGTGATGGGCAGCTGAGGGCGGCTATTGAGTTGTTTGACCAGTGGTTTTTCCAGCGGGCCGACCACCAGTTGTACGCCTGCGGCCTGGGCCTGGCGGTAGAACTCGTCCATTGAGGTCAGGCGCGAGCTGTCGAACACTTGAATGGCGGGTGGGTTCTGACCGGCTTGCTGAGCCTGATAGTGAGCGGCCATGAAGCCTTCACGCAGTGCTTTGGCGACAGCTGCCAGCGGACCTTCCTGAGGCAGCAGCAGCGCGATTTTGGTCAGGGGCTCGCTGGTCAATGCGCGCAGCTGAGCCAGTTTCTCCGGGAGCTGGATAGCGGCGGGGTGTTTTGGATGCGCTGCTTTCCAGGTGTCGATGGCGGCTTGTTGTTGCTCCAGGGTGCCAGCACCTTTGATTGTGCGAGCCAGATCCAGCCAGCCGCCCATGTCATCAGTGGCTGTGCTCTGCAACTGTTCAGGTGGCAACGCGGCAACCATCGTCCAGATCGCGTCGTTGTTGGCGGCCAGTTCGGCACCTTGCAACAGTGGGCCGACGAATACACGCTCGCGAATGGCTGGAAGAATCTGGCCGTCGGCTTCCAGTGCTCGGGCGCGAACGGTCTGGGTGCGCACCTGTTGCTCCACGGAAAGCTCGCCCAGGCGCTGCAGGCTCGGATGGTTCAGCGCAGTCAGTGCAGCTTTAGGCTGATTGCGACCCATGGCCAGCTCGGCATCCAGCGTGACCGCGAACACCTGTTGGCCGGGTTTGAGCAGGTCTACCTGAACCTGCGCCAGGATTTGCGCAGCGCGACCAGGGTTATTCTGGCGGTTGGCCAGGTCGGCGGCGCTCAGGCGAAGCAGCGCGGCCTGATCCGGGGTTTTGGCTGTCGCCGCCTGATCGAGCAGTTGCTCGATGCTGGCGTCAGGGGTACGAGGAAGTTCGCCAAGGCTGGACGAAGGCGAGCTGGCACAAGCGGCCAACAGGGCAGCGAGGCAGAGGGCAGAGAACAGCCGCAGGCAAGCGATCATGTATAGGGTCCTGATACTCGAGCAAATTAGCGGGGAATTGTACCCAAGCACTGGCATGGGTGCGACGTCGAAGGCATTTAAAGCACGTATATAACTCGTGGTACCGCCAGACACGGGGCGGTACGACTGGTTTCAAGGTGTTGCGTAGGCTCGGTCGTGACGTTCCTGTCCTTTTTGAGTCTTCCGTGAGCGTGTCGGTCTTCGTTGCAGTCGTAGTCTGTACAATGCAAACCCATCACCCTTCGCAGGGTAACAAATCATGAGGTCTGCGCTTTGACTGCTCCAGTTGCTTTGAATTCCGCCGCCGGTTCGCTTTATGTAGTCGCCACCCCTATCGGCAACCTGGATGACATGAGCGTGCGGGCATTGAAGGTGCTGCGCGAGGTGGCGCTGATTGCTGCTGAGGATACCCGTCACTCCATGCGATTGATGCAGCATTTCGGCATAACTACACCCTTGGCCGCGTGCCATGAGCATAACGAGCGCGACGAAGGCAGTCGTTTCATTACCCGATTGTTGGCGGGCGACAGTGTGGCGCTGATTTCCGATGCCGGTACGCCGCTTATTTCCGATCCGGGTTATCACCTGGTTCGTCAAGCGCGGGCGGCAGGCATCGCGGTGGTGCCGGTGCCGGGGGCGTGCGCGTTGATCGCCGCGTTATCGGCCGCGGGCTTGCCGTCTGACCGGTTTATTTTTGAAGGGTTTTTGCCTGCCAAGGCAGTAGGGCGTCGGGCGAGGCTAGAGTTGCTTAAGGAAGAGCCACGCACACTGATTTTCTACGAGGCGCCGCATCGTATTCTTGAGTGCCTGCAGGACCTGGAGTTGGTGTTCGGTCCTCAGCGCCCGGCGTTGCTGGCCCGGGAGCTGACCAAAACGTTCGAAACCCTCAAGGGTTTGCCGTTGGCCGAGCTGCGCGAGTTTGTAGAAAACGACAGCAACCAGCAGCGTGGCGAGTGCGTGGTATTGGTGGCTGGCTGGACCGAACCTGAAGATGAAGATGTGATCGGCAGCGAAGCGCGGCGCATTCTGGATCTGTTGCTCGAAGAAATGCCTCTCAAGCGCGCCGCCGCATTGGCAGCCGAGATCACCGGTGTGCGCAAGAACTTGCTGTATCAAGTGGCGCTGGACAAGCAAAAGGGGGAATAAAGCGCTGCGGCGCGGGCCTGCGACGTTTTAAAGCTTGTCCTGCACCGGCTGTGCCGCTAACCTTGGCGCCGGAGAGTCGATTGGACAGTCGCTGCCTCTTATTGTTCGCAATTAAGGGGGGGAGGAAAGTCCGGGCTCCATAGGGCGGAGTGCCAGGTAACGCCTGGGAGGCGCGAGCCTACGGAAAGTGCCACAGAAAATAACCGCCTAAGCGCTTCGGCGCCGGTAAGGGTGAAAAGGTGCGGTAAGAGCGCACCGCACGTCTGGCAACAGTTCGTGGTCAAGGTAAACCCCACTCGGAGCAAGACCAAATAGGGTTCCAAGGCGTGGCCCGCGCTGGAACCGGGTAGGTTGCTAAAGACGTCCAGTGATGGCCGTCGTAGAGGAATGACTGTCCTCGACAGAACCCGGCTTACAGATCGACTCTCCACCTTTTTTCTCCCTTCGTTTCATCCGCATAACACCCCCTCGTAATACCAAAAAAATCTTACACCTCACAAATCACTTTAACTTCGGCGCGCAGCCTTTTGAGTTGCGTCGGAATTATCTGTCAGAACGCTCCCAAAATTAGCGTCAGACGTCTCATATCGCTCGTAAATCTCCGTTATGTAAGGGTTTTCCTTAGGACCGTGCCTTGACGGTGTGGTGGGCGCGTTCCTATAGTGTGCGCAAGTGGCAGAAAGTGGCGTGAAGTGGGTTTTTTTAACGCAAAAAGCTAGAATTCGGAGAAAGCGCCTGTGTTTCGTGGTGCAAACGCTATCAATCTCGATGCAAAGGGCCGTCTCGCTATGCCGAGCCGGTACCGTGACGAGTTGGATTCGCGTAGCGCAGGCCAGTTGATCGTGACAATTGACGCGGTTGATCCTTGTTTATGCCTCTACCCGCTCTCCGAATGGGAGCTGATTGAGGCCAAGTTGCGTGACCTTGCAACATTTCGTGAAGAAAACCGTCGCCTGCAACGTTTGTTGATCGGTAACGCGGTAGACCTCGAGCTGGATGGCAGTGGTCGTTTTCTGGTGCCACCGCGTCTTCGCGAATATGCCAAGTTGGATAAACGCGTGATGTTGGTTGGCCAGCTCAATAAGTTTCAACTGTGGGACGAGGACGCCTGGAACGCTCTTGCTGATGCGGATCTGGCGGCCATTCAACAACCGGGCGCGATGCCTGATGAATTACGTGATCTGATCCTGTGACTATGACTAGCGGCTTTACCCACATCACCGTACTGCTCGAAGAAGCCGTAGAGGCTCTCGCAGTGCGCGCTGATGGCTGCTATATGGACGGGACATTCGGTCGCGGCGGGCACAGCCGACTTATATTGCAGAAGCTTGGCCCTGATGGCCGATTGCTGGGTTTCGACAAGGATCCTCAAGCAATTGCCACCGGGCAAACGCTAGCGGCCGAAGATGGCCGCTTTGTTATTGTGCAGCGCAGCTTCGCTGAATTGGGCTCCGAGGCTCAAGCACGCGGGATTGCGGGCAAGGTGAGCGGGATTCTGCTGGACCTTGGCGTGTCGTCGCCGCAGCTGGATGACCCGGAACGCGGTTTCAGTTTCATGAACGACGGCCCGCTGGACATGCGCATGGACCCGAGCCGTGGCGTCAGCGCGGCAGAGTTCATCGCCACAGCTCCCGTGGAAGAAATTGCCCGGGTCTTCAAAGAATACGGCGAAGAGCGTTTCTCCAAACGCATGGCGGCTGCCGTTGTTGCGCGCCGCGAAATCCAGCCTTTCGAGCGTACGGCGGATCTGGCCGAGGTGCTCAAGGTCGCCAACCCTGCATGGGAGAAAGGCAAGAACCCTGCGACCCGAGCGTTTCAGGGCCTGCGCATCCACGTCAACAACGAACTGGGTGACCTGGAAGCCGGTCTCGAAGCTGCGCTTGAAGCCCTGGAAGTCGGTGGTCGTCTGGTCGTAATCAGCTTCCACTCTCTGGAAGACCGCATCGTCAAACTGTTCATGCGCAAGCTCGCCAAGGGCGAAGCGGACAACATGCCGCGTGACCTGCCGATCCAGTTCAAGGCGTTCGATCCCAAGATCAAGATTCACGGCAAGGCGCAATTCGCCTCCGATGACGAAACCAAAGCCAATCCCCGTTCACGCAGCGCTGTCATGCGCGTCGCGGAGAAGCTCAAGTGAGTCGGCTGTTCCTCAAGCCTTTGCCAGGCGGCAGCTTCATCATGCTGCTGCTGTTTGTGGCCGTCCTGGTTTCTGCCATCGGCGTCTCGTACAGCGCGCACTGGAACCGTCAATTGCTCAACTCGCTTTACTCGGAGCTGAGCGTGCGTGACAAGGCGCAGGCCGAATGGGGCCGTTTGATTCTTGAGCAGAGCACCTGGACTGCCCACAGCCGTATCGAGCAACTGGCCTCCGACCAACTCAAGATGCGCATCCCGAGCGCTGCAGAAGTTCGGATGGTGGCGCCATGATGAAACTTGAGGGGGCACTGTATCCGTGGCGCTTCCGCGTGGTCGTCGGCCTGCTGATGATCCTGGTGGCGGCCATCTGCTGGCGCATCATCGACCTGCAAGTGGTTGACCACACTTTCCTCAAGGAGCAGGGCGATGCACGCAGCATGCGTCATATCCCGATTCCTGCGCACCGTGGCCTGATTACCGACCGCAATGGCGAACCGTTGGCCGTGTCCACACCGGTGACCACGCTGTGGGCCAACCCTAAAGAAATGCAGCTGGACAAGACCAAGTGGGCTGCGCTCGCGACGTCCATCGGCCAGGACCCGAAAGCCCTGACCGAACGTCTTGAAGCTCAGGCAGGCAAAGAGTTCATCTATCTGGTTCGAGGCCTGACCCCTGAACACGGTCAGGCTGTGCTCGACCTCAAGGTGCCGGGCGTTTATGGCATTGAAGAATTCCGCCGTTTCTATCCTGCCGGTGACGTGACTGCGCACATGGTGGGCTTTACCGACCTGGACGATCACGGCCGCGAAGGTGTTGAGCTGGCCTACGACGACTGGCTCGCCGGTGTGCCGGGCAGAAGGCAGGTCATCAAGGACCGTCGCGGTCGACTGATCAAAGACGTGCAAGTCACCAAAAACGCCAAGGCTGGAAAGACCTTGGCTTTGTCTATTGACCTGCGCCTGCAATACCTGGCGACCCGCGAACTGCGTAACGCCATCGTCGAGAACGAAGCCAAGGCCGGCAGCATGGTGATCATGGACGTCAAGACCGGCGAAGTGCTGGCGATGGTCAACTCTCCGACCTACAACCCGAACAACCGTCGGACCATGGTGCCTGCCGCCATGCGTAACCGCGCAATCATTGACGTCTTCGAGCCGGGTTCGACCATGAAGCCGATCTCGATGACTGCCGCCCTGGACAGCGGTCGCTGGAAGCCTACCGACAAGGTTGAGGTTTACCCCGGCACGCTGCAGATCGGCAAATACACCATTCGTGACGTTACCAAGACCGAGGGGCCGGTTCTGGACCTCACCGGCATCCTGATCAACTCCAGTAACGTGGGCATGAGTAAGGTCGCCTTCGATGTGGGCGGCGAGGCGATTTTCCAGGCGATGCAGCGCGTCGGTCTGGGTCAGTACACCGGTCTGGGGTTCCCGGGTGAGCGTGTCGGTAACTTGCCGAACTACCGCGAGTGGCGCAAGGCTGAAACTGCAACGCTATCTTACGGTTACGGCTTGTCGGTAACCGCGTTGCAGCTGGTTCACGCTTATGCGGCGCTGGCCAATGACGGCAAGATCGTGCCGCTGACGATTCTGAAAAGCGATGCGCCGCCCACTGCGGTCCAGGCCATCCCGGAAAAAACCGCCAAGACCCTGCAGACCATGTTGCAGGCCGTGATTGAAGATTCGCGCGGCGTGTATCGCGCCCGAGTGCCGTCGTATCACGTCGCAGGCAAGAGTGGTACCGCACGTAAAACCTCGGTGGGCACCAAAGGCTACGCCGAGAACTCGTATCGCTCGCTGTTTGCCGGTTTCGGGCCGATGAGCAACCCGCGCTACGCCATTGTTGTGGTGATCGATGAACCGAGCAAAGGCGGCTATTACGGCGGTCTGGTTTCTGCTCCTGTTTTCAGCAAAGTGATGTCCGGGACCTTGCGCCTGATGAACGTCACTCCGGATAACCTCGTCGCTGTGCCGCCCGAGCAAGTCAACGCGGCCCCGGTCGTAAAAGGAGGGCGTGGTTAATGTCGTCCAGCCTGAACAAGATTTTCGCCCATGCCTCCAGCGATCTGATGATTCGCGAACTGACGCTGGACAGCCGCAACGTGCGCGGTGGTGATTTGTTCCTCGCCGTTCCGGGCGCCAATTTCGACGGCCGCGATCACATCGCCGATGCCTTGAAGCGTGGCGCTGCGGCGGTGGCTTATGAAGTGGAAGGGGCCAAGGTCCTGCCAATCACCGACGTGCCATTGATTCCGGTCAAAGGCCTGGCGGCGCAGCTTTCGGACATCGCCGGGCGTTTCTACGGTGATCCAAGCCGCAGCCTTAATCTGGTCGGCGTGACCGGCACCAATGGCAAAACCAGTGTCACTCAACTGGTTGCGCAAGCGCTGGATCTGCTGGGCCAGCATTGCGGCATTGTGGGTACGCTCGGCACAGGTTTCTATGGCGCCCTGCAGAGCGGCCGCCACACCACGCCGGACCCGCTCGCCGTGCAGGCGACCATGACCGACCTGAAAAAGGCTGGCGCGCGCGCCGTCGCGATGGAGGTCTCTTCCCATGGTCTGGATCAGGGGCGTGTAACCGCACTGGCCTTTGATGTGGCGGTGCTGACCAATCTGTCCCGCGACCATCTGGATTATCACGGCACCATGCAAGCCTATGGCGAGGTCAAGGCCAAGCTGTTCGCGTGGTCCGATCTGCGTTGCCGGGTGATCAATATCGACGACGCGTTTGGTCGCACCCTGGCTGCCGAGAAGCGCGAGTCGCGGTTGATCACCTACAGCCTGGAAGACTCCAGCGCTTATCTGTATTGCCGCGACGCCGTGTTTGGCGATGAGGGCGTGCGCGCCACGCTGGTCACGCCGCAAGGTCAGCACCTGCTGCGCAGTAGCTTGCTGGGGCGTTTCAATCTGAGCAACGTACTGGCTGCCGTCGGCGCCTTGCTGGGCCTGGATTACGCGCTGGACGAAATTCTGAAAGTCCTGCCGCAGCTCGAAGGGCCGGTAGGCCGGATGCAACGTCTGGGCGGCGGCGCCAAACCGCTGGTGGTGGTCGATTACGCCCACACGCCTGACGCGCTGGAAAAAGTCCTGACTGCATTGCGCCCCCATGCCAAGGGCCGTTTGCTGTGCCTGTTCGGCTGTGGCGGTGATCGCGATCGCGGCAAGCGTCCACTGATGGCCGAAGTGGTCGAGCGCCTGGCCGATGGCGTGCTGGTCACCGACGACAACCCGCGCAGTGAAGTGCCAACGCAGATTTTCGATGACATTCGCCAGGGTTTCAGCGCGGTGCAGAACGTGCGCTTCGTTGAGGGGCGTGGCCAGGCTATCGCCCAAATCATCGCCACTGCTTCAGCCGACGATGTGATCGTGCTGGCGGGCAAGGGCCATGAGGATTACCAGGAAATCAAGGGTCAGCGCCAGGCCTTCTCCGATCTGGAAGAAGCGGCCAAGGCCCTTGCTGCATGGGAGGTGGCCGATGTTTAAGCCCCTTTCATTCAGCGAACTGCTGGTTGTACTCGACGCACGCCTGGTGGGCGCTGACTGCACTTTCGACGGTGTAAGCATCGACAGCCGCGCCATTGCGCCGAGGCAATTGTTTGTCGCCCTGACCGGGCCACGTTTCGATGGCCATGACTATCTCGATCAAGTCGCTGCCAAAGGTGCCGTGGGTGCGCTGGTAGAGCGCGAGGTGCCGGGTTCAACGCTGCCGCAACTGGTGGTGGTCGATACTCGCAAGGCGCTTGCGCAACTGGGCGCGATCAACCGCAACGCTTTTGTCGACAAGCCCGTGGCTGCGATCACCGGTTCCAGCGGCAAGACCACCGTCAAGGAAATGCTCGCCAGCATCATGCGCACCCGCGGTGCTGTGCTCGCGACCAAAGGCAACCTGAATAACGAACTGGGCGTGCCCCTGACGCTACTTGAGCTGGCGCCGCAATACTCTGCTGCCGTCATTGAGCTGGGCGCATCCCGTGTCGGCGAAATCGCGTTCACCGTGAGCCTGACCAAACCCCATGTCGCAGTGATCACCAATGCGGGCACGGCCCACGTGGGCGAGTTCGGCGGACCGGAGAAAATCGTCGAAGCCAAGGGCGAAATCCTTGAAGGTCTCGATAGCACCGGTGTTGCTGTCCTTAATAAAGAAGACAAGGCGTTTTCGATCTGGTCGGCCCGCGCCCGTGATCGCAAGGTGGTGAGCTTTGCCATCGCCGATCAGGGTGCTGATTTTCACGCTCAGGGCCTGACCCTGGACGCACGTGGCTGCCCAGGCTTCACGTTGTGCAGCCCGGCAGGTTCCGCCGCCGTGCAGTTGAATCTGCTGGGCGCCCATAACGTCGCCAACGCTTTGGCCGCCGCTGCTGCAGGCCATGCGTTGGGCGTGACCCTGGACGGCATCGTCGCCGGATTGAACTCCGTCACGCCGGTCAAAGGCCGCACCGTCGCGCAACTGGCGCTCAACGGTCTGCGGGTTATCGATGACACCTACAACGCCAATCCGACTTCTGTAAACGCCGCCGTAGATATCCTCACCGGTTTCGCCGGTCGGACCGTCCTCGTGCTGGGCGACATCGGCGAGCTGGGCGATTGGGCCGAGCAAGGCCACCGCGACGTCGGCAGCTATGCCGCTGGCAAAGTTTCAGCCCTGTATGCCGTTGGTCCGCTGATGGCCCACGCCGTCGACGCCTTCGGCGAGCATGCGCGCCATTTTGCAAACCAGACCGACCTGATCGCTGCGCTCGGCGCCGAGCAGGATCCGAACACCACTATTTTGATCAAGGGTTCGCGTAGCGCCGCGATGGAAAACATCGTGGCCGCCCTATGCGGTTCCAGCCTGGAGAAACATTAATGCTGCTGCTGTTGGCCGAATTTCTACAACAGTTCCACAAGGGCTTCGCAGTCTTCCAATACCTGACGCTGCGCGGGATTCTTGGTGTGCTGACGGCATTGTCGTTGTCCCTGTGTCTGGGGCCGTGGATGATCCGCGCCTTGCAGACCCGGCAGATTGGTCAGTCGGTGCGTAACGACGGCCCGCAGTCGCATTTGTCCAAATCCGGTACGCCCACCATGGGCGGCGCGCTGATCCTGTCTTCCATCGCCATCAGCACCCTGTTGTGGGCTGACTTGAGCAACCGTTATGTGTGGGTTGTGCTGCTGGTCACCTTGCTGTTCGGCGGTATTGGTTGGGTGGATGACTATCGCAAGGTCATCGAAAAGAATTCGAAAGGGCTGCCAAGCCGCTGGAAGTATTTCTGGCAGTCGGTGTTCGGCCTGTGCGCGGCGATCTTCCTCTATGTAACTGCGCCATCAGCCGTTGAAACCACCCTGATCATTCCGATGTTCAAGGACGCCAGCATCGCGCTGGGCATCGGTTTCGTGGTCCTGACCTACTTCGTGATTGTCGGCTCCAGCAACGCGGTCAACCTGACCGATGGCCTGGATGGACTGGCGATTCTGCCTACCGTACTGGTCGGTGGCGCGCTGGGCATCTTCTGCTACCTGTCGGGTAACGTGAAGTTCGCCGAATACCTGCTGATCCCTTATGTGCCGGGCGCGGGTGAGTTGATTGTGTTTTGCGGTGCCCTGATCGGTGCCGGGCTTGGCTTCCTGTGGTTCAACACCTATCCAGCGCAGGTGTTCATGGGTGACGTCGGCGCGCTGGCGCTGGGCGCTGCATTGGGCACCATCGCGGTGATCGTGCGTCAGGAAATCGTCCTGTTCATCATGGGCGGTGTGTTTGTAATGGAAACCCTGTCAGTCGTCATTCAGGTTGCATCGTTTAAATTGACCGGCCGCCGCGTTTTCCGCATGGCACCGATCCACCACCACTTTGAACTCAAGGGCTGGCCCGAGCCACGCGTGATCGTCCGTTTCTGGATCATCACCGTGATTCTCGTGTTGATCGGCCTTGCCACGCTGAAACTGAGGTAGAACGAGTGTCTCTTATCGCTTCAGACCATTTCCGCATCGTTGTCGGCCTCGGCAAGAGCGGCATGTCCCTGGTTCGCTTCCTGGCGAACCGGGGCGTGTCGTTCGCCGTGGCTGACACGCGGGAAAATCCACCGGAACTGGCGACCTTGCGTCGCGAGTATCCGCAGGTGGATGTGCGTTGTGGCGAACTGGACGTCGAATTCCTGTGCCATGCTGACGAGCTTTACGTGAGCCCGGGTCTGGCCTTGGCGACTCCGGCCCTGCAGCAAGCAGCGGCGCGAGGCGTGAAGCTGTCCGGCGATATCGAGTTGTTCGCGCGTTACGCGAAAGCGCCCATCATCGCCATCACCGGCTCGAACGCGAAAAGCACCGTCACCACGCTGGTGGGCGAGATGGCTGCTGCGGCAGGCAAGCGCGTCGCAGTGGGTGGCAATCTCGGCACGCCGGCGCTGGATCTGCTCAGCGATGACATCGAACTCTACGTGATGGAGCTGTCCAGCTTTCAACTGGAAACCACTGACCAGCTCGGCGCCGAAGTCGCGACCGTGCTGAACATCAGTGAAGATCACATGGATCGCTATAGCGGTTTGCCTGCTTATCATCTGGCCAAGCACCGGGTTTTCCGTGGCGCGCGTCAGGTGGTGGTCAACCGTCAGGACGTACTGACCCGCCCATTGATCGGTGAAGGTCTGCCGTGCTGGACCTTCGGCCTGAACAAACCCGATTTCCATGGCTTCGGTCTGCGCGAAGAGCATGGCGAAAAATACCTCGCCTTCCAGTTCGACAACCTGATGCCAGTACGCGAACTGAAGATCCGTGGCGCTCACAATCAGTCCAACGCCCTCGCTGCACTGGCCCTGGGTCATGCGGTCGGTCTGCCGATGGACTCGATGCTCGACAGCCTGCGCAGTTTTGGCGGTCTGGAGCATCGTTGCCAGTGGCTGCGCGAGCGTGAAGGCGTGAGCTACTACGACGACTCCAAGGCGACCAACGTGGGCGCTGCCTTGGCCGCGATTGAAGGCCTGGGAGCTGATATCGCTGGCAAGCTGGTGTTGATTGCTGGCGGCGATGGCAAAGGTGCTGACTTCAGCGGCCTGCGCGCGCCGGTAGCGGCCCATTGCCGCGCGGTGGTGTTGATCGGTCGTGATGCCGAGTTGATCGCTAACGCGCTGGGCGAGGGTGTTGCGCTGATCCGCGTGGCCACACTGAATGAAGCCGTGCAGCGCTGCGCCGAGATCGCTCTAGCGGGCGATGCGGTGTTGCTGTCTCCGGCCTGTGCCAGTTTTGACATGTTCAAAAACTACGAAGAGCGCGGTCGTCTGTTCGCGCAAGCCGTGGGGGACTTGTCATGATCTTCGGCGTGATCAAGCCTTACCCGTCGCCACTGATCAGTGGGCGCGGCATTGATGTGGACTTCCCGATGCTCGCCGGTTGCCTCGCGCTGCTCGGCCTCGGGTTGGTGATGATCACCTCGGCTTCTTCGGAAGTTGCGGCGGTGAACTCTGGCAACACTCTGTACATGATGACCCGCCACCTGATCTACATGATCATCGGCATCGGCGCGTGCGGCGTGACCATGATGATTCCGGTCGCCACCTGGCAGCGTCTGGGCTGGATGATGCTGTTGGGCGCTTTCGGCCTGCTGATCATGGTGCTGATACCCGGCGTCGGGCGCGAGGTGAACGGTTCGATGCGCTGGATCGGTTTCGGCGCGTTCAACGTTCAGCCTTCGGAAATCGCCAAGGTGTTCGTGGTGATCTTCCTGGCGGGCTATCTGATTCGTCGGCAGACGGAAGTTCGCGAAAGCTGGATGGGCTTCTTCAAGCCGTTCATCGTGCTGCTGCCCATGGCGGGCCTGCTGCTGATGGAGCCTGACTTCGGTGCCACGGTCGTGATGATGGGCGCAGCGGCGGCGATGCTGTTCCTGGGCGGCGTTGGCCTGTTCCGTTTCAGCCTGATGGTCGCATTGGCGGTCGGCGCGGTATTCGTGCTGGTGCAGGCGCAACCGTATCGGATGGCGCGTCTGATTACCTTTACCGACCCCTGGTCCGATCAATTCGGCTCCGGCTACCAGCTGACCCAGGCACTGATTGCGTTCGGTCGTGGCGAGTGGCTGGGCGTTGGTCTGGGCAATAGCGTGCAGAAGCAGTTCTATCTGCCTGAAGCTCACACTGACTTCGTGTTTTCGGTACTGGCTGAAGAGCTTGGCGTAGTCGGCTCGTTGCTGACCGTCGGGCTGTTCGTGTTCGTCAGTATCCGTGCGATGTACATCGGGATGTGGGCCGAGCGCGCCAAGCAGTTTTTCGGCGCCTACGTGGCTTACGGTCTGGCGTTCCTGTGGATCGGCCAGTTCCTGATCAACATTGGCGTGAACGTCGGTTTGCTGCCAACCAAAGGCCTGACCTTGCCGTTCCTCAGCTATGGCGGCAGCTCGCTGGTGATCTGCTGCGCAAGCCTGGGTCTGCTGCTGCGGATCGAGTGGGAATCGCGTAACAACATGGGCAGCGAAGAAGCCGAGTTCAACGAGAGTGACTTCGCCGAGGAGCCTAAACATGGACGATAACGTGCTGATCATGGCCGGTGGTACCGGTGGGCACGTGTTCCCTGCGCTGGCCTGTGCCCGCGAGTTTCAGGCGCGCGGCTATAAAGTGCACTGGCTCGGCACCCCGCGTGGCATCGAGAACGAACTCGTCCCGCAGGCAGGTTTCGCCCTGCACCTGATCAACGTCACCGGCCTGCGCGGCAAGGGGCGTTTGTCACTGCTCAAGGCGCCGCTGATGTTGCTCAAGGCATTGATGCAGGCACGCAAGGTCGTCCGCGAACTCAAGCCGGTTTGCGTGGTGGGTTTCGGTGGTTATGTGACGGGTCCGGGCGGCCTGGCTGCCAAGCTGGGCAAAGTGCCGTTGATCATTCACGAACAGAACGCCGTGGCCGGTACCGCCAATCGCAGCCTGGCTTCATTCGCCAGCCGCGTGTGCGAAGCGTTCCCGAATACCTTCGCCGCCTCTGACAAACGCCGCACCACGGGCAACCCGGTGCGCGTCGAGCTGTTTCTGGAAACCCCGCGTCAGGCACTGGCCGGGCGCAAGGCGCGCCTGTTGGTGTTGGGCGGCAGCCTGGGTGCCGAACCGTTGAACAAATTATTGCCGGAGGCCCTGTCCCAGGTGCCTGCGGAGCTGCGGCCTGAAGTGTTCCATCAGGCAGGCAAGAATCACGATGGAAACACCTCCGAGCGCTATCGCGCCGCGGGTGTCGAGGCGCAGGTCGCTCCGTTCATCAAAGACATGGCTCAAGCGTATAGCTGGGCCGACCTGGTGGTCTGTCGCGCAGGCGCGTTGACCATCAGTGAGCTGGCGGCGGCCGGGCTGCCGTCGCTGTTGGTGCCGTTGCCCCATGCGATCGACGACCACCAGTCCCGTAACGCCGACTATCTGGCCCACGAAGGCGCAGCTTTCGTCATGCCACAAGCGACAACTGGTGCAGCCGAGATGGCGGCGCGCCTGACAGAGGTTTTGATGCAACCCGAACAACTCAACACCATGGCTCGTACCGCCCGCCGGCTGGCCAAGCCTGATGCAACCAACACTGTCGTGAATATCTGCCTGGAGGTGGCCCATGGTTGAGAATCAACGCGCCATGCCACAGCCGGAAATGCGCCGTATCCGCCGTATTCACTTCGTCGGTATCGGCGGCGTGGGGATGTGCGGGATCGCCGAAGTGTTGTTGAACCTGGGCTACGAAGTGTCCGGTTCCGACCTCAAGGCCTCTGCGGTCACTGAGCGGCTGGAGTCCTTCGGTGCACACATCTTCATCGGCCACCGTGCGGAGAACACCGTGGGTGCCGACGTGCTGGTGGTGTCCAGCGCCGTGAACACCTCGAACCCGGAAGTGGCGACTGCTCTTGAGCGTCGTATTCCGGTCGTGCCTCGCGCAGAAATGCTCGCCGAGCTGATGCGCTACCGCCACGGCATCGCGGTTGCCGGTACTCACGGCAAAACCACCACCACCAGCCTGATCGCTTCGGTGTTTGCTGCTGGTGGCCTGGACCCAACCTTCGTGATCGGCGGCCGTCTCAACGCCGCAGGCACCAACGCGCAATTGGGCACCAGCCGTTACCTGATCGCCGAGGCCGACGAGAGCGACGCCAGCTTCCTGCACTTGCAGCCGCTGGTGGCCGTCGTCACCAACATCGACGCCGATCACATGGCTACTTACGAAGGCGACTTCAACAAACTGAAGAAAACCTTCGTCGAATTCCTGCACAACCTGCCGTTCTACGGTCTGGCCGTAGTGTGCATCGATGACCCTGTGGTGCGCGAAATCCTGCCGCTGGTCAAACGCCCGACAGTCACCTATGGCTTCAGTGAGACCGCTGACGTGCGCGCGATCAATGTGCGTCAGGCTGGCATGCTGACGTTCTTCACCGTGCTGCGTCGTGATCGTGAGCCCCTGGATGTCTCGGTGAACATGCCGGGTAACCACAACGTGCTCAATTCCCTGGCGACCATCGCGATTGCCACCGATGAAGGCGTCAGCGATGAGGCCATCGTTCAAGGCCTGTCAGGCTTCCAGGGTGTGGGTCGACGCTTCCAGGTGTACGGCGAGCTGCCAGTCGAAGGCGGCAACGTCATGCTGGTCGACGACTACGGTCACCACCCGCGTGAAGTCGCTGCGGTGATCAACGCAGTGCGCGGTGGCTGGCCTGATCGTCGTCTGGTCATGGTTTACCAGCCGCATCGTTTCAGCCGCACCCGCGACCTCTACGATGATTTCGTACAGGTCCTGGCCGAAGCCAACGTGCTGTTGCTGATGGAAGTCTACCCGGCAGGCGAAGAGCCAATCCCCGGAGCGGACAGTCGCAACCTTTGCCACAGCATTCGTCAGCGCGGTCAGCTGGACCCGATCTACATCGAGCGCGGCGTTGAGCTGGCGCCACTGGTCAAGCCACTGCTGCGTCCAGGCGACATCCTGCTGTGCCAGGGTGCCGGTGACATCGGCGGCCTCGCTCCGCAGTTGCTCAAAAGCCCGCTGTTCGTCGGCGCTGTTGTCGCCCCTACCGAAGGGAAGCTCAAATGACTGCGATCCTGCAATCGTTGCTGCGCTCCACGGTAGAGCCGAAAGACTTCGGCCGCGTTGCCGTGCTGTTTGGCGGCAAGAGTGCCGAGCGCCCGGTTTCCTTGAAATCAGGGCAGGCCGTGCTGGAAGCTTTGCAGAGCGCTGGCGTCGATGCTTTTGGCATCGATGTGGGCGACGACTTCCTGCAGCGTCTGGTCAGCGAAAAGATTGATCGCGCGTTCATTGTGCTGCACGGCCGCGGTGGCGAAGACGGCACCATGCAGGGCTTGCTGGAGTGTCTGGAAATCCCTTACACCGGCAGCGGCGTACTGGCTTCGGCACTGGCGATGGACAAGTTGCGTACCAAGCAAGTCTGGCAGAGTCTGGGCCTGCCAACGCCTTTGCACGCGGTGCTTGGCAACGAATCCGACTGTATTTCTGCAGTTGCGGAACTGGGCCTGCCTTTGATCGTCAAACCGGCTCATGAAGGTTCCAGTATCGGTATGGCCAAGGTGACCAGCGTCGAAGAATTGATCGTCGCTTGGAGAACCGCCAGTACCTACGATTCGCAAGTGTTGGTAGAGCAGTGGATTCAAGGTCCCGAGTTCACCATCGCTTCGCTGCGTGGCCAGGTTTTGCCTCCCATCGGCCTGGGCACTCCTCACAGTTTTTACGACTACGACGCCAAGTACCTGGCTGACGATACCCAGTATCGGATTCCGTGCGGCCTCGATGACCCCAAGGAACATGAACTCAAGCAACTGACCATGCGCGCCTGCGAAGCCGTTGGCGTATCCGGCTGGGCGCGTACTGATGTCATGCAGGATGCCCACGGCAAGTTCTGGCTGCTGGAAGTGAACACGGTGCCGGGCATGACCGACCACAGTCTGGTGCCGATGGCGGCCCGTGCGGCAGGTCTGGATTTCCAGCAACTGGTGTTGGCGATTCTGGCTGACAGCGTTCAGGGGCGAGGCTAAGTCATGAACGCGACGGCGCGTCATCAGCCCCCAGCACCTGGCCGCAAGCCAGTGCCGCGTGGTGCCAGTCGCATGGTTGCCAAGGAGCCGTTGTCCGCACGCCTGCCAAAGGCGCAGTTGGGCGGTTTCTTCAAAAAGTTGGGTTGGCTGGTGTTGATGGTTGCGCTGGGGTACGGCGCGTATGAAGGCGCACAACGTCTGCTGCCGTACGCCGACCGCCCGATCACCAAGATCAACGTGCAGGGTGATTTGAGTTACATCAGCCAGCAAGCAGTGCAGCAACGCATTGCACCTTATGTAGCGGCGAGCTTTTTCACGATTGATCTGGCTGCCATGCGTAGCGAGCTGGAAAAGATGCCATGGATTGCCCACGCGGAAGTGCGCAGGGTTTGGCCGGATCAAGTAGTGATCCGCCTGGAAGAACAACTGCCAGTGGCGCGTTGGGGTGATGAGGCTCTGCTTAACAACCAGGGCGAGGCGTTCACACCACGCGAGCTGGCCAATTATGAACACCTGCCGCAGTTGTTCGGCCCACAGCGGGCTCAGCAGCAGGTGATGCAACAGTATCAAGTGTTGAGCCAGATGTTGCGCCCTATGGGGTTCTCCATCGCACGACTGGAATTACGTGAGCGTGGCAGCTGGTTTTTGACCACGGGCGCGGGCAGTGCAGGTCCTGGTATCGAGTTGTTGCTGGGACGCGATCACCTTGTGGAAAAGATGCGCCGCTTTATCGCCATCTACGACAAAACGCTTAAAGAACAGATCACGAATATTGCGCGCATCGACCTGCGCTACTCCAACGGCCTTGCCGTCGGGTGGCGTGAGCAGGTAGCGCCTCCGACGGACAAACCCGCCGTCGCGAAGAATTGACAAGAGGCAGGACCATGGCAAACGTGCAAAGCGGCAAAATGATCGTTGGCTTGGATATCGGCACCTCCAAGGTGGTGGCGCTGGTAGGCGAAGTCGCGGCCGATGGCACGCTGGAAATCGTCGGTATCGGTACCCATCCATCCCGCGGCCTGAAGAAGGGCGTGGTGGTGAATATCGAATCCACCGTTCAGTCGATCCAGCGCGCAGTGGAGGAAGCCCAACTGATGGCGGGCTGCCGTATTCACTCGGCGTTCGTCGGCGTGGCGGGCAACCACATTCGCAGCCTGAACTCCCACGGCATCGTGGCGATCCGTGATCGTGAAGTCAGCGCGGCGGATCTTGAGCGCGTACTCGACGCTGCCCAGGCCGTTGCGATCCCTGCCGACCAGCGTGTGCTGCACACCTTGCCGCAGGATTACGTGATCGATAACCAGGAAGGCGTTCGTGAGCCACTGGGTATGTCCGGTGTTCGTCTTGAAGCCAAGGTGCACGTCGTGACCTGCGCGGTGAACGCGGCGCAGAACATCGAGAAGTGCGTGCGTCGCTGCGGTCTGGAAATCGACGACATCATTCTGGAGCAACTGGCTTCGGCGTACTCGGTCCTGACCGACGACGAAAAAGAACTGGGCGTTTGCCTGGTGGACATCGGCGGCGGCACCACTGACATCGCCATCTTCACCGAAGGCGCGATTCGCCACACGGCCGTGATCCCGATTGCCGGTGATCAGGTCACCAACGATATCGCAATGGCCTTGCGTACCCCTACGCAATACGCCGAAGAGATCAAGATCCGCTACGCCTGCGCCCTGGCCAAACTGGCCGGCGCCGGTGAAACCATCAAAGTGCCGAGCGTGGGCGATCGTCCACCTCGCGAGCTGTCGCGTCAGGCGTTGGCCGAAGTGGTCGAGCCGCGTTATGACGAGCTGTTCACCCTGATTCAGGCTGAGCTGCGTCGCAGTGGTTATGAAGATCTGATCCCGGCCGGCATCGTGCTGACCGGTGGTACCTCGAAAATGGAAGGCGCGGTCGAACTGGCCGAGGAAATCTTCCACATGCCGGTGCGCCTTGGTGTACCGCATAGCGTCAAAGGGCTCGCCGATGTTGTGCGTAACCCGATCTATTCAACCGGTGTCGGTTTGTTGCTGTACGGCCTGCAAAAGCAGTCTGACGGTTTCTCGTTTTCCGGCATCAGCAGCAGTAATAGTGGTAGCGGTTACGGAGATGAACCCAAGGCTCCCGTGCTTGAACGCTTCAAGCGCTGGGTCCAGGGTAATTTCTAGGCTTCAAGGCAGTACATGGCGGCAGTGGGCACCAGGCAAAAAAACTAGAGAAATGAAAGGAGAGGGAAAATGTTCGAACTCGTAGACAACGTCCCGCAAAGCCCGGTAATCAAAGTTATCGGTGTTGGTGGTGGTGGCGGCAACGCCGTTAATCACATGGTCAAGAGCAACATCGAAGGTGTGGAATTCATCTGCGCCAACACTGACGCACAAGCGCTGAAAAACATCGGCGCGCGCACCATCCTGCAACTGGGTACTGGTGTAACCAAAGGTCTTGGCGCTGGCGCCAACCCTGAAGTGGGCCGTCAGGCTGCACTGGAAGACCGTGAGCGCATTGCAGAAGTCCTGCAGGGCACCAACATGGTTTTCATCACCACTGGCATGGGCGGCGGTACCGGTACCGGTGCAGCCCCGATCATCGCTGAAGTGGCCAAGGAAATGGGCATCCTCACCGTTGCGGTGGTGACTCGTCCGTTCCCGTTCGAAGGTCGCAAGCGTATGCAGATCGCCGATGAAGGCATCCGCATGCTGTCCGAAAGCGTCGACTCGTTGATCACCATTCCCAACGAGAAGCTGCTGACCATCCTGGGTAAAGACGCAAGCCTGCTGTCGGCTTTCGCCAAGGCTGACGATGTACTGGCCGGTGCCGTTCGCGGTATCTCCGACATCATCAAGCGTCCGGGCATGATCAACGTCGACTTCGCCGACGTACGTACCGTGATGAGCGAAATGGGCATGGCAATGATGGGCACTGGCTGCGCCAGCGGTCCGAACCGTGCACGTGAAGCCACCGAAGCAGCCATTCGCAACCCGCTGCTCGAAGACGTGAACCTGCAGGGCGCCCGCGGCATCCTGGTCAACATCACTGCCGGTCCTGACCTGTCTCTGGGTGAGTACTCCGACGTGGGTAGCATCATCGAAGCGTTCGCCTCCGAGCACGCCATGGTCAAGGTCGGTACCGTTATCGATCCAGACATGCGCGACGAGTTGCACGTGACTGTGGTTGCCACTGGCCTTGGCGCGAAAATCGAGAAGCCGATGAAGGTGATCGACAACACGCTGCAGCCGTCCCAGTCAGCTCAGGCGCAACAGCCTGCTGCTCGTCAGGAACTGCCATCGGTCAACTACCGTGACCTGGATCGTCCTACCGTGATGCGCAATCAGGCACACGCAGGCGCTACAGCAGCGGCGAAGATGAACCCGAACGACGATCTGGACTACCTGGACATCCCGGCTTTCCTGCGTCGTCAGGCCGATTGATGAAATGTATCAGGGGTATTAGGGTGATTGGTGTTCAGCAAAGGCCGGGTCTGCTATTATCGCCAGCCTTTGTTGATACCAGTTCGCAACTTGCGCTGAAGCGGCCAATGCCATGATTAAACAACGCACCCTGAAAAATATTATCCGTGCCACAGGTGTCGGTCTGCACTCCGGTGAGAAGGTCTACCTGACCCTCAAGCCTGCACCTGTGGATACCGGCATCGTGTTTGTCCGTGCTGACCTCGACCCCGTCGTGCATATTGCTGCCCGTGCGGAAAATGTCGGTGACACCACCCTGTCGACCACACTGGTCAGCGGTGACGTCAAAGTCGACACTGTCGAGCACTTGCTTTCGGCCATGGCTGGCCTTGGCATTGATAACGCCTACGTAGAACTCTCTGCCTCCGAAGTTCCGATCATGGACGGCAGCGCGGGTCCCTTCGTATTCCTGATTCAATCGGCAGGCCTGGAAGAACAGGACGCGCCGAAGAAATTCATCCGGATCCTGCGGGAAGTCACAGTGGAAGAGGGCGGTAAACGCGCTACTTTCGTGCCTTTCGAAGGGTTCAAGGTCAGTTTCGAGATCGATTTCGATCACCCGGTCTTCCGCGATCGCACTCAAAGCGCCAGCGTGGACTTCTCCAGCACTTCCTTCGTGAAGGAAGTCAGCCGTGCCCGTACGTTCGGGTTCATGAGTGATATCGAGTACCTGCGCAAGCACAACCTCGCACTCGGCGGCAGTGTTGAAAACGCTATCGTGGTTGATAAAGATGGCGTACTGAACGAAGACGGCTTGCGTTACGAGGACGAATTCGTCAAACACAAGATTCTGGATGCAATCGGTGACCTCTACCTGCTGGGCAATAGCCTGATTGGTGAGTTCCGTGGCTTCAAGTCTGGCCACGCACTGAACAATCGTCTTCTGCGCGCCTTGATCGAGCAGACTGATGCTTGGGAAGTCGTGACATTTGAAGACGCCAGTACCGCACCGATTTCTTACATGCGCCCTGTAGCGGCCGTGTAAGGTCAGTTTTACTCTCCTTCCTTTTTGTTGTTTTTAAAGGCTGCCTCCGGGCGGCCTTTTTTTATGGGGTTTTGCAGGGGGCGGCTGAATCTGTAGGAGCTGCCGAAGGCTGCGAATCGTGGCCTGCCTGACGCACCGTAATTCGCAGCCTTCGGCAGGTCCTACAGGACTTGGGTGGATTCGGACTCTTGCTGCGGGCGGGATATGGTTCTGCTAGCCAGCAACCCCAACTCGAACAGCATCCACATCGGCACCGCCAGCAGGGTCTGCGAGAAGACGTCAGGCGGCGTGAGCAGCATGCCGACCACGAAGCAGCCGACAATCACGTAGGGCCTGCTTTTGCTCAGGGTCTGCACATCAGTGATGCCCGCCCAGATGATCAGGAAGGTCGCCACCGGAATCTGAAACGCCAGGCCGAACGCCAGAAACAGCGCCAGGATGAAGTCCAGGTATAGGCCGATGTCAGTCATCATTTCCACGCCATCTGGTGTGACGCTGGCGAAGAAGCCAAACATCATCGGAAACACCAGATAGAACGCGAACGCCATGCCGCCATAAAACAGCGAGACACTGGCAATCATCATGCAGATGGCGGTGCGTCGTTCCTGGCGATAGACAGCCGGTGCGATAAGCCCCCAGACCTGATGCAGGATCATCGGCATGGCCAGAAACAGCGCGATCATCATGGTCAGCTTGATCGGCGCCATTAGCGGCGAGGTCACGCTGGTGGCGATCATGGTCGCGCCTTCGGGCAGGAACACCCGCAATGGCGCGGCGATGAACGTGTAGATCTTCTGCGCAAACGGAAACAGGCCGACAAACAACACCACGATGACCAGAATGCTGCGCACCAGCACGGATCGCAGTTTGCGCAGGTGGCCTGACACGCTCAGCGGTTCGCTGAATTCCAGGCTGCTCATGAGGAGGTCTGCCCTGATGCGAGGGCAGGTGCCGCAGGTGCGTCGAGCTTTATACCCTCGCGCAGTTCCTGTTCAAGCTGACGCAGGGGTTGCGCGTCCAGGTCCTTGCGCAATTGCTCGGCATCCAGCTCGCGTTCCATCTGCTGCTTGATGCCATTGAGGCCTCGCTTGAACTGCCCTATCCAGCGCCCGGCGGTGCTTGCCGCCTTTGGCAAACGTTCAGGACCCAGCACCAGCAAGGCAACCACGCCCACCAACAGCATTTCGGTGAATCCGATCTCGAACATCAGTGTTTGTGTTCGGTGTGATGAGTCGCCTGGGTGCTGTCTTTCAAGCAGCTGTTCGGCGTGTTCTCGGGCTTGGTTTCATCGCTGCCCATGGAGGTGCGAAAGCCTTTGATTGCATCGCCAACATCGGCGCCCAGGCCTTTCAGGCGTTTGGTGCCGAATAACATCATTACGATCAACAGCACGATCACCAGTTGCCAGATTCCGATTCCGCCCACGACGTTTCTCCAGTTGATTGCTTTGCCAGGTTATTGATTTGAAATGTAAACCAGCATTTTGGCGGCTGATTGTGACGAGCCGGTTAAGGTTCCGAGACCTTTTCGAGTGCCTGCCACTTGCCTGAAACATTGGCGGTGTTGACTGGCGCCTGGTGTTGAAAACGTGGGCTGAAAATGAACAGCAACAGACAACAGGGTGCGGCATTGCTGATGGTGCTGATGGCCCTGGCGATGCTGGCCGCCGGGCTTGCGTGGATGGTCGAGCAGGGGCGGCAGGAGGTCGATAGCGTGCGCTTGCTGCAGCAGCGGGTGCAGGCTCGTTCGGTAGAAAGTGCGGCGCTGGCCTTTGCCGGGCAGGCCTTGAAAGATCCGCTCTGGCGGGCCAGCCCTCTGTTCTGGCAAGCCTTGCGCGGCCAGCCGCTGAGTTATGACTTCAAGGGCGGCAAGGCGAGCATCCGGATCGTCGATCTGCACCGCTGCTTCAACGTCAACAGCCTCATCGGGCCCGAAGCCGAGCGCGCGCAGAAGCAGCTGGCTTACCTGTTGGGTGAAGACATGGCGGCCGAAAGGCTGACTCAAAGCCTGACCGACTGGCTGGATGCTGACCATCAGAGCCGCTCCCAAGGCGCCGAAAACAACGAATACCTACGCCTGGCCCCGCCGCGACTGGCGGCCAACCAATTGATGGTGGATACCAGTGAGCTGAACCTGTTGTTACCTGCCGACCAGAACCGCGAACAACGTCATCGCAACTTGTGCGCCTTGCCGGAAATCTCGGGCTGGCGCTTGAATGCCAATGCACTGAACCTGGATGAGTTGCCGTTACTGGAGGCGATGTACGAGGGCAAGATCGGTCGTGCGCAACTGACCCGTCTGATCAGCGCCCGACCTGCCGGGGGTTACGCCGACGCCAGTGCACTGCGCCAGGCCATGGGCGCGATGGATGATGAAGCGTTTGCTCAATTGAGTGAAGGCTTGCAACTCAACAGCGATCACTTTCTGCTGGAACTTGAGGTGCGTCTGGATGACCAGGTGTTTCGCAGCCAATACCGCATTCAGGCTCTAGGCGTGGTGAAGTGGCACAGCCGAGTGCCGGCCCAGGCGATTGTGATTCGTGAGCGGCAGGTGGGGAGGTAGTTAGAGGGGCTGGAAACATGGGGTCTGTATGATCGAACTTGTTCGCGAGGCGTTGTGCCTGACACACCGTCTCGCCAACAAGTTGGCTCCTACAGGATATGCATTTCAATCGGAAGCAAACCGGGCGAACCCGGTTTGCAACGTGTTGCGTCAGACCGCCAGCTCGCCACCATCCGCGCGCTGGATGACCACGGTTGAAGCCCGTGGACGGACCTTGCCGACCGTTACTGTCGTAGCCACGTCAGTTGAAGGCCAGTTACCCGGGTGCTGGATGTTGATGAACATGGTTTTGTTGTCAGGCGTGAACGCGATGCCCGTGACCTCGGAGCCATTGGGGCCGACGAAGAAGCGACGCAGGTCCACCTGGTTCTGCGCGTTGACCGGCACCTGTTTGCCCTGAGCGTCGACCAGATTGGTCGGGATGACCGCGAGCATCTGATCGTTGGTGTAGCTGGTCAGGGTCGACTCGCCGTTGTCAGTCTGGATCCACAGAATCCCACGGCTGTCGAAGCTCATGCCGTCAGGGCTGGCGAACTGGTTCAATTCGGTCAGGCCGGAACGGTTGAGGTCGGCGGTACCCGCGGCGTTGGCGCCAAAGACGAAAATATCCCAGGTGAACGAGACCTGATTGTCGGCGTCTTTCCAGCGGATGATGTGCCCGTGCTTGTTGTTGATACGCGGGTTGGCAGCGTTGGGCACGGTGCGGCTGGTGTTGTTGGTCAGGGTCAGGTAGACCTCGCCGTTCAGCGGGTTTACCGCCGTCCATTCCGGACGATCCATCGGCGTCGCGCCCACGGCATCCGCTGCGCCACGAGTGTTGAGGATGATGCCTGGCAAGTCCTTGAACTTGGTGCCCAGGGTGCTGCCGTCGGTGGTCGGGGTGATCACGTCGAGCAACAGCCAGGTGCCGCTGCCGTCTGCATTGAAGCGCGAGACATACAGCTTGCCGCTGTCCATGTATTTCGCGCCGGTTGCCAGGCGATTGCTCGGCGTTGCATCGGCGGCTTCCCACAGCGCAGTGGAGACGAATTTGTAGAGGTATTCGTTCTGCGAATCGTCGCCCATGTAAAACACCACTGGCTTGCCGACCGTGGTCAGGCCTGGCCAGCAGCCTTCGTGACGGAAGCGACCCAAGGCCGTGCGCTTGACCGGCAGCGTGCTGGAATCATACGGGTCGATTTCCACGATGTAGCCATAGGTGCTGGCCTCGTTGCGGTAGTCGTCAGTCGCCGCAGCGCCCCGTGGGGTGATGTTGAAACGAGCGAACTCATCGTTGACTTCCGTGGCTTCCCCGGCAGCGGTTTCCCACTGATAGTTGCCCGCGCTGGTGGCGACGCCGATACGCACCTGATCCGCTGGGCGCGTGCCTTTGTTGACGAAAATGCCCGGCCAGTTTTCTTCGCACGTCAGGTAAGTGCCCCACGGCGTGTAGCCATTGCCGCAGTTGTTGTTGGTGCCACGGGTGCGGCTGCCATCGGTGGAAAACTTGGTTTTGACGTGATCGGTGCCTTTGAGCGGACCGGACAGGTTCATGACCGACGCAGTGGTGAAGCGGCGGTTCAGCGGATCGTTGTCCACCACCTGCCAGCGGTCACCGCTTTTACGTACGCGCATGACGCCAGCGCCATGGGCGTTGATTTCCTTGCGTACTTCTTCAGCCGGGCGAACGCCGTTGACCAGTGTCGGGCCCGCCGGGTGCAGCGCGTTTTCGTCGATGTATTCGAAGTTGATGGCAATCAAACCATCCGTGGAGCTGCCATTGATCGGGAAGAAGTGCATGCCGTCATGGTGCATGCCGACCGAGTTGGCCTGGTCCACGGAGGTGTTGGTGCCGTCGCTTTTCCAGGCGTTGGCGTTCTTGTTCAGCGGCGTGCCCCAAGGTGCCAGCACATAGGCGGTATAGCCTGCGGCGACGGTGACGGCGTCCGTGCGTGAACCGGGGATCGAGGTGAAACCCAGGGCCAGCTTCTTGACCGGATCTGGAGTCGGTTCCGGCGCTGGCGTTGGATCTGGAGTCGGGGTCGGAGCGACATCGTCGTTACCGCCGCCACCACTGTCGAAGCAGCCGGTCAGGCCGGTGCCCGCGATCATGGCAATGGCAGCACCCAGGCCACCACGTACCACGGTGCGACGGCTCAGGTAGGTATCGAGCACGGAAGACATCGGTTCGTTGTCGCTTGGGTTGCGGTTCAGGTTATCGCCGGTGTTACGACTCATTCATCAGGTCCTTTTTATGAAGTAGGTTTGGAAAAGGAACCGGGACTGTAGAAGTCGAGTGTGATGATTCGTTGGCAGTTTTATTAAGAAAGCCTCTAAGCACTCAACTAGTTATTACCAATTGTTTCAACTAGCGACTTTAGTGCCAGTTCAAGAAACTGTCGTCAAACTGTCATTTGTGAGCGCCAATATGCCGCCCCTGTGAAGAATTAGCCTCAGGGTGCGAGAACAATGGCTTCAATGGCGCGGCGCGATGTATTGGCATGGATGACGGTAGGCGCAATGGCGCCGTTGCTGTCGGCGTGCTCAAGCCTGCAGGTTCCAGGTGCTGGAACAGGCGGGCGTAGCGTTGATCTGCTGTATATCGCCGATACTCTCGATGCGCGCCAACCGGGCCAACCCGTAGTGCCCGCTACTCGTCTGGGACCGGCAACGCGTATTGGTCAGGCACCGTGGATCAGCGGCACTAACGCCCATGTTCAAGCACCCGAGCAGCGCCCACTTAATAGCCTGCTTGATGCGAACTTGAGTCAACACATAGAAACTGGCGGCTACCCGGTACTGGGCGCCTTGTTGCAAGGCTTGCGCACGGAAGCGGGCGAGGGCAACAGCCTGACGCTGGAGAACGGCCAGTGCTGGAATGGCAGTGGCCTGGCCTACCTGACCCAAGGTTTGTCGGGCGTTCAAGGCAGCGCTTTGCTGGGCACCGAAGTGCGCGTCAGCAGCGATGAGCGTCTGCTCTGGCCGCAGCGCTGCAGCGGTTTGTATCACCAGTTTGGCCATCCCGTACTGGGTGCCGGGCTGGGGACCGAGGCTGGCAAGCGCCTGGGCACCGAAGACGTCGCCTTCTTCAAGCGCGGCGGTATTCGTATCGCCGTGGTGGGCATCACCGACCCTTACGCCCGGGATCAGAAAGCCTCCCTCAAACAATGGCACGACAGCCTGCAACCGGCGCTTGATCGCGCCCGTGCCGACGCCGATCTGGTGATTGCGCTGGCCGACGTGGGCACCGGGCCGGGTTTCTGGCTCGCCGAGCGTCTTGCCCAGGTCGATCTGGTGTTGTGCGCGCGCGGGCAGGATTTCTGGCCGCAGCCGGTTGAAGTGTTGCAAGCAACGGGCAAGCGAGTGCCGGTGATCTTCGGCGGCGTTCGGGCCAGCGGTGCTTTTCGTATTCGCTGCCAGCAAGTCGCCGGGCAATGGCAGTTCGCAGCACGTTTTCATCCTGCGTTGGCCAATAGCTTGAGCGCTGCGGATCAGGCTCACGCTCAGCGCATTGGTCAACTGGCGCGCCAGCAGCGCGCCGCTCACGCCAGTTGGCTCGACCAGCCATTGGCAACGGCCCCGGAAAATCTCTGGCGCCGGGATGTGCGCGGCGGCAGTTGGGATCGGCTGCTGCATGACGCCCTGGCCGAGCGTCCGGACAGCGCCGTGTTGCTGCCCGGCTTGCGTTACGACTCGCCGTTGGCCCAAGGGCAGATGATCACCCGCGAACACTTGATCAGCCTGACCGCCAGCTACCCGGCGCCAGTGGTGGACGTCTCCGCCAAACAGATTCCCCGCGTACTGGAAAACGCCGCCGAGCAGTTGTTCGGTGAGCCACTGTTGCTGGACAACAGCCAGGATCTGCCGCGCTTGCAGGGCCAGCCGTGGCAAGTCACCTACAGCGCCAGCGGCAAACGCATCACCGGCCTGGGCGAGCCTGTCGGCCAATGCCGGACCTTCAGCCTGGGCTTCGATGCCCAGGCCGGCGAACCCCTTTGGCAGCATGTCGAGGCCTGGCTGCGTGCGCGTCCGGCCGGTTGGCAGATCACCCGCTTGCAGCTGCCGCAGATGCGCTATGTGCAAGGTCATCCAGGTTGGCATCCGCGGGAGTCGGCCATTTGAGCCGTCTCCCCCGTTTGAACCATCTCACAGGTGTCAGCCATGTCGGGCTGGTGATCCTGCTGGCCTGGCTGGCGGCGCAGTGTGTGCTGCAACTCTGGCATGGGCTGGCGCAGCCGGTGGTCACTCCAGCCGCCAGTGCGCCGGTGGCGCAACTGTTGAGCCGACACTGGAAAGCCGCAGGTCCGGTACTGAGCAACGAGCTGCCCCTCACCACGCTGGACATCAAATACCTCGGCGGTTTCAAGGCCACGCCACTGAGTGCGTCGGTGGTGGTACTGCGCTACGAGCAACGCCAGCGCAGTCTGATTCGCGGCCAGAAACTGGCCCCCGGCATTGTCCTGCACGACATCGACGAACTGGGACTGATCCTCGACAACCACGGCAAGCGCGAGCGTCTGGCCTGGCCTCCACAACGTCCGTCTTTCGGCTTCAAGCAACAGGGATAAGCATGACCATCATCAGCCTCAAGCAGCCTCTGCGTCTGGCCCTTCTGTTGTGCGCTTTGACCATGACAGGGGCCTTTGCCGAAGAAGAGCCGGTCTACGAAGTGAATTTCGTCGACACCGAACTCAGCGAGTTCATCGACAGTGTTTCGCGAATCACCAAGACCACGTTCATCATCGACCCGCGCGTGCAGGGCAAAGTCACTGTGCGCAGCAACGAGATGCTGGGCGGCGATGAGATCTACGCGATCTTCCTCTCGCAGCTGCGCGCTCAAGGCTTTGCCGCTGTGGACCTGCCCAACGGCAGCGTGAAGATCGTCCCGGATCAGGCTGCGCGTCTGGAGCCGGTGCCGGTGGAGTCCAAGCGTGACGCCGGGCACGCCAATGACGGCATGGCCACGCGGGTATTCAGCGTGCGCAATGCGGCCAGCGAACAGATGCTCAACATCCTCAGGCCCCTGATCGACCCTCGCGTAGGCGTGATCACGCCGTACCCGTCGGCCAATCTACTGGTGATCACCGACTGGCGCAGCAACTTGAACCGCATCGACAGCCTGCTGGTGCAGCTCGATCAGGTCAGTCAGGAACCGCTGGAAGTGCTGCCGCTGAAAAACGCCAACGCCAATGACACCGCGCAACTGGTCACTCGTCTGCTGGCGCGCGAACAAGGGGCCGACAGCGCCCAGGTGGTCGCTGACCCGCGCAGTAACGCCTTGCTGGTGCGCGGCAGTGTCGACAGCCGCGAACGGGTTCGCACCCTGCTCAAGCAGTTGGATAAACCTTACGACCCGCAGCACAACGCCAACACCGTGGTGATGTACCTGCGCCATGCCAACGCTGCGGAAGTGGTCAAGGTGCTGCGCGGCCTCAGCCAGGAATCGGCAGTGCCCACCGTTGGCGCGCAAGAAGGCGAGAAAGCCGCACCGGTCAGCACCACCGGCATTCGCATGGAATACGAAGAAGGCACCAACGCGGTGGTGATGGTCGGCCCGGACAGCGAGCTGACGGCGTATCGCAACATCGTCGAACAGCTGGATATTCGCCGCGCGCAGGTGGTGGTCGAGGCGATCATCGCCGAAGTCTCTGACACCCGCGCTCAGGAACTGGGCGTGCAGTGGCTGTTCCAGGGCGACAACTTTGGTGCTGGCGCCATCAACTTCAGTGGCGGCAATGCCGCGAGTGTGACCGCAGTCGGAGCCTTGGCGCAGGCCAATAACACCACGGGCCTGGGGCAGTTGCTGTCCGGCGTGCAGGGCGTGACGGCGGGCGTCGGCAACCTCAGCGGCGGCGGGCTGAATTTCCTCGCGCTGCTCAACGCGTTGAAAAGCCAGAGCGGTTTCAACCTGTTGTCGACCCCGACCCTGTTGACCCTGGACAACGCCGAGGCATCGATCCTGGTCGGCCAGGAAGTGCCGTTCGTGACCGGCTCGGTGACCCAGAACAACACCAACCCGTATCAGACCATCGAGCGCAAGGAAGTCGGTGTAAAGCTGCGCATCAAGCCGCAGATCAACATCGACAACACCGTGCGCCTGGACATCGTGCAAGAGGTTTCATCGATTGCCGAAAGTGCCACCGCCAGCGACGTGATCACCAACAAGCGCGAGATCAAGACCAAGGTCATGGTTGAAGACAACGGCCTGGTGGTGCTCGGTGGCTTGATCGGTGACGAGTCCACCACCAGTGATCAGCGCGTGCCGTTCCTGGGCGATATTCCGGGGCTCGGGCGTTTGTTTCGCTCTGACTCCTCGCAGCGGGTCAAACAGAACCTGATGGTGTTCATCCGCCCGCGCATCGTGCGCGACGGTCAGACCCTGGCACAGCTCAGCAGCGAGAAATACCGCAACCTCAAGGCTTCGACTTCTTTGGCGCTGCCGAACCTGGCCGACAGCGACAGCCTGCTGCAATTGTTTCCCGCCAGCCGGGAGCGCCTGGATCAAGGGTCATGGTAAGTCCGCTGCTGCCGTATCGGCTGGCGCGCCAGAGCGGCGTGGCGAAAGTCCCCGCAATCCATGGCTGGGGATTACTGCTACGGGCCGACGGCGACACCGACATTCTGCAAGAGGTGATCCGCGCGCATGGCTTGCCGTGCGGCATTGAGCACTTGTCGGCCGCTGATTACGAGGTGCGTCTTGGCGCGCTGTATCAGTCTGGCGAATCGGCCACCGCTGCGTTGATCGAAGGCATAGGTGAACAGGTGGACCTCGACAGCCTCATGAGTGAGCTGCCGAAAATCGAAGACCTGCTGGAGAACGACAACGACGCGCCGGTCATTCGTTTGATCAACGGCCTGTTCGGCGAGGCCTTGCGGCTGCACGCGTCGGACATCCATGTGGAAACTTTCGAGGCGACCCTGGTGATTCGCCTGCGGGTCGATGGTCACTTGCGCGAAGTGCTGCGCCCACCTCGGGCGCTGTCGACGATGCTGGTCTCGCGGATCAAAGTCATGGCCCGGCTGGATATCGCCGAGAAGCGCCAGCCTCAGGATGGGCGGATCACTCTGCGCTCCGGTGGCCGGGAAATCGACATTAGGGTCTCGACCTTGCCAGGGATTCACGGCGAGCGCGTGGTGATGCGGGTCTTGGACAAACAAGCCAGCCTGCTGGACCTGAATAACCTCGGCATGCCTTTGGAAGTGGAGCTTGGCCTGCGCGCCTGCCTGTCACGCCCTAACGGCATCGTGCTCAGTACCGGGCCTACCGGGTCGGGCAAGACCACCACGCTCTATGCCAGCCTCAACAGCCTGAACGACGGCTCGTGCAACATCCTCACCGTGGAGGACCCGGTGGAGTACGCCATCACCGGCATCGGCCAGACTGCCATCAACCCCCGCGCGGGCATGACCTTTGCCAATGGCTTGCGGGCGATTCTGCGCCAGGACCCGGACGTGATCATGCTCGGCGAAATCCGTGACCGGGAAACCGCACAGATCGCCGTGCAAGCCAGCCTCACCGGGCACCTTGTGCTCTCGACCCTGCACACCAACAGCGCGGTAGGCGCCGTGACCCGACTGCGGGACATGGGCATCGAACCTTTTCTGATCGCCTCCACCCTCAAGGGCGTGCTGGCGCAGCGGTTGGTGCGCCGCCTGTGCCATTGCGCCACCGCGCAACCCTTGCAGGCCGCCGAGCGAGCGCTATGGCCGGAGCTGGCCGAGCTGGAACACAGCTTTCATCCCCAGGGTTGCGAGGCCTGTCAGGGCAGCGGCTATGACGGCCGCATGGGGCTGTACGAATTCATCGAGCTGGACGCCGGGCTGATTGCCCTGTTGTACGACGGCGCCAGTGAAGTGGCCATGCATGAGTACCTGGCTGACAAACGCCAAAGCCTGGCGGCCATGGCCAGCGAGTGTCTGCGGCGTGGCGAGACCAGCCTTGCCGAAGTCTTGCGCGCGGTGCGGGGCTGATCCATGCCGACGTATCGCTATCAGGCCCTTGACCCGACTGGACGCACCCGCAAGGCCAGCATTCAGGCGGAAAACGAACGCCATGCCCGGCAGCTACTGCGTGAGCAGGGGCTATTTACCCGGCAATTGCAGATTCAGGATTCGGCCTCTCGCAGCCCGCGTGGCCAGCGCCTTAATCACAGCCAGCTGTGTGAGCTGACCCGGCAACTGGCGACGTTATTGAGTGCCGGGATTGCCCTCGTCGATGCCCTGGCAACCCTTGAGCGCCAGCTCGCCGAACCTGCGATT
Organism: Paucimonas lemoignei; assembly: GCA_900475325.1. Taxonomy (GTDB): domain Bacteria; phylum Pseudomonadota; class Gammaproteobacteria; order Pseudomonadales; family Pseudomonadaceae; genus Aquipseudomonas. The sequence continues at coordinate 1,216,507 of LS483371.1, forward strand.
CGCAACTTATTGGTGGCCGTGCGCGGCGCCCTCGGCGAAGGCCACAGCCTGGCCCAGAGCCTGCGTCGCCAGGGCGGTTTGTTCAACGGCTTGTACTGCGCGCTGGTGGAAGCCGGTGAGCGTTCCGGCAAGTTGGCGCCGGTGCTTGAGCGTCTGGCGGAGCACCTTGAACAGGTTCAGCGCCAGCGGCACAAAGCGCGGACCGCCATGATCTATCCGGCCGTGTTGATGCTGGTTTCGCTGCTGGTCGTCGTTGGCTTGATGACCTTTGTGGTTCCCAAACTCACCGAGCAATTCAGCCACACCGGGCAAGCCCTGCCGGTGATCACGCAACTGCTGATCGGCATCAGCAAAGGGCTGATCACCGTCGGGCCGTGGCTGCTGGTGTTGGCGGTGCTGGCGGGAACCGCTGGCGGCTATCTGTTACGCAAGCCGCACTGGCGCCTGCGTCTGGATCGCAACCTGTTGCGGCTGCCGAAAGTCGGCGCACTGCTGACAGTGCTGGAGAGCGCCCGACTGGCCCGCAGCCTGGCGATTCTGGTGGGCAGCGGCGTGCCGTTGCTGGAGGCCTTGCAGGTGGCGACCGCGACCGTCAGCAATCGGGAAATCCATCGCACCCTGACCACCGTTCGCGAACAAGTGGAGGGCGGCGTCAGCTTGCACCGCGCCCTCAACGCTGCCGGTCACTTCCCGCCGCTGCTGCTCAACATGGTGGCCAGCGGCGAGGCCAGTGGGACCCTGCCGGACATGCTCGAACGGGTGGCTGAAAACCAGGAACGCGGCTTCACCCGACACGTGGACATGCTCATGGCCTTGTTCGAACCCCTGATGATTCTGGTGATGGGCGGCGTGGTGCTGTTCATCGTACTGGCCGTGCTGTTACCGATCATGCAGCTCAATCAAGGGCTGACTTTCTAATCATGGAGAACCTTCGCATGCCCCTTCTGAAACCCAAGCGCCAGCGCGGCTTCACGCTGATGGAAATCATGGTGGTGATTTTCATCATCGGCCTGTTGATCGCCGTGGTCGCGCCCAGCGTGCTCGGCAATCAGGACAAGGCCATGCGCCAGAAAGTCCTGGCTGACCTGTCCACCCTGGAGCAGGCGCTGGACATGTATCGCCTGGATAACTTGCGTTACCCAAGCTCCGAGCAGGGTTTGAACGCCCTGACCAGCGCGCCGAAAGTCGAACCGCTGGCCCGCGCCTGGCGAGCCGATGGCTACATTCGTCGCCTGCCTGCTGACCCGTGGGGCAATGCGTACAACTACAAGGCTCCCGGTGAGCATGGGCGCATCGACATCTACTCGTTGGGCGCCGACGGAGCGCCGGGCGGCGAGGGCACCGACGGCGATATCGGTAACTGGAACCTCTGAGGGTGAAGCGTGCGCGGGGCTTTTCACTGCTGGAAATGCTGGTGGTGTTGCTGATCGTCGGCTTGTTCAGCGCCATGAGCGTGGCCTGGCTGGACTCCGGCCAGGCACCGATCCAGCAAGCCTTGCAGCAGTTGGCCGCGGAGGCGCGGATTCAAGCGGCCCAGGCCCGGCACAGCGGGCAAGTGCTGGGCTTGCGCTGGAATGGCAAACAACCGGAGTTCGTGCGTTTGCAGCCGGGCGCCGATAACCCGCGCTGGCGGGTTCAAGCAACTCAGCTCAGGCCATGGCCCGCACAGCTGAGCGCGGACTGGGCAGTGTCCGCTGAGCCTCAGGTGCTGTTCACTCCCAACGGCGTGGCAGGTTCGGCGGCCGTCACCTGGCACTGGCCCGAAGGGCAGCAGCGCTGGGAGTGGCGCACCGACAACAGCCTGACTCAAGTGAACCTGCCATGAGGCGCGAGCGCGGCTTCACCTTGCTGGAAGTGATGGTCGCCCTGGGCATCGCGGCGATGATGGCGGTGATGGTCAGCCAAATGCTGCGCCAGCGCATCAGCGTGCATCAGGCCGTTCAGCAGCATCGACTCGGCAGCCTGTGCGCCCGTGAGTTGGAAGCGCGATTCGGCGTCGAGCGTTACTGGCCGCAGATCAATCAGGTGCGTGGCGAACTGCGCCAGGGCGAGATGACCTGCTACTGGCGGCTGGACCTGGGCATGACCGGCGTGCGGGATTTGCGTCGCGGCGAACTGGCACTGTTTGCCGCGCCGGATGAGCGCGAGCCGCTGGGGCATTTCACGTTGTTTCTGGTGCGACCGTGAAGCGGCTTCAGCAAGGCCTGACGCTGGTTGAGCTGTTGGTGGCCATGGCGTTGACCGCCGTGCTTGGCGTGGTGCTGGCGGCGTTGGTCAATGGCTGGTTGAGCGTGCGCGAGCGTCTGTCCGAGCCGGGCAACGAGCCGATGGTGCTGGAATTCTGCCTGGCCCTGGAGCGGCGGCTGGACGGTCTGGTGCTGCGCCAACTGTACGAACAGCGCCTGCCATTGCCCATGGCCTGGCTGGACTGGAAGCCAGCGGCACAGCAGCTGGACTGGGTAGCGCTTACCGCCTGGCCCGAAGAAGGCCAGTCGCGTTTACAGCGTCAACGCCTTGAGTTCAGCCCGCGCGAACGCAGCTTGAACATCTGGACCTCGGCTGACCTTTACGCCGCTGGTGTTGCCCGTTGGCAGCGCCGCGAACAACTGGGCGAGATCGACAAGGTGCAGTTCAGTTTTTATCAGGGAACCCGCTGGCTGGCGTTTCCTTCAACGGTCGCCCAGCAGCCCAATCGGGGCGTGCGGCTGGAATTCGAGCGTCATGGAGCGCCTTATGTTTGCACCTTCAATTTGCCGGATAGCCAACCGTGAAGCTCTTTAAACGCAGGCTGTCCGAACGTGCGGCTGCACGCGAGTGGTTGCTGGTTCGTCCCGGCCTTGAGGCTGCTGATCCCTGGCAATGGCGCCGTCTGCCCGGTACCGAGTTCGGCGACGGGCCGCCGCCTGCACGTTTTGCTGAGGCCCCGGTCGCGCTGATCATACCCGCAGCGCGTTGCAGCCACTTCCAGATCCCTGCGCCACCCGGGCTCAAGCCCCATGAATGGCCGCAATTGCTGGAGGATTCGCTACAACAACCGGTCGATCAGGTGCAGGTGAGCTGTCTGTCCAGGGCCAACGGGCATCTGGAATTGCTGGTGGTTGAGCGCGTTCGCGTCCTGAGCTGGCTGGATGAGTGTGAAGCGATGGGTCTCGCAGTCAGTCATGTATGGGCAGAGATGCAACTGTTGCCGGAGCTGGCCCCTGACCAGGCATTGCGCTGGTCCCGTGGTGAATGCGCCTGCGTGAAGCGCGCGGATGCGAAGGGCGTGCAGCACTGGTTGGTGTGGCCCGAGGTGCTGGGGGATTTGCCGGAAGATTGGCAGCATTCGCAGCAGGAAATCACCGGCGACTGGCCTTCGCAGTGGGCTCCGTTGCAGCGCCTGCCGAATCTGTTGGCCGGTTCTGGACGTCGCACAGGCAGAAGTCGGCCACGAACCTTGGCATTCAGCCAAAGCCAGCGGCGTCTGTTGGGGGCCTGTGCAGCATTGGCGCTGGTCTGGGGCGCGTTGGTGATCGGGCAGTTCTGGCGACAGGTGCCGGTCTGGAAGGCGCAGGTTGAGGCCGTCACCGGCCCCGTCTCCAGCGCCCGCCAGGCGGAGCGGGTTCTGGCCCGGATGTCCGCCGATCAGCTCGACTGGCGAACCCGACAGCAGCAAATGGTTGAGCTGGAACAGGCGGTCGAGCAATGGCTTGAAGGGCAGCAGGAATGGGGTGTTTCCGGCAGTTATTTCGATGGCCAGCGCTGGCGTGTGGTGCTCAGCGGCAGCAGCCCGTCTCCGGCCCTCGAACACTGGCAAGCGATGGCCCGCAGCGCCGGAGCGAAAGTCACCGTCGAGCCAGATCCCAAAACCGCCTTGCTGACCCTCAACTTCAACCTGGACGGCCAGCCATGAAGGCTTTCATCGAACGCAGCTGTGTAACGTTCGCGGCGCTGCCTGCCAGTCGCCGTTATGCCTTGTTGGCGGGATGGGTGGTGGTGCTGACGCTGTTGCTGGTGTTGATCGGTCGCCCGTTGCTGGCGTGGGGCAAAGAATGGCGCCAATGGCCGACTCTGGCTCAGCAGGCTCAGGCATTGACTCCTGGGGTGACCTTCACCAGCGACTATTGGCAGGCCCTGGCCAGCGCTCGCGGCCTGATGCTCACGCGGGTCGAACAGCGTGGCGACATCTGGCAATTGCAGGGCGAACTGACCCGCGCCGAAACCCTGCCGCAATTGCTGGGCAGCATTCAGGCCCAAGGTGGGCGCCCGCTGCGCTGGAGCCTTGAGCAAGGGCATCAGGGGCTGGTGTTCAGCGTGGACGTCAGCCGCACGGGAGGTCGACCTTGACGCGCAAGCTCTGGGGGGTGGGTGTCGCGGTTTTTGTCCTGACGCTGCTGTTGAACATGCCGGCTGCGTTTGTCGCCCGGTTTGTGCCCTGGAGTTCTGATTGGCAGCCGGTGGCGGTGACTGGCACCCTTTGGAACGGCGGCATGGAGAGGCTCGGCCCGCTTGGTCCTCTGGCGTGGCGTTTCCAACCCTGGATCGGCCAGGGCAATGTGAGTGCGGGTTTTCAGCAACGGAACTGGGAATTGCAACTCAGCGGCTGGCCCTGGGCCTGGCAGGCGCAACTGGCTCCTGCTGCGCGGCAGATGACACCTTTGACGGGCTTTGTGGTGGATGGGAACTGGCAAGGCAGCGTGCATATTAAAGGGAGTGGTGCGACGTGCAGGTCCAGTGGAGGCGAACTGAGCGGTCGGGACCTGGCCTTGATCACGCCGTGGACGGTGGTGCTAGGCAGTGCGCAGCTCAGGTTGGAGTGTCGTGAAGGTTTGCGGTTATTGGCGGATGTTCAGCGCGAAGGCGAGCATCGTTTTCATGGCTGGATGGAGCCTGCGGTTGGGCGGATCAAGCTCAGTGGCAGGGTTGAAGCGGATGCGATGGTGACGCCGCTGCTGGTTCAGGCGGGGCTGCTCAAAGCTGGGGTTTTGGAGTTTGAGAGGGTGTGGGGTGGGCGGTAGCTTGTGTGGATCGTGTGGGCGGCATTGGTATCTACACATTTTTTTGAGTACATATCCGTTGCTTCGGTAACGGCCACTTGTGGTTGCGCCCTTACGGCGCCTCACTTTTGAAAGCCGGGATGCCGGCCCAGCCAAAAGTAAGCAAAAGGCTCTTGCCCCACCACTCGGTCCCTCGCTAGTGCTCGGCATACCCGTAATCCGACATTGATTCGCAGGGTCGCCGCAAAGGGCCATCCCTGGCCCAGTGCGGCTAAACCGGCGTCCTGCCGGTTTCCCCTGCGAATCAACATCGGATTCCGGCCAGCGTGGTTTGACGGGGCGCCAAGATCAAAAGCCAAACGAGGCGGCCTGAGAGCCGGCCTGTTTCTAGTGAGCGCGTTCCCATACAGGGACGCGGCGCTGCAATCCTGTGGGAGCGAGCTTGCTCGCGAAGGCAATGTTCCTCTCCATAGAAATATATTCGGATGTACCAGCTTCTTCGCGAGCAAGCTCGCTCCCACAGGTAATCACTGAATCGGTGGGTGTTTGCATGCGATAAGAACAGCCTAGTCCACCTGATTCACCGCAGCGCCTGAATCGCGAGCGAGGTAGAGTGCCGCCCGGTCACTCCTTTAGAAGTCACCAAACCCGTGGGAGCGAATTCATCCGCGAAGGCAATAAATCAAACAACGAATACAGTGGGGATATGCACGAGCAAAAGCAGGTCGGCTACCAGGCCGCCTCGCGCGCTTTTGATTTGGCTTTTGATCTTGGGCGCCCCGTCAAACCACGCTGGCCGGAATTCGATGTTGAGGCGTGGGGCAAACCGGCAGGGATGCCGGTTTAGCCGCCCCAGGCCATGGATGGCCGTTGGCGGCGGCGCCACGCATCAATGTCGGATTACGGGTATGCCGAGCCTAGGCGAGGGACCGAGTGGTGGGGCAAGAGCGTTTTGCTTACTTTTGCGCTCTATCAAAAGTGAGGCGCCGTAAGGGCGCAACCACAAGTTGCCGTTACCGAGAAAACGGATAGGTACGCAAAAAAACCATCAATCCTTAGGCTTGGCATGCGCCGCCAACCGCTCCAGCGCCGCTCTCAGCTTCGGATCAGTTATCCCGTCAGCCGTGGCCTGAATGCTCTCAGCCGCAACCGGCGACAAATCCATCGTATGCCCCGCTGCGCCCTGACGAGCGGACGGCGGCTGAACCTTGAACACAATGCGGGTCAGATTCGCGAACTCGTCGAATGCGACCAGTTGTCGCTGCAACCGCTTCTGCTGATAGCGCAGGCGCGTCGCCCAATGACCATCAGTTACGATCAACAACAGACTGCCTTCGCGCCATGACGCCACGTGGCAATGCTCACGCGCAGCAGGCTGCAACTGGCTTTCCAGCAGCCGCTGCAAGTGACCAAGACGCTGGGCATGATGAAAAATCGCCTTCAGCGGCTTGGCTTCGCGCAACAGAACAGCGGGTGCCCGGGCGGTGAGTGGACGAAATGCCATGAGCGGGTGACCTGAGGTGACAAGTTCGTCATGTTAGCAGAAAGCACCTGCTTGACCGGTGTTCGCCGCCAAACCGGGGTTTTGTGCGCAAAATCAATAGGTAACTTCTACGGTTGATGGGTTGAACTTGCGCAAAATGACCCTATCTACAGACAGCCCCATCACAGCGCTGTGCCAGCATCGTGGAATAACGCCACTTTCCTCTCCATCGTTTCCGGGTAGAATGCTCGTTCGCATGCGGCCATGAGGGCTGCACGGGCGACTCACGGGGCCGCCCTCCATTCCTATGTGTGGAAGATCCTGTCGATATGTTTGCGCCTTTGTTAAAAAAACTTTTTGGAAGCAAGAACGAGCGTGAAGTCAAACGCATGCTCAAGACGGTTCAGTTCGTCAATGCCTTCGAAGAGCAAATGGTGGCCCTTTCGGACGAGCAATTGCGTGCCAAGACCGAAGAGTTCAAGGCCCGCTTAGCCAAAGGTGAGACCCTCGATAAGCTGCTTCCTGAAGCTTTCGCAGTTGCTCGTGAAGCCGGTAAGCGCGTCATGGGCATGCGCCACTTCGACGTTCAGTTGATCGGCGGCATGACCCTGCACGAAGGCATGATTGCCGAAATGCGTACCGGTGAAGGCAAGACCCTTGTGGGTACCCTGGCGGTCTATCTCAACGCACTGGCTGGCAAGGGCGTTCACGTGATTACCGTGAACGACTACCTGGCACGTCGAGATGCCAACTGGATGCGTCCGCTGTACGAGTTCCTGGGCCTGAGCGTTGGCATCGTCACGCCATTCCAGCCGCCAGAGGAAAAGCGTGAAGCCTACGCCGCCGACATCACCTACGGCACCAACAACGAATTCGGTTTCGATTACCTGCGCGACAACATGGCTTTCAGCATGGAAGACAAGTTCCAGCGCGAGCTCAATTTTGCCGTGATCGACGAAGTGGACTCGATCCTCATCGACGAAGCCCGTACACCGCTGATCATTTCCGGTCAGGCCGAAGACAGCTCCAAGCTGTACACCGAAATCAACCGCCTGATCCCGCGTCTCGTGCAGCACATCGAGGAAGTGGAAGGCGAGGTTACCAAGGCCGGTCACTACACCGTTGACGAGAAAACCCGTCAGGTCGAGCTGAACGAAGCCGGTCACCAGTTCATCGAAGAAATGCTCACCGAAGTCGGGCTGCTGGCTGAAGGCGAGAGCCTGTACTCGGCGCATAACCTGGGTCTGCTGACCCACGTTTATGCCGGTCTGCGTGCGCATACGCTGTTCAATCGCAACGTTGAATACATCGTCCAGGACGGTCAGATCCTGCTGGTCGACGAACACACCGGTCGTACCATGCCGGGTCGTCGTCTGTCCGAAGGCCTGCACCAGGCGATCGAAGCGAAAGAAAACCTGAACATTCAGGCCGAAAGCCAGACGCTGGCTTCGACCACGTTCCAGAACTACTTCCGTCTGTACAACAAGCTGTCCGGCATGACCGGTACGGCGGACACCGAAGCGTTCGAATTCCACCAGATCTATACCTTGTCGGTCGTGGTCATCCCGCCGAACAAGCCGCTGGCGCGTAAAGACTTCAACGACCTCGTCTACCTGACGGCGGAAGAGAAGTACGCCGCCATCGTGACCGACATCAAGGCCTGTCTGGCCGAGAACCGTCCGGTACTGGTGGGCACCGCGACTATCGAAACCTCCGAGCACATGTCCCGTCTGCTCAATGAGGAAGGTATCGCTCACAAGGTTCTGAACGCCAAGTTTCACGAAAAAGAAGCCGAAATCATCGCGCAGGCCGGTCGTCCGGGCGCCCTGACCATCGCCACCAACATGGCCGGTCGCGGTACTGACATTCTGTTGGGCGGTAATTGGGAAGTCGAAGTCGCGGCACTGGAAGATCCAAGTCCAGAGCAGATCGCACAAATCAAGGCCGACTGGCAGAAACGCCATCAGCAAGTGATCGAAGCGGGCGGCCTGCATGTAATTGCTTCCGAGCGTCACGAATCACGTCGTATCGACAACCAGCTGCGTGGTCGTGCCGGTCGTCAGGGCGACACCGGTTCCAGCCGTTTCTACCTGTCCCTGGAAGACAGCCTGATGCGCATCTTCGCCTCTGATCGGGTGAAGAACTTCATGAAAGCGCTGGGCATGCAGTCTGGCGAAGCGATCGAGCACCGCATGGTGACCAACGCGATCGAAAAGGCACAGCGCAAGGTTGAAGGCCGCAACTTCGATATCCGCAAGCAATTGCTGGAATTCGATGACGTGTCCAACGAGCAGCGTAAAGTGATCTACCACATGCGTAACAGCCTGCTGGCTGCGACCAACATTGGTGACACCATTGCCGACTTCCGTCAGGACGTGCTCAACAGCCTGATCAGCCAGCATATTCCGCCACAGTCCCTGCCTGAGCAGTGGGATGTTCCGGGTCTGGAAGCTGCGCTGGAAACCGATTTTGGCGTGAAGCTGCCAATTCAGCAGTGGCTCGACGAAGACGATCACTTGCACGAAGAAACCCTGCGCACCAAGTTGATGGACGAGCTGCTCGCGTCTTATAACGAGAAGGAAGAGCAAGCCAGCGCGGACGCACTGCGCTCCTTCGAGAAGCAGATCCTGTTGCGCGTACTGGACGACCTGTGGAAAGACCACCTGTCGACCATGGATCACCTGCGTCACGGTATCCACTTGCGCGGTTACGCTCAGAAGAACCCGAAGCAGGAATACAAGCGCGAATCCTTCACCCTGTTCCAGGAACTGCTGGACTCGATCAAGCGCGACACCATCCGTGTGCTGTCACACGTTCAGGTCCGCCGCGAGGATCCGGAAGAAGAGGAAGCTCGTCTGCGTCGCGACGCCGAAGAGCTGGCGCAACGCATGCAGTTCGAACACGCCGAAGCGCCGGGTCTCGAGCAGCCTGAAGCCCTGGTTGAAGAGGGTGTCGAAGTGGCAACGCTGCCGGTCCGCAACGATCAGAAGCAGGGCCGTAACGAGCTGTGCTGGTGCGGTTCGGGCAAGAAATACAAACACTGCCACGGCCAGATCAACTAAGCCTTGATTTGAACCTGTAGCACCAACGCCGCGACCGGCCCTGCCGTCGCGGCGTTTTACAATCAATTGCCGTACCGAGAAGGGCGGCGCAGACAATCTTTCAAGGAGCGCACCTATGGCTGTTGGTCTTGGTCCTTTGCCGACACTGCACCCGGTTCCCGGTTTCGAATTGGGCATTTCTTCGGCCGGCATCAAACGCCCAGGTCGCAAAGACGTCGTGGTCATGCGCTGTGCTGAAGGCTCCAGCGTGGCGGGCGTGTTTACCCTCAATGCGTTTTGCGCCGCGCCAGTCATCCTTGCCAAGCAACGAGTGGGCGGCGCTGTGCGCTACCTGCTGACCAACACCGGTAACGCCAATGCGGGCACCGGCGAACCTGGCCTGGCCAATGCCGCCCGGACTTGCGCGAAGCTGGCTGAACTGACCGGCGTTGATGCCTCTGCCGTGCTGCCTTACTCCACTGGCGTGATCGGCGAGCCGTTGCCTGTGGAAAAGATCGAAGGTGCCTTGCAAGCGGCGCTTGATGATCTGTCTGTGGATAACTGGGCCGCTGCGGCCACCGGCATCATGACCACGGACACACTGCCGAAAGGCGCGAGCCGTCAGTTCCAGATCGACGGTGTGACCATCACTGTCACCGGTATCAGCAAGGGCGCGGGCATGATCCGCCCGAACATGGCGACCATGCTGGGCTACATCGCCACCGACGCCAAGGTTTCGCAGAGCGTGTTGCAGGACCTGATCCGCGACGGCGCCAACAAGTCGTTCAACCGCATCACCATCGATGGCGATACCTCCACCAACGATTGCTGCATGCTGATCGCCACCGGTCAGGCGAGCCTGCCTGAAGTCACCGAAGCCAAAGGCCCGCTGTTCGACGCGCTGAAAAAAGCGGTGTTTGAGGTGTGCATGGAAGTAGCCCAGGCCATCGTGCGCGACGGCGAAGGCGCGACCAAATTCGTGACCGTTGAAGTCAATGGTGGCGGTAATCACCAGGAATGCCTGGACGTGGGTTACGCAGTGGCTCACTCGCCGCTGATCAAGACCGCACTGTTCGCGTCGGATCCTAACTGGGGTCGCATCCTGGCTGCTGTAGGCCGCGCTGGCGTACCGGATCTGGATGTCAGCAAGATTGACGTGTTCCTGGGCTCGGTGTGCATCGCCAGCAAAGGCTGCCGCGCGACCACCTACACCGAAGAGCAGGGTTCGGCGGTGATGGCAGAAGCAGAAATCACCATCCGTATCGAGCTGGGCCGTGGTGATTGCAGCGAAACCATCTGGACCACCGACCTGTCCCACGAGTACGTGAAGATCAACGCGGAATACCGCACGTAAGTCGGTGATGCAAGAACCGTGGGACCGGCTTCAGCCGGAAGGCGGCATTCCTGACGACCATAATGTGTCGAATGTACTGGCCTCTTCCCGGCTAAAGCCGGTCCCACGACTGTTTACATCCGTAGGAGCGGCTTTAGCCGCGAAAATGCCGGGTTCATGCACTGGATCTTCATCGGCAGCACTACCGCCTCGCGGCTTTAGCCGCGAAATGTCGGTTTAGGAGGAACCCCCTGTGAAAAGAATTCATGTAGCCGCCGCCGTCATCCGTGGTGCTGACGGCAGAATCCTCATCGCACGTCGCGCCGACAGTCAGCATCAGGGCGGGCTGTGGGAATTTCCCGGTGGCAAGGTCGAATCTGGCGAGGCGGTTGAAGCCGCCCTGGCCCGTGAGCTGCTGGAAGAGCTGAACATCGTCGTCACCCAGGCGCGTCCTCTGATCAAGATTCAGCATGATTACCCGGACAAACAGGTGTTGCTGGATGTCTGGGAAGTCTCGGCGTTCACGGGCGAGCCTCACGGCGTCGAGGGGCAGCCATTGGCCTGGGTGTCGAATCGAGAATTGCCGAATTACGAATTCCCGGCCGCTAACCAACCTATCGTCGCGGCGGCGCGTCTGCCCGGTGAATACCTCATCACTCCTGGCGAACTGGAAACCCCGCAATTGTTACGCGGCATTCAGAAGGCGGTTGCAAGCGGCATCAAGCTGATTCAACTGCGCGCACCCAATGGCTATGACCCGCAGTATCGCGACCTGGCTGTGGATGCGGTGGGTTTGTGTGCAGGGAAAGCGCAGCTGATGCTCAAAGGACCACTGGAATGGCTGGGGGATTTTCCGGCTGCCGGTTGGCACCTGACCTCGGCGCAACTGCGCAAGTTGGCGGCCAACGGTCGCCCGTTTCCCAAGGAGCGCTGGCTAGCAGCTTCCTGCCATAACGCTGAAGAGCTGAGCCTGGCGGAGCAGATGGGCGTCGACTTCGTAACCCTGTCACCGGTCCAGCCCACTCAGACTCACCCCGACGCGCAGCCGTTGGGATGGGAGCAGGCCCAGCAGTTGATTACCGGTTTCAGCAAGCCGGTTTACCTGCTCGGCGGGGTTGGTCCGGCCGAGCAGCACCAGGCCTGGCAGAGTGGGGCGCAGGGTGTGGCGGGGATCAGGGCGTTCTGGCCGCAAGAGTAGAAGTTGGAATCGCACTCCCCGTGGGAGCGAATTCATTCGCGAATGCGGTGGTACAAACGACGAATATCTGTCTGATGTACCGGCCCCTTCGCGAGCAAGCTCGCTCCCACAAGATTAGTGTTGAGCCCGTGGGAGCGAGCTTGCTCGCGAATGCGGTGTTCCAAACGATGAATATCCATCGGATGTACCGACCCCTTCGCGAATGAATTCGCTCCCACAGGGTTGATGTGATGAACCCGACACTACCGCTTCTTCGCCGCCTCCCACAATATCTCAGCAATACCCTGGCGCTTGGCAATCAGGCGTGCGGCAACGAACAGCAAATCCGACAACCTGTTGATATACGCCAACCCAAACCCGGTCAGCGGCTCGACGGCATTGAGGTGCTGGCAACGGCGCTCGGCGCTGCGGGCCAGGCTGCGGCAGACATGGGCCTGGGCGATCAGTGCCGAGCCACCGGGCAGGATGAAGTTTTCCAGCGGGCCTAGTTCTTCATTCCACACATCGATGGCAGCTTCCAGCCGATCGATTTCTGCCTGGTCCAGTGCCTGATAAACCGGCATCGCCAATTCCCCACCCAGATCGAACAAGCGGTGCTGACACGGGGTGAGCACCTGGATCACCTCATCAAGCCCGGGCTTTTCCGTGACCTGTTCAGCCAGTCCGGCCAGCAGCAGGCCTAATTGGCTGTTGAGTGTGTCCACTTCGCCAATGGCTTCGACCCGAGGATGATCTTTGGGGACTCGGCGGCCGTCGCCAAGGCCGGTTTCGCCGGTGTCGCCCGTGCGTGTGTAAATTTTCGACAAGCGAAAGCCCATTTCTATTGCTCCGTCATAGCGGTGAAATAACCGCTTCTGGCACTGCCACCTGGCTGCCGGTCAATGGCAGGCGCAAGGTAAAGCAGGTGCCTTGGCCGACCGAGGATTGAACCTCCATCTGACCTTTGTGGTTGTTGGTGATGATGAAGTACGACACCGACAGACCCAGCCCGGTGCCCTGGCCGATTTCCTTGGTGGTGAAAAACGGTTCGAAGGTCCGCTTGCGCACGTTCTCCGACATGCCGACGCCGTTGTCTTCGACCTGGATTTCCGCCCAGGGAGGGTTGAGCCGGGTGCGCAGGATGATCCGCCCCGGTTCGCTATCGTCCGGGCGTTGATGAATGGCCTGTGCCGCGTTCTTCAGCAGGTTGAGCAGCACTTGTTCCAGCTCGTTGGCGGTGCCCGGTACGGGTCCCAGCTCCGGGTCGAACTGGCGGACGATGGCCTGGCCTTTGAAGTCAAAGCCGATGGTCAGGTCGAAGTCATTGCTGGCGATTTCCAGCGCCTGATCAATCAGCGCCGGCAGGTCGCAAGGCGCCATTTGACGGGTGCTGAGGCGGCTGAAGCTGAGCATATGGCTGACGATCTTCGCCGCCCGCGCACCGGCCTGCGCGATGCCATCGAGCAATTGCGGGACCTCGCGGCTGACCAGGTAGCGATTCACGGTTTCCAGCTCGATACCGTCCGCCTCTGCCTGCTCAATGTTCTTCGGCAGGTCGCTGGACAACCGTCGACGAATGTTCTGCACGTTATGCAGAATTGCGCCCAGCGGATTGTTGATCTCGTGAGCCATGCCCGCTGCCAGCCCGCCGACCGACAGCATTTTCTCGGACTGCACCATCATCTCTTCCAGGGACAGGCGCTGGGTAATGTCGTCGATACGGATAACCACGCCGCGGCCTGCATCCCCGGTCAGCGGGTAGAACGTCAGCGCATAGTGGCGGCGCTCTTCATCTTTGATCCAGGTGACCCGCTCAATCTTGGTGACGCTGTGGCGCTCGACAGTCTGCTTGAGCTGCGGCAGAAAGGTCTTCATGGGCGAGAAGGCGAGGAAGATCGGCTGATTGAGTGCTTCATCCAGCGGCGTGCCGGAAAGGGCGCTGGCTTCCTGATTCCACTGTGTGACGTAAAGCTGTTCATCGAGGGCGATCAGCGCCGAAGGCATGGAGTCGATGATGCTGTTCAGGTAGTTCTGAAACCCGGTGAGCTTCTTCTCGATCTTGCTGCGCACTTTGACTTCAAGTTCCAGCTTGCGATTGGTGTTGCGGGTTTCTTCGGCCAACCCTTGAGCCTGGTCGTAGGCTTCCTGAGAGTCATCACGGGCGCGCTTGAGTTGCTGCTCCCGCGCTTCCATGCGCGACAACATGGTGTTGAAGGCTTCGGCCAGGCTGCCAATCTCGTCTTTGTTGCCTGGCTCTGCCCGCAGCGCATAACTTTCTTCCCGGGTGACTTGTCGGGACAGCTCTTCCAACTGATAGATAGGCTCAGTGATCAGCCTGCGGATCTGCCTCGCAATGATCAGCCAGAGCAATACGCTGAATACCAGAATGCCGAGGCTGGCGGTCAGAGTGCCGGTGTAAAACGCCGTGGGCAGCTCGCTGCTGGCCACCAATAACAGATGGCCCGGTGTTTGCCCGGCTTTGGGTACTGGAATGACTTGGGTATTGCGAAACTCGGTGATGCGCCAGGTATCGATGTCTTTGACGTGAGTCGGCAACCTGAGTTTGTCGCCATGCTGCAACTGGCCCAGACGCTCGCCAGTGTTGTCGTACAGCGCAGCGGCCCGCAGGGGGCCATAGCTTTTCAGCTCTTTGAGCAGCGCCTCGGCATTGGTCGGCGAGCTGAGTGCCTGTTCGGCGAGGTTGGGGTTGCTGATCAGTCGGCCGATGGTCTGCAAGGCCTGGGGGGCCATGGCTTCCTGGGAAATGTAATAGGCGGCGCTGATGAAGGTCAGGTTGGCCACCAGCAACACAGTGGTGAGCAGCACCAGCAACGCAGCCAGAAGCTTCTGACCGACCGGCAGGTTTTCCAGGCGTTGGCGCAATGACATGAGGCGAATCACACACAAAGAGGGAGTGATCAGGGTAGCGCGCGGTTTGGCGGTTGAGCAAACCGAGTGTCTCTGGGCGTTAGTCGGTGCGCAGCCCTTTGTTCGCCAAATGGTCAACCAGCCGGTGTTGCAGCTGTTTCAAATGGGGAACTGCACACTGATGGCGTTCGGCGGCGGCGCACGCATAGCCCAGCAGGTAACTGATCTCGGTGCGGCGCTCCTGAGCGACATCCTGGTGCATCGATGAGTAATTGGCCGCCGTCGCCTGAATCACTCGCAGCACTTCGCTGTGCAGGTCCTGAGCAGCGGCTGGCTGACCGCAGCGCTCAAGCAGTTCGGTCAGCTCGACGCAGAGTGTGGCGACTTCGCAGTGATGCTCCAGCAAGCCACCGTTGCGGCAGCCATGCAGGACGGTCAGCGGATTGATCGCGCAATTGAGGGCCAGTTTGCGCCACAGGCGGGTCAGGATATCGGGCGTCCATTCGTGCGCGATACCGCTGCCTTGCAAATCCGGGAGCCAGGCGGGCGGGGCAGGGTTCTGGGGGGCGCCCAGCCAGGTATAGCCATGCCCGGCGAACACCACGTGCCAATCCTGCGGACGAAACGCGCCTTCGGTGCTCGACGCGAAGATACAGCGCGCCTGGAGGATTTGTGCGGCGACGGCATCCTGGCTGCCCAGCCCGTTCTGCAGCAGCACAACTTCCGCGCCGGGGCTCAGCCGTGGCGCCAGCGAAGCAATCGCCTGCTCGGCGTCATAAGCCTTGCAGGCCAGCAGCAAGCGGTGGATGGGCTCATCGCTGTCGAGGGTCTGGGCGCTGATCGGCAGTCGACTTTCAACGCCTTGCTCAATCAGGGTCAGCGTTGCGCCGTTCGCCTCGTAGGCTGCCAGTCGCGCAGCATCACGCAGGATCAACCGCACCGGCAAACCGGCTCTCGCAAAACGCGCTGCCCACAGGCTACCCAGGCTTCCGGCGCCCAGAACATGCCAGGTCACCGGCATCAATTGTTCACTGCCAGGCAAATCAGTGGGCGCAAGTGGGGCAAATCGGTTGTCGACATGGAACGCTCGCAGTGAACGCGGAAAAGTCTCGTTATAATAACCGCGATTCAATACCGTCAAGCCTAGCGTTTCCATACGCCTTTTAACCGGAGAAATGACATGCCCTCGTTCGACGTAGTGTCCGAACTGGATAAACACGAAGTCACTAATGCCGTCGACAACGCCATCAAAGAGCTGGACCGTCGCTACGACTTGAAAGGTAAAGGTGAATTCGAATTCAAGGAAAAAGACCTGACGGTCAATCTGACCGCCGAAGCAGAGTTCCAGCTTGAAGCGATGATCGAAATCCTCAAGCTGTGCCTGGTCAAGCGCAAGATCGACGTCAAATGCCTGGAAGTCAAAGATGCATTCGCCTCCGGCAAGTTGATGAAGCAGGACGCCGTGCTCAAAGAAGGCATCGACAAGGAGCTGGCGAAGAAGATCGTCGCTCACATCAAAGAAGCCAAACTCAAGGTCCAGGCCGCCATTCAAGGCGAGCAGGTCCGGGTAACCGGCAAAAAGCGTGATGACTTGCAAGAAGCCATGGCCGTGTTGCGCGCCCATGAATTCGGCATGCCGCTGCAGTTCAACAACTTCCGCGACTGATTGTCTGGCCCGCAGGGTACGCAGCCTGTGTGCTGCGCACCCGCGTGCGGCCCTACGGGCGGCTGAAACGCTCAGGCTCGAGTCGAGGCTTCAGCCACCCGTTTCGCGAACCGTAAGGAGAAAAACATGGATTTCAATGCCGAAGTCGATCACTTGGTGAAGGCTTCCCAATCCTGGATTCCAATGATCATGGAATACGGCAGTCGCGTGCTGCTGGCCTTGGTCACCCTGGCCATCGGTTGGTGGCTGATCAACCGGCTGACCGCTAAAGTCGGCGTGCTGCTAGCGCTGCGCAAGGCCGATCTGGCGTTGCAGGGCTTCATCAGTACACTGGCCAACGTCATTCTGAAGATTCTGCTGGTGGTCAGCGTTGCCTCCATGATCGGCGTGGAAACAACATCGTTCGTGGCTGCTATCGGTGCTGCGGGTCTGGCGATTGGCCTGGCGCTGCAAGGTAGCCTGGCGAACTTCGCAGGCGGGGTGCTGATTCTGCTGTTCCGTCCGTTCAAGATCGGTGACTGGATCGAGGCCCAGGGTGTTGCCGGGACCGTCGATAACATCCAGATCTTCCACACCGTGCTGCGTACCGGCGATAACAAGACGGTGATCATGCCCAACGGCAACCTGTCCAACGGGATCATCACCAACACCAATCGCCAGCCGACACGCAAGATCACGTTCGATGTAGGCGTGGATTACGAAGCGGATCTCAAGCAGGCGCTGCAAGTGTTGATGGACATGGCCGACGACCCTCGGGTCCTCCAAGACCCCGCGCCTCAGGCCGTGGTTGCGGTATTGGGCGAAAGCGCGATTACGCTGTCGCTGCGGGTCTGGGTCAAGACTGGCGATTTCGGTGATGTGTCAAACCGCTTCAACGCCGAAGCCCGCGACCGTCTGCGCGCTGCCAACATCGACATCCCGTTCCCGCAACGTGTGGTTCGCGTGGTGCAGGATTCGCCAGCGGCGCAGTAGTCAGCGCCGCAACGCGTTGTAACTGTGGGAGCTTGCTTGCGAAGAAGGTGTTCCAGGCCCTGGAAACATTGAGAATGTACTGGCCTCTTCGCGAGCAAGGTGGAGCGACATCCCTGTCGCTCCCACAGGTACTACGTTTCTCCGGATACGCTGTAGTTCTGTAGGAGCTGCCGAAGGCTGCGAATGACGGCGTTTCAGGTACAGCGTTTTCGCAGCCTGCGGCAGCTCCTACAGGTCTAAGCGACTACAGATCCGAAGGCTTTTGCGCCTCAAGCTCTTCAGCTGCCTTGTCCTGCTTCGTTTCCTTGCTCCACTGCAGGATGATCATGATTAGCGTCGGCACCCCCAGCAGGGCGGTGATCAGGAAGAAATTGTGATAGCCGTATTTCTCCACCACCACCCCTGAATATCCTCCCAGCAGACGCGGCAGCAGCAGCATGATCGAGCTGAGCAGCGCGTATTGCGTCGCAGAGAACTTGAGGTTGGTCAGGCTCGACAGGTAGGCCACGAAGGCTGAAGTCGCCAGGCCCGAGCTGAAGTTATCCAGCGAGATGGTCAGCACCAGCATCTGCAGATTTGGGCCCATGTCGGCCAGCAGCAGGAACAGAATGTTGGTCGCCGCCGACGTCAGACCACCGATGAACAGGATCGGCATGATGCCGAAACGTACGATCAACAGCCCGCCGAACCCCGCACCCAGCAGCGTCATGATCAGGCCGAAGATCTTGCTGACGCTGGCGATCTGATCCTTGGTGAAGCCCTGGTCAATGTAGAAGACGTTAGCCATCACGCCCATCACCGTGTCGGACATGCGATAAGTCGCAATCAGCCCCAGCAGCAGGAACGCCTGCCAGCGATAACGCAGGATGAAGTCGTTGATGGGCGTCAGCACCGGTGCCAGACCTCGTCGGCCCATGGAAGACAGGCAGGCGGTGGTCAGTACCGTGTAAAGAATGGCGCGCAGGAACGCGCGATCTTCCATGAGCAGATCCAGCCAGCTCGTACCCTGAAACAGCACGCTGGCGAAGTCAGTGTTGTACAGCTGAGTGAACATTGCCGGAACCGACACCAGCAACACAATCAGCACGAACACCGAGGCCAGTTGGTGGGTAAAGCCATATCGCGCTGCCGACAGCTGGGTGCGCAGCGCCACGGGCGGCTCGCGCATGATCAGCGTGGTGATCAGTGCTGGCAGCATCAACAGGCCAAACAGCACATAGGTGCCGGTCCAGGCCGAGTGCTTGTAGGCAAAACCGGTAGAACCGAAACCTTCCGCAAAATACAGCGCGCCAGCGGTGGCCAGCAGCGCTGCGACCCGATAGCCGGACATGTAGCTGGCGGCGAGGGCGGCTTGCTGGGTGTCGTCGGCGATTTCCAGGCGATAGGCATCGATGGCGATGTCTTGGGTGGCAGACGAGAAGGCCACGACCACGGCAATTGCGATCAGCCATGACAGATGCTGCTGCGGGTCGCAGAAGCCCATGCCGATCAAGCCCAGGATCACCAGTGATTGCGACAGCACCAGCCAGGAACGGCGACGCCCCAGCTTACCGAGCAACGGCAGGCGCCATTGGTCGAGCAGCGGAGACCACACCCATTTGAATGCATAGGCAAGGCCGATCAGGCTGGCATAGCCGATGGTTTCGCGAGCGACTCCGGCTTCGCGCAACCAGACCGACAAGGTAGAAAACACCAACATGTAGGGCATGCCTGCGGCGAAGCCAAGCAATAACAGCACTAACGTCGAAGGGCTGGCATATGCGGCGAGCGCGGCGCGCCAGGTTTTACGGGGCATGG
Source organism: Paucimonas lemoignei (assembly GCA_900475325.1). Classification (GTDB taxonomy): domain Bacteria; phylum Pseudomonadota; class Gammaproteobacteria; order Pseudomonadales; family Pseudomonadaceae; genus Aquipseudomonas. The sequence goes on from LS483371.1 coordinate 1,235,820, forward strand.
GCTGGAGTCTGCCTCAGGTTACGAAAACAAAGGGCGCACTCTAACCGCAGTGCTCCATCGGGCGCCAGCCATGGCGCCGGATATCTACCCGATTGTTTTGTACCAATACACCTTCGGCACGCAAACGAGCCCTCTGTTCGTCGCCAGAGGGGGTTCCGGCCTGCAGGCTGACTTTGCCGCCGGCACCGATGACGCGATGCCATGGCAGCGAGGTGCCGTCGGGTAACTGGCTCAATGTACGCCCGACCCAACGTGCCGCGCGACCCAGGCCTGCCAGCTCGGCCAGTTGCCCATAGCTGACCACCTTTCCTTCGGGCACCTGGTGCAGCGTCATATATAAAGCAGTGCGCCTGACGTCGGCCGCAGAAGGGTCAACTGTCGGTGAATGCTGCGAATGCTCATCACTCACGGGTTTATTCCTGTATATAAGGTTGTCTGCATAGGTTCATGGAACTACGGAATAATCCTACGGTCTGTGCATTCTATGCCCGCGGCGGTCCTCGATTGCCTTGACGTTGTCCTTCCTCGGGACAATGCCCGATTTTCCGCTAAATGAGCCCTGTATTCGCTTATGTTGATCAGAACCTTGCTGTGCCTCGCTGTTTCCGTCGCTTCTACGCCCCTGCTCGCTGATACCGTCTGGTTGAAGAACGGTGACAAGATCACCGGCACCATCAAGCTGTTCGATGGCGGCAAGCTGGTGATTGATACCGCTTACGGCGGATCTATCCCGCTGGATATGAAGCAGGTCAAAACCCTGCAGAGCGATCAGAAGCTCATGGTCAAGCAAGATCAGTATCAGGGTGAGATTGCCAAGTCGCTGCAGCCTGCTGACGACGGCAAGGTGACGCTGACCAACGGCGATGCGCCGAAAACAGTTGAACTGGCAAGCATCCAGCAGATGCTCAAGCCCAAGCCGATCATCACGGACCTGGTGTGGAAGGGCAATATCGACGCTGCGCTGGATTTCCAGCAGGCTGAGCGGGACACCGATGATTACAACGTTGCGTTCAAGACCTCGGCGCGGCATGGCCAATGGCGTCACAACGCTAAAGGCGATTACAACCGCGAAACCCAGGATGACGTGGTCAGCACCGACAATTGGAGCGCTGAATACTCCATCGACCGCTTCCTGACCGAAAACTGGTTCTGGGATGGTCGGATCAGCTACAAGCGTGACAAGGTCGAAGACCTGGCCCGTCAGCGCACCGTCGGTACCGGTCCTGGCTACCAGTTCTGGGATGACGAGCTGGGTGCGTTCAAACTCGGCTCGCTGCTTAACCGCACCGATTTCGAATACAACACTGGCGAGAAAGACAATTTCTACTCGGTGGCAGGCACTTGGGATTACAACCGCTTCCTGATCGGCAAAAAGGTTGAGTTCTTCACCAATGGCGAACTGGGCAAGCCCATCAGCGGCGTTGCGGATTACTCCCTGGATGCCGAAGTCGGTCTGCGTTACAAGGTGACCGATTGGGCCTCGCTTAACCTCAAGGCCGAGAAGAACGTCATCAGCGGCTCCGACCAGGGCGACCTGGACAAGACTCGCTACACCGCTGGTTTCGGTGTGACCTGGTAAAAAAGCGCATCCCCCCGTGGGAAACTGTATGCCTGCCTGCAGGGCTTCGGAACACACTTAGAAGCCGCGGCTGGCCTAGGACCTGTGGGAGCGAATTTATTCGCGAAGGCAATATCAAGACCCATGAAAATGCGTCGGATGTACTGGCCTCTTCGCGAATGAATTCGCTCCCACAGGGTTCAGTGATCGTCCGTGGGTTCTTGACCGCGATAGGTTTTAGGCGATCTAAAGTGAATCGCGTTCAGCTTCATTGCAGGCAAGCCTCGCTCCCACAGATAAATGCGCGGCAATCTCAGTAGCTCCCACTAGGCCTTTCGTTGCATCCTCCTTCGATAATTTTTCTTGTCATTGAGACGCATGCGCGTGCCCAATTGGCGGGTCGTCGTTATCACCTCCAAGGAGTGACCCAAACATGAGCGTAAAGGCTTCCCGGCAGGCGCGCGAACTGCTGCTCAAGGAATATCGGGGTGTGTTGTCCACCCATTCCAAGTCCATGCCTGGCTTTCCTTTTGGTTCGTCCGTGCCTTATTGCCTGGACGAACAGGGCAGACCGCTGATTCTGATCAGTCGCATCGCGCAGCACACCCACAACCTGGGCAAAGACGCCAAATGCTCGCTGCTGGTGGGTGAACGTGAGGCGGATGACGTGCAGGCAACCGGCCGCGTAACGGTCATGGCCGAGGCGCACAAGCTGGTTGATCCAGAAGCCATCGAGGCAGCTGCTCAGCGTTATTACCGCTACTTTCCCGAGTCCGAGAGCTACCACAGCGCCCATGATTTTGACTTCTGGGTGCTGGCCCCAGTGCGCTATCGGTTTATCGGCGGGTTTGGTGCCATTCATTGGCTGGATCATGTCGCGCTGGCCAATCCGTTTGCCGGTGCTGCGGAAACCAGCATGATCGAACACATGAATGCTGACCACGCACAGGCCATCGCTCATTACGTACAACTCACCGGCTTGTCGCAAAACGAGCCTGCGCAATTGGCGGGCATCGACAGCGAAGGCATGCATCTGCGCATCGGTCAGCGCCTATACTGGCTGGCTTTCAGTGAGCCCTGTAACACACCGAAACAAGTGCGCGAAGCCTTGACCCAATTGGCTCACGCGCAAAAATGGCCCGATTCTGTGGGGCAGGAGGCTTGAATTCACGCTTTTCTGACGTCACGTAGGGTCTACTGCAAGGCATTCTTGCGTTGAGGAATTGAATTGATGCGTGTTTTTCTGCTGTTGTTCCTGCTTTTTCCCGTGCTGGAACTGTTCATTCTGGTTCGCGTAGGGATGTCGATCGGCTTCTTCGCGACCTTCCTGCTGGTGGTCATGACCTCCCTGGCGGGGCTGTTCATCATCCGGGTGGCGGGGTTCGCGACCGCGATGCGCGCGCGTGAAAGCCTGTCCCGTGGCGAGCTGCCTGCCCAGCAAATGCTGGACGGCCTGATGATCGCCGTCGGTGGCGGTCTGCTGCTGTTGCCAGGTTTCATCAGTGACGTGCTGGGCATCATCTGCCTGCTGCCGTTCACTCGCACGCTGTTGGTCAACAAGATGCGCAAGCGGGCTGAAGAGCAGGCTCTACGCCAGCGTGCTTTCGCTGAAGACATGCCGGCCAGCAACGATCCGGGCCGTCCGGGCTCGATTCATCCGCCGACTCGCAAGCCGGATGTGATCGAGGGCGAGTTCGAGCATCGCGACAAGTAAAGTCGCTGATAGCCCGACTGTGCGGCGCCTGCGGGTGCCGCACTTGTTTGCGCACGACGTTATCTCGACAAAAAAATTCAACGTTCGGCCTTGTAATCACCTTGCCCGCCCTTATGTATGGGTCACCGCAAGGTTTCTGGCAGTTACGCCAGACCGTATTCTGCGGTTCGCTTGTCGAACCGCACCGGCAACGCCGGATGCATTAACCCGCTGGTGTCGTCACCAGCCGCTCAAAAACCATAATTAGGAGATCGACAATGAAGCTTCGTCCTCTGCATGACCGCGTCGTAATCCGTCGCAGCGAAGAAGAATCCAAAACTGCTGGCGGTATCGTTCTGCCAGGTTCGGCTGCTGAAAAGCCAAACCGTGGCGAGATCCTCGCTGTAGGTACCGGCCGCGTGCTGGACAACGGTGAAGTACGTGCGCTGGCCGTGAAAGTGGGTGACAAAGTGGTGTTTGGCCCGTACTCCGGCAGCAACACTGTGAAAGTAGATGGCGAAGACCTGCTGGTGATGAGCGAGAACGAAATTCTCGCGGTCGTCGAAGCCTGAGTCACCCCACTAGTTTCCGTTACTACCCCAAGTATTTAAGGAAGATCGATCATGGCTGCTAAAGAAGTTAAATTCGGCGATTCTGGCCGCAAAAAAATGCTCGCCGGTGTAAACGTCCTGGCTGACGCAGTAAAAGCAACGCTGGGCCCTAAAGGCCGTAACGTGATCATCGAGAAGAGCTTCGGCGCTCCTCTGATCACCAAAGACGGTGTTTCGGTTGCCAAAGAAATCGAATTGAAAGACCGTTTCGAGAACATGGGCGCGCAGCTGGTCAAAGACGTTGCCTCCCGTGCCAACGATGACGCTGGTGACGGCACCACCACTGCAACCGTTCTGGCTCAAGCCATCGTCAACGAAGGCCTGAAAGCCGTCGCTGCCGGCATGAACCCGATGGACCTCAAGCGCGGTATCGACAAGGCGACCATCGCCATCGTTGCCGAGCTGAAGAAGCTGTCCAAGCCTTGCACTGACACCAAGGCAATTGCCCAGGTCGGTACTATCTCGGCCAACTCCGACAATTCCATCGGCGACATCATTGCCGAAGCCATGGAAAAAGTGACCAAAGACGGCGTTATCACCGTTGAAGAAGGCACTGGTCTGGAAAACGAACTGTCGGTTGTTGAAGGCATGCAGTTCGACCGTGGTTACCTGTCCCCGTACTTCATCAACAAGCCAGACACCATGGTTGCCGAGCTGGACAGCCCGCTGATCCTGCTGGTTGACAAGAAGATCTCGAACATCCGCGAAATGCTGCCAGTTCTGGAAGCAGTGGCCAAAGCTGGCCGTCCGCTGTTGATCGTGGCCGAAGACGTTGAAGGCGAAGCCCTGGCGACTCTGGTTGTGAACAACATGCGCGGTATCGTGAAAGTTGCAGCCGTCAAGGCTCCAGGTTTCGGCGACCGTCGCAAGGCAATGCTGCAGGACATCGCTGTCCTGACTGGCGGTACCGTTATCTCCGAAGAGATCGGCCTGAGCCTGGAAACCACTACCCTGGAACACCTGGGTAATGCCAAGCGCGTTGTGCTGAACAAAGAAAACACCACCATCATCGACGGTGCTGGCGTTCGCACTGACATCGACGGTCGTATCGCTCAGATCCGTCAGCAGATCGGCGACACTTCTTCGGACTACGATAAAGAAAAACTGCAAGAGCGTCTGGCCAAGCTGTCCGGCGGCGTTGCAGTCATCAAAGTCGGCGCTGGTTCCGAAGTTGAAATGAAAGAGAAGAAAGCCCGCGTTGAAGACGCCCTGCACGCAACCCGTGCAGCCGTTGAAGAAGGCGTGGTACCTGGCGGTGGCGTGGCACTGGTTCGCTCCCTGCAGGCGATCTCCGAACTGAAAGGCGACAACGCTGATCAGAACGTCGGTATCGCTCTGCTGCGTCGCGCTGTAGAAGCTCCACTGCGTCAGATCGTTGCCAACTCCGGCGACGAGCCAAGCGTTGTTGTGGACAAGGTCAAGCAGGGTTCGGGTAACTACGGTTACAACGCTGCTACCGGCGAATACGGCGACATGATCGAAATGGGCATCCTGGACCCGGCTAAAGTGACTCGCTCTGCTCTGCAGGCTGCGTCCTCGATTGCCAGCCTGATGATCACCACCGAAGCCATGATCGCTGACGCTCCGGACGACAAGGCTCCAGCTGGCGGCGGCATGCCAGACATGGGCGGCATGGGTGGCATGGGCGGCATGATGTAACCCAGCTTCACCCATTAGCTGCACCCAAAAGAACCCCGCCTTGTGCGGGGTTTTTTTATGGGTTATTCGTCGGTGAAGGGACTGGATGCTGTTGGTGCGCGGTTGTGAGCGTCATAAATCGCGTACATATCCAGCAGCGGCGGTGACGCCGAGTCACCTTTGCGCCCTTACGGCGCCTCACTTTTGAGAAGCCGGAATGCCGGCCCAGTCAAAAGTAAGCAAAACGCTCCCGCTCCTTTGTCCGGGTCTTCGCCAAGGCTCAGACTTCCCTCGCTCCGGCATTGCTCCGTGGGCCGCCGCAATGGGCCATCCATGGCCCGGTGCGGCTAACCCGGCATCCATGCCGGGTTGCCCACTACGCAATACCTGCGCTCGGCCGGCCACAAGTCGCAATTTGTGTCGCTCATAAATTTTGCGCAGGTCTCCAGAATCAAAAGCAGGGTGTGGTTCAGGAAGAAAGTGATGCTAAAAATCTGCGAAGCAGATTTGCTTTTGCTTTTCCTGCCGCGATTTCACAGACGACGCAAAATGCGCGTCGGGAGGCTGAGTGGAGGTGCCGTGGGGTGGGTCGCTCGGCATGAATGCCGAGCGAGCGCCGTTGGGCCATGGATGGCCCGTCGGCGCGTGCCCGCCCCACGATATCGGAGGGCGGAACCCCTGCGGTACAGGGGCTGACACCAGCGCAGAGGTTTTGGTTACTTTTGGCACCAAAAGTGACCCGGCCGTCAGGACGGAACCTGACTCAGCAGCGCCCGGATGCCGTGGGTGCTACCCGATTCAAGACGCAGCGCTTTGATTGTTGAGTTGCAGAAATACTAGAGGTGATCCTGACCGCGATTCGGTTTATGCGCACTGAATGTTCCTACTGAAACTACGCCATCGCGAACAAGCTCGTTCCTACAGGTCCGGTGTCTGGCATCGATTTACGGACCCATTCCTGAACCAGTCGCCTGCAAACGTGACGCCCAAGGCTTAGTTCAGGTACAATTCCCGGCTATTTTTCGGCGGGCAATCTGCCTGCAACCTTTTTGAGTGTTGATCCGTGAGTGATTTGAGTCATATCCGTAATTTCTCCATCATCGCCCACATTGACCATGGCAAGTCGACGCTGGCCGACCGCTTCATTCAAATGTGCGGTGGCCTGTCCGAGCGCGAAATGGAAGCGCAGGTGCTTGACTCCATGGATCTCGAGCGTGAGCGCGGGATCACCATCAAGGCGCACAGCGTAACGCTGCATTACAAGGCCAATGACGGCAAGACGTACCAGTTGAACTTCATTGACACCCCGGGCCACGTCGACTTCACCTATGAAGTCAGCCGTTCCCTGGCGGCGTGCGAAGGTGCTCTGTTGGTGGTCGATGCCGGTCAGGGCGTTGAGGCGCAGTCTGTTGCCAACTGCTACACCGCTATCGAGCAGGGCCTTGAGGTCATGCCGGTACTGAACAAAATGGACTTGCCGCAGGCCGACCCGGACCGCGTCAAGGAAGAGATCGAGAAGATCATCGGCATCGATGCCACCGACGCCGTAGCGTGCAGCGCCAAGAGCGGCATGGGCGTCGACCTGGTGCTGGAGCGTCTGGTTCACACCATCCCGGCACCTACCGGCAACATCGAAGACCCGCTGCAGGCGCTGATCATCGACTCCTGGTTCGACAACTACCTGGGCGTTGTTTCCCTGGTACGTGTTCGCCACGGTCGGGTCCGCAAGGGCGACAAGATTCTGGTCAAGTCCACCGGCAAGATGCACCTGGTGGACAGCGTCGGTGTCTTCACCCCCAAGCACACCGCCACCGTTGATCTGAAAGCCGGTGAAGTGGGCTTCATCATCGCGGGTATCAAGGACATTCACGGCGCGCCAGTGGGCGACACCCTGACCTTGAGCACCACGCCGGACGTTGAAGTGCTGCCAGGCTTCAAGCGCATCCAGCCGCAGGTTTACGCCGGTCTGTTCCCGGTCAGCTCCGATGACTTCGAAGACTTCCGCGAAGCGCTGCAGAAGCTGACGCTGAACGACTCGTCCCTGCAATATTCGCCAGAGAGCTCTGACGCATTGGGCTTCGGCTTCCGTTGCGGCTTCCTTGGCATGCTGCACATGGAGATCATTCAGGAGCGTCTGGAGCGTGAATACGACCTGGACCTGATCACCACCGCGCCAACGGTTATTTTTGAGCTGCTGCTCAAGACCGGTGAAACGATTTACGTCGACAACCCCTCCAAGCTTCCAGACCTGTCAGCCATCGAAGACATGCGCGAACCTATCGTTCGGGCAAATATTCTTGTGCCGCAGGAGCACCTGGGTAACGTCATTACCCTGTGCATCGAAAAGCGCGGCGTGCAACACGACATGCTGTTCCTGGGGACTCAGGTGCAAGTGACTTACGACCTGCCGATGAACGAAGTGGTCCTGGACTTCTTCGACCGTCTCAAGTCGGTCAGTCGCGGTTATGCTTCGCTGGACTATCATTTTGACCGTTACCAGTCCGCCAATCTGGTGAAGCTGGATGTACTGATCAACGCAGAGAAGGTCGATGCCCTGGCATTGATCGTCCACCGTGACAACGCGGCTTACAAAGGCCGTGCGTTGACCGAGAAGATGAAAGAACTGATTCCACGGCAGATGTTCGACGTAGCGATCCAGGCAGCCATCGGCGGCCAGATCATTGCGCGTACAACCGTCAAGGCACTCAGAAAGAACGTACTGGCCAAATGTTATGGCGGCGACGTCAGCCGTAAACGTAAATTGCTGGAGAAGCAAAAGGCCGGTAAAAAACGCATGAAGCAGGTCGGCAACGTGGAGATTCCACAAGAAGCTTTCCTTGCAGTGCTCAGGTTGGAATAGTCAGGTCCTATGTCACTAAATTTCCCGCTGTTGCTGGTAATCGCTGTGTTCGTATGCGGTTTGCTGGCGTTGCTCGATCTGGTCGTCCTGGCGCCTCGTCGCCGGGCCGCCATCACGACTTATCAGGGCAGTGTCAGCCAGCCGGATATTGAAATCGTTGAACGCTTGAACAAGGAACCGTTGCTGGTCGAATACGGCAAATCGTTTTTCCCGGTTCTGTTTATCGTTCTGGTTTTACGGTCTTTTCTGGTCGAGCCGTTCCAGATTCCGTCAGGCTCTATGATTCCAACGCTGCGGGTGGGTGACTTCATCCTGGTCAACAAGTTTTCCTACGGGATCCGTCTGCCCGTTATCGATGAGAAAGTGATTTCCATCGGTGAGCCGAAACACGGCGACGTGATGGTGTTCCGCTACCCAAGCGACCCGAGCGTCAACTACATCAAGCGTGTGGTTGGCCTGCCGGGTGATCAGATTCGTTACACCAGCGACAAGAAGCTGTTCGTCAACGGTGAGCTGGTTGCCAAACAATTGATCGGTACCGAACCGGGTACGTTGGGCAGCGCAGAGCTGTACAGCGAAAAACTGGGCGAAGTGGAACACGAAATCCGTCAGGAAATGAGCCGCTACCGCGCGCCGCCTGACCGTGAATGGACAGTCCCGGCCGGCCATTACTTCATGATGGGCGACAACCGCGACAACTCTAACGACAGCCGTTACTGGGATGATCCGAGCATTCCCAAGGATGAGCTGGGCATGGTCCCGGACAAGAACATTGTTGGCAAGGCGTTCGCGGTTTGGATGAGCTGGCCTGAGCCCAAGCTCAGCCACTTCCCCAACTTCTCGCGAGTCGGGCTGATCAAGTAATCAATGCGGCGCTGTGTTTAACAGCGCCGTATGTCATTTGGGCGGGCTGACACTGGCTGCCCAATAGTATTCGGGATGTTGATTTGAACAAGGCGTTAAACGTGACGGTTGAGAACAACAAGTTTCTTGCCCATTTGAAATATGAACAACGTGAACCACTGAGCCAGACTGTGTTTATGGCCGTGATGTTCGACGATACTTTTTGCGTGGGTAACCTGTGACAGTTTCCTTGAGTCGCCTGGAGCGTCAGCTCGGCTACACCTTCAAAGATCAGGAACTGATGGTTCTGGCCCTGACACACCGCAGCTTTGCCGGTCGCAATAACGAGCGCCTGGAATTCCTCGGTGATGCCATCCTCAACTTCGTTGCCGGTGAAGCGCTGTTCGACCGCTTCCCTCAAGCCCGTGAAGGCCAGCTGTCTCGCCTGCGGGCGCGTTTGGTCAAGGGTGAGACCCTGGCGTTGCTGGCTCGCGGTTTTGACCTGGGTGATTACCTGCGTCTGGGGTCCGGCGAATTGAAAAGCGGCGGGTTTCGCCGTGAGTCGATTCTGGCCGATGCCCTGGAAGCCCTGATTGGCGCCATCTATCTGGACGCCGGGATGGACATGGCTCGCGAGCGCGTTTTGGCCTGGTTGACCACCGAGTTCGACAGCCTGACGCTGGTGGACACCAACAAGGATCCGAAAACCCGATTGCAGGAGTTTCTGCAGTCCCGCGCCTGTGAGCTGCCGCGATACGAAGTGGTGGATATCCAGGGCGAACCGCACTGCCGGATGTTTTTCGTCGAGTGCGAGATCACCTTATTGAATGAAAAAAGCCGGGGTCAGGGTGTCAGTCGTCGCATTGCCGAACAGGTAGCAGCGGCCGCAGCACTCATTGCCCTAGGCGTGGAGAACGGCAATGACTGATTCAACTGCAACACGCTGTGGCTATGTCGCCATCGTCGGCCGGCCAAACGTGGGCAAGTCCACGCTGATCAACCACATCCTGGGTCAGAAGCTGGCGATCACCTCGCGCAAGCCTCAGACCACCCGCCACAACATGCTGGGCATCAAGACCGAAGGCGCCATCCAGGCCATCTACGTCGATACCCCGGGTATGCACAAGAATGGCGAGAAAGCCCTCAATCGCTACATGAACAAGACCGCTTCGGCGGCGTTGAAAGACGTCGACGTTGTGATCTTCGTGGTTGACCGCACCCGCTGGACCGACGAAGACCAGATGGTCCTCGAGCGCGTACAGTACGTGCAGGGCCCAGTGATTCTTGCCATCAACAAGACTGACCGTCTCGAAGACAAGGCCGAATTGATGCCGCATCTTGAGTGGCTGCAAACGCAGCTGCCGAATGCGTCCATCGTGCCGATCTCGGCGCAGCATGGCCACAACCTCGATGCGCTGGAAGGCTTGATTGCCTCGCACCTGCCGGAAAACGATCACTTCTTCCCGGAAGATCAGATCACCGACCGCAGCAGCCGCTTCCTGGCTGCCGAGCTGGTCCGCGAGAAGATCATGCGCCAGTTGGGTGCCGAGCTGCCGTACCAGATCACCGTCGAAATCGAAGAGTTCAAGCAGCAGGGCAAAACCTTGCATATTCACGCCTTGATCCTCGTCGAGCGTGACGGCCAGAAGAAAATCATCATTGGCGACAAGGGCGAACGCATCAAGCGTATCGGTACCGACGCGCGCCGCGACATGGAGCTGTTGTTCGACTCCAAGGTCATGCTCAACCTCTGGGTCAAGGTCAAAGGCGGCTGGTCCGATGACGAGCGCGCCCTGCGTTCGCTGGGCTACGGCGACTTGTAAGCCTGATCATCCGCTGCTGCCTGCCTGGCA